>NZ_CP157794.1:2841500-3538500 GCF_040111675.1 Salinarimonas sp. | reverse complement strand
CGCGCCCGGATGGTCGAAGGTGCAGGTGTGCACCGTCAGCCGCGCGATCGGCCGTGCGAAGGCCTGCGCGACCGCCGCGTCCATCAGGAACCGCCCCGCCCCGGTCCCGATCGCCTCGGGCACGACGCCGCAATAGGCGATCTCCGCCTCGCCCCCGTCGAAGAACAGCTCGACGAGCCCGATCGCCTCGCCCGCGCGCACCAGCGTGCGCGAGACGAGCCGCGGATCGCGCAACGTCGCCTCCAGCGCGGCGTCGCAGAGCGCGAGCCGGCCCATCCACAGCCAGGGCGCGCCGATGCGGCGGAACAGCGCGCGATAGGGCGCGAGCCGCGTGTCGGTCGCAACGAGCGAGAGATCCGGACGGGGCACGGCGCGCCGCTGCGGCGGCGGCGCGCGCATCTCCAGATAGGTCACGACGTTGGCGAGCTTGCCCGGCGGCAGGTCGGTGTAGCCGTCGAGCCGGCAGGCGAGGGTCTCGGGCGCGGGGGCGTCCATGGGCGCGTGCATGGGGCCGCCTCAGCGCAGGAAGGCGCCGATGCGCCGCACGCCCTCGCGGCATTCCTCGAAGGAGCCGGCGAAGGACAGGCGCAGCCAGTGCGATCCGTCGATCGGGTCGAAATCGACGCCCGGCGTGGCGGCGACGCCGGCCTCGTCCAGCAGGCGGCGGGAGAAATCGAGGCTGTCGTTGGTGAAGCGCGCGACGTTGGCGTAGACGTAGAACGCGCCGTCCGCCGGATGCAGGTCGTCGAGGCCGATGCGGGGCAGCTCGTCCAGCAGCATCGCCCGGGTCCGGGCGTAGCCGGCCTTGACCGCCTCCAGCTCCTCGGTGGCGTCCATCGCCGCCAGCGCCGCGACCTGGGACAGGTAGGGCGCGGAGATGTAGAGGCTCTGCGCCAGCCGCTCGACGACGCGGACGAGGCGCTCGGGCACGACCAGCCAGCCGATGCGCCAGCCGGTCATGCAATAATACTTCGAGAACGAGTTGACGATCACCGCGTCGGGGTCGAAGCGCAGCGCCGTCTCGGCCGGCGCGCCGTAGGTGAGGCCGTGATAGATCTCGTCGGAGACGAACCACAGGCCCTTCTCGCGGCAGACGCGGCCGACATCGGCCAGCGTGGCTGCGTCCATCATCGTGCCCGACGGGTTCGCCGGGCTCATGGCGAGCGCGCCCTCGAGCGGCGCCGCGGCGTGCGCCGCCTCGAGCGCGGCGCCGGTCATGACGTAGCCGCTCGCCTTCTCGAGCGGGATGGTGACCGGCTCGACGCCGAGCGCCTCCAGGATGTTGCGATAGGCCGGGTAGCCCGGCGCGGTGATGGCGACGCGGTCGCCCGGCTCGAACTGGGCGAGGAAGGCCAGCACGAACCCGGCGGACGAGCCCGTCGTCACCACGATGCGCTGCGGCGAGACCTCGACCCCGTAGGCGTCCCGGTAGAGCCGCGCGATCCGCTCGCGCAGGGGCGCGATGCCGAGCGCCTCGGTGTAGCCGATCCGCCCGACGTCGATCGCGGCCTTCGCGGCCTCGCGCGCGGCGCGCGGCGCCGGAGCGGAAGGCTGGCCGACCTCCATGTGGACGACGTGATCGCCGGCGCGCTCCTTGGCGGCGGCGCGGGCGAGCACGTCCATGGCGAGGAAGGGCGCGACCTTCTCGGCGCGCGCCGCGATCGCCGGCGCGAGCGGGGCGCGGCTCGTCTCGTCGTTCATCGGGGGGACCTTTCGGGGGTTGCGCGCGGGTCGCGTCGACGAAACCGTGATTTGACCATCTTCGCCGCTAGCCTGTACCCGTATCAGCGCAGCTCCCGCAAGGCGCAAAGCCGTTCGCCGAGATCACGATGACGACGCCTCCTCGCCGTATCCTCGCCACCCTGGGCGCTCGCCTGTCCCGCGCCGCGCGCCGGACAGCGACGGCGGCGCTCGCCGGCGTCCTCGCCTTCGCGCCGATCCAGGCGGCCGAGGCGCAGGGCCGCGGCATCCCGATCGTGCGCGACGCGGAGATCGAAGCGCTCCTGCGCGACTACGCCCGGCCGATCCTGCGCGCGGCCGGCATCGACGCGAGCGCGACCGACATCGTCCTGATCAACGACCGTTCCTTCAACGCCTTCGTGGCCAACGGCCAGCGGATCTTCCTCAATATCGGCGCGCTGATGACGGCGGAGACGCCCAACGAGATCATCGGCGTCATCGCGCACGAGACCGGCCACATCGCCGGCGGCCATTTGGCGCGGCTGCGCCAGGAGGTGTCGAACGCCAAGCTGATGTCGGTGGTCGGCATGCTGCTCGGCGCCGGCGCCATGGCGGGCGCGGTCCAGGGCGGGCCGAACGTCGGCAATCCGGGGCTCGGGGTGGCGGGCATCTTCTCGGGCTCCCAGGAGATGGTCCGCCGCAACCTCCTCTCCTACCAGCGCTCGGAGGAACAGGCGGCGGATGTCGCGGCCGTCCGCTATCTCACGGCGACCGGGCAGTCCCCCGTTGGCATGATCACGACCTTCCGGCGCTTCGCGGATACGGGCCTCTTCCGCTCTAGCATCGATCCCTACCTGCAGAGCCATCCGCTGCCGGCCGAGCGCATCTCGCAGCTGGAGCGGCTCGCGGCGGAGAGCCCCTATCGCGACCGCAGGGACCCGCCGGCGCTGCAGGCCCGCCACGATCTCGCGCGCGCAAAGCTGTTCGGCTTCGTCGACAGCCCCGAGTCGGTGCTGCGCCGCTATCCGCCCTACGACACGTCCGCGCCGGCGCGCTACGCCCGCGCGGTCGCCGCCCATCGCACCGGCCGCTCGCGCGAGGCGGTGGAGGCGATCGACGGGCTGATCCGCGAGCAGCCCTCGAACCCCTACTTCCACGAGCTGCGCGGGCAGCTCCTGCTCGAGAGCGCGCGCCCGCGCGAGGCCGTCGAGAGCCTGCGCCGCGCCGTGCAGCTCTCCGACGGCGCGCCGACGATCCGCGTGCTCTACGGCCAGACGTTGATCGCGCTCGGCGACGGCGCGAGCCTGGAGGAGGCGGTCCGCCAGCTGGAACGCGCGACGCGCGCCGAGCCCGAATCACCGGACGCCTACCGTCATCTCGCCATGGCTTATGGCCGCACCGGGCAGATCGGTCTCGCCGAGCTCGCCACCGCGGAGTACTACATGGCCGCGGGCGACGTCACCAACGGCCAGACGCAGGCGTTCCGCGCCATGCGCAGCCTCGTGGAAGGCACGCCCGCCTGGCGGCGCGCGCGCGACATCTACGAGTTCGTTCCCGAGAACCGCCGCTGAACCGAAAGCCGCGCAAGCACAGGACCGACAGACCCATGTTCTCGTACCTCAAGACGACCGCCGCCGCCGCCGGCTTCGCCGCCCTTCTCGCCGTCGCCGCGGGCGCAGCGCCGCAGTCTCTCGCGCAGGACGCGACCTTCGACGCCGCCGAGCGCGAGGCCATCGGCGAGATCGTCCGCGAGTACCTGCTCGAGAATCCCGAGATCATGCGCGAGGTCTTCGCCGAGCTCGAGCGCCGCGAGGTCGCCGCGCAGGAGGCCCGCCAGCGCGAGGCGCTCACCGAGTCGGCCGAGCTGCTGTTCCGCTCGCCGGACGACGTGGTGCTGGGCAACCCGGAAGGCGACGTCACCCTGGTCGAGTTCTTCGACTACAATTGCGGCTTCTGCAAGCGCGCGCTCGGCGACGTCATGGCGATGATCGAGAAGGATCCGAACCTGCGCGTCGTGCTCAAGGACTTCCCGGTCCTCGGCCCGGGCTCCCTCGGCGCCGCGCGCGTCGGCATCGCCGCCTTCGAGCAGATGGACGCCGAGGAGGCCGCGCGCTTCCACATGGACGTGCTCAATTCCCGCGGCCAGATCGACGCCGACCGCGCGCTCCAGGTCGCCGAGGAGATGGGCCTCGACATGGCGCGCCTCGACGAGGACATGAAGTCCGAGCGCGTGCGCGAGATCATCACCGCCAACGTCGAGCTCGCCGACAAGCTCGGCCTCACCGGCACGCCGGCCTGGGTGGTCGGCGACGGCGTGATCTTCGGCGCGGTGGGCGAGGAGCGCCTCACCCAGGCGGTGGAGAACACCCGCGCCTGCGGAAGCCCGAGCTGCTGATCGCGCTGTGGGCGGGGGCGGCGGATGCGGCGATCCGCGCCGCTTCCCCCTTTCGTCGCACGCGGCTTCCCGCTATGACGGCGCGTCGGGCGGCGCGGCGGGCGCTCGCCCGTGCGCACGGTCGACGGTGACATGCTCGAGATCCACGTCCTCAACGGTCCCAACCTCAACCTCCTCGGCCGGCGCGAGCCCGCCGTGTACGGCCACGAGACGCTGGCCGACATCGAGGCGCGGCTGCGGGCGAAGGCCGAGGCCGAGGGCGTGGCGCTGACCTTCCTGCAGACGAACGACGAGGGCGCCCTCGTCAGCGCCGTGCAGGAGGCGGGCCTGAAGGGCGCGGGCGTCGTGATCAACGCGGGCGCCTACACCCACACCTCGATCGCCCTGCGGGACGCGATCGCCGGCTCGGGCGCGCTCGCGGTCGAGATCCACCTCTCGAACGTGCACGCCCGCGAGAGCTTCCGCCACCATTCCATGATCGCGCCCGTCTGCAAGGGCGTCATCGCCGGCTTCGGCGCCGCGAGCTACACGCTCGGCTTCGACGCCTGCCTGTCGGCGCTGCGCGCCCGGCCCGACGCCGCCGCGCGCCCCTGAACGAGTAGGAGCACCCTCACCCATGGCCAGGAACAGCCCCTTCGATCCCGAGCTCGTGCGCGAGCTCGCCGGTCTCATCTCCGAGACGGACCTGACCGAGATCGAGGTCGAGAAGGGCGATCTGCGCATCCGCGTCGCGCGCCAGCCGGCGCAGGCCCTCACCGTCGCCGCGCCGCACTACGCGCCGCAAGCCGCGCCGGCGCACGCTCCGGCCGCGCCCGCGCCGGCCGCCGCCATGGCGGCGCCGCCGGCGCCCGCGCCGAAGGCGTCCCCGCGCGAGCATCCCGGCGCCGTCACCTCGCCGATGGTCGGCACCGCCTATCGCCGTCCCTCGCCCGAGGCGAAGCCCTTCGTCGAGGTGGGCTCCCAGGTCGAGGCCGGGCAGCGCGTCCTGCTGATCGAGGCGATGAAGACGTTCAACGACATCGTCGCGCCGCGCGCCGGCACCGTCGTCGAGGTCCTGTTCGAGGACGGGCAGCCGGTGGAGTTCGGCGAGCCCCTGATGATCATCGAATGACGGCCGGGCGCATGTTCGACAAGATCCTCATCGCGAACCGGGGCGAGATCGCGCTGCGCATCCTGCGCGCCGCGAAGGAGCTCGGCATCGCGACCGTCGCGGTGCATTCCACCGCCGACACCGACGCCATGCACGTGCGCCTCGCCGACGAGAGCGTCTGCATCGGCCCGCCGCCCGCGCGCGACAGCTACCTGAACGTCCCGGCGCTGATCTCGGCCTGCGAGATCACCGGCGCCGACGCGATCCACCCCGGCTACGGGTTCCTGTCGGAGAACGCCCGCTTCGCGGAGGTGCTGGCGGACCACAAGATCGCCTTCATCGGGCCCAAGCCCGAGCACATCCGCATCATGGGCGACAAGATCGAGGCGAAGCGCACCGCCAAGCGCCTCGGCATCCCCTGCGTGCCCGGCTCCGAGGGCGGCGTCGACGACGAGGACAGCGCGCGCCGCGTGGCGGCGGAGATCGGCTATCCCGTCTTGATCAAGGCCGCCGCCGGCGGCGGCGGGCGCGGCATGAAGGTCGCGCGCGACGAGGGCGAGCTCGTCCACGCCTTCGTCACCGCCCGCACCGAGGCCAAGGCCGCCTTCGGCGACGACGCGGTCTATATCGAGAAGTACCTCGAGAAGCCCCGCCACATCGAGATCCAGGTCCTCGGCGACGGGCGCGGCAACGCGATCCACCTCGGCGAGCGCGACTGCTCGCTGCAACGCCGCCACCAGAAGGTCTGGGAGGAGGGCCCCTCGCCGGCGCTCAACGCCGAGGAGCGCGCCCGCATCGGCGGGATCGTCGCCAAGGCAATGCAGGAGCTGCACTACGCCGGCGCCGGCACGGTGGAATTCCTGTACGAGAACGGGGAATTCTACTTCATCGAGATGAACACCCGTATCCAGGTGGAGCATCCCGTGACCGAGATGATCACCGGGATCGATCTCGTGAACGAGCAGATCCGCATCGCCGCCGGCAACCCGCTCACGGTCCGCCAGGAGGACGTGCGGATCGAGGGCCACGCGGTGGAGTGCCGCATCAACGCCGAGCATCCCGCGACCTTCCGGCCCTCGCCCGGCACCATCACCTATTTCCACCCGCCGGGCGGGCTCGGCGTGCGCGTCGATTCCGCCGCCTACCAGGGCTATCGCATCCCGCCGCACTACGATTCGCTCGTCGGCAAGCTGATCGTGCACGGCCGCACGCGCAACGAGTGCCTGATGCGCCTTCGCCGCGCCCTCGACGAGTTCGTCGTCGACGGCGTCGACACGACGCTCCCCCTTTTCAGGACGCTCGTTCGGAACCAAGATATCCAGAACGGCCTGTACGACATCCATTGGCTGGAGCACTTTCTCAAGACCGGGGGGCTGGACGAAAGCCCGTGACCCCCGGCGCGCCCACGGGACCCTGATGCACAGCGGCATCGTCCAGATCACGCCGGAGATCGTCCTGCGCGCCTACGCCGCGGGCATCTTTCCCATGGCGGAGAGCGCGGAGGATCCCGGCATCTACTGGGTGGAGCCGCGCGAGCGCGGGATCATCCCGCTCGACGGCTTCCACGTGAACAAGCGCCTCGTCCGCACGGTGCGGGCGGACGTGTTCGAGGTGCGGGTCGACACCGATTTCGAGGGCGTCATCGACGGCTGCGCCGCGCCGGGGCCGGACCGGGAGAAGACCTGGATCAATTCCCGCATCCGGCGCATCTACGGCGACCTGTTCGACCTCGGCTATTGCCACACGGTGGAGGTCTGGGACGGGAACGCGCTCGTCGGCGGGCTCTACGGGGTGAGCCTCGGCGCCGCCTTCTTCGGCGAGAGCATGTTCCACCGCGCCCGCGACGCCTCGAAGGTGGCGCTCGTCCACCTCGTGGCCCGCCTCAAGCGCGGCGGCTACATGCTGCTCGACACGCAATTCGTGACGGAGCACCTCGCGCAGTTCGGCGCGAGCGAGGTCTCGCGGCGCGAGTACAAGCGCCTGCTCGGCGAGGCGCTCGCCTACGAAGCGCGCTGGGACGCCTGGCCCGTGGGCGAGCCCGTCTCGGGCGCGCAGGCGCTCGACATGATCGCCACGAAGCGGCGCATGCCGTGAGGGGAGGGCCGCCTCCGGCGGCCGCGGCCCCTGGACGCTCGGCGCGAGCCGAGACATGCTCTCGGTCGACCCACGTCCCGAGGAAGCCGTCGCATGCCCGCCAGTCCCGCCTCCATCCGCGCCGCGAGCCCCGCCGACGAGCCGGCGCTCGCGCGGCTCTATGCGGCCGCGTTCCCGGAGGAGGACCTTTTTCCGATCGTGAAGGCCCTGTCGGGGCTCGGCGACGTGGTGCTCTCGCTCGTCGCGACCGCCGACGAGCGAGGGGGCGGGCAACCGGAGGGAACGCGGGCGCCGATCCTGGGGCACGTCGCCTTCAGCCGCTGCGGGGTGGACGGGCGCGCGGCGCCGCTGGCGCTGCTCGCGCCGCTCTGCGCGGCGCCGGAGGCCCAGCGCGGCGGGATCGGCTCGGCGCTGGTTCGGGAAGGCTTCCGCCGCCTCGAGGAGGCGGGCGTGCGGCGCGTGCTGGTGCTCGGCGATCCCGGCTATTACGGCCGCTTCGGATTTACGCCCGAGACCGCGATCGCGCCGCCCTACGATCTTCCCGAGGCGTGGCGCGCGGCCTGGCAGGGGGCGTCGCTCGGCGACGGGCCGGCGCCGCCGCCCGGCCGGCTCACCCCGCCCGGGCCGTGGATGCGGCCCGCGCTATGGGGGCCGTGAGCGCGGCCCGAAACGAAAAGCGCCGGCCTTTCGGCCGGCGCTCTCGCGTCTCGTTGGCTCTCGCGGCGCGGATTACGCGACGGCGAGCTTGTCCGCCGAGGACTTGCCGGTGCGGCGGTCGGCGACGATCTCGTAGGAGACCTTCTGGCCCTCGTTGAGGCCGCGCAGGCCCGCGCGCTCGACGGCGGAGATGTGGACGAACACGTCGTTTCCGCCCTCGTCGGGCTGAATGAAGCCGTAGCCCTTGGTCGTGTTGAACCACTTCACGGTGCCGGTCTGCATGACGATTCCTTTCAAGGCATGCTGGTAGGCTCGGGCGTGCGCGACTGGCGCCCGCCCATGGGATATCGATGTCTTGGTAGAGGGGTCGTCAGCCGCGCCGTGAAGCGCTCCTGGCCAAGTCGTCCGGCCGAAAACTCGATGCTGTTCAGATAAGGGGGAAATGGGGCGTTTCCAAGATGGCCGGCGTGGATATTTTCGCGGCTCCGCGCCGGCCCCGCCCACCCCTCAATGATTGTCCCGCGGCACCCCGAACGTCGAGGCGATGCGCTGGTACTTCACCGCGGGCTTCAGCGTCATGCCGTCCGACAGCTGGTCGACCATGGCGCGCTGGATCTCCTGCCAGGGCGTCTGGCTCGCCGGGTGGGGGAAGCCGCCCTTCGCCGCGAGATCGGCGCGGCGGCGCTCCAGCTCCTCGGGCGGGAGCAGGATGTCGGCCGAGCGCTCGTTGAGGTCGATGCGGATGCGATCGCCCGTCTGCAGCAGGGCGAGCCCGCCGCCCGCCGCCGCCTCGGGGGAGGCGTTGAGGATCGAGGGCGAGGCCGAGGTGCCGGACTGGCGCCCGTCGCCGATGCAGGGGAGCGCCCGCACGCCGCGGCGGATCAGCTCGCCCGGCGGCTGCATGTTCACCACCTCCGCCGCGCCGGGATAGCCGATCGGCCCCGCCCCGCGCATGATCAGGATCGCGTCCTCGTCGATGCCGAGCGCCGGGTCGTCGATGCGGGCGTGGTAGTCCTCCGGCCCGTCGAACACGACGGCGCGGCCCTCGAAGGCAAGCGGGTCGTCGGGGCTCTCGAGATAGCGCTGCGCGAATTCCTTCGAGATCACGCTCGTCTTCATGATGGCGCTCTCGAACAGCGTGCCCTTGAGATGGAGGAAGCCCGCCTTCTCGCGCATCGGCCGCTCGTAGGGGCGGATCGTCTCGCGGTCCCAGGAATGCTTGCCGCGGCAATTCTCGCCGATCGTATGGCCGTTGGCGGTGATCGCGCCCTCGTGGATCTTGCCGACGTCGATCAGCTCGGCCAGGACGGCGGGCAGGCCGCCGGCCCGGAAATATTCCTCGCCGAGGAAGCGCCCGGCCGGCTGCATGTCGACGAGGAGCGGGATCTCGAAGCCGACCCTCTCCCAGTCGTCGCAATCGAGCGGCACGCCCACGTGCTTGGCGATGGCGTTGACATGGATCGGCGCGTTGGTCGAGCCGCCGATGGCGGAGCAGGCGACGATCGCGTTCTCGAAGGCCTCGCGGGTGAGGATGTCGGAGGGCTTCAGGTCTTCCCACACCATCTCGACGATGCGCTTGCCCGTCTCGTAGCTGATCTGCCCGCGCTCGCGATAGGGCGCCGGGATCGCCGCCTGGCCGGGCAGCGACATGCCGAGCGCCTCGGCGAGCGCGTTCATGGTCGAGGCCGTGCCCATCGTGTTGCAATGGCCGTTCGAGGGCGCGGAGGAGCCGACGATGTCCATGAATTGCTGGAAGTCGATCTCCCCCGCCGCGTGCCGCTCGCGCGCGGCCCAGATGACGGTGCCCGAGCCCGTGCGCGCCCCGTCCATCCAGCCGTTGAGCATCGGGCCGACGTTGAGCGCGATCGCCGGGATGTCGACGGTCGCCGCCGCCATCAGGCAGGCGGGCGTGGTCTTGTCGCAGCCGGTGAGCAGCACCACGCCGTCGAGCGGGTAGCCGTAGAGCACCTCGACGAGGGAGAGGTAGGCGAGGTTGCGGTCGAGCGCGGCGGTGGGGCGCTTGCCGGTCTCCTGGATCGGGTGGCAGGGGAACTCGAGCGCCAGCCCGCCCGCCGCCGTGATGCCGTCGCGCACGCGCTTGGCGAGCTCGAGGTGGTGACGGTTGCAGGGCGCGAGATCCGAGCCGGTCTGCGCGATGCCGATGATCGGCTTGCCCGAGCGCAGCTCCTCGCCGGTGAGGCCGTAGTTCAGGTAGCGCTCGAGATAGAGCGCCGTCATGCCGGGGTTCTCGGGATTGTCGAACCACAGCCGCGAGCGCAGCTGGCTGGGCGTGATGCGGCGGTCTGCGGGCATGGCGGCGTTGCTCCCTCGTGTTTCCTCGAGAGGGATCATACGCGCGCTTGCGCGCCTGTCGACACGGCGGCGGGCTCCTTCGTGTTCGGGAAATGCAAGCCGGCCAGCGCATCGGCGCGCGGATGCCGGCGCGCGAAGGCGCCCATGAAAAAGGGACCCCCGGTGCGGAGGTCCCCGTCCGTTCCGGCCGCCTCGGCGGCCCGCCTCACGCCTCCGCGAGGCGGCTCTCGTCGACGGCGCGCATGTGGGGCTCGCGCTCGCTCTTGATGTGGTAGATCGCCTCGCCGTCGCGCTCGCCGGGGACGATGCGGATCACCTCGTAGGTGAGGGCCATCTGGTTGGGGTGGATGCGGATCATCTGCCGCTCGTCCGCGACGAGCCGCACCTTGTCGCCCAAAGAGAACCGCGCCTGGTCCAGCATGGTCGTGCCTCCTTCCGTGTTGGGGAGACAACGCCTGAGCTTCGAAGGAGTTCGGAGCTTGGCGGGAAGATTCCTGGAATGGGAACATATGTCGGGCGCCGGCATCGCCCCGCAGAGGGGTGGGCCGCATCGGCAGCCCGGAGGGGAGGGCGCGCGCCCGGCCCTCCCCACCCGTCGGCCTTCGGCCTCCTCCCTCCCCTGCGGGGAGGGGCCGGGCGGCGTGTCATTCCGCCGCCTGACGCGTCGCGCGCTTGCGCGCCGGCTTCTTCTCCGCGGCGGGTTTCTTCTCCCCGGCTCCTGCCTTCTTCCCCACCGCCTTCGTCGGCGTCTTCGTCGGCGTCTTGCCCGCCGTCCCGGCCGCGTCCTCGGTCACGCCGACCGTCTTCATCGGCCGGCGCGCCAGCACCTCCGCCAGGAACCGGCCCGTATGGCTGGCCTTCGCGGCGGCGATCTCTTCCGGCGTGCCCTCGGCGACGATGGTGCCGCCACCGTCGCCGCCCTCGGGGCCGAGGTCGATCACCCAGTCGGCGGTCTTGATGACCTCGAGATTGTGCTCGATGACGACGACGGTGTTGCCCTGGTCGGCGAGCTCGTGCAGCACCTCGAGCAGCTTCGCCACGTCGTGGAAATGCAGGCCCGTGGTCGGCTCGTCGAGGATGTAGAGCGTGCGGCCGGTGGCGCGCTTGGAGAGCTCCTTGGAGAGCTTCACCCGCTGCGCCTCGCCGCCGGACAGCGTGGTCGCCTGCTGGCCGACCTTGACGTAGCCGAGCCCGACGCGCGCGAGCGTCTCCATCTTCTCGCGGATCGAGGGCACCGCCTTGAACAGGTCGCGCGCCTCCTCGACCGTCATGTCGAGCACGTCGGCGATGGACTTGCCGCGATACTTCACCTCCAGCGTCTCGCGATCGTAGCGCTTGCCCTTGCAGACGTCGCAGGTGACGTAGACGTCCGGCAGGAAGTGCATCTCGATCTTGATGACGCCGTCGCCCTGGCAGGCCTCGCAGCGCCCGCCGCGGACGTTGAAGGAGAAGCGGCCGGGAAGGTAGCCGCGGGCCTTGGCGTCCGGCAATTGCGCGAACCACTCGCGGATGGGCGTGAAGGCGCCCGTATAGGTCGCGGGGTTCGAGCGCGGGGTGCGGCCGATGGGCGACTGGTCGATGTCGATGACCTTGTCGAGATGCTCGAGCCCCTCCAGCCGGTCGTGCGGGGCGGGATGCTCCATGGCGCCGTTGAGCTTGCGCGCCACGGACTTGTAGAGCGTGTCGACGACGAGCGTCGACTTGCCGCCGCCGGAGACGCCGGTGACGCAGGTGAAGGTACCGAGCGGAATCTCGACGTCGACGTTCTTGAGGTTGTTGCCCCGTGCGCCGACGACCTTCAGCGCCCGGCTCTTCTGGCCCTTGCGGCGCATCTTCGGCGTCTTCACCGCCATCTCGCCGGTGAGGTACTTGCCGGTGAGCGAGGCGGGGCTCGCCATCACCTGCGCGGGCGTGCCCTTGGCGATGATCTGGCCGCCGTGGATGCCGGCGCCCGGCCCGACGTCGACGACGTAGTCCGCCTGCAGGATGGCGTCCTCGTCGTGCTCGACCACGATCACCGTGTTGCCGAGGTCGCGCAGCCGCTTGAGCGTGCCGAGCAGCCGCTCGTTGTCGCGCTGGTGCAGGCCGATGGAGGGCTCGTCGAGCACGTAGAGCACGCCTGTGAGGCCGGAGCCGATCTGCGAGGCGAGGCGGATGCGCTGGCTCTCGCCGCCGGACAGCGTGCCCGAGGCGCGCGAGAGGGTCAGGTACTCGAGCCCCACGTCGTTGAGGAAGGTCAGCCGCTCGCGGATCTCCTTGAGGATCCGCCCGGCGATCTCCGTCTGCTTCTCGTTGAGCCGCGCCGGCAGCGCCTCGAACCAGCCGTGCGCCTCCTTCACCGAGAGCCGCTTCACGTCGCCGATGTCGCAGGCGGCGATCTTCACCGCGAGCGCCTCGGGCTTGAGCCGCTTGCCGCCGCAGGCGGCGCAGGGCGTCTCGGACATGTAACGCGAGATCTCCTCGCGCGCCCAGTCGCTCTCGGTCTCCTTGTAGCGCCGCTCGAGGTTGGGGATCACGCCCTCGAAGGGCTTCTTCACCTCGTAGGCGCGCAAGCCGTCGTCGTAGGCCATGCGCACGGCCTCGCCGCCCGAACCGTAGAGGATCACCTCCCGCGCCCTCGACGGCAGGTCGCGCCAGGCGACGCTGGTCTTGAAGCCGTAGTGCTTGGCCAGCGCGTCCAGCGTCTGGCCGTAATAGGGCGAGGTCGACTTCGCCCAGGGCGCGATCGCCCCGCGCTTCAGGGTGGCGCTCTCGTCCGGCACGATCAGGTCCGGGTCGATGCGCATCTCGTGGCCGATGCCGTCGCAGGTCGGGCAGGCGCCGAAGGGGTTGTTGAACGAGAACAGCCGCGGCTCGATCTCGGGGATGGTGAAGCCGGAGACCGGGCAGGCGAATTTCTGCGAGAAGGTCATGCGCTTGGGCGCGCCGCTCTCGTCCTTCTCGTCGGCCCATTCGATCACGGCGATTCCGTCGGCGAGCTCGAGCGCGGTCTCGAGGCTCTCGGAGAGCCGCGCGCCGATGTCCTCGCGCACCACGAGCCGGTCCACCACCACGTCGATGTCGTGCTTGAACTTCTTGTCGAGGGCCGGCGCGTCGGGGATCTCGTAATAGGCCCCGTCGATCTTCACGCGCTGGAAGCCCTTCTTCTGCCACTCGGCGAGCTCCTTGCGGTACTCGCCCTTGCGCCCGCGGATCACCGGCGCGAGCAGGTAGAGCCGCGTCTTCTCCGGCAGCGCCAGCACCCGGTCGACCATCTGCGAGACGGTCTGGCTCTCGATCGGCAGCCCCGTGGCGGGCGAGTAGGGCACGCCGACGCGCGCCCAGAGCAGGCGCATGTAGTCGTAGATCTCGGTGACCGTGCCCACCGTCGAGCGCGGGTTCTTCGAGGTGGTCTTCTGCTCGATGGAGATGGCCGGGGAGAGCCCGTCGATCTGGTCGACGTCCGGCTTCTGCATCATCTCGAGGAACTGGCGCGCATAGGCCGAGAGGCTCTCGACGTAGCGCCGCTGGCCCTCGGCGTAGATCGTGTCGAAGGCGAGCGAGGACTTGCCCGAGCCCGACAGCCCCGTGAGCACGACGAGCTTGTCGCGCGGGATCATCAGGTCGACGTTCTTGAGATTGTGCTCGCGCGCCCCGCGGACGGAGATCACGCGGGCGGTGGGATCGCCGGCGCGGGCGCGGTCGAACAGATCGTCGAGATCGGACATGCGGATGAGGCTCGTCGAAAGGAAGACGGACGGGGGCGGGCTCGGGACGCAGAGCACGCCCGCGGACCGCGTCGATATAGTGCGCCGACGCGCGCCCGCCATCGCCCCGGCCGCTCGGCGGCCCTGCGAATCGCGCACGCGACGCCGCACCCTCGGGCGGGCCGCCTCCTGGCTAGAACAAAACCGATACGATCGCAAGTCGGCGCATCCGCCTTCGGCCAGGACCTGCGCCCGATTTTCTCCGGCCGTTCACGCGGACCCGAAGCCGAACTCGCGCGTTGTAGAGCGCGCCGGGGGGCATGAGGAAAAGCCCAATTCACCAAGGAGAGCTTCATGCACACGATTCTCGCCCGCGGCGCCGCCGCGGCCTTCGCCGTGTCCCTCGCCGCGGCCCCGGCCCTCGCCCAGGAGCAGTCGATCGTCGAGCTGGCGTCGGGCAACGACGACCTCTCGACCCTCGTCACCGCCGTGCAGGAGGCCGAGCTGGTCGACACGCTCTCCGGCGAAGGGCCCTACACGGTCTTCGCGCCGACCAACGCCGCCTTCGAGGCGCTGCCCGAGGGCGCGCTCGACAATCTCCTCGCCGACCAGGAGCAGCTGCGCGGCGTGCTGATGTACCACGTCGTCGCCGGCGAGGTGATGGCGAGCGACCTCACGAGCCAGATCGAGGCCGGCGGCGGCCAGGCCGAGATCGAGACCGCCGGCGGCGAGACCCTCACCGCCAGCGTCGAGGGCGGCGAGGTCACGCTCACCGACCAGCAGGGCAACACGGTGACCGTCGCCCAGGCCGACATCGACGCCTCGAACGGCGTCGTCCACGTCATCGACGGCGTGCTGATGCCCGGCATGTGATCGTTCGGGGGGACACCCGAGACGCGAGGGCCGCGGGCGGGAACGCGCGCGGCCCTTCCTTACGCCGCCGGCTCCGCCGCCTCGCCCCTCAGCATGCCGGCGACCGCCTGGAAGGCCGCGACCAGCGCCCGGCGCTCGGCCGCCGGCAGGCGTGCGAGGTCGCCCAGGGCCGCGGGCGGCAGCAGGGGAGGGGCCTCGACCAGCGCCGCCGCGCCGGCCGGCGTGAGGCGCGTGTGCACGATCCGCCGATCGGCGGCATTGCGATAGCGCTCGACGAAACCGCGCTCCTCGAGCTTGTCGAGGATCGAGACCACGGTGCCGGCCGAGAGATCGCAATGGCGCGAGAGCAGGCTCGTCGTCACCTCGCCGCGGGCGCGCACGGCCTGCATCACCACGATTTGCGGGATGGTCAGTCCCGAGACCCGCGAGACCGCCTTGGAGCGCGTGTCGATGGCCTGCGCGATCACGCGGATCGCCTTCATCAGCGCCTCGATGTCGGCGGCCGTGGGATCCGCCTCGGCGAGCCCCGCGAGCGGGGCTGGGGGCGCCGCCGCGCCGGCGGGAACGAAGCGCAGCCGTTCGTCGTTCGTCATGCGAAAACCTCCGGAGATCATTTGACATCAAAACGTTCGAGCTGTAAACATTCGATCTCAAACGAACCCGGAGAGATACCGCGCCCGCTGCCGGCGGGGGCCAAGAGAAAGCGAAACCACGACATGTGCGGAATTTGCGGCGCGCTCAGCTTCGACGGCAGCCCGGCTTCGGCCGACGCCATCACCCGGATGACGGATGCGATGGCGCCCCGCGGGCCCGATTCGGAGGGGGTGGTCGCCCGCGGCCGCGTGGCCTTCGGCCATCGCCGGCTGAAGATCATCGACCTGTCGAACAAGGCCGAGCAGCCGATGGTCGATTCCGAGCTCGGCCTCACCATCGCCTTCAACGGCTGCATCTACAACTATCCGGAGCTGCGTCGCGAGCTCGAGGGGAAGGGCTATCGCTTCTTCTCCACCGGCGACACCGAGGTGATCCTCAAGGCCTACCACGCCTGGGGCCCGGACTGCGTCCAGCGCTTCAACGGCATGTTCGCCTTCGCGATCCACGAGCGCGAGAGCGGCCGCGTGGTGCTCGCGCGCGACCGCTTCGGCATCAAGCCGCTCTATCTCGCCAAGACGGCGAACGGCCTCGTCTTCGCCTCCTCGCTGCCGGCGATCCTCGCCGCCGACGAGAGCGTGGACCGCTCGGTCGATCCGGTGGCGCTGCAATTCTACATGTCCTTCCACGCCGTCGTCCCGGCGCCGTGGACCATGATCAAGGGCGTGCGCAAGCTCCCGCCGGCGACGATCCGCGTCATCGAGGCCGACGGCGCCTCCACCGAGCGGCGCTTCTGGGCGCTCGACTTCACCCGCACGGCCGAGGACGAGGAGCGCTCCTTCGAGGAGTGGCGCGACCTCACGCTCGACGAGCTGCGCAAGGCGGTCGCCCGCCGCATGGTGGCGGACGTGCCGGTGGGCGTGCTCCTCTCCGGCGGCGTCGATTCGAGCCTGATCGTCGGCCTCCTCGCCGAGGCCGGCCAGTCGGGCCTGCGCACCTATTCCATCGGCTTCGAGGAGGCGAACGGCGAGAAGGGCGACGAGTTCGTCTATTCCGACCTCATCGCGAAGCACTACGACACCGACCACACCAAGATCTTCATCCCCTCCACCGACATGCTGGACGCGCTCCCGGCGACGATCCGGGCCATGTCCGAGCCGATGGTCTCCTACGACAATGTCGGTTTCTATCTGCTGTCGCGCGAGGTGGCGAAGCACGTCAAGGTCGTGCAGTCCGGCCAGGGGGCGGACGAGGTCTTCGCCGGCTACCATTGGTACCCGAAGGTGGCGGGCTCCAACGACCCCGTCGGCGACTACGCCGAGGCCTTCTTCGACCGCTCGCACGCCCGGCTGAACGAGCATCTCGCCCCGGGCTGGCGGGTGGACAAGGACGAGGCGCGCGCCTTCGTCGAGGCGCATTTCGCGCAAGCCGGCGCGACCGACCCGGTCGACAAGGCGCTGCGTCTCGATTCCACCATCATGCTGGTGGACGATCCGGTGAAGCGCGTCGACAACATGACCATGGCCTGGGGCCTCGAGGCCCGCGTGCCGTTCCTCGACTACGAGCTCGCCGAGCTCGCCGCGCGCATCCCGTCCCGCCACAAGCTGGCGCACGGCGGCAAGGGCGTGCTCAAGGAGGCCGCGCGCAAGGTCATCCCGGCCGACGTCATCGATCGGCCGAAGGGGTATTTCCCCGTGCCGGCGCTGAAATACATCGAGGGACCGACGCTCGACATGGTGCGCGACACCCTCACCTCGCAGAAGGCGCGCGAGCGCGGCCTGTTCTCGGAGGCCTACCTGCAGCGGCTCTTCGACGACCCCCGCTCGGCGATCACGCCGCTGCGCGGCTCGGAGCTGTGGCAGGTGGCGCTGCTCGAGACCTGGCTGCAGAGCCACGGCCTGTAAAGCGCGGCCGATCCGAATCGCACACCCGTGACGGAAACCGGGGGCAGACCATGACCGACCTGAACCGCACCGACGCCGATCCCGCCCGCGTCGACCCCGCCGCCGTGCTCGCGCGCCCCAACGCCGCGATCGATTGCGGCTGGGGCCGGCTGCTCTTCGGCCAGACCTTCGACGACGTGACCGAGCTCGCCGAGGCCATGCGCGGCGAGCGGCCCGACCGGCGCGACATCGCCGTCTACGTGCGCGACCCGCACGTGGCGCTCGCCGCCGCGCCGCAGGAGATCTTCCTCGACCCGTCCCACACCTACCGGCTCGACCTCGCCTCCTACGAGAAGAGCGAGCGGCCCTATCACGGCTTCACCGTGCGCCGGCTCGACTCCCGCGCGGACGCCGACGCGGTGAACCGCATCTATGCCGGGCGCAGCATGGTGCCGGTGCCGCCGGAATTCTTCTGGGCGCGGCGGGATTCGCGGGCGATCATCCACCTCGTCGCCGAGGACGACGCGTCCGGCGCCATCGTCGGCACGGTGACGGGCGTCGATCACGCCCGCGCCTTCAACGATCCGGAGAGGGGCTCCTCGCTCTGGTGCCTCGCCGTCGACCCGCAGGCCACGGCGCCCGGCGTCGGCGAGGCGCTGGTGCGCGAGCTGGCCGAGCTGTTCAAGGCGCGCGGGGCGGCGTTCATGGACCTCTCGGTCATGCACGACAACGAGCACGCCATCGCGCTCTACGAGAAGCTCGGCTTCGAGCGCCTGCACGTGTTCACCTTGAAGCGCAAGAACCCGATCAACGAGAAGCTCTTCGCCGGCCCCGGCCCGGAGGAGACCCTCAACCCCTACGCCCGCATCATCACCAACGAGGCGCGCCGCCGCGGCATCGACGTCGAGGTGACGGACGCCGAGGGCGGCTTCTTCCGCCTCACCTACGGCGGGCGCTCGGTGCATTGCCGCGAGGCGCTCTGCGAGCTCACCACCGGCGTCGCGGTCTCGATCTGCGACGACAAGGCGGTGACCCGCCGCATCGTCGCGCGCGCCGGCGTCGTCGTACCCGAGCAGATCGAGGCCGGCGGCGACGAGGCCGCCCTCGCGGAGTTCCTGCGGACGCACGGCGCCGTCGTCGTCAAGCCCGCGCGGGGCGAGCAGGGCAGGGGCGTCGCGGTGGGCGTCGAGACCATGGACGACCTGCGCGCCGCGATCGAGGTCGCCAAGGAGCAGTGCGAGCGCGTGCTGATCGAGCAGAAGGTCGCGGGCGAGGACCTGCGCCTCGTCGTCATCGACTACCGCCTGGTCGCCGCCGCCGTGCGCCGGCCCGCGCGCGTCGTCGGCGACGGCGAGCGCACGATCCGCGAGCTGATCGAGCGCCAGAGCCGTCGGCGCATGGCGGCGACGGGGGGCGAGAGCCGCATCCCCCTCGACGGCGAGACCGAGCGCTGCGTCGTCAAGGCGGGCTTCTCCCTCGACGACGTCGCGCCCGACGGGCAGGAGGTGGTCGTGCGCCGCACGGCGAACCTGCACACGGGCGGCACGATCCACGACGTCACCGCCCACGTCCACCCCCGCCTGGTCGAGGCGGCGGTGAAGGCGGCGCGGGCCATCGACATTCCCGTGGTCGGGATCGATTTCATGGTTCCCTCGCCCTACGAGCCGACCTACGCTTTCATCGAGGCGAACGAGCGGCCCGGCCTCGCCAATCACGAGCCGCAGCCGACGGCGGAGCGGTTCGTGGACCTGCTCTTCCCCCTCTCCATCCCGGCCGCCGTGCGGCAGGCCCATTCCTACGAGCGACGAGACTGATGCACCGGCTGACGATCGACACGGCGTACCTGAGGGACAGGCTCGCCGAGCTCCTCGGCATTCCCTCTCCCACCGGCTACACCGATTCGATCGTCCGCCACGTCTGCCGTGAGCTGGAGCGGCTCGGGCTGTCCTACGACATCACCCGCCGCGGCGTGGTGCGCACCAAGCTCACCGGCAAGCGCCACAAGCCGGCGCGTGCGCTGGTCGGGCACGTCGACACGCTCGGCGCGCAGATCATGCAGCTGAAGGCCAACGGCCGGCTCGAGCTCGTGCCCATCGGCAATTGGTCGGCGCGCTTCGCCGAGGGCGCGCGCGCCACGATCTTCTCCGAGAAGGGCACCTATCGCGGCACCATCCTGCCGCTGAAGGCCTCCGGCCACGCCTTCAACGAGGGCGTCGACGAGCTGCCGGTGGGCTGGGACTATGTCGAGCTGCGCGTCGACGCCATGAGCCGCGCCCGCCACGACCTCGTCAAGCTCGGCATCGACGTCGGCGACATCGTCGCCATCGACCCGCAGCCCGAATTCCTCGAGAACGGCTTCATCGTCTCGCGCCATCTCGACGACAAGGCCGGCGTCGCCGCCATGCTCGCCGCCATCAAGGCGCTCACCGAATCCGGGATCGAGCCCGACGTCGACACGTTCTGGCTGTTCACCATCGCCGAGGAGGTTGGTGTCGGCGCCTCCGCCGCGCTCGGCGAGGACGTCGCCGCCATCGTCTCCGTCGACAACGGCGTCTCGGCGCCCGGCCAGAACTCGGACGAGTTCGGCGTCACCATCGCCATGGCCGACCAGACCGGGCCCTTCGACTTCCACCTCACCCGCAAGCTGGTGCGCCTCGCCCGCGACAACGACATCCGCTTCCAGAAGGACGTCTTCCGCTACTACCGCTCGGATTCCGCCGCCGCCCTCGTCGCCGGCCACGACGTGCGCACCGCGCTGATCACCTTCGGCATCGACGCCTCCCACGGCTACGAGCGCATCCACATGCACGCGCTGCGCTCGCTGGCCGAGCTGATGACGGCCTACGTCTCCTCGCCGGTGGAGATCACCCGCGACGTCAACGAGATCCAGCCGGGGCTGCGGGGCTTCACCCACCAGCCGATGTCGCGGGCGGAGCAGAGGGCGGCGGTGCCGCCGGCGGAGGAGAGTGGGGTGTAGGGGGGCGCGACGCCGCCATCTCCCCGAAGGGGAGGTGGGCCGCGTCAGCGGCCCGGAGGGGCGGGCGCGGTCGTTGCGGACGCTCCCCACCCGTCGGCTCTTCGAGCCTCCTCCCTCACCTGCGCCGGTCCCGTCACCCCAGGCCCAGCATCAGCCCGATGTTCTGCACCGCGGCGCCCGACGCGCCCTTGCCGAGATTGTCGAGGCGGGCGACCAGCAGCGCGTGGCGCATGCCCTCGTTCGCGTAGACGCGCAGTTCGAGGGCGTCGGTGCCGTTGAGCGCCTCGGGCTCGATCCGGCTCTCGCCCGCGGTCGGGACGACGCGCACGAGCCCGCCCTCGCCGTAAGAGGCGGCGAGCGCCGCCTCGAGGTCGGAGGCCTTCGGCGATCCCGGCAGCGCGTCGAGGTGGAGCGGCACGGACACCAGCATGCCCTGGCGGAAATTGCCGACGGACGGCACGAAGATCGGCCGGCGGGCGAGCAGCGAATAGCCCTGCACCTCCGGCACGTGCTTGTGCTCGAGGGTGAGGCCGTAGAGCTCGAAGACGGGCGCCGTCCCCGCCTCGTAGGCCTCGATCATCTGGCGCCCGCCGCCGGAATAGCCGGAGACGGCGTTGATCGTGACGGGAAAGTCCCGCGGCACGAGCCCCGCCTCGACGAGGGGGCGCAGGAGCGCGATGGCGCCCGTCGGATAGCAGCCGGGGTTCGAGACGAGCCGCGCCGTCGCGATCGCCTCGGCCTGGCCCGGCGCCATCTCGGCGAAGCCGTAGGTCCAGGCGGGGTCGACCCGGTGGGCGGTGGAGGCGTCGAGGATCTTCGGCGCGCGATCGCCGAGTTCCGCCGCCAGCGCGACGGATTCCTTCGCGGCCGCGTCGGGCAGGCAGAGCACGACGAGATCGACGGACGCCATCATCTCGCGGCGCGCCGCCGGGTCCTTGCGGTGGGCCGGGTCGATCGAGCGCACGACGATCTCGCGCACGTCCGCGAGCTTTTCGCGGATCTCGAGCCCCGTGGTGCCGGCTTCGCCGTCGATGAAGAGCGTGGGTTCGGGCATGGTGGTCGTCCCGTGGTCGGTCAGGAGGAAGGGCGGACACGAAAAAGGCCGCGCAGGGGGCGCGGCCTCGCGGGCGTTCGGCGCGGACGCGCGCGCCTCATCGCCGCCGCGAGGCGGAGATCGGCAGACGTCGGGCGCGGGCGCGGATCGTGATCATGGCCTCTCTCATGCGCCCAGGCGTCGCGCCTGTCAACCGCTCAAGCGTCATCAAGGCCAAGGAGGATGTAGGAAGTTGCCTCCTCGCCGCTCATCTCATTTACATCGCGCCGGACCTGAATCTTGCCGCGTTGCCGCGTATCAACGCCTTTTCCTTGCATCCCTGGAAGCAATGAATCACTAATCCTTCCCGCAATTGCGACACCTTCGTCTTCCAAAAGAAAATACTTCGATTTTAGATTCACAGCTCGCAGATTTCCAACGAAAAATATTAGCTCTGGTTTCTCTTCTGATGCCCTGTCGAGCATGCGCTCGATAACACGGATCGAGTTGAAACTCGCCTCCGCCCTCATTGTCTCCGACGAGCTCGGAATACCAACTTCAAATGCAACGTCAGTTCCCATACGGCGTACACTCTTGACGTATGCTCTGAAAGCGGAAATCTGACTTGGTGAGAGATCAAAAAGTTCTTTTCTTAGTGAATCTAGTTCTCCGGTTGCGCTAATAACGCGTAGCAGGAGAGATATAGCTTTGTCCGAACCAGTGTCGCCAAAAAGGCCAGCATCATCCGCTTCAATTCGAATTCCAAAGGAAGAAGGAAAAACTGCTACTGCATTCAAACGAGTTGCCTTTCGCGTCTCGTTACCCAACACGTCGAATAGGCGCTGCAATGCACTGAGGTATCCTGACAGATTCTGCAGAGGAACATACCGACGATGCTGGTCCCCGTACGGTTTCAAGGTGACATCGAATACGGGACGTCTTGAGATACGTGCCGCCTCAGATACGCTCGTTCTCAGGCTACTCAACAGATCCTGAACGAGCCCATCGTCTCTCCAAAATGGCGTGAATGGACTTTCGAACGCTCTTGGCGCGCGGGATACAACCTCACCGATATCAAATGCAGATTCCTGAAGCACCAGCTCTTTTCCGTCTGCTACCGGAAAATATGAAACAGGCAGGTCTATGGGGTTCACCGCCTTCACATAGACATTGTCCTTCTGATAAACAATTTTATATAGACGCTTTCCTTCTTCTGGATAGCGAAAAATAGTGTGCAAGTCTACTTCTTCATCAATCATTTTCCGTACGCGGAGATCAGAAATCTCAACGAACAACCAATTGTCGCCGTTCTCATCCTCGGGTCCATGAACTGCCGCAAAGACTGTTCCTTTGGAGTTTTTGCAAGTAAAAAGTTGTGGCCCATCATAGTCTACGAGGACCTCAAGGTATTGTAATTTTCCTAGACGTGTGCCGAGGGGGAGGGTCATGGCACGATCCGAAAATACTGATGACGTACGATACCCTTTGCGGGCCACCAGGACCAGTGGCTTTTTACGAGTCCTGGAGTGTTTTTCATCTTTCCGGCATCCCAGGGTATGATCCCGACCGAGATTAGGTGCTTAGCAAAGAAGGGAATTTTTCTGCGTACTTTTTCAGCACCTTCTCGATCGGAAAACGTTGAGACGGAACACCTCTGACAAGGATCTTTGTTCGGGTGCTTCTTCTCCTCGTACGTCGTAAGAAAATGCTCTGGCCGGATCGGGTTCGACGGCACCAAACGGAACAGCTCCTTGGGTCCGTTCACAGCATCACTCGGGGGACACCCCCGAGGAACATAATCTTCGAATGCGATGGCCGCACCAGAGCGTTCAGTTTGGTTCGCTTTCCGCGGAACACCGGCCCTCGCATCAGTAGCTTTATTTCTGCTCATCCCCAGCCCGCTCACGCTGTGCGACTGTCACCCAGCCCCAGAAAAGGCCTACCAATAAGGGTACAAGGCGTCAACGATCAACGCAACGGACCGGGGGGAACCTGAAACGCGCGTGTTCATTTTGCTCTTCTCAGAATTGTGGTGGCAGGAGGAAGCCGATCATGGCCCAGACCGCGAAGAAATCCGACCCGAAGCTCTGGGACAAGGTCAAGCGCGACGTGACCAAGTCCAGCAAGGGCGGGCGGCCCGGGCAATGGTCGGCGCGCAAGGCGCAGATGGCGACGCAGGAATACAAGTCCCGCGGCGGCGGCTACGAGGGCCCGAAGCAGGAGGACACCCACCTCCACAAATGGACCGAGGAGGAATGGGGCACCAAGTCCGGCGAGAAGAGCACCGAGACCGGCGAGCGCTATCTCCCGAAGAAGGCGCGCGAGAACCTCTCCGAGGAGGAGTACGAGCGCACGACGAAGAAGAAGCGGGCGGACACGAAGAAGGGCAAGCAGTTCTCCGGCCAGCCGAAGGACGTGGCGAAGAAGACCGCCCGGCACCGGGATACGGGCAGATCCTCGGGCAAGTCGGAGCCGACCAAGGCCGAGCTCTACGAGAAGGCGAAGAAGCAGGACATCCCCGGCCGCTCGAAGATGTCGAAGCAGGAGCTGATGAAGGCGGTGCGCTGACGATCCGAGCGACTGCGGGTCCGAACGACGCCTATGTCATCCCGGATTGCGAAGCAAGTCCGGGACCCATACCTTCCGTCGTATGTTCAGCGTGCGCGACAGCGCGCGCGTCCCACATCCGAGGTGCCGGCGTCATCGACGGAGGGACGCGGCGTTGCACGCCGCTCGGGATTGGGCGGCGGATCTGGGTCTTGGATCGCCTTCGGCGTCCGGGATGACATCGATTCGCTCCCAGCGTCGGCGCCCCTCACCGCGTCGCCTCGGCCAGGAACTCGACGAGCGCCTGCCGGTCGGCGGGGTCGAGGATGCGCTGCTCGGGCATCTTCGAGCCGGGCGTGTAGGCGGTGGGGCCGTGCTCGAACAGGGCGGCCACCGTCTCCGGCGTCCAGACGATGTCCATCCGCGTCAGCGCGGGCGAATAGTCGTAGCCCTCCGCCGTGGCGATGCGCCGGCCGAAAATGCCCGCGAGCGTCGGCCCGGCGCGCTCGCCCTCGTCCGCCGAGAGCGTGTGGCAGGCGGCGCAGGCGCGGTAGACCTCCGCCCCGCGCGAGCCGGTGAAGCGCGCGAGCGGATCCTTAGCGGCGCCGATCACCGCAGCCCCGATGGGCTCGCCGGTCGCGGCATTCCAGCGCCGGACCACGGCGTCGCCGCCCCCGGTATAGAGGATCTCCCCGTCGGGCGCGTAGGCGAGCGACCAGACCGGCAGGCCGGGGCCCACCAGCGTGAACAGCGTCTCCCGCGCGGCGCGGTCCACGATCGCCACCGAGCCACGGATCGTCGCGGCCGCGACCTGCGCGCCGTCCGGAGAGACGGCGAGGGCGATGATCGGGAGCGGCTGCGTCTCGATCTCCGCCAGAAGCGCGCCCTCGGGCGAGAGCAGCCGCACGACGCCGTCCGCCCCGCCCGCGACGATCTCCCCGTCCGGCGCGATCGCCAGCGCGTTGAGCGGCGTCGGCAGCGTGACGGTGCGGGGCGTGTCGCCCTCCCAGATCCGCAGCGTCGCGTCGTAGCCGGCGCTGACCGGCGTCCCGTCCGGCGCGAACGCGACGGCGTTGACGTTGCCGTCGTGGCCCCGAAGCACACGAGCCTCGCCTTCGTTCAAGGGCATGAGCCGCACGGTTCCGTCCCAGGCGGCGGAGGCGAGGGTCGCGCCGTCGGGCGAGACGGCGAGACCGACGATCGGGGCCTCGTGCGCCGCCTCGACGCGCTCGGGATCGGGCGCGCCCGGGCGCCAGAGCGCGACGCGCCCGTCGGCGCCGCCGGTGGCGATGCGCCCGTCGGGCAGGATTGCGACCGCGTTCACCGGCCCGTCGTGATGGCGCAGCACCTGCGCGGCGGCGTCGGCCGACAGGTCCCAGAGGATGGCGCGGTTGTCGAAGGAGCCGGACACGGCGATCTCGCCCGAGGGCGCGATCGCCAGCGCCCTGACCGGCCCGCCATGGCCGCGCATCTCCGCCTGAGCGGGGCCCGAGAGGGCGAGGATCATCGAAAGCGCGAGCGCGACGAGACGCATGGGGTCAGGACCTCGGGGCGGGGGTGAAGCCGAGCGCGGCGAGCGCCCGCATGGTCTCGGGGGCCGCGAGCGCGGCGAGGAAGGCGGCGACGCCCGGCCGGTCCCGGCGGGTCTCGACGAGGGCGAAGTCGTACTGCTCTTCCGAGAGCGGCAGGAAGCCGAGCCCGTAGGCCTCGGCGACGGGGGCGATGGCGAGGCCCCAATCGGCGCGGCCCTGCGCCACAGCGGCGGCGACGGCGTTGTGGGATCTCGGCTGGTTCCAATACCCGTCCGGCCGCGCCCCGGCGAGGAGCCCATCGAGGAGGATGCGCGTGCCGGCGCCCTGGTTGCGGCCGACCATGAGGCAGGACGGATCGGCCTTCGCCGCCGCGATCGCGGCGCGCGCGTCCCTGCCCTCGAAGCGCGCGTCGCCGCGGCGGAAGACGACGCCCTGCATCCGCCGCCAGCCGGGGACGAGGGTCAGGCCCGGCGCGAGGAAGGGGGTGTTGTAGGTGCCGCTCTTCGGGTCGAGGAGGTGGATCGGGGCGAGGTCGCACTCCCCGCGCTTCGCCGCGGCGAGCCCGCCGAGGCTGCCGACCGCGATCACCCGCGCCGTGAGCCCGGGCAGGCGGGCGATGACGGCGTCGAGGCCGGTGCAATGGCTCCCGGCGATCACGAGATCGGGCACGCGCACCTGCGGCGTGAGCAGCCGCACCGGGACCTCGGCCCCCGCCGGCAGCGCGTCCGCGAGCGCCTCGATGGCGAGGAAGCCGTCGGCCTGGGAGAACGAGGTGACGGAGCCCGAGCCCTTCCCGGTCGGGTAGGCGACGAGCCCGTCCGCGCCCTGGACGAGCGCGCTCATCACGTATTCGGTGCGGCCGAGCTCGGAGGCGATGCGCACCGGCACGCGGGCCGAGACCGTGCCCTCCGCCCGCGGCGGCAGGCCGGCGAGGGCGCGCAGCACGGGCGCGATCATGTCGTGGAAGGTGAACATGGCCGAGGTCGGGAAGCCCGGCAGCACCACCACCGCCTTGCCGTCGCAGACGGCCAGGCAGAGCGGCTTGCCGGGTTTCAGCGCCACCCCGTGGGCGACGATCCCCGGCGCGCCGAGGCGCCCGACGATGCGGTAGGTGAGGTCCCCCGCGCCCTTCGAGGTGCCGCCCGAAAGGACCACCATGTCGCATTCGGCATGCGCCCGCCGGAGCGCCGCCTCGAGCGCCGCCTCGTCGTCGGGGACGGCGCCGTAGGCGACGGGCGCGCCGCCGTTCTCGGCGATCGCCGCGGCGACGACGGGGCCGTTCGAATCGTAGATCTGCGCCGGCCCGAGCGGCGTCCCCGGCGCGACGAGCTCGTCGCCCGTCGAGAGCACGGCGACGCGCGGGCGGTCGAACACGGCGACCTCGGCGATCCCCACCGCCGCGAGCATGCCGATCTCCCGCGCGCCGATCACCGTGCCCGCCCGCAGCAGCGTCTCGCCGCGCGCGATGTCGGAGCCGGCGAAGGCGACGAACTGGCCGGGGTTCGGTGCGCGCCGCACGGCGACGCCCGGACCGCCGGGCGTCTCCACCGGGCCGGTATGCTCGATCATCACCACCGCGTCCGCCCCGCGCGGGATCGGCCCGCCGGTCGCGATCGGCGTCGCGCTTCCGGGCGCGACCGCGATCGTGGGCGCGACGCCGCAGGCGATCACCTCGTCGTTGAGGAGAAGCGTCACCGGTGCGGCCTCGGAGGCGTCCGCGAGGTCGGCGGCGCGCACGGCGAAACCGTCGACGCCGGAACGGTCGAAGGGCGGCGCGTCGACCGCCGCGCGCACGTCCTCCGCCAGCGGCCGGCCCAGCGCCTCCGCGAGAGGGAGGCTCACGCGCCGCAGCGGCGCGGGTCGCAGAGCGGCGGCGAAGCGCGCGGCCGCCTCCTCGCGGGATAGGACGGTCAGGAACTGTGCCTGCGCCCGGGACGGCGCGCGGTCGGTCTTCGTCATGGCAGCATCCACACGGCGATGCTCTCGCCCGCCGCATGGCCCTCGCTTTCGGGCGCGAGCAGGGTGAACGCGTCGGCGCGGGCGAAGGTCGCGAGGGTGAGATCGCCGACGGCGAGCGACGCACAGGCGTCGCCGTCGCGGGCGAGGAGGGCGACCTCGGCGAGGCCGACGCTCGAGGTCAGCGGGGTCGCCAGACGGGCGGGCCGTGGCGGCGGCGGCTCCGCGCCGGCGAGCGCGGCGAGCGCCGGCGGCAGCAGCGCCAGCGCCGCGCCGAGCGCGTCGCTGTCGAGGGCGGGGAGGATCGCGACGGGGACGCCGTCCGCGGTGCGCGCGAGGCGGGTCGTCTCGCCGGGGCGCAGAGCGAGGCCGTCCACGAGAATCTCGACGTCTCCCGAGGTCGTCGCCAGGACGAGATCGGCGTCTTCGAGCACGACCTCGCCGCCGAGCGCCGCTACGAGCCCCGCCAGGGCCGGCAGCCCCTCCAGCCGAACGCGCGGCGTGCAGACCGGCACCGTCGCGACGCCGAGCGCCGCCAGCGCCGCCGCGTCGCAGGCGCGCAGACGACGCCCCGCCGGAATCACCACCTCGCCCGCCCGCGCCTCCGCACCGGCGCGACGCACGTCGGTCCCCGGGGCGACCTCGGCCTGGATCTCGGGGATCGGCCCGTCCGTGAGCGCGTCCGCCGGCAGGACGGCGTCGCAGCCCTCCGGCAGCGGATCGCCGGCCGCGACGAAAGGCGGCGGCGCGAGGCAGGGCGCGGGCGCGTAGGGCGAGGCGCCGACCGTATCCGCCGCGGCGACGGCGAAGCCGGGACGCCGGGCGCGGGGGCGCTCGGGCACGGTCCGGGGCGTCCGCACGTCCTCCGCCAGGACGCGGCCGATCGCCTCGGCCGGGGCGCAGGGCCGCGGCGCGACACAACGCGCGTCGCCGAGCCACAGGGCGAGCGCTTGCGCGAGCGGCGTCAGCGGCCTAGGCGATGGGACGGACGTCACGGCCTCGTTCCTTGCAGCCGGCGCGATCCCGGCGTAAGCGTTTCTACAGACAGGCCGCAGACAAAGCCAGCATGAGCGAAACCCATCTCGACCTGCGCGGGCTCAAGTGCCCGCTCCCGGCGCTCAAGACCCGCAAGGCCCTGTCCAAGGCCGCGCCGGGCGCGGTGCTCGTCGTCTCCTGCACGGACCCGATGGCGGTGATCGACATCCCCCACCTGATCGGCCAGACCGGCGACGCCCTGGAGGGACAGGAGAAGCAGGCCGCCGAGAGCGGCGGCGAGATCCTGGTCTTCCGCATCCGCAAGGCGGGCGGGGCGAGGAGCGGCCCATGAGCGAGCCCCGCATCGCCGCCATCGTCTACGACCGCACCGACCCCGTCGACACGGTGCTCGCCGGCTTCGCCGAGCGCCTCGCGGCACACGGCCGCAGGGTGGCGGGCCTCGTCGACGCGGACCCCGCGCCCGACGCCTGCATCACCCGCGAGATGGCGCTTCGCGACCTCTCGACCGGCGCGGTGACGTCGATCTGCCAGGATCTCGGCGCGAATGCGCGCGGCTGCCGCATCGACCCGCGCGGGCTCGCGGAAGCGGGGGCGCTGCTGCGCGCCGGCCTCGCCGCGCGGCCGGATTGCGTGATCGTCAACAAGTTCGGGAAGATGGAGGCCGACGGGCTCGGCCTCGCCGACGAGATCGGCCATTGCGTGGCCGAGGGCGTGCCCCTCGTCATCGGCGTGCCCCGCCGCTTCCTCGACGCCTGGAACGCCTTCGCCGGCGGGCTGGACACGCCGCTGGCGTGCGACGCCGCCGCGCTCGACGCCTGGTGGACGGACACCGCCGCCGAGCCCGCGGGGCGGTGAGCCAGGCGATCGCTCGATGCAGGCTCTCCCCTCTCCCTCGTGGAGAGAGGCCGGGGGTGAGGGGCGTGCAGGACGATCTCGCCGTCGATGAAGCGCTGCAAGACGCGCGGCGCCTTCTCGGAACCTTCGGAGCGCTGCCCGACGCCCCTCACCCCTAGCCCCTCGCCCTCGTGGCCAGTCGCTTCACACATCGTTCCGCGCCGCTGGCAGCCGAGGACGAGCGACGTCGCGGAGCTGCTCGACGGGCGCCGAGCCTTTCTCCTTCCCTGTAGGGGAAGGTGGCTCGGCGAAGCCGAGACGGATGGGGCGCGCGGCACGCCCGTTCGGCGAAGCCGAAACGGACGGTCGCGCCGGACGCCGCCGTCGGCTTCCGCTTCGCGGAACGCGTCGCTTACGCGCCGCGCCCCATCCGTCACGCCGCCTGCGGCGGCGCGCCACCTTCCCCTACAGGATTCCTCTGCGAAACGGCGGCCTACGCCGCCATGGGCGCTCAGGAGGCGTTTTTTCGAGCGCCGGTTCGCGCGATCCCAGCCCTTCGGGGGCGCCGCGGGTGGCGCAGAGCCCCGTCTCGGGGGCGCCTCGGGCGCCAGAGCGGGCGCCCGAGGCGTGTTTCGGGCGGCGTTCATGCGCCCGCCGGCGCCCGTCGGCGCCGGTTCGGAGGCTCGAGGAGATGCACCGCGCGTTTGAGATTGTAGACCGTCACTGCCGCGACAGCGTCGACGCTCACCGTGCCGAGACGATGACATCGCGCGCGGCCCTGACCGTAGAGACGCTTCACGACGCTGAAGACGCCTTCGACGGGGGCGCGACGGCGGGAGATCAGCTTGTTGAGACGCTCCTTCCAGGGCGGCAGCGGCTTACGGTTGCTCGTGCGCCGGTGCATGATCCGGTCCTTGATGCCGGCACCCGCGAGCCGCTCGCGGCGCGCTTTCTGCGTGTAGCCGCGATCGGCGTAGACCGCCCGCTCGTCCCCGCAGATCAGCGCGTCGGCCGCCTCGCTGTCCGACACGCAATTGGGCGTCACCACGATCCGGCGCACCAGGAGCGACCCTTCGTCGACGCCGATCGACTGCTTGTAGCCGAAATAGGTCTTGTTGTTTTTGCGCGTGAAGGTCGCGTCCGGCGAGTGCGGGCTGCGCGCCGACGCCGCTCCCTTCTCGAAAGGCGGCTTGTTGTGGGCCGCCTCGGTCAGCGTGGCGTCGATCAGCGTGCCCTTCTTGACGATCAGTCCCTTGGTTTCGAGCTGGGCGTTGACCGCCTCGAAGCACGCCTCCAGAAGCCCCACCTCCGCCGCCGCGTGCCGGAAGCGCAGGATCGTCGTCTCGTCGGGCGTGCGCTCGTCCAGCCCGAAGCCGCAGAAGCGGCGGAACGAGAGCCTGTCGAGCAGGGCCGATTCCAGCTGCGGATCGGAGAGCTGATAAAGCGTCTGGAGGTACAACGCCTTGAGCATCGCGAGCGCCGCGTAGGGCGGGCGACCGGTCTGCCCCTTGCGGATCTCCCGCGCCTGCGCTTCCAGCGGGGTCCAGTCGATCAGTGCGTCGATCGCCTCCAACGGCTTGTTCGACCCGAGGCGAGAATCCGTGAAATGGTCGGCGAAGCTGATCTGAGAAGGCGCCATGACGAATCTCCAGAACCCGATCCATCCTCAGTGAATCAGAACGCCCCGCCGCGGCCAAGCCGGAGTTTCGCAGAGGAATCCTACAGGGAAGGAAAGACGAGCGCCGCTCTTCGGCTGCCCTACGGCCCCCACCCGCGCCGCCAGGGATCGGCCAGCGTCGGCACGCCCGCCAGGAAGCGCTGGAAGGCCGGCTCCTGCGTCGCAGCGTGGATCGCGCGGAGCCTGGCGACAGGTTCGGCATCGTCGTCCGCCCGCAGGTCGAGGGGCGGGGCGGCGGGGTCGACGATGCGCACGGCCGCGGAGCGGTTGCCGCGCGCGTCGCCGCCGGCCGCGGCGCCGGCCTCGAGCGCCGCGAGCAGGCGCAGGACGAGCGGGCCCTCGGCGGCGCGGAACGCCTCCGTCACGCGCGCCGCGAGATCCGCGTGCGCCACCCAGTTCGCCGCGACGCACAGGCCCGGCTCCACCACGACGCAGCAGGCGTCCAGATTGTCCGCCCCGGTGAAGGCGGCGGCGCGGCCGGCCGCGTCCATCACCGCGAGCTGGCGGGCGTCGCGCCCGGCGTCGGCCTGCGTGAGCGCGGCGACGACCGTCTCCGGCTCCTCCCCCGCGGCGAGGCGCGCGAGCGCTTGCGGGCCGTAGAGCGGCGAGGTGTAGAGCCCCTGCGTCGCCACGACCCCGACCCCCGCCGCCGCGTGCGGGACGAAGCCGCCGACCACCGGCGTGCCGGTGGCCGTGGCCACGCCGAGCGCGCCGCTTTCGGGGTCTCGCGCGAGGATGGAATAGGTCACGGTGCGTCACCTCCCGGCCGGCCGCGCTTGATCCGCGCGAGCCTATCAGGATAGCGTTCCGCATCAATGGTCGCGTGGCGCAATCATCAGAAGCAATGCCGCGCGGTTACAGGGGGTTGAAATCCGGCCGCAGCAAGGCCGCAACAGACGAAGGGACCGCCCGATGCTCACTCGCCGCACCGGCCTTCTCGCGACGGCCGCCATCGCCGCGACGCTCGCCCTGGCGCCGGCCACGCCGCCGGCCCTCGCCCAGACGCCGCCGGGCGTCCTCGCCGTCGGGCAGATCGCCGAGCCGAAATCGCTCGATCCCGCCGCGGTGACCGCCGTCAACGACTTCCGCATCCTGGTCAACATGTACGACGGGCTGGTGCGCTTCCAGGACGGCTCGCTCGAGGTCGAGCCCTCGCTCGCCGAGAGCTGGGAGATCTCCGAGGACGGCACGGTCTACACGTTCGCCCTGCGCGAGGGCGTGACCTTCCACGACGGCACCCCGCTCGACGCCGAGGCGGTGAAGTTCCACTTCGAGCGCATGCTCGACGAGGAGCATCCCTATCACGACACCGGCCCCTTCCCGCTGTCCTTCTTCTTCTCGGCGATCGACACGGTCGAGGCGGTGGACGAGCGCACGGTGCGCTTCACGCTCAACGAGCCCTACGCGCCCTTCCTGTCGAACCTCGCCTATCCGACGGGGCTGATCGTGTCGCCCACGGCGGTGGCCGAGCACGGCGCCGATTTCGGGCGCAACCCCGTCGGCACCGGCGCCTTCCGGTTCGAGAGCTGGGACGCGAACACCGCCGTGGTGCTCACCCGCAATGAGGAGTACTGGGACGGCGCGCCGCCGCTGGAAGCCGTGATCTTCCGGCCGATCACCGACGCCAACACGCGCGTCGCGGAGATGCTGTCGGGCGGCATCGACGTGATGGTCGAGGTCCCGCCGGACGCGCTGGGCCAGTTCGCCGAGGGCGAGGACTTCCAGGTCTACGAGCAGGCCGGCCCGCACCTGTGGTTCCTCATCCTCAACACCAAGGAGCCGCCCTTCGACGACAAGCGCGTACGCCAGGCGGTGAACTACGCGATCGACAAGCAGGCGCTGGTCGAGAACGTGCTCCAGGGCACGGCCGAGGTCGCGGCGGGGCCAATCCCGCCGGCCTTCGCCTGGGCCTACAACGAGGAGCTCGAGCCCTATCCGCACGATCCGGAGCGCGCCCGCGAATTGCTGGCCGAGGCCGGCGTCGAGGACGCGACGCTGACCTTCTACGTCACCGAGGGCGGCTCGGGCATGCTCGATCCGGTGCCGATGGGCACGGCCATCCAGGCCGACCTCGAGGAGGTGGGGCTCGACGTCGAGATCGAGACCTACGAGTGGAACACCTTCCTCGCGCAGGTGAACCCCGGCCTCGAGGGCAAGGCCGACATGGCGCAGATGGCCTGGATGACGAACGACCCCGACACGCTGCCCTATCTCGCCCTGCGTACCGAGGCCATGCCGGACGAGGGCGGCTTCAATTCGGGCTACTACTCGAACCCGGAGGTGGACGCGCTCCTGGAGCAGGCCCGCACCGCCACCGACCAGGAGGAGCGCGCGCGTCTCTACAGGGAGATGCAGACGATCGTCCAGGAGGACGCGCCCTGGGTGTTCGTGGCGAACTGGAAGCAGAACGCGGTGACCTCCGACGCGGTCGGCGACTTCGCGCTCCAGCCGTCGTTCTTCCTGCTGCTGCACGACGTGACGAAGGAGTGAAGGCACGGCGCTGCCACGTGTCATCCCCGGCCGGAGCGCGCTTGCGCGCGTAGGGGAAGGGGACCCAGCGCGAGAACCTCGCGCCGAAGGCGCACCGTCGCCGCCGTCGAGGCGGCTGGTCGCCGCCATAGGAGCGGCTTCGCCGCAGCTTCCTGCGCTGGGTCCCCTTCCCGGGAACGCCTGTCGGCGTTCCCGCCGGGGATGACACGGTAGCGCCTCGCATCGAGCACCACGCATGCACCTCTACATCGCCAAGCGCCTGGCCGCCCTGGTCCCGATCCTCTTCGGGCTGACCCTCATCGTGTTCTTCATCATGGCGCTGATCCCGGGCGACCCGGCGCTGGCGATCCTGGGCGCCTACGCGACGCCCGAGAACGTGGCGCGTCTCAACGCGCAGCTCGGCCTCGACCAGCCGCTGCCGGTGCAATACCTCACCTGGCTCGGGAACCTGCTCCAGGGCGATCTCGGGCGCTCCTACTCGCTCAACCGCCCGGTCCTCGACGAGGTGCTGGAGCGGTTCTCGGCGACGCTGATCCTCGCCGGCGCGGCGCTCGTGCTGTGCACGATCTTCGGCCTCCTCGCCGGCATCGTCTCGGCGGTGCGCCAATACGGTCTCGCCGACAAGGCGGTGACGCTCCTCGTGCTGGTGGGCATCTCGATGCCGTCCTTCTGGCTCGGGCTCCTGCTGATCCTCGCCTTCGCGGTGGAGCTGCGCTGGCTGCCGGCGTCCGGCATGTACGCGATCTACGGCGGCGGGGACCTGCCCGACCTCCTGCGCCACCTGGTCCTGCCGGCCATGACGCTGGCCGCGGTCGCGACCGGGGTCGTCGCCCGCCTCACCCGCTCGGCGATGCTCGAGGTGCTGCGCCAGGACTACATCCGCACCGCCCGCGCCAAGGGCCTGCCCGAGCGGCGCGTGATCTACCGTCACGCCTTCAAGGCGGCGCTCGTCTCGATCATTCCCGTCATCGGCATCCAGGCGGGCTTCGTGCTCGGCGGGGCGGTCTACATCGAGACCGTGTTCCAGTGGCCCGGCATCGGGCGCATGCTGGTCCAGGCGATCTCGACGCGCGACATCCTGCTCGTCCAGGGCGGGGTGCTGGTGGTGGCGGCGAGCTACGTGCTGATCAACCTTCTCGTCGACGTGCTCCAGAGCCTCGTCGACCCGCGGGTGAAGGCATGAGGCCCGCCCCCGCCGCCGCGCCCGCGGCCGAAAAGCCGCCTCCGGGCAAGCCGAAGGGCCGCTCCTTCCTGCGGCTCCTGCTGCGCAACCGCCTCGCCGGCGTCGGCCTCGTCGTGCTGGCGCTCATCGTCGCGATCGCGATCCTCGCACCCGTCCTGCCGCTGGCGAACCCCAACGAGACCGCGCCGGCCAACCGCCTGCTGCCGCCGCTCTCGGAGGGGCATTGGCTCGGCACCGACGAGCTCGGCCGCGACCTGCTCTCGCGGCTGATCTGGGGCACGCGGCTCTCGCTCTTCATGGGCGTCGCGGCGACCCTGGTGGCCGCCCTCGTCGGCTCGACGATCGGGCTCGTCGCCGGCTATTTCGGCGGCAGGCTCGACAACGCGCTGATGCGCTCGATCGACATGCTGATGGCGTTTCCCTACATCCTGCTGGCGCTCGCCATCGTCGCCGTGCTCGGGCCGGGGCTGCTGAACGCCCTCTACGCGGTCGCCGTCGTCAACATCCCCTTCTTCGCCCGCAACATTCGCGGCGTGACGGTCGGCCTCGCCCACAAGGACTTCGTCGAATCCGCGCGCCTCGCCGGGATGGGCCACGGGCGCATCCTCGTCTCCGAGGTGCTGCCGAACGTCATGCCCGTGATCGTCATCACCATGTCGACCACGGTCGGCTGGATGATCCTGGAGACGGCGGGACTGTCCTTCCTCGGGCTCGGCTCGCAGCCGCCGCAGGCGGATCTCGGCTCGATCCTGGGCGAGGGCCGCAAGGTGATGCTCACCGCGCCGCACGTCACCACGATCGCGGGCGTGACGATCTTCCTCGTCGTGATGAGCATCAACCTCGTCGGCGACGGCGTGCGCGACGCGCTCGATCCGCGGCTCTCCGCCGGGGCGCTCGCCCGTCCGGCGCCGGTGACGCGCATCGCCAGACCCAAGACGAAGGACGCGGCGCGCCCGCCCGAGGGCGCGCCCGCGCTCGCGGTCGAGGACCTCGCCACCCGCTTCGAGGTGGGCGAGCGGATCTACGCCGCGGTGAACGGCGTCTCCTTCGCGATCCGCCGGGGCGAATGCCTCGGGCTCATCGGCGAGTCCGGCTCCGGCAAGTCGGTGACGGCGCTCTCGCTCCTCGGCCTCGTTCCCTCCCCGCCGGGCGTCATCCGCTCGGGACGGGTCTGGCACGGCGGCGAGGACGTGCTGTCGCTGCCGCGCGAGAAGCTGCGCTCCCTGCGCGGGGGCCGCATCTCCTACATCTTCCAGGACCCGCTCACGACGCTCCACCCGCTCTTCACGGTCGGCGACCAGATGGTCGAGGCGATCCGCGCGCACCGCCCCGCCTCGCACGCGGATGCCTGGGCGCAGGCGGTGCGGCTCCTCGAGCGCGTGCGCATCCCCGCCGCCGCGGACCGGGCGAACGCCTTGCCGCACGAGCTCTCCGGGGGCATGCGCCAGCGCGTCGCCATCGCCATGGCGCTCGCCAACGAGCCGGACCTGATCATCGCCGACGAGCCGACGACGGCGCTCGACGTCACGGTCCAGGCGCAGATCCTGGCGCTCCTCGACGAGCTGCGCCGCGAGCACGGGCTCGCGCTCCTGTTCATCACCCACGATTTCGGGGTCGTCTCGCAGCTCTGCGACCGGGTCGCCGTGATGTATGCCGGGAAGATCGTCGAGGAGGGGCCGACCCAGGCCGTGCTCGACACGCCGGCGCACCCTTACACGCGCCGTCTGATCGCCTGCGTGCCGATCCTCGGCTCGGGCAAGCGCCAGCTCGACGCCATTCCCGGCCTGCCCCCGGCGGTGGACCGCCTCCCCGACGGCTGCGCCTTCGCCCCGCGCTGCCCGCGCGCCACGGCCGCCTGCCGCGAGGGCGAGATCCCGCCGATCTCGGTCGCCGACGGGCGCGCGGCGCGCTGCCTCTACGCCCACGAGGTGGTGCGCGAGACGGCGGCGGAAGGGAGCCCGGCATGAGCGCGCCCGTTCTCGAGACCCACGGCCTCGGCAAGACCTTCGGCGGCGGGCGCCGGCTGTTCGGCGCGCGCAAGCCCACCGTCCAGGCGGTGCGGGACGTCTCGCTCGCGGTCGCGCCGGGCGAGACGCTGGGGATCGTCGGCGAATCCGGCTGCGGGAAATCCACCCTCGCGCGCATGCTGGTGGGGCTGATCCCGCCCTCCGCCGGCACGATCGCGCTCGAGGGCAAGCCCATCGGCGAGGCCGCGAAGGCCGGGCCCCGCGCCTTCGGGCGCACGATCCAGTACGTCTTCCAGGATCCCGCGAGCGCGCTCAACCCCCGCAAGACGATCCGCCAGATCCTGGAGGCGCCCCTCGTCCATCTCCTCGACCGCGACGCGCCGGCCCGGGCGATGCGCGTCGAGGAGCTGATGGACATCGTCTCGCTCAGGCCCGAATTCCTCCAGCGCTACCCGCACGAGTTCTCCGGCGGCCAAGCGCAGCGCATCGGCATCGCCCGCGCGCTCGCCGCGGAGCCGCGGATCGTCGTCCTCGACGAGCCGGTCTCGGCGCTGGACGTCTCGGTGCAGGCGCAGGTGCTGAACCTGCTCTCGGATCTGCGCGGGCGGCTCGGCCTCACCTACCTGTTCATCAGCCACGACCTCGCCGTGGTCGAGGCGATCGCCGAGCGGGTGGCGGTGATGTATTTCGGGCGCGTGGTGGAGACGGGGCCGGTGGAGCGCGTCTTCGCCGCCCCGCGCCATCCCTATACGCGCCTCCTGATCGACTCGGCGCCGACCGTCGGCGCCCGGGCCGCCGCCGCCGACGCGCCGCAGGCGGAGCTGCCGGACCCGACCCGCCCGCCGCCGGGCTGCGCCTTCGCCGGGCGCTGCCCGCGCGTGCAGGACGATTGCCGCGCGGCGCCGCCGCCCCTCGTCGATCTCGGAGGGGGCCAGGCGGCGGCGTGCCTGCATCCGCTTCCGGCGGAGAAAACGCGCACTATGGCGGGCTAGAGCAGATTCTCACCACTCGGGTTCATATCCTGCTGCGGTGAAGAAGTTCGCGCATTCCTCTGGCGGGAAGGCTTCGATGGCGTCGGCGACGGCGCTCCAGAGGGCGTCGCGCGTCCGGGCGGCGACCTTCCTGAGCAGGGCCTTCAGCTTGGCGAAGGCGTTCTCGATGGGGTTGAAGTCCGGGCTGTAGGGCGGCAGGAAGCGCAGCTCGGCTCCGGCCGCCTCGATGGCCTCGCGCACGGCGGGGGTCTTGTGGCTGGCGAGGTTGTCCATGATCACCACGTCGCCGGGGCTCAGCGTCGGAACCAGGACCTGCTGGACGTAGGCGAGGAAGCTCGCCGCGTTGATCGCGCCGTCGATCAGCATCGGCGCGTCGATCCCGCCGATCCTGAGCCCGGCCACGAAGGTCGTGGTGCGCCAATGGCCGTGAGGGATGCCGGCGCGCAGGCGCTCGCCTTCGGGGGCGCGGCCCCGCAACCGCGCCATCTTGGTGTTGAGCCAGGTCTCGTCGATGAAGATCAGCCGCTGCGGGTCGAGCTCGGGCTGCTCCTCGAACCAGGCCTCGCGGGCCGCGGCGACGTCGGCGCGGTCCTGCTCGCTGGCGTGGCCGGACTTTTTTTGAACGTCAGGCCGTGGCGGCCGAAGAAGCGGTGCACCGTCGAGGGCGCGAAGCGCTCGCCGTGCTCGCGCTCGAGCCGCTCGGCGATCTCGACGAGGGTGAGATCCGGCGCCTCCTCCACCATCGCGAGGATGACCGGGCCGAGCGCCTCGATCCGCCCGGACCGCGTGTCGCCGCCTTGCGCCCGCGGCGCGACCGAGCCCGTCTCGCGCCGAAGGTTGAACCACTTCACCGCCGCGGACGGCGCGATCCCGAAGCGGTCCGCCGCGGCCCGGCGGCTCATGCCGGCATCGACCGCAGCGAGGACGCGCTGCCTCAGATCCATCGAGAGGGGCTTCGTCATGGCGGCTGGCCTCCTCCGCCAGCCTCTACCGTGAATCACGAACTGGCCTCGAAGGGAATCCCCCGCGCGATTCCATCAGGAAGCGATCTGCTCTAGGGCATCATCCCACCAAGTGGAATCCGGTTGGTGGACGAGATGATGCTCCACTGAGGAACGCTAGAGCAGATTCTCACCACTCGGGTTCATATCCTGCTGCGGTGAAGAAGTTCGCGCATTCCTCTGGCGGGAAGGCTTCGATGGCGTCGGCGACGGCGCTCCAGAGGGCGTCGCGCGTCCGGGCGGCGACCTTCCTGAGCAGGGCCTTCAGCTTGGCGAAGGCGTTCTCGATGGGGTTGAAGTCCGGGCTGTAGGGCGGCAGGAAGCGCAGCTCGGCTCCGGCCGCCTCGATGGCCTCGCGCACGGCGGGGGTCTTGTGGCTGGCGAGGTTGTCCATGATCACCACGTCGCCGGGGCTCAGCGTCGGAACCAGGACCTGCTGGACGTAGGCGAGGAAGCTCGCCGCGTTGATCGCGCCGTCGATCAGCATCGGCGCGTCGATCCCGCCGATCCTGAGCCCGGCCACGAAGGTCGTGGTGCGCCAATGGCCGTGAGGGATGCCGGCGCGCAGGCGCTCGCCTTCGGGGGCGCGGCCCCGCAACCGCGCCATCTTGGTGTTGAGCCAGGTCTCGTCGATGAAGATCAGCCGCTGCGGGTCGAGCTCGGGCTGCTCCTCGAACCAGGCCTCGCGGGCCGCGGCGACGTCGGCGCGGTCCTGCTCGCTGGCGTGGCCGGACTTTTTTTGAACGTCAGGCCGTGGCGGCCGAAGAAGCGGTGCACCGTCGAGGGCGCGAAGCGCTCGCCGTGCTCGCGCTCGAGCCGCTCGGCGATCTCGACGAGGGTGAGATCCGGCGCCTCCTCCACCATCGCGAGGATGACCGGGCCGAGCGCCTCGATCCGCCCGGACCGCGTGTCGCCGCCTTGCGCCCGCGGCGCGACCGAGCCCGTCTCGCGCCGAAGGTTGAACCACTTCACCGCCGCGGACGGCGCGATCCCGAAGCGGTCCGCCGCGGCCCGGCGGCTCATGCCGGCATCGACCGCAGCGAGGACGCGCTGCCTCAGATCCATCGAGAGGGGCTTCGTCATGGCGGCTGGCCTCCTCCGCCAGCCTCTACCGTGAATCACGAACTGGCCTCGAAGGGAATCCCCCGCGCGATTCCATCAGGAAGCGATCTGCTCTAGAGCGCCGACCTGATCTCATCAGGTCGGCGCTCTAGGGCAAGGCCTCGAGCAGCGCGCGAAGGTCGGGCGCGCGTTCCAACGCACGGCCGAGACGCTCCCGCCAGCGCGGGCCGCGCGCGAGGGCGTCGCGATAGGCCTCGGCGAGCTCGTCGGGCCGATCCTCCGCGAGGGCACGCATCAGGAAACGCGCCTGCAGCACGTCCTTGGTGGACTTCGCCGCATCGGGCCCGCCCAGGCGGCGATCCGCCACGATCAGCTTGTGCACGGCGAACCGTTCCGGCCTCGGGATCTGGACGAGGACGCCGCTGCGGTAGAGAACGGCGGCCGGGATCGGCTCGGCGATCAGGTAGCCGAGATAGTGCAGCGCCTGCGCGTCCACCCCGAGCGCGGCGAGCGGGCGGCGGCCCTCCTCGGCGCCGAAGGCCGGCGTCAGGAACTCGACGAGCTGGGCGCCGCGCGCCTGACGCCAGCGCCAGACCCGTCCCGACTTCAGCGCGGGCACGGGGGCGAATTGGAAATCGCGCAGCACCTGGAGCAGAGGCGGCGCGGCGACGTCCTCGAGGGCGAGCGACAGCCGCTCGAAGCTGGCGATGTCGATGTCGTTCGTCTGCGCCGCGGCGTCGACGGCGTAGCGGACGCCGAGCTCGCCCTCGTAGAGCCGGAAGGCGTGCGTGCCTGCGATCGTGCCGCCGAGCCGGAAGACGCCGGACGACGCCATCGCCGCCAGAAGGCTGCCGGCACCGGCGTCCACGCTCATGAAGCCCTCGCCACGCAGGATGCGCACGAGCCGCGTGCGCTCGCGCCGGCGGGCGTCGCGGTCGTCGGCGAGGTCTCGATGCCGTTCGATGCGCGCGCGCAGCTCGGAGGTATCCTCGCCGACATAGCGCTTCAGGACGGAGCCGCCGACCCGGTAGCTGTCGTACCAATAGCCGCGGCCGTTCCGCTCGACGCGCGACGGCGTCCCGCGGAAATCCGCCGCCGCCTCGTCGAGCAGCGAGGCGACGAGATCGCGATAGGCCACATGGGCGAGTGGCGAATGGCGTCGGACGGGGCTCACCGCGCTATGCTCAACAAAAAAGATTTTTGTTGAGCATAGGGGCGCGGGCGTCCCGGATCAACCGATCGCCGCGCTCACACCCGCCCGATGCTGGCGTAGGCGAAGCCCGCCTCGCGGATTTCCTCGGGGCGGTAGACGTTGCGCAGGTCGACGAGCACTGGAGTGGTCATGATGCGCTTGAGCCGCTTCAGGTCGAGGGCGCGGAAGGCGTCCCACTCCGTCACCAGCACGAGCGCATCCGCGCCCTCGGCGCAGGCATAGGCGCTCTCGGCGTACTCGACGCCGTCGAGCACCTTGCGCGCCTGCTCCATGCCCTCGGGATCGTAGGCGACGACGGAAGCGCCGCCGTCCTGGAGCGCGGTGGCGATGGCGATGGAGGGGGCATCGCGCATGTCGTCGGTGTTGGGCTTGAAGGTGAGCCCGAGCAGCGCGATGCGCTTGCCGCGCACCGAGCCGCCGCAGGCGGCGACGACCTTGCGGCCCATGGCGCGCTTGCGCTGGTCGTTCACCGCCGCCACCGTCTCGACGATGCGCACGGGGCACTCGGCGTCCTGCGCGGTCTTGATCAGGGCGAGCGTGTCCTTGGGAAAGCACGAGCCGCCGTAGCCCGGGCCGGCATGCAGGAACTTCGAGCCGATGCGGTTGTCGAGCCCGATGCCCCGGGCGACGTCCTGCACGTTCGCGCCGACCTTCTCGCAGAGATCCGCGATCTCGTTGATGAACGTGATCTTGGTCGCGAGGAAGGCGTTGGCGGCGTACTTGGTCAGCTCGGCCGTGCGCCGGGAGGTGACGAGGATCGGCGCCTGGTTGAGGTAGAGCGGGCGGTAGAGCTCGCGCATGACATCGGCGGCGCGCGCGTCCTCGGCGCCGACGACGATGCGGTCGGGGCGCTTGAAGTCGGAGATCGCCGCACCCTCGCGCAGGAATTCCGGGTTGGAGACGACGGCGAACTCAGCGTCAGGACGCTCCTCGCGGATGATGCGCTCGACCTCGTCGCCGGTGCCGACCGGCACGGTCGACTTGGTGACGATCACCGTGTAGCCGGTCATGGCGCGGGCGATCTCGCGGGCCGCGGCGTGGACGTAGGAGAGATCGGCGTGGCCGTCGCCGCGGCGCGAGGGGGTGCCCACCGCGATGAAGACCGCTTCCGCATCGGCGACGGCGGGCGCCAGGTCCGTCCCGAAGGCGAGCCGGCGCTGCTCGACGTTGCGGCGCACGAGGTCCTCGAGCCCGGGCTCGTAGATCGGCATGCGTCCGGCCTCGAGGGCTTCGATCTTCGCCGGGTCCTTGTCGATGCAGCAGACATCGTGGCCGAAATCGGCGAAGCAGGCCCCGGAGACGAGGCCGACGTAGCCGGAGCCGATCATGGCGACGCGCATGGCGGATTGCCTTTCCTGACGTGGCGCGGGAGCGGGGCGACCAAAGCCCAGCGCATGAGCTGCGTCGTGATTATGGGCCGAGAGCCGTTAAGGCAATCGGAACACGTCGGTCGGCTCCCGAGCCGGCTCACGGTGATGGCTCGCGAATCACGACGCGACGATGACGACGCCCCTCAACGCCGCCCGGCGCGGCCGAGAACGAGCCCGATCCCGGCGGCGACGGCGGCGGTCGCCAGCGCGGTCCCGATCCGGGTCTCGGGCCCGGGCAGCCGCAGGGCCGAGCCCTTCGACTGGCGTGTGAAGGGCCCGCGGACGCGATGCATGGCGCGGCCGGCGGAGCGGTAGAGGTTTCCCTCGGGCGGGATCGCGCGGCGGTCGGCATCGGGACGCATCTGCCCCTCCACGGCGTTGCGGGCGAGATAGCGGTCGGCGAGGCCCGGCGCCAGCGCGTTGCCGATGATCGCGGTGGCGGTGACGCCGCCGAGCCACCAGGAGCGCTCCGGCGCGTGCACGGCGTGGACGATCGCGTCCGCCGCCGCCTCGGGCTCGTAGACCGGGCCGGAGGGCCGCGGCGAGCGCGGCAGGCGCGAGCGGGCCCAGTCGAATTGCGGGGTGTTGACGCCGGGCAGGTGGACCTCGCTCACCGCGATGTCGACGTCGTCGTGCCGCAACTCGGCGCGCAGCGAATCCGAGAAGCCGACGACGGCGTGCTTGGCCGCGCAATAGGCGCTCTGCAGCGGGATTCCGCGATAGGCGAGCGCGGAGCCGACCTGGATGATGATCCCGCGTCCGCGCGGACGCATGGAGCGCAGGGCGGCGAGCGTGCCGTGCACGGCGCCGAGGTAGGTCACCTCCGTGACGCGGCGGTACTCGTCCGGCTGCATCTCGTGGACCGGCGAGAACACGGTGACCATGGCGTCGTTGATCCACACGTCGAGCGGACCGAACGCGCGCTCGAGCGCCTCGGCGGCACGGAACACGGCCTCGGCGTCAGCGACGTCGCAGGGCAGCGGCAGCGCCTCGCCGCCGCGGGCGCGGACCTCGCGGGCGACGTCCTCCAGCGCGCCGCCGTCGCGGGCGATCAGGCCGATCCGCGCGCCCTCGTGGGCGAGGCGGAGCGCGGTCGCGCGCCCGATCCCCGCGGACGCTCCGGTGAGCATCACCACCCGTCCCCGCAGGTCCTGCAATCCGCCGCGCATGCGTCGCTCTCCTCGTCGTCGTGAACCGGCTTCGCTTCCGACAATGAGGAGCGGCGACACCCGTTCCCGGCGATGCGCGACGGCCGTCGCCGAGGGATCCGGGAGTCGCGGTGTTTCACGTTTTTGAGAGACGGATGCGCGGAGCATGATAGCCTCTTCGGTCCCGTGTTCCGCGGCGTAGCGTTGCGGATCGAGGACACACGCCCTACGTGAGTACCATGAAGAAAAACGAAAACACACCGGAGGAACCGCGCAAGCAATGCGCGGCGCTGCCGTTCCGCATCGACGATGCGGGACGTATCGAGGTTCTGCTCGTCACCTCGCGCGAGACGCGCCGCTGGGTGATCCCGAAAGGATGGCCGATCCGCAAGCTGCGCCCGAGCGAGACCGCCGCGCGCGAAGCCTACGAGGAGGCCGGGCTCGCCGGCTCGGTATCGAGGGAGCCCTACGGCGTCTACACCTACGAGAAGCGCCTCAAGTCGCGCGCCTTCGTGCCGTGCGCGGTGGACGTGTTCCTGATGGAGGTCGCCAAGGAGCAGAAGCGCTGGCCCGAGCGCGACGAGCGCGAGCGCCGCTGGTTCGATCCGCAGACCGCGGCCGAGCTCGTGGACGAGCCGGAGCTTTCCGATCTCATCGCCGCGCTGCCGGACCGCCTGGCCGGCGAGGTAACGCCCTGCCGGCGAAAAGCCGTCGGCGGCTGAGCGGGCGCGGGCCTCGGCGCCCGCGCCGCGCGGCGCGCAGGGTCTCAGCCCGGGAAGGCGCGCACGCGCTGCTGCTGCTGCCCGAGCTTCTCGATGCCGAGCCGCATCACGTCGCCGTCCTTGACGAAGCGCGGGGGCTTCATGCCGAGGCCGACGCCGGGCGGCGTGCCGGTGGTGATGACGTCGCCGGGCTCGAGCGCCATGAAGTGGGAGATGTAGGAGACGAGCTGGGCGCAGGAGAAGATCATCGTCGTGGTCGAGCCCGTCTGCATGCGCTCGCCGTTCACGTCGAGGAACATCGACAGCGCCTGCACGTCGCCGACCTCGTCGGGCGTGACGAGCCACGGGCCCAGGGGGCCGAAGGTGGGCGCGCTCTTGCCCTTCATCCACTGCCCGCCGCGCTCCATCTGGAATTCGCGCTCGGAGACGTCGTTGCAGACGCAGTAGCCGGCGACGTAGTCGAGCGCCTCGTTGGCGGCGACGTAGTGCGCGCGCTCGCCGACGACGATCGCGAGCTCCACCTCCCAGTCGGTCTTCTGCGAGCCCTTGGGCAGGACCACGTCGTCGTTCGGGCCGACGATGCAGGACGGCGCCTTCGAGAACAGGATCGGCTCGGCCGGGATCGGCGCGCCGGTCTCCGCGGCGTGATCGGCGTAGTTGAGGCCGACCGCGATGAAGTGCCCGACGTCGCCGACGCAGGGGCCGAGCCGCACGCCTTCGGGCGCTTTCGGCAGGCTCGCCGGATCGAGCTTGGCGATGGCGGCGAGGCTCGCCCGCGACAGGGCCGGACCGGAGAGGTCCGCGATCTCTCCCGACAAGTCCCTTATCGTCCCGTCCGGACCGACGAGCCCAGGGCGCTCCTCGCCCGCCGAACCGTACCGCACCAGCTTCATGCCGACATCCTCCCGCTCGTTCTTTCGCGCGCGAGTGTGGCCGTGCGGGGCCGTGCTGGCAACCGCGCGGGGACGCGCGGGCCGGATTGGCGGGGAGCGCAGTTCTGTTGCCGGCGCGCAACAGACGTATAAATTGTATTGCCCCTCGAGGGGTCGCATGCGCGAGCAAAGCCCGCAGGCGTCCAGGAATTTTTGGACAGGGTCCGAACCAAGCCTCTACAGGACATGAGAAAACCCGTCATGCGAGGCAGCGGCCGCGGCGCGCCCCGCGCCCGCTGCCGTCGCAGCGCGACTCGGTCCTTTTGGTTGCAAGCGGCCGTCGGTCCTGGAAAGATGGTTCACGTGTGAACGACGAATCGACATGCCAGAACACATCCGGGAAACGCCCATGTCCTTCCTTCGACAGGCCCTCGTCCTCGCCTCCGTCTCCGCCGTCGCGCTGGGCGCGGCCGGCTCCGCCGAGGCGAGCTCCTTCTCGCTGCGCTCCGGCCAGAGCGCCCAGGGCCTCGGCATGGCGTTCGCCGGCGCGGCCTCCGGCGGCATCGGGCTCGGCGCCATGGCGTGGAACCCGGCGACGATCACGCTCTTCCCGGGTCGCAACAGCCAGCTGAACGCGACCTACATCCTGCCGCGGGCGGAGTACGAGGTGACGGATCCGGTCACGCTCGCGCCTCTGCCGCTCTTGCCCGGCGTCGTCGCCGGCACGGGCAACATCGGCGGCAACGGCGCCTTCGTTCCGGCCTCCTACACGAACTTCACGGTCGGCGACCTGACCCTCGGCTGGTCGACGGGCGCGCCCTACGGGCTTTCCTCGAAGCCGGAGAGCCAGGACTATCTCGGGCAGGTCTACAACCGCTCCGCGTCGGTTCGGACGCTCAACTTCGCACCGACGATCGGCTGGCGCGTCAACGACTGGCTGGCGCTCGGCGCCGCCGTGCAGATCCAGTATCTCGACATCTCCCTCAAGCGCGCCTCCGGCGTCCAGGCCGGCGCGCCGCCGGTCATCCTGGAGGGCGACGATCTCGCCGTCGGCTTCCGCGTCGGCGCCGTGCTCACCCCCTGGGAGGGTGCGACGATCGGTGTCGGCTATCGCTCGGCCTTCGAGCACGACCTCGAGGGCTCGCTCGCGCGGCCGGGCCAGCCGACGCTGCCGATCAACGCGCGCCTGCACCTGCCGGATTCGATCACGGTCGGCTACTCGCAGGTCCTGAACGATCGCTGGACCGTCCACCTCGGCGGCGAGTGGACGAACTGGAGCGTCTTCGACAACATCCCGGTGAACGTCACCGGCACCCCGATCACGGCGACGACGCTGAACTTCGAGTACGACGACAGCATCTACATCGCCGCCGGCGCCGAGTACGCCTGGAACGACAGGCTGACGCTTCGTGCGGGCCTCGCCTACGAGTGGTCGGCCGTCTCCGATCGTGTGCGCAACGTCATCATCTCCGACAACGACCGTCTCTGGGTGTCCGCTGGTGTCGGCTTCCAGGCCACGCCGCAGCTTCGGATCGACGCCTCCTACTCGCATCTCTTCGTGAAGGACGCGCCGATCGACCTCTCGGCGACGTCGGGCAATCCGTCCTTCGATCCGGCGGTCCCGGTCACCTACCGCGCAGTGGCCGAGCCCTCCATCGACATCGTGTCCGTCTCGCTGACCTATCGCTGGGACCGTCCGTCGAGCCCGGCGCCGACGCAGGGCGTCTTCAAGCCCTGACGTGCGACCCGGGCGACGTCCGCGCGCGACCAAGCCCGCCCTCGACCACGCCCGCGCTTGACCGCGCGGGCGTGCGGCGGCACAAGTCGCCGCCTGTCGAGGAGGGGCCATGCGCGTCGACGAATTCGACTTCGAGCTGCCGGACGATCGCATCGCCCTGCGCCCGGCCGAGCCGCGCGACTCCGCGCGGCTCCTGGTCGTCCGTCCCGGCGAGGGCCTGGAGGATCGCGTCGTGCGGGACCTCCCCGAAATCCTGCGCCCCGGCGACGTCCTCGTCCTCAACGACACCAAGGTCATCCCGGCGCGCCTCCACGCCCGCCGTCGGCGCGGCGAGGCGGTGGCCGGGGTCGAGATCCTGCTGCACAAGCGCGAGGGCGGCCGGCGCTGGCGGGCCTTCGCCCGTCCGGCGAAGAAGCTCGTCGTCGGCGATCCGCTGGTCTTCGGCGACGCGGCGTCCGAGTACGGCATGCTCGAGGCGATCGTCGCGGAGAAAGGGGAGGGCGGCGAGGTCGCGCTCGACTTCGCCCTCGCCGGCCCCGATCTCGACCTCGCCGTCGCCCGCATCGGCGAGATGCCGCTGCCGCCCTACATCGCCGGCCGACGCGCCGCCGACGAGCGGGACCTCGCGGACTACCAGACGATCTACGCCCGAGAGGCCGGGGCCGTCGCCGCGCCCACGGCCGGGCTCCACTTCACAGACGCGCTCTTCCGCCGCCTCGCCGCGCGTGGGATCGACACGCGTTTCGTCACCCTCCACGTCGGCGCGGGCACCTTCCTGCCGGTGAAGGCGCAGGACACGACCGAGCACCGCATGCATTCCGAGTGGGGCACGATCACCGCCGAGACGGCGCAGGCGCTGAACGCCGCCCGGGCCCGGGGCGGGCGCGTCGTCGCGGTCGGCACGACCTCGCTGCGCCTGCTCGAGAGCGCGGTTCGCGAGGACGGGACCATCCCGCCCTTCTCGGGCGATACCGACATCTTCATCACGCCGGGCTACCGCTTCCGCGCGGTCGACGTGCTGATGACGAACTTCCACCTGCCGCGCTCCACCCTGATGATGCTGGTCTCCGCCTTCTCCGGCCTCGACACCATGCGCGCGGCCTACCGCCACGCCATCGAGACCGGCTACCGCTTCTATTCCTTCGGCGATTCGAGCCTGCTGTTCCGCGCCGAGGGCGAGACTGGCCACTACGGGGCAAGGTGATGGTCCAGACAGACCTCTTTGGCCATCCTGTTGCGGATCAAGTCTCACAAGAAGGCGAGTATGTTGTCGCCCTTTGTGATGCGGATCGCGAGGGCCGCATTTCCCGATGTGAGTGGCTGATGCGGCACGTGCCAAGCTACGAAGGAATATTGACGGATGAAGAAGATGCCTTGATGTTGCATGAGCTTATCGATTGCTTCATATTGAGGCAGTATGTTTCATGCATTATTTTGGCAGACTCTATACTTGAGCGGCATCTGCATAACATTTTACTCAGACGGGGTGTGCGCAAGAATGGAGGATTTGGGCAGATCATTAAGGCGCTTGAGAAGATCGACACCCCAATTTCGCCACTTCTCCCTAAAATTTCTCACCTCCACAAAGTGAGGGTGAACTTCTCTCACCAGAAGGATGCGCTTCACCCCTACCGGCTTTTCCGGAGATCTGTTGCCGAGCGTACGCACGTCGCACTCCTGCTGGAACGAGATGCGCGAGACGCCGTGACGCTGGCGTACAATGTCATGATCAGACTTCCTAAGGAATTCGCGACCCTGGTCGAAGCGCTTGGAGGTGAACGGTGAAGCTGCAAGACGCCCTCTATGACGGCTGAAGCTGTGCCCGACCTCTTCGGCCATCCCGCCGCGCCGCCGCCGCCCCGCGACGTCGATCTCGACTACGCGCTCGTCTCCCACGCGAGCGACGACGCGGCGGTGCTGCGCCGCGCCGACTGGGTCGCGCGCCATATCGGTCCGCCGCCGCCGGGGCTCGGCGCCTACGACCTCACCGCCTATCGCGAGCTCGTCTCGGCCTACGTGTCGGGCCGGCACATGAGCTGCGTGCTCCTCGCCAGCAGCGTGATCGAGCGCCATCTCACGCTGATGCACCGGGTCGTGGGGCGGCGCTGGCGCGGCTCGCTCGAGGAGAAGGTCGAGCGCCTGCGCGAGCTCGATACGCCGATCGGCTTTCTGCAGCCGAAGCTGCGCGGCATCGTGGCGGCGCGGCGCAGTCTCGGCGCGGACATCGCCGCATCGGTCCCGGCGCGGACGCGGGAGGACGGGACCGAGGCCTGGGAGCGGCGCCTCGAGCGCGAGGCCGAGGCCGCCCTGCCGGTCGCGATCTTCGTGATGACGCGCCTGCCGGCGCATCTCTGCCGGACGGCCATCGGCCGCGCTACGGCGAAAGGACAGCCATGAGCGAGGAATTCCTCTTCACCGTCGCCGCCCAGGACGGCGCCGCGCGCTCCGGCGAGGTGCGCATGCCCCGCGGCGTGATCCGCACGCCGGCCTTCATGCCGGTGGGAACGGCCGCGACCGTGAAGGCGATGTATCCCGACCAGGTGAAGGCGCTCGGCGCCGACGTCGTGCTCGGCAACACCTATCACCTGATGCTGCGCCCAACCGCCGAGCGTATCGCCAAGCTCGGCGGGCTGCATGCCTTCATGAACTGGCCGTACCCGATCCTCACCGATTCCGGCGGCTTCCAGGTCATGTCGCTCGCGGGGCTGCGCAAGCTCGACCAGGACGGCGTCACCTTCCAGTCCCACATCGACGGATCGACCCACCGGCTGACCCCGGAGCGCTCGATCGAGATCCAGGGCCTGCTCGGCTCCGACATCCAGATGCAGCTCGACGAGTGCGTGAAGCTGCCCAACACCGACGAGGCCGTCGAGAAGGCGATGCGCCTCTCCCTGCGCTGGGCCGAGCGCTGCCGGATCGCCTTCGGCGAGCAGCCGGGCCGGGCGATGTTCGGCATCGTCCAGGGCGGGGCGAACGAGGCGCTTCGCGTCGAGAGCGCGAAGGAGCTCGTGCAGCTCGACCTGAAGGGCTACGCCATCGGCGGCCTCGCGGTCGGCGAGCCGCAGGACGTCATGCTGGCGATGATCGAGACGGTGGAGCCGCACCTGCCCGCGGCGAAGCCGCGCTACCTGATGGGGGTCGGCACGCCCGACGACATCGTCGAGGCCGTGCGCCGGGGCGTCGACATGTTCGACTGCGTGATGCCCACCCGCGCCGGCCGCCACGGGATGGCCTTCACCCGCGCGGGCCGCCTCAACCTGAAGAACGCCAAGTACGCCGAGGACCCGCGTCCGCTCGATCCCGGCTCGAAATGCGAGGCGGCGACCGCCTATTCACGGGCCTACCTGCACCATCTCGTGCGCTCGAACGAGATTCTCGCGATGATGCTGCTCACCTGGAACAATCTCGCCTACTACCAGGACCTGATGGCCGGGCTGCGCCGGGCCATCCGCGAGAAGCGGCTGGAGGATTTCGTCGCCGAGACCAAGGAGGGCTGGGCGAAGGGGGCGGCGGACGATGGGGCGGAGCCGGTCGGGGACGGCGGGGCGGTGGAGTAGGTCGCACGGTCGCTTGCCGCGCGCGGGGCGGTGCGGTATGACATGATCATACCGATGGAGTGCGAGATGACCGTCAAGACGACGTTGAGCTTTACCGAGCGCCACCATCGATTCCTGATGGAGCAGGTCGAGAACGGTGTTTTCGCGACGGCGAGCGCCGGCGTTGCGGCCGCGATCGAGGAGATGATGCGTGCCGAGGAGGAGCGTCGGCTCAGGCTCTCCGCCTATGCGGAGCTCATCCGGGAGCGGGCGGCGACCCCGCTCGACGAGTACGTAGACGAGGAAGACGTCTTCGGACCGGCCTTTGCAGCGATCGAGGCTGCGCGGAAGTGAAGTCGTATCGCGTGCGGTACCACGAGAAGGTCGCGGAGGATCTGAGCGGTATCGCCTTGCGGCTTCTCGATTATGCCGGTCCGAATTCCGCGTTTCGCATCGTGGAGGAACTGCGGAAAGTCGCGCGGGGGCTCCGGCATGTTCCGCACCGTGGATCGATCCGATCGGAGGTGATGCCCGGCCTGCGCGCGATTCCGGCTTCGAACGAGGGCGTGATCGTGTTCACCGTCCTCGACGAGCGACGCGAGGTTTTCATCCACCACATCTCCTACGGCGGGGCAGACTGGCAGGATCGCGTCATCGAACGGCCGTACGGCGATCTGTCAAGCGGGTGACCCGGTCCTCGCGCCCGCAAGGAGATTTCGGTTGCGGCGGGCGAACGGGTCGCTATGTTCCGGGCTCTTTTCGCCCTCCGACGCAACCAGGAAAGCCACGACGCCGCGATGACCAAGACGATCCGGATCTCGCTCGACGCCATGGGCGGCGACCACGGCCCGTCCGTGGTGGTGCCCGGCGCCGCGCTCGCGCTGGAGCGGCACCCGGACATGCGCTTCGTCATGGTCGGCGACGAGGCGCAGGTCGGGCCTATTCTCGATGCCCATCCCAAGCTGAAGGACGCGACCGAGCTGCGCCACGCCGCGGTCTCGGTGAAGATGGACGACAAGCCGAGCCAGGCGCTTCGGGTCGGTCGCTACAAGTCCTCCATGTGGCTCGCGCTCCAGGCGGTGCGCGACGGCGACGCCCAGGCCTGCGTCTCGGCCGGCAATACCGGCGCCCTGATGGCGATGGCGATGTTCTGCCTCAAGACCATGCCGCAGGTGGACCGTCCGGCCATCGCCGCGATCTGGCCGACCGTGAAGGGCGAATCCATCGTGCTCGACGTCGGCGCCTCGATCGGCGCGGACGCGAGCCACTACGTCAATCTCGCGGTGCTCGGCGCGGCCATGGCGCGCATCGTCTTCGACGTGGAGCGCCCGGTGGTGGGCCTGCTCAACGTGGGCCGCGAGGAGATCAAGGGCATCGAGGCCGTGAAGGAGGCCTCGCGCATGCTGCGGGAGGCGGACTTCCCGGGCATGGCCTACCACGGCTTCGTCGAGGGCGACGACATCGGCAAGGGCACGGTGGACGTCGTCGTCACCGAGGGCTTCACCGGCAACATCGCGCTCAAGACCGCCGAGGGCACGGCCAAGCAGCTCGGCGAATACCTGCGCGGCGCGATGAGCCGAACCCTGATGGCGAAGATCGGTTATCTCTTCGCGAGGAGCGCCTTCGACGCGCTCAAGGCGAAGATGGACCCGAGCCGGTCCAACGGCGGCGTCTTCCTCGGGCTCGAGGGCGTCGTGATCAAGAGCCATGGCGGCGCCGACGCCAAGGCCGTGGCCGCGGCGATCGACATCGCTTACGACATGGCCCATTTCGACCTGATGCGCACCATCAGGGACATGCTAGACCAGACGCCGGCGGTTCCGTCGGCGTGAGGATGAGATCGTGACGAAGCTGCGTTCCGTCGTGAGGGGCTGCGGCTCCTACCTTCCCCCGAAGATGGTGCCGAACGCCGAGCTCGAAGGCGTGGTCGAGACGACGGACGAGTGGATCGTCCAGCGCACCGGCATCCGCCAGCGCCATATCGCCGCCGAGGACGAGACGACCTCGGTGCTGGGCATCGCCGCCGCGAAGGCGGCTCTCGCGGATGCGGGGATGACGGCGGACGACATCGATCTCATCGTCTGCGCCACCTCGACGCCCGATCACACCTTTCCCTCGACGGCGACCATGATCCAGGCCGGGCTCGGCATGCATCACGGCGCGGCCTTCGACGTGCAGGCGGTGTGCACGGGCTTCGTCTACGCCGTCTCGATCGCGGACAAGTTCCTGTCGACGGGTTCGGCCCGGCGCGCGCTGGTCGTGGGCGCGGAGACCTTCTCGCGCATTCTCGATTGGTCGGACCGGACCACCTGCGTGCTCTTCGGCGACGGCGCCGGCGCGATCGTGCTCGAGGCGCAGGAGGGCGCGGGCACGAGCGCCGATCGCGGCGTGCTGACGACGCAGCTGCGCTCCGACGGCCGCTACAAGGAGAAGCTCTACGTCTCCGGCGGGCCGGGCTCGACCAAGACCACCGGCCATCTGCGCATGGAGGGCCGCGAGGTCTTCCGCTTCGCCGTCGGCATGGTGACCGACGTGGTGGAGGCGGCCTTCGAGGCGACCGGCACGACCGCGGAGGAGCTCGACTGGTTCGTGCCCCATCAGGCCAACAAGCGCATCATCGACGCGTCCGCCGACAAGCTCGGCATCGCGCGGGAGAAGGTGGTGATCACGGTCGACCGCCACGGCAACACGTCGGCCGCCTCGATTCCGCTCGCGCTCGACGCCGCGGTGAAGGACGGGCGCATCAAGCAGGGCGAGCTCGTCATGCTGGAGGCGATCGGCGGGGGCTTCACCTGGGGATCTGCTCTCATCCGTTGGTAGGAGTGTCGGGGGTTCGGCCCCGTGCGGAGTTGATTCACGGCGCGCCATTGCCTAGCGTTTGCGCGCCGATGCGGCGGTACGAGGGGGCTTGCCATGGCGGGACGGACGGTGACGCGCGCGGATCTGTGCGAGGCGGTGTACCAACGCGTCGGCCTCTCGCGCACGGAATCGGCCGAGCTGGTCGAATCGGTCCTCGCCGAGATCTGCGACTGCCTCGAGCGCGGGGAGACGGTGAAGCTGTCCTCCTTCGGCTCGTTCGTGGTGCGCGAGAAGGGCGAGCGCGTCGGCCGCAACCCGAAGACCGGCGTCGAGGTGCCGATCGAGCCGCGGCGCGTCATGGTGTTCAAGCCGTCCAACGTGCTCAAGGCGCGCATCAACGGCGAGACGGTGAAGGACGGCGAGGACTGAGCGTCGATCGGCGCCGCGCGCCGCGCCACCCCGAAGGAGGGGCGTGATGGACAAGGGACCCCAGGCCTTCCGCACGATCAGCGAGGTCGCGGACGATCTCGACCTGCCCCAGCACGTCCTGCGCTTCTGGGAAACGAAATTCGCCCAGATCAAGCCGCTCAAGCGCGGCGGCGGCCGGCGCTTCTACCGGCCCGAGGACGTCGATCTCCTGCGCGGCATCCGCCACCTGCTCTACGGCGAGGGCTACACGATCAAGGGCGTGCAGCGCCTGCTCAAGAGCCAGGGCGTGCGCTTCGTCGCGGCGGTGGGCCGCGGCGAGGCCAAGGTCGAGCCCTCCCTCACCGGCGAGAGCGCAGGCACGGACGCCGAGCGCGGCGAGGACACGGCGGAGGAGGCCGCCTTCGCCAAGGATCGCGCCGACGACGACGATCGCCTGTCGCTCCTCTCCGACGACGCCGCACGAGCGCTGCGCGGGGCCCTCGACGAGCTCGTCGAGTGCGAGCGGCTCCTCTCCGCCCTCCGGGAGCCGGCCGAGGGCGGATGAGAGGGCTTTTCCGCGCGCGGGCGCCGGTTCGGGCTTGCGTCGGCCGGCGCGAGAGGCTATCTCCCTCCTCACGTCGGAGCGTAGCGCAGCCCGGTTAGCGCACTTGTCTGGGGGACAAGGGGTCGTGGGTTCAAATCCCGCCGCTCCGACCATTTTTCCGCAACATCGATGAGCGTCCGCCGGTGAGGCCGTCTCGCGCCTGTCCGGCTTTCCGCGTACGCCTGCTGATTCGGTTTCGCGCGCGCGGCCGCGACGAGCGGCCTCCAATTGTCGATAGGCGCCACGCCAGCGAATTCGGGTCGATTCCGGACTTGCCTTACGGGCCCGTCCATTAAATAGATGTTTGCGACCGGTAATCGTTTATATCAACGCTAGGTCAGCGGCGTACAAAGGAAATCGATGTCGGCGAGCTATCTTCGCGGGCAGGCTATACCATCGGGCGGAGTATCGTGATGGTGGGCATGACTCCGATGAGACGCAGAGGGCGAGGCCCTGCACGCGCCGGTGATCGCCTTGCTACTTTTGCGAGAGTGCTTTCAGGATACACGCAAAACAGACTCCTGGGTCGAAAAAAGACCGAAGTACACGTTTTTAGTTTGACACGCGAAGATTGCTGCTTCAAATGCTGTCGTAGACGTTTTCGGAAACCCGGCATCCACCCCTGCGCGCGCCGTACCAGCGCGGGTCGGGGCCCGATGGGTCTGAAAGCGTGCACGGCGCACGCGGGCGTTCGGTCGCCCGTCGCGTCGGAGGAAGCCAGTGCGCGGCGTCGCGCCTCACGGGGGAGTAGCCACGATGGGTGATGAGCCGAAGGTGGACACGAAGAAGCATCCGACCGAGATCGACCGCGAGATCGGCCGGCGAATGAAGGCGCGTCGCGCCGAGCTCGGGCTGAACCAGCAGATGCTCGCGCAACAGATCGGCGTGTCTTACCAGCAGGTCCAGAAATACGAGAACGGGACCGACCGTGTCGGCGCGAGACGTCTCTACGCCATCGCCAACGCCTTGCGTTGCGAGATCGGCGAGTTCTTCGATCCGTATCCCGCCCACCTGCGCGAGAGCGGCGCGGCCTACGAGGTGGGGCTCGACGCGCAGCGCCTGCTCGCGACCGACGACGGGCGCGCGCTGGTGCGAGCCTTCCTGTCGATCGACGACACGGCCGTGCGCCGGAAGTTCGTCGAGCTCGCCGGGGCGCTCGCGGACGGGGTTCGGCGTCCGAGCTTCGTGCGGCGCGTGCGCCGGCCTTCGAGCCGCGGCGGCGCCTGATCCGCGCGGCGAGGCGTCGCTCTAACAAATGCGAAGAAAGCCGTTGCCCCATTCGGAACTGCGGCCTATCGTTGGCCGTGCGCCTGTGGGGGCGTACATCGAGAGCACCTCGAAGCCCGTCGACCTCGTGTCGGCGGGCTTTTTTTCTCGCGCGCCCGACTCGGGCCTCCTGAAGGGAATGGCAAGACTTCCGCTGTAGAAAGCCGCGTCGACGGTTCGCGGGCGTCTCGCCGCGCCGCGCCTCGAAAGGGGACGCGGCGGCGCCCGAACGGAGGGCTCATGAGCGCGCAACGACCCGGCCTCGTGCTGGTGATGGACGGCGACTTCGTCCGCAACGGTCCGCATCCGGCCTCGCGGCGGTTCGGCTACACGCAGTTCCTCTTCCGCTACGCCGACGTCTTCGAGGACGTACGCGTGCTCGCACGCGTGAAGGAGGAGGAGGATGCCAAGGCCGAGCGCGCCGACGGGCCGGGGGTCTCCATGCTGTCGCTGGCCTATACCCGGAACATCGGCCTCTTCCTGCGCCAGCTCGTCAAGGTCGCCGGGCTCGCCCGCAAGATCGGGCCCGAGGACGCCGTGATCCTGCGCGTCCCGGGCTTCTTTCCCCTCGTCTTCGGCCTGATGCTGATCGCGCGCCGCACGCCCTATGCGGTCGAGGTGATGGCCGACCCGGCGCTGACCTATTCGAAGAATTCCTACAACGTCCGCGGCCGGGTGCTGCTGAAGCTCGTCATGGTCGCGCTGACGAAGCTCGTCTGCCGCAAGGCGCGCTGGTCGTCCTACGTCACCGCCAAGGCCCTGCAGGACGCCTATCCGCCGGCGCGCGACGCCCTCGCGACGAACTACACGACGCTCAACCTGCCGCGGTCCTTCGTGCGGCAGCAGCCGCGGGAGCGCCGCGATTCGGACACGCTACGGCTCGTGCAGGTCGGCGTCATGCAGAAGCACATCAAGGGCCAGGACATCATGATTCGCGCCGTGGCGCTCCTGAAGGCGGCGGGCGTACCCTGCACGCTCGATTTCGTCGGCGACGGCGAGAACCGCCGCGTCTTCGAGGCCATGGCCGAGGCGCACGGCGTCGCCGACCGGATCGCCTTCGGCGGCTTCGCCTCCTGGGGCGACGAGCTGATGGCGCGCCTCGACGCGGCGGACGTCTTCGTCCTGCCGTCGCGCCAGGAAGGGCTGCCGCGGGCGCTCATCGAGGCCTCGGCGCGCGGGCTCGTCTGCTACGCGAGCGACCTGCCCGGCAATCGCGAGCTCGTCGAGGGCGAGCACGTCGTCAGCCCCAACACGCCCGAGGCCTGGGCGGCCGCGCTCGGCCGCGCCCACGCGCTCCAGGGCGAGGCCTATCGGGCCCTGAGCGCGGCGAGCCTCGCCGTGGCCGAGGCCTACGTCGCCGACGTGGTGCATCCCAAGCGCCTCGCCTTCTATCGCGCCGTCGCCGGCGCCGACGCCTGAGGAGACCGCGATGGCGGACACGGCCGACACCGCGCCGGCGCCGGCCAGGACGCGCCTCGCCCTCGTCTTCGCCTCGCACACGGCGACGCTCTCGCTCGCCGCGGTGCTGAACGCGCTCGTCAGCTGGACCGCCTTCGTCCTGATCACCCGCGCCTTCGGGCTCGAGGCCGCGGGCGTGGCCGGCCTCGCCCAGGCGCTGATCGTGTTCGCCTTCTACTTCACCAATCTCGCCCTGCGCGCCGAGATCCTGCGCGGCCAGCATCCCGAGGAGGAGTATCGCGCGCTGCTCGCCCTGCGCGTCGGCGCCTCGCTCCTCGTGCTCGCGCCGCTCGGCCTCCTCCTCGCCGCGAACGCCGAGGCCTGGCCCTATCTCGGAGCGGCGGCGCTCGTCTTCGTGGTGAAGTTCTTCGAGGCCGTCTTCGACATCCGCATCGGCTACCTGCAGCGCGCGGAGCGCACCGGCCGCATCCTGGCCGAGGCGGCCGTGCGGCTCGCCGTGATCGTCGCCGCGATGACGGCCGCGGCCTATGCGCTCGGCGCGCTCGGGGCGACCGCGGCGGCGACGGCGCTCGCCTTCGTCGGGCTCTTCGCCGTCCTCACCCGCGCCGCCCCGCCGCGGCCGAGCCGCGCGCCGGGGGCGCCGGCCTTCGCCGAGGTCGCGGGGCGCGTTCTGAAGAAGGGCGTCGTCTTCGGCGCGGCCGCCGCCGCGACCGCGGCCTCCGCCTTCGCCGTGCGGCTCGTGGTCGAGCGCATGGGCGGGCTCGAGGCCACGGGCGCCGTCGTCGCCTGCTACCAGTTCGTCGTGCTCGCCGGCATCGTCCAGGCGGCGATGGCGCAGCTCGTCCTGCAGAAGGCCGCGCCCGCCCTCGCCGAGGGCCGCCGCAAGGCCATCTGGCTCGCCTTCGCGCTTCTCGCCGGCCTCGCGCTGGGCCTCGGCGGCGGCGCCTTCTTCCACCTCGCCGGCGCCCCGATCCTCGCCCTCGTCTTCGGTTCGGACATGGTCCCCCATGCCAGCCTCCTGCGCGACCTCTTCCTCGCCCACGCGCTGGTCTTCGCCATGGCGATGACGGGCGCGCTCGTCCATGCCATCGGCGCCAAGGGCGCGCTGCTCGCCGGCGGCGTGGGCTACACGGCGGTGGCGGCGGCCGCGTGCGCCGCCGTCTATCCGACGCTCGGCCTGACGGCCGTGCCGGTGGGCTATGCCGTGGGGGCGGCGGGGGCGCTCGGGTGGTATGCGTGGGTGGTGGTGCGGGGGAGGGGGGCGTGAGCCCTCGTCTCCGCCCGACCGCCCCCGCGCCCTCACGCCCCTGTTGACCTTTCGCGCGGGGCGGGCGTAAGCCAGCCCGTTCGCTCGAAAAAGGAACCCGACCGCGATGATCGATCCGGACGCCCTCGGCTCCGCCAACGCCTGGCCCTTCGAGGAGGCGCGCAAGCTTCTCGCGCGCCTGGAGCGTACGGGCAAGAAAGAGGTCGTGTTCGAGACCGGATACGGGCCGTCCGGACTGCCGCATATCGGCACGTTCGGCGAGGTGGCGCGCACGACCATGGTGCGCAACGCCTTCCGCGCGCTGACCGACGACGCGATCCACACGCGCCTCGTCGCCTTCTCGGACGACATGGACGGCCTGCGCAAGGTGCCCGACAACCTGCCGAACCAGGAGCTCCTGCGCGGCGCCCTCGGCCTGCCGCTGACGAAGGTGCCGGACCCGTTCGGCACGCACGAGAGCTTCGGCCACCACAACAACGCCCGCCTGCGCGCCTTCCTCGACGCCTTCGGCTTCGACTACACCTTCCTGTCCTCGACGGAGTGCTACCGCTCGGGCCGCTTCGACGAGACGCTGCTGCGCGTGCTCGAGCGCTACGAGGCGGTGCTCGCCATCATGCTGCCAACGCTCGGCGAGGAGCGGCGGGCGACCTACTCGCCCTTCCTGCCGATCCACCCGGAGACGGGCGTCGTCATGCAGGTGCCGACCGAGGAGCGCAACGTCGCCGCCGGCACGATCGTCTGGCGCGACCCCGAGACGGGCACGCGCTACGAGACGCCGGTGACCGGCGGGCACGCCAAGCTGCAATGGAAGCCCGACTGGGCCATGCGCTGGGTGGCGCTCGGCGTCGACTACGAGATGGCCGGCAAGGACCTGATCGACTCGGTGAAGGTCTCCGGCGCCATCGCCCGGGCGCTCGGGGCCGAGCCGCCGGAGGGCTTCAACTACGAGCTCTTCCTCGACCAGAACGGCCAGAAGATCTCGAAGTCCAAGGGCAACGGCCTGACCATCGACGAGTGGCTGACCTACGGCACGCCGGAGAGCCTGTCGCTCTACATGTACAACCGCCCGCGCGAGGCGAAGCGGCTGTTCTTCGACGTCATCCCCAAGCACGTCGACGAGTATCTCTCGTTCCTCGAGCGCTACCAGCGCCAGGACGACAAGAACCGGCTCGGCAACCCGGTCTGGCACATCCACGGCGGCGCTCCGCCGGAGCCGGAGACGGTGCAGAGCGAGGGCGGAAACGCGCCGGCGGCGCAGATCACCTTCGGCATGCTGCTCAACCTCGTCGCGGTCGCGAACGCCGAGGAGCCGGGGCTGCTCTGGGCCTTCATCCGCCGCTACGCCCCCACGGCCTCGCCGCAGACGCATCCGCGGCTCGACAGGCTCGTCCACCTCGCGGTGCGCTACTACCGCGACTTCGTGCGCCCGGCGAAGACCTACCGCGCGCCGACGCCCGAGGAGCGCGCCGCGCTCGAGGACCTCGACCGCGCGCTCGCGCCGATGGCGGGCTCGACCGACGCCGCCGCCCTGCAGGACGTGGTCTACGAGGTCGGCCGCACGCATTTCCCCGACACGTCCGGCAAGTCGAAGAGCCCGGACGGGCGCCCGGGCGTCTCCCAGACCTGGTTCTCGACCCTCTACCAGGTGCTGCTCGGCGAGGAGCGCGGCCCCCGCTTCGGGTCGTTCGTCGCGCTCTACGGCGTGGCGGAGACGCGGGCGCTGATCGAGAAGGCGCTGTCGGGTGCGCTGGAGCGCGAGCACGCGGCGTTCCTCGCCGCGCGCGAGGGGTGAGAGCGGACACGAAAAAGGGCGGCCCCGCGGGACCGCCCTTTCGAGATGTCGACACGCCGAATCGAGGGAGGCCGAGGATCACTCCTCCTCCTCGTCCTCCGGTCCCTTGAGGCTCTTGAGCTTGGCGAAGACCGAATCGGCCTCGGCGCGCTCCTCCTCCTCGCGGCGGCGCTGGGCGCCGTAGCCGCCGTACTCCTCTTCCTCCTCGGGAGCCTGATAGTCCGGGCTCGTGGAGACGTCGGCCGGAAGCAGGGTCTGGCCGCCCTCGCCGACGGGCGCGGCCGGGCGGTCCTTGGCGGCGCGCTGGACCTCGAGGTCGAGGTCGATCTGCGAGCACAGGCCGAGCGTGACGGGATCGAGCGGCGAGAGCGAGGCCGAGTTCCAGTGGGTGCGGTCGCGAATCTGCTGGATCGTCGTCTTGGTGGTGCCGACGAGCCGCATGATCTGCGCGTCCTTCAGCTCCGGATGGTTGCGCAGGAGCCAGAGGATCGCGTTCGGCCGGTCCTGCCGGCGCGAGACCGGGGTGTAGCGCGGGCCGCGCTTGGTCTTGATCTCGGGCAGGCGGACCTTCGGAGGCGCGATCTTGAGCCGATGGTTCGGGTCCTTCTGCGCCTTCTCGATCTCCTCGTGGGTGAGCTGGCCCGTGGAGATCGGGTTCGCGCCCTTGATCCCGGCCGCCACCTCGCCGTCGGCGATGCCCTTCACCTCGAGGGGGTGGAGCTTGCAGAAGTCGGCGATCTGATCGAACGTCAGCGACGTGTTCTCGACGAGCCAGACGGCGGTCGCCTTCGGCATCAGTGGAACGGCAGCGGACACGGGACTTCCTCCTGGAAACGAGCGCGGGACCGCGGATCTCTCGCGATGCGCCGGCGCGCGGCAAACCTTCTCCGTGCTCCGACCCGGCTGCGGCCGGAGCGACGACGTACCCGATTGTAAGGGGACGGGTGGAATATAGGCGCTTCGCGCCCGGCGCGCAACGAGGATGCGCCGGGGCGGGGGCGCTATCGCGGCGCGCGCGGGAGGGGGCGGCCGGGCGGGACGATCCTCGCCACGGCTTCGCGCGTGCGCACGCCCGTCATGACATGACCAGCACGATCTTCCCCACATGCGCGCTCGAATCCATCCGCGCATGCGCCTCGCGCACCTGCTCCAGCGGATAGGTCGAATCGATCACCGGCCTGCAGCGGCCCTGGCCGATGAGCGGCACGACCTCGCGGGTGAGCGCGGCGGCGATCTCGGCCTTCTGCGCCACGCTGCGCGGGCGCAGCGTCGAGCCGGTGTGGGTGAGGCGCTTCAGCATCAGGCGACGGAAGTCGACCTCGACCTTCGGGCTCTTCAGGAAGGCGATCTGCACGATCCGGCCCTCCGTCGCGGCGGCCTCGTAATTGCGCGGGATGTAGTCGCCGCCGACCATGTCGAGGATCAAGTCGACGCCGCGCCCGCCGGTGAAGTCCTTGGCGGCGGCGACGAAGTCCTCTTGTCTGTAGTTCACGGCGCGATCGGCGCCGAGCTCGAGGCAGCGCGCGCATTTCTCCGCCGTGCCGGCGGTGACGATCACCCGCGCGCCGAAGGCCTTGGCCAGCTGGATCGCGGTGGTGCCGATGCCCGACGAGCCGCCGTGGACGAGAAGCGTCTCGCCCGCGGCGAGGCGGCCGCGGTCGAACACGTTGGTCCACACCGTGAAGTAGGTCTCCGGGATGGCGCCGGCCTCGACCATCGAGAGCCCGGTGGGCGCGGGCAGCGTGTTGTCCTCGTGCGCGAGGCAATAGTCGGCGTAGCCGCCGCCGGGCACGAGCGCCATCACCGTCTCGCCCTCGGCGTAGCGCGTCGCGCCCGCGCCGCGCGCGACGACTGTGCCGGCGATCTCGAGACCGAGCACGTTCGGCGCGCCGGGGGGAGGGGGGTAGTTCCCCTCGCGCTGGATCACGTCGGGACGGTTGATGCCCGCCGCCGCGACCTTCACCAGGATCTCGCCGGGGCCGGGCGTCGGCACGGGGCGCTCGACCAGGGTCAGCACCTCGGGCCCGCCGCCGCCCTCGGCGATCACGGCGCGCATCGTCTGCGGGATCGGGCTGGCGTCGGGCATGGCGGGCTCCTCTCGGCGACTGTGTGGATCACCCGCGAGGTGACACGCGCGCGGACGCGTTGGCAAGGCGTCCTCCCGCGGCGGAGATCCCGGCCCCGGTTGGCCTCGCGCGCCCGATCGCGCTAGCATGGGACGGAGAGACACACGCCGCCTGGAGGAGACGCGAGATGTCCATCGATCCCTTCGGCGAGGAGCTGCCGCGCCCCCGCCCCGACACGCACGTGATCGGGCAGGACCTCGCCCACCTGTCCATCGAGGAGCTCGACGAGCGGATCAACGCGCTCGAGCAGGAGATCGGACGGCTGCGGGAGGCGAAGGCGAAGAAGCAGGATTCGAAGTCGGCCGCGGACGCCTTCTTCAAGCCCGCGACGTGACGCCGCGGGCGTTTGTGCCGAAATCGTCCAGGACGTGCGAAGGCGCTGCGTTTCGTTAACCGGTCATTAAGCTTTTTGCTTGATGAATGCAGGTGTCCAGTTCTCTGGATGCGAGTGGCTCCTGTCCACTCTGTTTGACGCCTCCCTGTTGACGACTTCAGAGCCGCCCCCGGGCGGCTCTTTTTTGCGGGGTGGCGGAATGCTCAGCGATACGTCGTCAGGCGGTGGGGGCCGATGTCGACCCACATGCGGCGGCTCGGCTTGCGGCAAACATAGTCCCATTCGTGCTCGATGAACGACAGGGCCTGCTCGAGCCGCTTCGCGGCCATCGTCTCCTTGCACCCGACGGAGATGAGGTGGAGTTCCTTGTACCTGCCGCCGTCCTGCGGGGCGCCGAAGCGGCGTGCGAAGCGCTTCATGTCGAGATCCACCGCGATCAGGACGGCCTTGTTGAGCAGCGCCTGAGCCACGACCACGGCGTCCCGGGCACCCGGGGAGCAGACGTCCCCGTGACGAATGACGGTATGGCCGCGCTCCGAGAACGGCCGCGCGACGAGCGCAGGCGCACCCTCGTCGAGAAGCACGGAGATCCGCAGGGCTCCCGTCACGCGACCTCGCCGTAGCCGATAGCCGCGATGACGTCCTCCTCGGTGAGGGTGGGGTACTGCTCCCGGATTTCCGAGACGGCGTAGCCGGCCTCGTGAAAATCCTTTACGGCGCGGACGGGAATTCGGGTTCCGGCGACGACCGGCTGGTTCTGCGCGACGTGGCGCTTGCGCTCGATGCGCCCGACATCGCTGCTCTCGCGCCGGCGCAGGCTTCGCACGGCGCGCTCCATATCGCCGGTCACCACGCGCAGCGGGATCTCCAGCACCCGCTGTCCGGTGCTCGCCTCCTCGAGCGCGTCGTTACCGTCGTGCCTGAAGACGACGCGCCGGCCGAGCACGAAGAGCGTCGTCTTCGCCCAGAGGTCGTCGCCGAGATGGCGCAGGCGCTCCTTCGCGCGCCGGAGCTCGGAGAGCGGCACCTTCGCTTCGTTCCTGAGCGCGGCGATCACCTTGAGGCAGACCAGATCGCGGAAGCTGTAGAGCCGCAGGCCCACCCCCGTCGCGGAGAGATCGATGCTCGGGAGGAAGAACCCGTCGACGGCCCAGTAACGCATCTGGCGCCGGCTCACGCCGGTCAATCGCGTGACCTGCTCCTCGGTAAAGCCGCTGATCACCGTGGAATGCGCGCTCATCGAATGACTCGGTCGTTGTCGCGGCGGTTCCCCAAAAGAAACTGCGACGCCGCCTGATCTCGATCCGAAGTTTCAATGGCGCGCAACCATGGAGAGGCGGCCGTGATTCTCGGCATCGAAACCGTGCTGGATTGTTGCAGCTGGTGCGCTGCCATGCAAGCCGGCGACGACGCCGGAACTCCTGCCACGAGCCAACCTCTTGCCGCAGCCGCCATTCTCCCGCCCGCATCCGATGTCGTTCTCCTCTCGTTAAGGTTAACCGCATCCTAACGCGGCGGGCGTCCGCGTTCGGCGCTAGGTTTGCTCCAACGACTCGGGAACGCCGCGCGCCGTATCGCGCCGGCACAATTCGAGCCAAATTGTTCGTGAGGAGGCGGCACATGAACGCGGACATCACCTTCCGGGAGGCCGGCGATCCGGTCGATTTCGGGCGCACCTTCGTGCATTCCGAGGCCTTCCGCGCCCTGTTCCGCGATGGGATGGCGCTCGTCGAGGACACCGCGGCCTATCTCGACGGGGAGGGGCGCGAGGAATCGCGCACCCTGCCGCGCCAGGCGGCGCTGACCTACGCCAGCGAGAGCATGCGGCTCACCACGCGCCTCATGCAGATCGCCTCCTGGCTGCTCGTCCAGCGCGCCGTCGCCGAGGGCGAGATCACGGCCGAGGAGGCGCTCAAGGAGAAGACCCGCGTGCGCCTCACCCGCCAGGAGAGCGCCAGCCCGGTCTTCGACGCCGAGGCGCTGCCGGAGCGGCTGAAGGATCTCATCGGCCAGAGCGTGCGCATGCACGCCCGCATCGTCCATCTCGACGGCATCCTCTCGGAGGCGGCGGCGGAGCCGACCTATCCCGAGAGCCCCGTCGCCATGCAGCAATGGCTGATCCGCTCCGCCTTCGGCGGCGGCTGATCGCCGCCGCGTCGCGGAGCGCGGCCGTGCGGCGAAAGGTTGCGGGCGACAGCGGCGGGAAGCCGGGTTAACCTCTCGTTCACCATAACAGAGAGGGAGAGGTCGACATGCGTGCATCCGCCATCGTCACGAGCCTCGTCGGGCTCGGTCTCGTCGCCGCCGGCCCGGCCGCCGCCCAGTGCGCCTGGGAGGCGTCCAAGGTTCACACCGCCAAGAGCCACACCGTGGTCGTGGAGGACGACGCGCTCGTCGCCGCCTCGACCACCGAGGCGCCCATCGTCGACATCGGCCAGACGTCGGTGGTCGCGACGCCGCGCCGTCCCGCCCCGCGCGAGCTCATCGTCACGCCGGGCGTCGCCACGGTGGCTGGCATCCGCCCCTCGCCGGTGGAGCCGCCGGCGATCTACGTGATCGAGGATCCGTCGTAAGCGGGCTTCCCCGCCTCAAAGCCGCCGCGTCAGCGCGTAGAGCGCGATCGCGGCGGCGTTCGAGACGTTGAGGCTCTTGATCGCCCCCGCCATGTCGAGCCGGGCGACCACGTCGCACAGCGACCGCGTGCGGGCCCGCAGGCCCTTGCCTTCCGCCCCCAGCACGAGGAGCGCCGGCCGGCGCGCCTCCAGCTCCTCGAAGGTCGCGTCCCCCTCCGAATCGAGCCCGATCCGGGTGAAGCCCCGCTCGCCCAGCCGGTCGAGCGCGTCGCCGAGATTGCGCACGACGACGAAGGGAACGTGCTCCAGCCCGCCCGAGGCCGACTTCGCCAGCACACCCGTCGCCATCGGCGAATGCCGCGCCGTCGTGACGATCGCCGTCACGCCGAAGGCCGCGGCCGTGCGCACGATGGCGCCCACGTTGTGCGGATCGGTGATCTGATCGAGGGCGAGCACCAGCGCGTCGTCGGGGAGCGTGTCGAGCTCGTAGCCGGGGAGGGGATCGGCCTCGGCGTAGAGGCCCTGGTGCACGGCGTCGGGCTCGAGCAGCACGTCGATCTCGCCCGGGCGCACGATCTGCGGCGCGGCCTCGACCTCCGGAAGCTCCTCCGCGAGCCGGCGGGCGGCGTTCTCGGTGGCGAGGAGCCGGCGGATGCGGCGCTTTCCGTTGCGCAGCGCCTCCGCCACCGGATGCCAGCCGTAGAGCACGACGACGTCGCCGAGGTCGGGCCGCGGCCCGCGCGGCCGCGGGCCGCGGGCGCGATTGCGGCCGTGCGGGACGGCGCGGCGCGCGCCGGTGCGCTTGCGGGTCTTCTTCTCGTCGTCGTCGGCCACGGCGCCTCGCGCTCCCGTTCGGATCGTCCGCGAGGCATGCGCCCGGCGCCGGGCCGGGTCAAGGCCGCGGGCCGGCGCGCAGGCGCGGATTTCGCGCGAGAAGCCGGAATTCGGCGTTGACACGCTCGCGCCGGGTCACCATAAGAGCCCCCACGCCACGGCGGCGGCGTCGGAACACCCGACGCGAGCCCGAGCAGCCGGAGCGATCCGGGGGAATGTCCCGAGCGGCAAAGGGGGCGGACTGTAAATCCGCTGGCTTACGCCTTCGTAGGTTCGAGTCCTACTTCCCCCACCATCTCCGACGCGCTAAGCTCCGCCCCGCCCGAGCGGGTGTAGCTCAATGGTAGAGCAGCAGCCTTCCAAGCTGATGACGAGGGTTCGATTCCCTTCACCCGCTCCAGCGGGCGTTTTCCCCTTTTTCGAGCCTGCCGCCGAGCCCTTGGACTCGCGACGTGGTCTGCGCTTTAATCGCCGGATCAATAACGTCGCGTAACAGGGGAAGGCGCGAGATGAAGGCCATCGTCGTCGGAGGCGGCATCGGGGGGCTCACCGCCGCCCTGATGCTGAAGGATCGCGGTCTCGAGGCGGAGATCTACGAGCAATCGTCGGAAATCCGCGAGCTCGGGGTGGGCATCAACACGCTCCCCCACGCCATCAAGGAGCTCAAGAAGCTCGGGCTCCTGCCGCGGCTGGACGCGGTGGGGCTGCGCACCTACGAGCTGATCTACACGAACCGCTTCGGCCAGGAGATCTGGCGCGAGCCGCGCGGCATCGAGGCCGGCTTCGACGTGCCGCAATTCTCCATTCACCGCGGACGCTTGCAGACGGTCGTCCACGAGGCGGTGAGGGAGCGCCTCGGCGCGGGCGCGATCCACACCGGCTGCCGGCTCGGCGCCTACTCCCAGGACGAGGGCGGCGTCACGGCCTGGTTCTTCGACCGCGAAGGCCGGCACGTGAAGACCGCGCGCGGCGACGTGCTGATCGGCGCCGACGGCATCCACTCCTTCGTGCGCGCGAGCCTCTTCCCGCAGGAGGGGCCACCCTCCTGGAACGGCATCCTGCTCTGGCGCGGCGCCACCGAATGGCCGGCCTTCCTCACCGGTCGCTCGATGATCGTGGCGGGCGGCATGAAGGAGAAGCTCGTCGTCTACCCGATCGCGGAAGGCTACCGGCCTGGGCTGAAGCTGATGAACTGGGCGGTGGCCGTGAAGCTCGGCGACGGCTCCTCGCCACCGCCGCGCAAGGAGGACTGGTCGCGTCCGGGCCGGCGCGAGGAGCTGATGCCGCACGTCGCGCGCTTCCGCATGCCCCAGCTCAACGTGCCGGCGCTGATCGAGGCGACGCCGGAATTCTTCGAGTATCCGATGTGCGATCGCGACCCGCTGCCGGCCTGGACGCACGGGCGCGTCACGCTGCTCGGCGACGCCGCGCATCCGATGTATCCGGTCGGGTCGAACGGGGCGAGCCAGGCGATCCTCGACGCGCGCTGCCTCGCGGACCGGCTCGCCGGGGCCGAGCACCCGATGGCGGCGCTTCGCGCCTACGAGGCCGAGCGCCTGCCGAAGACGGCCGAGATCGTGCGCTCCAACCGGCGCGGCGGCCCGGAGGGCGTGATCGACGCGGTCGAGGCGGTGGCGCCGGACGGCTTCGAGGACATCGACGCCGTGCTCTCACACGCCGAGCGCGAGGCGATCGTGAAGGGATACGCCCAGAAGGCCGGCTTCGCGCGCGAGCAGGCCAAGGCCGCTTGATCGAGGCCGCCTCAGCGCGACGCGCCTGGTTTCCGAGCCCGTGCGCGTCCGCCGCGCTCAGGTCGCCGCGGTCCGAGCGGGCGCTGGCGCGGCTGCGGGGGCGTGCTGCAGCCGCTGGCCGGCGACGACGCTGCCGAGAACGAGGCCCATGCCCAGGAGCTGCGGCGCCGTGAGATCCTGGGCGAGCACGAGCCAGCCGAGCAGCACGGCCGTGACCGGGCTCAGCAGGCCGAGCGGCGCGACGGCGCCCGGCTCGAGGCGCGACAGGCCACGGAACCAGACGAGATAGGTCGCCGCTCCGCCGATCAGGCCGAGATAGAGGAAACCGGCGAGATTCGCCGCGCTGGGCACGGGCAGGGCGGGCTCCATCACGAGCGCCACGGGCAGGAGCAGGAGGCCGCCCGCCGCGAGCTGCCAGGCGGTGAGCGTCAGCGGCGGCACCGGCGCGCGCCACAATCGGATGAGCACGGTGCCGGCCGCCATCGACGCGGCGCTCCCGAGCCCGGCCGCGACGCCGACCGGATCGAGCGCCGATTGCGGGGTCAGGACGAGGAGAGCGACGCCGCCGAGGCCCGCGACCGCCGCGAGCACGGCCGTGAGGCGTATCGCCGTCCCGATGAGGAGGCGGGCGAGCGCGATCACCACCAGCGGCTGGACGGCGCCCACGGTCGCCGCGACGCCTCCCGGCAGACGGTAGGCCGCGACGAAGAGCAGGACCCAGAAGACCGAGAAGTTGAGGGCCCCGAGGACGAGGACGCGCCCCCACCAGGCGCCCTCCGGCAAGCGGCGGACGACCAGCAGCAGCAGCAACCCCGCCGGAAGCGCGCGCAGCATCGCCACGGTGATCGGATAGCCGTGGGGCAGGAGCTCTGTGGTGACGAGATAGGTGCTCCCCCAGACCGCCGGCGCGAGGGCCGTCACGAGGATGTCGGTGCGGGCGCTCATGAGGACCTCCGATTTATCTCGACGTCGAGATATGTCAGTTTTGTCTTGACGTCAAGATAATTCTCGTCTGGAGATCCTCGTCATGCAGAGCAAGCCCGACCCCGTCGCTCGCATCCTGGCGCAGTGGCGTCGCGAGCGTCCCGACCTCGACGTCGCGCCGATGGGCCTGATCGGCCGCCTGTCGCGTCTCGCGCGGTTGATCCAGGCCGAGCAGGAGCGGACCTTCGCCCGCTTCGGGCTCAACGGCGCGACCTTCGACGTGCTCGCGACCCTGCGGCGCGCGGGCCCGCCCCACGCGCTGACGCCGTCGCGGCTGATCGACGCGATGATGATCACGTCCGGGACGGCGACGAACCGGATCGACCAGCTGGAGAAGGCGGGGCTCGTCGCGCGCGTGCCGAACCCTCGGGATCGGCGCAGCACCCTCGTCGCGCTCACCGAGGCCGGCCGCGCGCTGGTGGACGAGGCGGTCGCCGCTCACGTGGAGACGCAGGCGCGGCTCGTCGCACCGCTGGCGCCACAGGAGCGCAACGCGCTCGAGGCCGCTCTCGCCGCGGCGCTGGCGCGGCTCGAGCGGCCGGACGAGCGGCAGGATTCTCGGTGAAGCGAACGCGTTGCGCGGAAGGCGAGCGGAGGTCTCGTCTTCCGCGTCCGGCTCGAATCGACGCCGGCGCGACGCGCCTCGTTCGGCCTTACTCAGCCGCCTGCTTCACCCCCTCCGCTTCCGCCTTCAGCTCCGCGCGGGTCTTCGGCTTGGCGCGGATCTTCAGGTCGTCCATGTCGGCGCGGTCGCGCACGGCGTTGCGGAAGATCTGGTCCTGGCCGGGGAGGTATTGCGGCGGGCAGTACTGCTTCGCGCCGTACCAGGCCGAGGCCTTCATGGTGAAGAACGGATCGACCAGGTGCGGGCGCCCGAGCGCCACCAGGTCCGCGCGGCCGGCGGCGAGGATGGTGTTCACCTGGTCCGCCGAGGTGATGTTGCCGACGCACATCGTGGCGACATGCGCCTCGTTGCGGATCTGGTCCGCGAAGGGCGTCTGGAACATGCGCCCGAAGATCGGCCTCGCCTCGTGCACGGTCTGGCCGGTCGAGACGTCGATCAGGTCGACTCCCGCGCGGGCGAAGGCGCGGGAGATCTCGACCGAATCCTCCGGCGTGAGGCCGCCCTCGGCCCAGTCCGTGGCGGAGATGCGTACCGACATCGGCTTCGTCGCCGGCCAGGCGGCGCGCATGGCCTCGAACACCTCGAGCGGGAAGCGCAGGCGGTTCTCGATCGAGCCGCCGTATTCGTCCGTGCGCTTGTTGGTGAGCGGCGAGAGGAAGCTCGCGAGCAGGTAGCCGTGGGCGCAGTGCAGCTCGAGCATGTCGAAGCCCGCGCGCTCGGCCCGCTCCACCGCGGCGACGAAGTCGTCACGGACCTCGTCCATCCCCGCCCGGTCGAGCTCGCGCGGGACGGCGCTGTCGGGAAAGTAGGGGAGCGGCGAGGCCGAGCAGACCTCCCAGCCGCCCTCGTCGAGGGGCCGGTCGATGCCGTCCCACATCAGCTTGGTCGCGCCCTTGCGCCCGGCATGGCCGAGCTGCAGGCAGATCTTCGTCTGCGAGTTGGCATGGACGAAATCGACGATGCGCGTCCAGGCCGCCTCCTGCTCGTCGGTCCAGATGCCGGCGCAGCCGTGGGTGATGCGCGCCTCCGGCGAGACCACCACCATCTCGGTGAACATCAGGCCCGGGCCGCCGATGGCGCGCGAGCCGTAATGGACGAGGTGGAAGTCGGTCGGCATGCCGTCCTTGGCCGAGTACATGCACATCGGCGACATCACGGCGCGGTTCGCCACCACCATGTCGCGCAGCCGGAACGGCTGGAACATCGGCGCCGCCGGGTTCTCGACGTCGACGTCGAAGCCCTGGTCCCGCACCTCGCTGGCGAAGAGCCGGTCGACCTGCTCCACGAACTCGGGAGCGCGAAGGCGCAGGTTGTCGTAGGTGATCGCCTTCGCGCGCGTCATCAGGCCGAAGGAGAACTTCACCGGGTCGAAGTCCCAGAACCGGGCGACGTGCTCGAACCAGACGAGCGAGACGTCCGCCGCGTGCTGGGTCTTCTCGGTCTCCTCGCGGCGCCCGGTCTCGAAATCGGCCAGTGCGGCAGGCACGTCACGCTTCTTCTTGAAGCTCTCGTAGAGGGCGATCGCGTCCTCCATGGCGAGCTTGGTGCCCGAGCCGATGGAGAAATGCGCCGTCGACTTGGCGTCGCCGAGCAGCACGATGTTGTCCTTCACCCAGCGCGTGTTGCGGATCATGGGGAAGTTGCGCCACAGCGAGCGATTGGTGATGACGCCATGCTCGGCGAGGAAGTCGGGGAAGATCCGCACCATCAGGTCGGCGGATTCCTGCTCCGTCATCGAGGCGATGCCGGCGCGCTCGAAGGTCTCCGGGTCGGTCTCGAAGACCCAGGTCGAGCGGCCCTTCTCGTACTGGTAGGCGTGGGCGATGAAGGGGCCCCACTCGGTGTCGCGGAAGACGAAGGTGAAGGCGTCGAGCGGCCTGGTCGAGCCCATCCAGGCGAACTTGTTCGGGCGAAGGTCCACCTTGGGCGCGAAATGCTCGACATGCTTCTCGCGAATGCGCGAGTTGATGCCGTCCGAGGCGACGATCAGGTCGGCGTCCGCGAAACGGCTCTCGTCGTCGATGTCGACCTCGAACTCCAGCGCCACGCCGAGCTCGCGGGCGCGGTCCTGCAGGATCAGCAGCAAGGTGCGGCGCGAGCAGCCGCAGAAGCCGTTGCCGCCGACGCGATGGACGTCGCCCTTGAAATGGATGGCGATGTCGTCCCAGTAGGCGAATTCCTGGGTGATGCGACGGTAGCTCGGCTCGTCGTAGCGCTCGAACGTATCGAGCGTCGCATCCGAGAAGACCACGCCGAATCCGAACGTGTCGTCCGGCCGGTTGCGCTCGTAGACGGTGATCTCGTGCGCGGGGTCCTGCTTCTTCATCAGGATCGCGAAATAGAGGCCGGCGGGGCCTCCCCCGATGATGGCGATCTTCATTGCGCGCTCTCCGCTTCTGTCGGCGGAAATGATTTAAGCTTAAAATAATTCGGCCCGCAACCCGGGTTCCCCCGGACCGTACGTCGCGGGGTCTCACACCCTTTGGGAACCGGGATGGGCGTCTCCGAACAAGCCGCCCGGCCGCAGCGCCAGAAGCGCGGCCAGCGCGAGGAAGACGGCGACGTCGCGATAGGCGCCCGGCAGGAAGGCCGACCACAGGGTCTCGCCGAGCCCGAGCAGCAGGCCGCCCAGCAGAGCGCCCGGCAGCGATCCGATGCCGCCGAGAATCGCCGCGACGAGGGCCTTGAGCCCCAAGAGCAGGCCGCCGCCGAAGGAGATGTTCCCGTAATGCGCCACGACGAACCAGCCGGCGAGGGCGGCGAGCACGCCGGCGAGGGTCGTCGCGGCGACGAGCGTCGCGCGGGCGTCGACGCCCATCAGCGCGGCGGCCTGCGGATCGTCCGAGACCGCGCGCCACGCCCGTCCGAAGCGCGTGCGCGCGACCAGCAGGATCGCGCCGAGCGCGCCGGCGATCGCCAGCGTGATCGCGGCGGCCTGGGTGAGGGTGATCGTCGCGGTGGCGCCGTCGGGATTGGTGGCGAGCACGAGGCCGCGGATGCGGCCGGGCGCGATCCAGAGCTCGGCGCCGCCCTGGGCGAGCCGCAAGCCCTCCGCGAGGACGATCACGAGGCCGAACGAGGCGACGATCATCGCGTAGCCCGGCCGGTGGGCGAGGGGGGCGACGACACTCTCCGCGAGCAGCCGCGCCAACGCGCCGGCGACGAGGGGCGCGAGGACGAGGCCGAGGCCGAGGCCGGCATAGACCGCGCTCTCGCCCACGAGCGGGGTCGCCACGAGGGCGATCCCCACCGCGATGGCCACCGCGTAGCCGCCGACGATGGCGATTTCGCCGAAGGCGAGGAAGACGCGGCCGATCAGGCCGTAGACGAGGCAATAGGCGACGGCGAGGAGACCGTAGAGCGATCCCGTCGTCAGCGCCGCGACCGCGACCTGAACGGCGTGCACGCCGCCATGCGGGAGCGCGAGCCCGTCTCCCGCGAGCGCCGAAGGGCGTGGCGGCGCGAAGATCGCGGCGTCGGCGCCCCGGTCGGTCCAGTAGCGCTCGAGCAGGAACAGTCGCGTCTCCGACAGCGGCGCGCCGTCCTGCGCCACAAAGACGAGGTCGAGCCTCCCGTCGGCGGCGCGATCGTCGGCGAAGCGGCAGGCGATCCGCGCGCGCCGCGAGCGCCCGCCCGGCTCGGTGACCGTGTAGACGACGCTCACGCCCCGCCCGTCGGGATCGCCGATCTCGCGGGCGACGTCGAAGGCGCTGTCCTCCGGATGGAGCGCGACCAGCGCCGTGCGGCAGACGAGCCCCTGCACCGGGTCGCCGGCGGGGACGCAGCCGGCGAGGGTGAGGAACAGGACGAGGACGAGGAGGGGGCGCATCGCGCCCGTCTCCTCACCGGAACGGCGGCTCGTCGAAGCTTCTCAGCTTGCGCGAATGCAGCGAGGTCTTCTGGCCGCGCAGGATGTCGAGGGCGGCGAGCCCGATCATCAGGTGCTCGCCGACCGCCCTCTGGTAGAAGGCCGAGGCTGCGCCGGGGAGCTTGATCTCGCCGTGGAGCGGCTTGTCGGAGACGCAGAGCAGCGTGCCGTAGGGCACGCGCAGGCGGTAGCCCTGGGCGGCGATGGTGCCGCTCTCCATGTCGATGGCGATGGCGCGCGAGAGGTTGAAGCGCCGGCGCTCCTGGCTCCAGCGCAGCTCCCAGTTCCGATCGTCGTTGGTGACGACGGTGCCCGTGCGCAGCCGGCGCTTGAGCATCTCCCCGGCCTCGCCGGTCACCTCCGCCGCCGCCTGCTGCAGCGCGATCTGCACCTCCGCGAGCGCCGGGATCGGCACCTCGGGCGGCACCAGCGCGTCGAGGATGTGGTCCTGGCGCAGGTAGGCGTGGGCGAGCACGTAATCGCCGATGGTCTGCGATTGGCGCAGGCCGCCGCAATGCCCGACCATCAGCCAGCAATGCGGGCGCAGGACGGCGAGGTGATCGCAGATCGTCTTCGCGTTGGACGGCCCGACGCCGATGTTGACCAGCGTCACCCCGTGCCCGTCGGCGCGGGCGAGGTGGTAGGCCGGCATCTGGAAGCGGTGCCAGGGCGAGCGCGCCATCAGCGCCTCGGCGCTCTCGGACGCCGCCGCGTCGCGCTCGACCACGATGCCGCCGGGGAGCGTCAGGCGCGTGTAGGGGCTCCCCTCGCGGGCGAGCTCCGCGAGGCTCCACTGCACGAACTGATCGACGTAGCGATGGTAGTTCGTCAGCAGGATCCAGGGCTGCACCGCCCGCCAGTCGGCGCCGGTGTAGTGCACGAGCCGGCGCAGCGAGTAGTCGACGCGCACGGCGTCGAAGAGAGCGAGCGGGCGCGGCGTGCCGTCGTCGATGTCCCACAGCCCGTCGGCCACCTCGTCGCCGACCTCGGCCAGAGCCGGGGTCGGGAAGTGCTGGGCGAGATCGCTCGCGGTGACGACCCCGTGCGAGAGCTCGTCGCCCCGCTCGAGCACGTAGGGATAGGGGATCTCCTGGTCGGACAGGTCGACCTCCAGCGTCACCCCGTAGTCGGAGACGAGCGGGCGCAGCTGCTCCAGCAGGTAGGCGCTGAAATGCGCGGGATGGGTCAGCGTCGTCTCGTAGAGGCCCGTGACCTGGAGCTTGGCGTAGGCCCGCTCGGTGCGCGGCGGGGCGCCGTCCCCGGAGTGGCGCATGCGCAGGCGCGGGTAGCGGAAGGCCGCGCGCTCCTCGGCCGTCGGCGGCTCGCCGCCGTGGACGAAGCGCGCGACGGCCTCGCGCAGCCGGTCCGCGGCGGCGTCGTACAAGGCCGAGAGGCGCTCGACCGCCTCTTCCGGGGTCGCGCTGATCTGCGGTTTCGGCTCGGGCATCCGTCATCTCCGGCGTTCGGCGGGCGGACCCGCCGCTTGACGCGACGGGCGGGGCTCGCCTTACCTTCGTCCCGATCGCGTCTTCCGTTGTGACCCGACGCGGTGACGGGCGCAAGACGCACGGGACGTTTCGCACGGGAGCGAGGCGCAAGCGGAGGGGTGCATGGGCGAGGGGACGGACGAGGGCGGCGCGCGCCCCGGCGAGGAGCGCGTCGCGCTTCCGGAGCGCTTCGACGCCGGCCTCTACTTCATCGGGCGAATCCGCACGCCCTGGACCCGCCGCGAGGACTGCCCGAAGAACGCGGGCGCGTCCGACGCCCTCGTGACGATCGAGCTCGACCCGCGCTGGCAGGCGGGCCTCGCCGAGCTCGAGACCTGCTCGCACGTGATCGTGCTCTACTGGATGGACCGCGCGCCGCGCGACCTCGTCGTCCAGAAGCCCGCGCATTACGCGCACGGGCGCGGCACCTTCGCCCTGCGCTCGCCCGCGCGGCCGAACCCGATCGCGCTCTCGGTGGCCGAGCTGATCGGCATCGAGGGTGCGCGCCTCACGCTTCGCGGGCTCGACTGCCTCGACGGCACGCCGCTCCTCGACCTGAAGCCCTACTTCGCCAGCGTCGACGCCAAGCCCGAGGCGCACGTCGGTTGGCGCGAGAGCGAGCGGGGCGGCGCTGCGCGCAATTGACAGGTGAGGACGCGGTTTTCTGCGTTCGGTTTAGCAAAAGATAAAAGATTCTCCCGCATGCTTCCTGGAGAAAAGCGGGCTGCTGCTCGAATGCGGCCCCAGCAGGGGGCGACATGACTTCCTCGTCGGGCACCGAGAGCGCACGTCTCGCCGCATTGCGCGCCTTGGCGATCGTCGGCACCGCTCCGGAGCCGCATTTCGACGCGCTGTGCCGCTCGGCCGCGCGCCTGTTCCGGACGCCGATCGCGCTGGTCTCGCTGATGGAGGCGGATCGCCAATGGTTCAAGGCGCGCTGCGGGCTCGACGTCGACGGCACGGCGCGCGACGTCGCCTTCTGCCGCTTCACCATCCTGGGCGACGAGCCGTTCGTGATCGAGGACGCGTGGGCGGACGCGCGCTTTCGCGACAACCCGCTGGTGACGGGCGCGCCCCACATCCGCTTCTACGCCGGCGTGCCGCTCGTTCTCGAGCCCGATGTCAGGGTCGGCAGCCTGTGCGTCATCGACACGGTCCCGCGGCCCTTCGACGAGACGGATCGCGCCGCCCTGCGTGATCTCGGCGCGGCCGTCGTCGCGCAATTGCGCCTGCATCAAGCGCATCTGCGCCAGTCCCAGGACGCCGCGCTGCACGCCGCGCAACAGGCGGCGCTCGCCGAGAGCGAGGCCCGTTACCGCACACTCGCCGAGGCGCTGCCGCACAAGGTGTGGGTCTCGCGCAGCGACGGGACGGCGCTCTACGTCAACGAGCGCATGCGCGCCTATCACGGCGAGGAGGCGGCGACGCTCGACGCGCGGCTCGCCCTGCATCATCCGCGCGACCTCGCGCGCCTGACGCATGCGCGTCGCGAAGGGATCGCCGCCGGGAAGGCGTTCGAGGCGACCGCGCGGCTGCGCCGCCACGACGGCGCCTATCGCTGGCACACGCTGACCATGAGCCCGATCCGCTACGGCGCGGGCGGGGCGGTCGCCGAATGGCTGGGGACGTCGCTCGACATCGACGACCTCGTCAGGGACAAGGAGCGGCTCGTCGAGGCGACGCAGCTCCTGCACCTGGCGCAGGAAGCGGCGGAGGCGGGATCCTTCGAGTGGCGCGTCGCCGACAAGGAGGCGCGGCTCTCGCGCGACAGCCGGCGTCTGCTCGGCCTGCCGCAGGACGGCCCCGATCCGGTTTCCGAAGACGTGTTCTCGCGGCGGGTGGATCCGCGCGATATCGACGCGATCTGGTCGGCGGGGCGGCGATCGGTCGAGACCGGGGCGCCCTATCGCGTGGAGTTCCGCATACCGCTCGACGACGGCTCGACGCGCTGGATCATGGCGGTAGGGCGGCCCGTGCGCGACGCGGAGAGCGGGGCGCCGCGCATCCTCGGCCTCAACATCGACATCACCGAGCGCAAGCTCGCCGAGGAGGCGCTCGAGCGCTCGCAGGCGCTGCTTCGCGAGAGCGAGGAGCGCCTCGCCTTCGCGCTCGAGGCGACGAACGACGGCCTCTGGGACTGGAGCGTCGAGACCGGAACGGTCTGGTTCTCCGAGCGCTGGGCCACCATGCTCGGCTACGAGGCGGACGAGATCGCGCCGCACGTCTCGTCCTGGGAGCGTCTCGTCCATCCCGACGACATGCCGGCCGTCGAGGCCGCCCTCACGGCTAATTTCGAGGGGCGGGTCCCGATCTACGAATGCGAGCATCGCGTGCGCCACAAGGACGGGACCTGGCGCTGGATTCTCGACCGCGGCAAGGTCGTCGCGCGGGCCGACGACGGGCGGCCGCTGCGGATGGTGGGCACGCATACCGACATCACCGCGCGCAAGGAGGCCGAGCGCCGGGCCGAGCGCATGGCCCGTCACGACAGCCTCACCGACCTCGCCAACCGCGCCTGCTTCCGCGAGCGTCTGGACGACGCCCTCGCCCGCGCGCGAGACACCGGCGAGAGCGTGGCGCTGCTGTGCCTGGACCTCGACCGCTTCAAGACCGTCAACGACACGCTGGGCCACCCCGTGGGCGACGCGCTCCTGCGCGCCGTGGCCGGGCGGCTCGCCGGCCAGATCCGCGGCGGCGACCTGATCGCGCGCCTGGGCGGCGACGAGTTCGCGGTGCTCCAGATCGGCGCGGCGCAGCCGGAGGCTGCCCGCAGCCTCGCGCAGCGCCTCGTCGACGCGCTGTCGACGCCCGTTTCGGTCGCGGGCCGCGACCTCTCGGTGGGCCTTAGCGTCGGCGTCGCGCTCTCGCCGCAGGACGGGGTCGATGCGGACGCCTTGTTCAAGAACGCGGATCTCGCGCTCTACCGGGCGAAGGGGGAGGGGCGCTCGACCTTCCGCTTCTTCGAGGCGCAGATGGACGCCGCCGAGCGCTCGCGCCAGGAGCTCGAGATCGACCTGCGCCAGGCGATCGCGCGCGAGGAGCTCGACCTGCACTTCCAGCCGTCGCTCGACGTGACGACGGGCGCCATCACCGGCTTCGAGGCGCTCGCGCGCTGGACGCATCCCGAGCACGGGCCGATCCCGCCCGACCGCTTCATCCCGCTCGCCGAGGACACGAAGCTGATCTCGCCGCTGGGCGACTGGGTGCTGCGCCGCGCTTGCGCCGTCGCCGCGACCTGGCCGGCGCCGACGCGGGTCGCGGTGAACGTCTCCGCCGTGCAGTTCGACCGCGACGACCTGCCGGCCATCGTCGCCGACGCGCTCGCGCGCTCGGGCCTCTCCGCCGATCGGCTCGAGCTCGAGATCACCGAGACGGTGCTGATGCGCGAGAGCGAGGCCGTGGTCGAGACGCTCCACCGGCTGCGCCAGCTCGGCGTGCGCATCGCCCTCGACGATTTCGGCACGGGCTATTCGTCGCTCTCGTACCTGCGCCGCTTCGGCTTCGACCGCATCAAGATCGACCGTTCGTTCATCCGCGAGATGGACCATCCGGACACGGCGGCGATCGTGCGGGCCATGGTCGGGCTCGGCGCGCGGCTCGGCATCGCGATCACAGCGGAGGGGATCGAGACAAAGGCGCAGCTCGCCTGCGTCAAGGCCGAGGGATGCTCGGAGGCGCAGGGCTGGTTGATCGGCCGCCCCGCCCCCGCGGAGGCCGCCCGGGCGCTGCTGGAGGCGCGTCGCCGGGCGGCGTGAGGGGGATCATTCGTAGGTGAAGGTCACCACCTCGCAGACGTTGACCGCCTCGTCCACGATCTCGTCGCCGTCCTCGAACACGGCGCGGAAGTCGAACAGGCACTGGCCGGAGCCATCGTCGATGTCGATGTCGACGGAGTAGCCGCTCGGCAGCACGTCCGCGCCGAGGATGTCTTCCTCCCACGACGTCCGATCGACGTTGGAGGCGTAGAACTCCATCATGGTGTAGCCGGTGTCGTTGACGATCTCGACGACCCGGTTCTGGGCCTGCGCCGTGCCGGACATGGTGACGGCGGACACGGCGAGGAGCGCGAACGCGGCGAAGCCGGCGCGCGCGGTGGCGATGAGCTTGGACTGCACGGAGGTCATCCTGCCTGGACGGCGTCGGAGCGACGCCGCGGCCGAGCTTAGGGCCCGGCCGCGCAGCACAGAAGATCGGTAGATACGCCTATACGGCGACTCAGCTCGCGGCGCGTCCGATCACCGCCTGGGCGGGCTTCCCGGCGAGCTCGGCCAGGTGGTCGAAGCGCGCGCGGTAGGAGCCGACGCCGGCGGTGGAGGAGCGCAGCTCGACGATGAGCCCGTCCATCTCCGCCTCCGGCACCAGGGCCGAGAGCACGTCCCAGCCCTCCCAGCCGGGACGCGGCGCGTAGGACTGGATCTGCCCGCGGCGGCCCGACACGATCTGCGTCGCCTTCGAGATCGTGTCGGAGGGCGCGACGATCTCCACCGCCATCACCGGCTCGAGCAGCACCGATCCGGCCTTGGCCAGCGCCTCCACGACGGCGGCGCGGCCCGCGGCCTGGAAGGCGGCGTCCGACGAGTCGACGCTGTGGAAGCCGCCGTCGGTGAGCGTCACCGCGACGTCGACGACGGGGAAGCCGAGCGGCCCGTGCGCCAGAGCGGTGCGGGCCCCGGCCTCGACGGAGGGGATCCATTGCTTGGGCACCACGCCGCCGGTGATCGTGTCGGAGAAGGCGAAGCCCTCGCCGCGGGGCAGCGGCGCGACGGAGATCGCCACGTCCGCGAACTGACCGTGGCCGCCCGTCTGCTTCTTGTGCCGCGCCCGCGCGGCGACGGCGCTGCGGACCGTCTCGCGATAGGCTACGGCCGGCGGGCTCGCGTCGACGTCGAGGCCGAAGCGGCTCCTCAGCCGCTCCACCGCGAGGCGCAGATGCATCTCGCCCTGGCCGGCGAGGCGCAGTTCGCCCGTCTCGGGGTCCTGGCGCACGACGAGCGAGGGGTCCTCGTCGGCGAGCTTGGCGAGCGAGGTCGCGAGCTTCGCCTCGTCCTTGCGGTCGGCGACGTGGAGGACACGGACGTGGACCGGGTCCGGGGGAACGATCGTCGCGACGGTGGCGGGGCGCTCGCGCCCGGCCTGGAGGCTCTCGCCGGTCTCCACCGCGTCGAGCTTGGCGAAGGCGGCGAGGGCTCCCTCGCCGGCTTCCCCGATGCGGCGGGTGGCCTCGCCGCAGACGGTGGAGATGCCGGCGATGCGCCCGTCCGCGCCGCGGGAGGTGACGACGCCGTCGCCCTCCTTGAAGCGTCCGCGCAGGACGCGCGAGATCGACAGCTTGCCGCCGTGGCTGGTGTGGCGCGTCGCGACCACCTGGGCCAGCGCCGGCCCCTCCTCGGCGACGCCGAGCCGCGCGCGGGTCTCGGCGAGCCGCGGCGCCTCGTGGCGCAGCGCCTTGAGCAGGCGCGTGACGCCGTTGCCGCGCTCGGCCGAGCCGATCAGCACGGGGACGACGTGGCGCTCCCTCAGCTCGCGGGCGAGATCGTCGAAGACGCGGTCGCGCGGCGGCTCGATGTCCGAGAGGAGCTCCTCCATCAGCGCGTCGTCGTAGTCGGCGAGACGCTCCAGCATCTGGAAGCGGGCGTCGCGCACGTCCGGCGGGGCGGCGTCGGCGGCGTCGACCACCGTGCTCGGCGCGTGCTCGCGGTAGATGAAGGCGCGCTCGAGCGCGAGGTCGACGAAGCCGACGGCGATGCCGTCCTTCCAGATCGGGATCTGGCGGAGCAGGAGCGGGGTGCGCGAGGCCTGCTGCAGGAGCGCGAGCGTCTCGCGCACGCGCTGGGCGGCGGCGTCTATCTTGTTGAGGAAGAGGAAGCGCGGAATGTCCGCCTCCTCGAGCTCCCGCAGGATCAGCTCGAGCGCCGGGATCTTGCGCTCGTCGGCCTCGCAGACGACGATCGCCGCGTCGCAGGCGGGGAGCGCGGCGCGCATGTCCTGCGACAGCTCCACCGAGCCCGGGCAGTCGACGAAGGAGAAGCTCTCGCAGAGGAACTCGGCCGAGGCGACGTTCGGCTCGACGCTCATGGCGTGGCCGCGAGCCTCGCGGCTGGCGTCGCCGACGCTGGTGCCCGCGGCGACGGAGCCGGCACGCGGCACGGCGCCGGATCGCTCCAGCAGGCTCTCGAGCAGAGTGGTCTTGCCGGATTGGAAAGGGCCGACGATGGCGACGCAACGTGCCGCGCCGGCGACGGTTTCTCTGTCTGACATGGCTGCGACCTCCCGCGCATTCCGCCCCTTCGCGGACGACGCCTTCTCGCGGGCGCTTGCGTGGCTACCCATGCTCTGCGCGTCGCGGGCGCTTGGCAAGCCCCCCGTCACGCGACTTCGGACGGCGAGCGGCGGGGTTTATGCTCTCTCCGTTGCGATAGCGGGCGAATCAGCGGACGGCGAGGGGCGGCATAGGGAATGATCCGGATCGAGGCGGAGGCGGCGCGGCGGTTCGTCTGCGAGCGCCTGGGGCTCGCGGGCCCGCATTGGCGCGACGCGGCGCCGCTCGAGCGGCTCGGGATGGTGCAGATCGACACGATCCGCATCGCCGGCGGGCGCAATCACGAGCTCGCGCTCGCCGCGCGCGCCGACGTGCCGGTGCGCGCCTTCGACGACGCCGTGGCACGGACGTTCGTCGAGCAGCACTACCCCGTCCACTTCGTGCGCCGGGCCTGGACCCCGGCCTTCATGCGCGGCATGGCGCACCGCGCCGCCCGCTTCCGCATCGGGGATCTCGACGAGGCGGGCCACGGCGCCGTCGAGGCGCGCGTCCTCGCCCGCATCGCCGAGCACGGGCCGACGAAGTCGAGCGATTTCGAGAGCGCGCGCGTGCCGGGCGGCTTCGACACGCTCAAGGCGACGACGGTGGCGCTGGAGCGGCTCTACGGCGCCGGGCGCATCCAGGTCGCCGGCCGCACCCGGGCCTTCGAGCGGCTGTTCGATCTCACCGAGCGGCTCCATCCGGAGCTCGCGTCGCCCGAGCCCGCGCCCCTCTCCGACGTCGAGATCGCCGAGCAGGCCCGCGCCGCACTCGAGGTGCTGCGCCTCGCCACGCCGGACGCGCTCGTCGCGCGGGTGCAGCATCACGTCGGCCCCTGGCGCGCCGACGCCCGGCGCGAGCGCATCCGCGCCGCGGTGGCGGCCGCGCGGGAGGCGATCGGGGCCGTGCCGATCCCTGTCGTGATCGACGGCGAGCCTGTGGAGCATCTCGTCCTCGCGGAGGATCTCGACGCCCTGCGCGCTGCGTCCGAGGGCGATGCGCCGGCCCGCGACGAGCCGATGCGCATCGTCCCGCCCCTGGACAACCTCCTGTTCGACCGCGCCCGCTTCGAGCGCCTGTTCGGCCGGCGCTTCCTGTTCGAGGCCTACAAGCCCAGGCGCGAGCGGGCCTTCTACTTCGCCATGCCGCTGATCCACCGCGCCCGCTTCGCCGGCATCGTCGACCTGCGCCTCGTCGAGGGCCGCAAGCTGCTGGTGGACCGGCTCGAGCTCGCGGGCGACGAGAGCCTCGACGACCTGCGCGCCGCCCTCCACCGCCTCGCCGGCCTCGTCGGCGCCGAGCGCGTCGGCGCGCATCCGCGGATCCCGGCGCCGGTGCGCAAGGCGGTGATCGGCCGGGTGGCTCCCGTCGTGGATTGAGCGCCGCGCCCTGGACGCGAGCCACCGTCATCCTCCGAGAATGCCCGGCAGCCGCAGCCCATGCTCCCGGGCGCAATCGAGCGCCTCCTCGTATCCGGCGTCGGCGTGGCGCATGACGCCTGTGGCGGGGTCGTTCCACAGGACGCGGGCGATCCGCTTCGCCGCCGCCTCGGTGCCGTCGGCGCAGATCACCATGCCGGCATGCTGCGAGAAGCCCATGCCGACCCCGCCGCCGTGATGCAGCGACACCCAGGTCGCGCCGGACGCCGTGTTGAGCAGCGCGTTCAAGAGCGGCCAGTCGGAGACGGCGTCCGAGCCGTCCTTCATCGCCTCGGTCTCGCGGTTGGGCGAGGCGACGGAGCCCGAATCGAGGTGGTCGCGCCCGATGACGACCGGCGCCTTCAGCTCGCCGCTCGCCACCATCTCGTTGAAGGCGAGGCCGAGCTTGTCGCGCATGCCGAGCCCCACCCAGCAGATCCGCGCCGGCAGGCCCTGGAAGGCGATGCGCGCGCGGGCCATGTCGAGCCAATTGTGCAGGTGCGCGTCGCCCGGGGTGAGCTCCTTCACCTTCGCGTCGGTGCGGTGGATGTCCTCCGGGTCGCCCGAGAGCGCGGCCCAGCGGAAGGGGCCGATGCCGCGGCAGAAGAGCGGGCGAATATAGGCCGGCACGAAGCCCGGGAAGGCGAAGGCGTTCTCGAGCCCCTCCTCCTTGGCTACTTGGCGGATGTTGTTGCCGTAATCCAGCGTCGGCACGCCCGCGTTCCAGAAGGCCACCATCGCCTCGACATGCGTGCGCATCGACGCGCGCGCCGCGTGCTCGACGGCGGCGGGGTCGCTCTCGCGCTTCTCGCGCCACTCGGCGAGCGTCCAGCCGGCGGGGAGGTAGCCGTTGATCGGATCGTGCGCCGAGGTCTGGTCGGTGACGATGTCGGGGCGCACGCCCCGGCGCACGAGCTCGGGCACGATCTCGGCGGCGTTGCCGAGGAGGCCCACGGACCTGGCCTCGCCCGCCTTGGTCCAGCGCTCCACCATGGCGAGCGCCTCGTCGAGGCTGTCCGTCCTCTCGTCGAGGTAGCGGGTGCGCAGGCGGACGTCGATGCGGTCCGGGTCGCACTCGACGGCGAGGCAGGAGGCGCCCGCCATCACGGCGGCGAGCGGCTGCGCGCCGCCCATGCCGCCGAGGCCGGCGGTGAGGATCCAGCGGCCCGCCAGGCTCCCGCCGTAATGCTGGCGCCCGGCCTCGGCGAAGGTCTCGTAGGTGCCCTGCACGATCCCCTGCGTGCCGATGTAGATCCAAGAGCCGGCGGTCATCTGGCCGTACATGGCGAGCCCCTTGCGGTCGAGCTCGTTGAAATGGGCCCAGGTCGCCCAATGCGGCACGAGGTTGGAATTCGCGATCAGCACCCGCGGCGCGTCGGCGTGGGTGCGGAAGATCCCGACCGGCTTGCCGGACTGGACGAGCAGCGTCTCGTCGCCCTCGAGATCCGTCAGCGCCGCGACGATGGCGTCGAAATCGCCCCAGCTGCGGGCCGCGCGCCCGATGCCGCCGTAGACGACGAGCTCGTGCGGGTTTTCGGCCACCTCCGGGTCGAGGTTGTTCATCAGCATCCGAAGCGGCGCCTCGGTGAGCCAGCTCCTGGCCGTGAGCTGCGGGCCGCGGGGCGCGCGGACGATGCGGGCGTTGCGGCGCGGATCGGTCATCTCGGTCGTCCTCCCTCTCACAGGTCCGGCAGCACGTCGGTGGCGATCGCCGACGCGAGCGCGCCCGAGGCGACGAGGTCCGTCGCCGCCGCGATGTCGCCGGCCAGGGCGCGGTCGGCCTCGAGCGGCGGCGAGACGGCGCGGATCGCGGCGAGCGCGCGCACGAGCGCCGGGCTCGTCGAGAGCGGCGCGCGCAGCTCCACCCCTTGCGCCGCGCAGAGCGCCTCGATGGCGACGATGCCGTAGAGGTTCCGCGTCATCGCCAGGAGCCGCCGCGCGCCGTGGCAGGCCATCGAGACGTGGTCCTCCTGGTTGGCGGAGGTCGGCGTCGAGTCGATCGAGGCCGGGTGCGCCATCTGCTTGTTCTCGGACATCAGGGCCGCCGAGGTGACCTCGGCGATCATCAGCCCCGAATTCAGCCCCGGCGTGCGGGTGAGGAAGGCGGGCAGCCCATGGGAGAGGGCGGGGTCGACGAGGAGCGCGATCCGCCGCTGCGCGATCGCGCCGAGCTCGGCCACAGCGAGCGCGATCTGGTCGGCGGCGAAGGCCACGGGCTCCGCATGGAAGTTGCCGCCCGAGACGACGCTGTCGTCGGAGAGGACGAGCGGGTTGTCGGTCACCGCGTTCGCCTCGATCTCCAGCGTCGCGGCCGCGTGGCGCAGGAGATCGAGGCAGGCGCCGGCGACCTGCGGCTGGCAGCGGATGCAATAGGGGTCCTGAACCCGCTCGTCGCCCTCGCGATGCGCCTCGCGGATCCCCGAGCCGTCGAGCAGGGTGCGCAGCGCGACGCCGACGTCGATCTGCCCGCGGTGGCCGCGCAGGCGGTGGATCTCCTCGCGGAAGGGCGCCGGCGAGCCCATGGCGGCGTCGGTCGCGAGCGCACCGGTGACGAGCCCCGCCTGCAGGGCGCGGTGGGCGCGGAACAGCCCCGCCAGCGCCAGCGCGGTGGAGACCTGCGTGCCGTTGATCAGCGCGAGCCCCTCCTTCGCCGCGAGCCGCACCGGCTCGAGGCCGGCTCGCCGCAGCGCCTCGCCGCCGGGGAGCCGCTCGCCCGCGAGGACGGCCTCGCCCTCGCCGATCATCACGGCCGCCATGTGGGCGAGCGGCGCGAGGTCGCCGGAGGCGCCGACCGAGCCTTTCTCCGGCACGACCGGGATCACGCCGCGCGCGAGCATGCCCTCGATCAGCCGCACGAGATCGAGGCGAACGCCGGAGGCGCCGCGCCCGAGCGAGATCAGCTTGAGCGCCATGACGAGCCGCACGATTTCCGCCGGCAGCGGCGCGCCTGCGCCGCAGCAATGCGAGCGGATCAGGTTCTCCTGCAGGGTCGCGACGTCGGCGGCGTCGATGCGGATCGCGGCGAGCTTCCCGAAGCCGGTATTGACGCCGTAGACCGGGGCGTCGCCGGCCGCGATCGCGGCGATGCGCGCCGCCGAGCGGGCCATCGGCGCGTCGCAGGCGGGGTCGAGACGTACCGGGATCCCGAAGCGATAGACGTGCTCGAGGATCGCGAGCGGCACGGCGCCGGGTTCGAGCGTGACGGTCATGGCGCGATCTCCCGCCCGGCGACGATGCGGGCGTGCAGCGGGGTGAAGCCGATGCGATAGACGAGCTCGGCCGGGCTCTCGACGTCCCAGATCGCGAGATCCGCCGCCTTCCCGGCCTCGAGCGTGCCGATCTCGTCGAGCAGCCCGAGCGCGCGGGCCGCCTCGCGGGTGGCGCCGGCGAGGCACGCGTCGACGGGCAGCTCGAACAGCGTCGCGGCCATGTTCATCGCGAGGAGGAGCGAGGTCAGCGGCGAGGAGCCGGGATTGCAGTCGGTGGCGACGGCGATCGGCACGCCCGCCGCGCGCAGAGCCGCGACCGGCGGCTTCCTCGTCTCGCGCAGCGTGTAGAAAGCGCCGGGCAGGAGCACCGCCACCGTCCCCGCCCGCGCCATCGCCGCGATGCCGGCCTCGTCGAGATGCTCGAGGTGGTCGGCCGAGAGCGCGCCGTAGGACGCCGCGAGCGCCGCGCCACCGAGGTTCGAGAGCTGCTCGGCGTGGAGCTTCACCGGCAGGCCGAGCGCGCGCGCGGCGTCGAAGACGCGGGCGATCTCGGCGGGCGAGAAGGCGATGCCCTCGCAGAAGCCGTCGACGGCGTCGACGAGGCCCTCCGCGTGCGCCTGGGCGAGGCCGGGCAGCACGACCTCGTCGAGATAGGCGTCGTTGCGGCCCGCGTAGTCCGGCGGCGTCGCGTGCGCCGCCAGCCAGGACGTGACGACCCGCACGCGGCGGCGATCGTCGAGGGCGCGGGCGGCGCGGAGCATGGCGATCTCGCTCGCGCCGCTCAGCCCGTAGCCGGATTTCATCTCGATCGTGGTCACACCCTCGGCGAGCAGCGCGTCGAGCCGGGGGAGGGCGGCGGCGACGAGGCCCTCGACGTCGAGGGCGCGGGTGTCGCGCACGGTCGAGAGGATGCCGCCGCCGGCGCGGGCGATCTCCTCGTAGCTGGCGCCGTCCAGCCGCATGGCGAACTCGCGCGCACGGGTCCCGCCATGGACGATGTGGGTGTGGCAATCGACGAGGCCCGGCGTGATCCAGCGGCCGGCGCAGTCGACGACCTGCGCGCCATCCACGGCCTCGTCGGCGAGCGCGCTTGCCGGGCCGGCGAAGACGATCCGCCCGCTGCGGGCCAGAAGCGCGCCGTCCTCGATCGCGCCGATGCCGGGCAGGCCGGGAGCGAAGGTGGCGAGCCGCGCGTTGCGCCACAGGCGCGGGGCGGCGTCGACGGGGCGTTCGCGCTTGTCGATCATGGTGGCGCTCCTCGTCTTTACATGTATAGACATTTGGCCGATGCTGGCAAGCGCGTTCGAGAACAACGCGGGAGACGGGCATGACGACGACCATCCACGCGCGCGCGGCGCTCACACCGGAGGGTTGGCGCGAGGACGTGCGCATCACGTGCGCCGCCCGGGTCGTCGGATCGATCGAGGTCGGCGCGGCGCCGCAGCCGGGAGACGAACGCTGCGTCGTCGCCGTCCCCGGCACGCCGAACCTGCACAGCCACGCCTTCCAGCGCGCCATGGCCGGCCGCGCCCAGGCGGCAGGCGCGACGGCCGACAGCTTCTGGACATGGCGCGTCGCCATGTACGACCTCGCGCTGAGGATGACGCCCGACGACGTCGAGGCCGTGGCGGCGCGCGCCTACGCGGAGATGCTGGAGGCCGGCTACACTCGCGTCGGCGAGTTCCATTACCTCCACCACGATCGCGACGGCCGCGCCTATGCCGACATCGCCGAGCTGGCGGCGCGGGTTTGCGCCGCGAGCGCGCAGACCGGGATCGGCATGACGCTGCTGCCGGTCTTCTACGCCCATTCCGACTTCGGCGGTGCGCCGCCCGCCCCGGAGCAGCGCCGCTTCGTCTGCGACCGCGACCTGTTCGCGGCGCTGCTGGAGGCCTGCCGCGGCCTCGTCCGCGCGCTCGAAGGCGGCCGGCTCGGCGTCGCGCCGCACAGCCTGCGGGCGGTCTCGGCAGACGAGCTCGCCCACCTCGTCGGACTCGCGGGGGAGGGGCCGATCCACATCCACGTCGCCGAGCAGGTGCGGGAGGTCGAGGCCTGCCTCGCCGCGACCGGCGCGCGACCGGTGGCTTGGCTCCTCGACAACGCCCCCGTCGACGCCCGCTGGTGCCTCGTCCACGCCACGCACATGGACGCGCAGGAGACCGAGCGGCTCGCGCGGTCGGGCGCCGTCGCCGGCCTGTGCCCGGTCACGGAAGCGGATCTCGGCGACGGCGTCTTTCCCGCGCGCGCCTACCGCGCCGCCGGCGGACGGTTCGGGATCGGCACGGACTCGCACGTGCGGATCACGCTCCCCGGCGAGCTGCGGCAGCTGGAATACGCGCAGCGCCTGACGGAGCGCGCCCGCAACGTGCTCGCCCCGCCCGGCGGCTCGACGGGACGGGCCGTGCTCGACGCCGCCGGCGCGGGCGGCGCGGCGGCGCTCGACGTGCGCAACGGGCTCGCGCCGGGCGCGCCGGCGGACGTGGTGGCGCTCGGGGGCGAGGCCACGGGTCGGCTCGCGGAGGACGGGTTCCTCGACGCCTGGATCTTCGCCCGCGGCGTCGCGGTCGACCGGGTGTGGGCGCGCGGGCGTCTCGTCGTGCGCGACGGCCGGCACGTCGCCCGAGACGTCATCGACCGGCGCTTCGCCGCCGCCATGCGCGCGCTCGCCGGATGAGGCGGCGGCTCAGCCGCCGCCGACGCGGCGTCGATCCGCCAGGGCGTATCGGTCGCCCGGATAGGTGAGGCGGTTCACCGTCGCGACCATCGGGCCGGACCAGGTGCGGCGGCGCAGCAGCAGGACAGGCGCCCCGGCGGGGATCCCGAACGCCTCCGCCGCGACCGGATCGGCCCCGGTCGCGGTGACGACGTGCTCGACCTCGGTGAGCGGGGCGTGCGCTTGGATGTGGTCGTGCGCGGTGATCCGGCTGAAATCGTGCTCGAGATAGCCCGGCGCCGCCGCCGGATGGACGAAGCGCTCCTCGACCTGCACCGGCGCGCCGTCCTCGGCGTGAACCACGACCGAGTGGTAGACACGCGCGGGCGCGCCCGGCCCGAAGAGCGGCGTGATCTCCGGCGGCGGGGCGATCTCCTCGAGCGCGATCACGCGGCAGGAATGGATGCCGCCGCGAGCGCGAATCTCGCTGGCGATATCGCGCACCTCCATCACCGGCGAGCGCGGCTGGGGGCGCGCGACGAAGGTGCCGACGCCCTGCACGCGGGTGAGCACGCCGGCGGCCGAGAGCTCCCGCAGCGCGCGGTGCACGGTCATGCGCGAGATCCCGAGCGCCGCGACGAGCTCGTGCTCCGAGGGCAGCCGCGCGTCCGGCGCGAAGGCGCCCGTGGCGATGTTCTCGAGAACGTAGCTCTTCACGCGATCGTAGAGAGGTCCTGCCGCCTCCGGCAGCATCGTGGTGGCGGGCGTCGTGGTCCTGCGCCGGACGGCTCGCCTCACGATCGGGTCCCTTCTGTCATGATTCCACGGCGTCAGTTTCGCTCGGCATGTGCGGACATGTCCAGGCAGGCGATCCCGTGCGCCGAGGGACAGACGGGAGCGGGCCTCGTTCCGGGCTTGCCGCCCGGCGCGCGCGATGCGAGATTTTCCAACGGATCGGAGACCGTGCATCAGAACGCGGCCCGGACCCGCAGCCTCGTTCGCCGCGCCCGCGGCGGACGCGACACGAAAAGCGGAGGAAACGCCAAATGAAAAGCTTTCTCGCAGGCAGCGCCGCCATCGGCGCGCTGGTTCTCGCCGCAGCCGTGACCGTGGCCCCCGCCAACGCCCAGGAAGTGCTCAAATGGGCCCACGTCTACGAGGCGTCCGAGCCCTACCATACCTGTGCGCTGTGGGCCGCCGACGAGTTCGCCGAGCGCACGGACAATCGCTGGAACATCGAGGTCTTCCCGGCCTCGACGCTGGGCAAGGAGGTCGACATCAACGAGGGCCTCTCGCTCGGCACCGTCGACATCATCTATACCGGGCAGCTCTTCGCGGGGCGGTCCTACGGCCCGATCGCCATCGGCGGCGCGCCCTTCATGTTCCGCGACTTCGATCACTGGGACGCCTACCGGAAGTCGGACCTGTTCGACGAGCTCTCGCAGGGCTACGAGGACGCGACGGGCAACCGCATCGTCTCGCTGACCTATTACGGCCGGCGCCACGTCACCTCGAACAAGCCGATCCTGACGCCCGAGGACATGGACGGGCTGAAGATCCGCGTGCCGAACGCGCCGCTCTACACCATGTTTCCCCGCGCGGTGAACGCGAACCCGACACCGATCGCCTTCGCCGAGGTCTATCTCGCGCTCAGCCAGGGCGTCGTCGACGCGCAGGAGAACCCGCTTCCGACGATCCAGGCCAAGCGCTTCTACGAGGTGCAGTCGGACATCAACCTCACCGGCCACATCACCGACGCGCTGCTGTCCATCGTCGGCGGCCCCGCCCGCGACAAGATCGACGACGCCGACGAGGCGATCCTCACCGAGCTGATCGAGGCCGCGGCCGACCGCTGCACGGTGGAGATCATCGAGGCCGAGAACAAGCTCGCCTCGTGGTTCGAGGAGCAGGGCGTGAACGTCAACGAGGTCGATCGCGGGCCCTTCCGCGAGGCGACGGTGGCGCTCCACAACGGCCCGGACGCGACCTGGGACCAGGACACCTACGACCGTCTCCAGGCGATCGGCGCGGACTGATCCCCGCCGGGCGGGGGAGGGCGACGACGCTCTCCCTCGCAACGTCGTTCTCGCGCCCAGAGCGCCCGACGCCGCGTCGGCCCCGACGGCTCCGCCGGGGACGCCGGCGCGGCGCTCCACCTCGCACCCAGCTTCCGGCGGCTCCGATGACCGACCCGAAACCCGACTCCGACAAGTCCGTCGATCAGCTCTTCGAGGAGTGGCGCGAGGAGGAGAGCCACGTCGACCTCTCCGACCTGCGCTGGTCGGACGGGATCGTGTTCGCGATCTTCTGGGCCTTGTTCGCGATCGTCTTCCTGCAGTTCTACACGCGCTACGTCCTCAACGACTCGCTCGGCTGGACGGAGGAGATCGCGCGCTACCTGCTCATCGGCGTCACCTTCGTCGGCGCGGTGACGGCGATGCGCAAGGGCTCGCACATCGCGGTGGAGGCGCTGCTCGTCTTCCTGCCGGCGCGCCCGCGGCACTGGCTGCTGGTCGTCATCGACGGCATCGTCGCGTGCTTCTGCGGCTTCCTCGCCTGGTACGCCTTCCAGCTGGGGCGCCGGGCGCCGGGCATGATCATGTCGATCGACGTGCCCAAGAAGTACATCTACTGGGCGGTCGCCGCGGCCCTCCTCGCCATGACGATCCACGCCGCCCTGCGCTTCTGGCGGCGCCTCTCCCGGCGCGAGCCCGACGCGCCGCACGGCGCGGCCGTCGACTGACGCCGACCTCCCGACGAGCCCCGAGAAGAGGCCACCCGCATGCTGATCGGCATCATGATCGCCGCCCTCGTCGCCATGATCCTGCTCGGCGTGCCGATCGCGGTGGCGCTCGCGGGCTCCTCGCTCCTCTACATCGTGATGGCCGGCTCGATCCCGGAGATCACGGTCATCCACCGCATGGTGAACGGGGTGGACAGCTTCCCGCTGCTCGCGGTGCCGTTCTTCATCATGGCCGGCAACCTGATGAACTCGGCCGGGATCACGAAGCAGATCTTCGCCTTCGCCACCGCGGCGGTGGGCTGGCTCAAGGGCGGGCTCGGCCACGTCAACGTCGCCGCCTCGGTGATCTTCGCCGGCATGTCCGGCACGGCGGTGGCGGATGCCGGCGGGCTCGGCACGATCGAGATCAAGGCCATGCGGGACAACGGCTACGACGCCAAGCTCGCGGTCGGCATCACGGCGGCGTCCTCCACCATCGGGCCGATCGTGCCGCCCTCGCTGCCGCTCGTGATCTACGGCGTCGTCTCGGGGGCCTCGATCAACGCGCTCTTCGTCGCCGGAATCCTGCCGGGCCTGCTGATGGCGCTGTTCCTGTCCGCGGCGGTGACGATCGTCGCCCATCGCCGCGGCATCGGCGCCGACGCGAAGTTCCGGCTCGGGCGCCTCGGCTGGACCTTCCTCGATGCGATCCTGCCCCTGATGACGCCCGCCATCATCATCGGCGGCATGTCCTTCGGCCTGTTCACGCCCACCGAGGCCGCGATCTTCGCCTGCGCCTACGCGCTCGTCCTCTCGGTGGTGATCCATCGGATCATGAACGCGGTCCTGGCGAGCCGCGGCCGCAAGCCGCGCTATTCGGTGCTGACGATGCGCCAGTTCGTGCGCGTGTCCATGGACACGATCGAGACGACGGCGGTGGTGCTCTTCATCGTCGCCGGCGCCTCGATCTTCGGCTGGATCCTGACGACGACCCGCACGACGGAAGCGCTCGGCGCCTTCATCCTCGAGGTCGCGACGAACCCGCTCGTCTTCCTCCTGATGGTCAACGGCTTCCTCCTGATCATCGGCTGCTTCATGGAGACGATCGCCGCGATCACCATCCTCACGCCGGTGCTGCTCCCCGTGGCCGTGCAGCTCGGCATCGACCCGGTGCATTTCGGGATCGTCATGGTGCTCAACCTCATGATCGGGCTCCTCACGCCGCCGGTCGGCATGGTGCTCTACGTGCTGGCCCGGGTCGCCTCGATCTCGTTCGAGGACTGTGTGCGGGCGGTGGCGCCGTTCCTGATCCCGCTCCTCGCGACCCTCGCGCTCATCACCTTCGTGCCGGCGACGACCCTGTGGCTCCCCGAGTTCCTGCGCGCCATGGGCTATCTGTAGCGACCGGCGCGCCCGCGGCGCGGGAGGGCGGGGGCGAGATGGACAGGGCGTATTCCGCGGGCCGGGACGTGTGGCTCGGGCTCGGGCTCGGCTTCGTCGGCGTGGTGATCTTCGGCGGCACGCTGCCCTTCACGCGGCTCGCGGTGGCCGGGCTCGATCCGTGGTTCGTCACGACGGGGCGCGCCGCGCTCGCGGGCCTCGTCGCCCTCGGCGTGCTCGCTGCGACGCGCCGGCGCCTGCCGTCGCCGGCCGTGCTCGGACGCGTCGCGCTCGCCTCGCTCGCCCTCGTCGGCGCCTTCCCCGCGACGATGGCGATCGCCATGACCAGCGTCGAGGCGTCCCATGGCGGGGTCGTGCTCGGCGTGCTGCCGCTGGCGACGGCGATCGCCGGGGCCCTGCTCGGGGGCGAGCGCCTGCCGGCCGGCTTCTGGGCGAGCGCGCTCCTCGGCGCGGCCATCGTGGTCGGCTTCGCCCTGCGCGACGGCGTCTCCGGCCTCGCGGCGGGAGACGCCTATCTCGTGCTTTCGGTGGCGAGCGCGGCGTTCGGCTATGCGGTCTCGGGCGTGCTCGCTCGCACGATGCCGGGCTGGGAGGTCATTTCCTGGGCACTCGTGATCGCCCTGCCGGTGACGATCCCGACGGCCCTCGTCCTCGCGCCCGCGGATCTCGCCGCCGTCCCCGACGCGAGCTGGGTCGGGTTCGCCTACGTCACGCTGATGAGCCAGTATCTCGGCTTCTTCGCCTGGAACGCCGGGCTCCCGCTGGGCGGCGTCGCGCGGGTGGGGCAGGTGCAGCTCCTGCAGATCTTCGTGACCCTCGGCATCGCGGCCTTTCTCAACGACGAGCGCGTCGGCGCGACCACCTGGGCGGCCGCGGCCGCCGTCGTCGCCGTCGTCGTCGCGGCGGCGCGGGCGCGTGGCGGCATGCGCGCGACACGCTGAGCCCGGTCCGCACACGATCGAAACGAAACCGCCGTTGCGGCGACATCGGATTCCTGCGCCACGCAAGCAACGGGACATGCGCCGGGGCCAGTCTCCGCCCCGTCGACACGACGCGTTCGCATGGGGCGGACGGGCGGTCGGCGAACCCGGGACCGGCCGACGGCCGGTCCGCCCCCACAGGAGACCGACCATGACCAAGATCACGCACACCCTCGCCGCCGCGGCCGTCGCTCTCGCCACGAGCTTCTCGCCGGCGCTGGCCTATACGCCGGACGAGGTGACCCTCTACGACCAGCCCCAGCAGCAGGACGGCTTCTTCAAGCCGCAGGCCCGCACGGCGCACGACGTGGACGTCACCGGCTCGATCCGCGCGCCGCTCGCCAGCGGCGGCGCCGATTTCTGGGAGGCCCGCGAGGCGATCCGCAAGAACGCCGAGGACCACAGCTGAGCGAGGCTGCGGCCATGATCCGCGTTTCGGATCTCCGCACCCGACCGGCCGCCGGCCGGTCCCGACCCCGGCGCGCGGCGGGCGCTCCCGCGACCGCCGCGCGCCGGGCGCCGCCATCGCCGGCGCGGCCCGGGCGGGACCGCCGGCGCCGGCGCGCCGGATCACGCCCGCGCCGCGGCGCGCGCGCCGAGCCGCCCGGCCGCGTCGGCCAGCGCGATCTCGTCGGCCTCGGTCGGCGGGTCCCGCGCCGCCGCGGGGTCCGCGCCGGAGCCGACGCGGAAGGCGGCGAGCGCCGTGCGCGTGCGCCGGCCGAAAACCCCGTCCACCGGGCCCGGCGCGAAACCCAGGAAGAGGAGCCGCATCTGCAGCGCGCGCAGACGCAGGTCCGGGGGCGGCCGCGCCCCGCTCGCGTAGTCCGCGAAGGCGGTGGCGAGCTTCACGTCGTAGGCGTTGCGGGCAAAGCCGGGGCCGTTGTAGCCTCGCGCGAACCCCGTCCAGTCCCGCCGGCGCAGAGCCCGGTCGAGGCCGTTCGCGGCGATGAAGGCGGCCATCGCGCCGAGCTGGGCGTCCTCGCCGGCCCGCATGGCTGCGACGAAGGCCACGACGTCGGGATAGCCGGCGACGCCGGCGTTGAAGCCCATCACCTGCCCGAGCCCCCAGGACGCGCTCTCGAGCGCGGCGACGCGATCGAGCGCCTGCGCCGCCGCGAGCCGGTCGTGCTGATGCGCGCCGGGGCGGCCGTAGCCCCCGGGCTTGGGATTCGAGACCTCCGGATGAGAGGACGCGAAGACGCCGCCGGTGCGGCGGTGGAAGACGTGTCGCTCGAACAGGATCACGGGCCGTCGATCGGCCAGGAAGCCGCAGGCCTTCGCCTCCACGCGCATCACAGCCCAGAGCGCCGCCGGTTCCAGCGAGAGCCGCGCGAGCGCGGCCTCGACCCCGGCCGGCGTCAGCGGCGCGGCCTGCGCCGGCGGCTCGGGGCTCGGCGGCTCGGGGCTCGGCGGCTCGGGGACCGCGCGCGGCGCGCCGCCGCAGGGGACGGACGCCGGGCTCGAGCCCGATAAAACGGATCGCAGGGACATGGCGATGGCCTCCTCCGATTGCATGCGGAGGCTAGCGCAGACATGTCGCGAGTGTCAAGAACGAAATGTGAACAGATCAGGTCTTCTTGCGGAACGCGTCGAGGCTGACCACCTGAGCGCCCTGGTCGCCCTGGTCGCCCTGGTCCCCTTGACCCTCGGCGGCGTCGCCGGTCTCCCGCGGATCCGCGGGCGTCTCGGCGCCGTCCGCGGCGGGCGCGCGTTTCCGGCCCTTGGGCGGAGCCTCGTCCGCGCCGCCGTCGGCCGCTTGCGGCGTCGCCTGCGGGCGCTCGGTCTCCTCGCCGTTCGCCTTCGGCGCGATGCGCGGCGTGGGGGAGCGGCGCGGCTCGGTCTCGGCCGGCTCGGAGCCGGCGCCGCGCAGGAGCGGGCGCGCGGGCTCGCCCACCGGCGCCGGGCCGGGCACGGCCGTCGGACCGGCGGCGCCCTCGGGCGCCTCGCGGATCTCGAACTTGAGCCCGAACTGCACGGAGGGATCGAAGAAGCCGGTCAGCGCGTCGAAGGGCACGAGCAGCCGCTCCGGCACCCCGCCGAAGGAGAGGCCCACCTCGAAGGCGTGCTCGGTGATGGCGAGATCCCAGAACTGGTGCTGGAGCACGATCGTCATCGTGTCCGGGTACTTCTCGCGCATGCGGCTGGACAGGCGCACGCCCGGAAACCCGGTCTGGAACGAGACGTAGAAATGATGGTCGCCCGGCAGGCCGTCGCGGGCGGCGTCCGACAGGACCTTGCGTACGACACCCTTCAGCGCGTCCTGCACCAGGAGATCGTAGCGGATGAGATCTGTGGTCATGGGTCGCTCGGGGGGGTGTCGCTCGGGATGCCGATCTCGGCCGGTTGCGCTCTCGTCCTGACGGCGTATGCCGCATCTCGCCCGAAAATGAAAGTGGAGGCTTCTGTTGCCAGGCGCCTCCGGGCCCCGCCTAGAAGTGCTACCCCCTAGGACTTGGATCGGATGTCGCTAGACCGCATTACGCAGCCGCGCGGACGTCCATAGCATAGTTGTCGTTGGCAACTATAATTCGGCCCGATAACGGCGGAACCATGCCGGGCGAAAGGCTGCCTTTTAGACCCCCGTCGATCCTATTTCGCCCCCGCCGGAACCCAGGGCCCGCATATGGGGGAGCCTGGGCTCGGGTGGAGGCGCCGGGTACCGCCCCCGGGTCCGAAGGGCTTATTGCGACAGCCGTTTATCGCCATAGCCGCCTTGCGGCGACAGACTGAATATAGGCGAGGGGGCGGGGGATTCAACAGGGATTTCGGGGAGCGATGGCCCGCATCACTCCGCCGCCAGCACCCCGGTCTCCCCCGTCTCCGCCAGCCACGCCGCCAGATCCGCCCGCGCGCGATCCGTCATCGCCTTCTTCTTCGCCATGGCCTTGGCGGAGCCGCGCAGGCGCTTGCCGTTCTCGGCCTTCGGGAGAGCGCTCTCCAGCGGGGGGAAGAGGCCGAAATTGACGTTCATGGGCTGGAACGAGCGGGGCTTCGCCGGCCCCGTCTCGACGCCCTCGACGCGCTCCTCGTCCTCGTCGGCGACGATGTGGCCGCCGGTGATGTGCGCGATCAGCGCGCCCATGGCGGTCGTCGGCGGGAGGAGGCGAAGCCCGCGCCCCAGCCGCTCGGCGGCGGCGAAGCGCCCGGCCATCAGGCCCACCGCCGCGCTCTCGACGTATCCCTCGCAGCCGGTGATCTGGCCGGCGAAGCGCAGCCGCGGGGCGGCCTTCAGGCGCAGCGTGCCGTCGAGCAGCTTGGGCGAGTCGAGATAGGTGTTGCGGTGCAGGCCGCCGAGGCGGGCGAACTCGGCGTTCTCCAGGCCCGGGATCATGCGGAAGATCTCGGCCTGCGCGCCGTATTTCAGCTTGGTCTGGAAGCCCACCATGTTGAACAGCGTGCCGAGCGCGTTGTCCTGGCGCAGCTGCACCACGGCGTAGGGCTTCTCGTCGGGCTTGTGCGGGTTCGTCAGCCCCACTGGCTTCATCGGCCCGTGGCGCAGCGTCTCGCGCCCGCGCTCGGCCATGACCTCGATGGGCAGGCAGCCGTCGAAATAGGGGGTGTTCGCCTCCCAGTCCTTGAACGAGGTCTTCTCGCCGGCGATCAGCGCGTCGACGAAGGCCTCGTACTGCGCCTTGTCCATCGGGCAGTTGAGATAGTCGGCGCCGGTGCCGCCGGGGCCCGGCTTGTCGTAGCGCGACTGGAACCACGCCACCCCCATGTCCACGCTCTCGCGGTAGACGATGGGGGCGATGGCGTCGAAGAAGGCGAGCGCGCTCTCGCCGGTGAGGCCGCGCACGGCCTCTGCGAGGGCGGGGGAGGTGAGCGGGCCCGTCGCGACGACGACGCTGTCCCAGTCCTCCGGCGGAAGGCCCGCGACCTCGCCGCGCGAGATCGTCACCAGCGGATGCGCCTCGAGCGCGGCGGTCACCGCCTCCGAGAAGCCGTCGCGATCGACGGCGAGGGCGCCGCCCGCCGGCACCTGGTGCCGGTCGCCCGTCGTCATGATGAGCGATCCGAGCCGGCGCATCTCCTGGTGCAGCAGGCCGACCGCGTTGCTCTCCGCGTCGTCCGAGCGGAAGGAGTTCGAGCAGACGAGCTCGGCGAGGCCGTGCGTCTTGTGGGCCTCCGTCATGCGCACGGGGCGCATCTCGTGCAGGACGACGGGCACGCCCGCCTGGGCGATCTGCCAGGCGGCCTCGGACCCGGCGAGGCCGCCGCCGACGACGTGGACGGGCTTGATCTCGGACATGTTCGACATGCCCGCGTAGATGCGGGACCGGCCGCGCCCCGTCAAGGGAGGCGCGCCGTCGTTGCGTCGCGCGCGAGGACGGAGCGGGCGAGCGCCTCGACGCCCTGCGCCGAACGCGCCACGAAGCGGCTGGCGAAGACGCGCGCGGGGATCGGGGCGAGGTCCAGCGCGGTCTCGGCGAAACGCCTCAGGGCGTGGGGATAGGACGGGTCGTCCGCGAACGCGCCCGGTGCGGCGCAATGCGCGAAGAAGCCCTGCGCGAGGCGCGATCCGGCCTCGAGCGGCCGGCCCGGGGGCAGCCGAGCGCCCGCGTCCCGCGCCGCATCGTGCAGCGCGAGGCAGGCGACCCCGAGCAGGAGCCGGCCCTGCCGCGGGGCGCGGCCGGCCGCGATCTCCGCCTGCGCGCCCCGCACGGCGACGAGGGCGCGCACCGCCCAATGCGGGCCGGCGACCCGGTAGGCGAGCCGCTCCGCCAGGACCTCGCGGTTCCCGGCCGGCATCGGGGCGAAGGCGGCGGCGAGCGCCTTCTCGGCCAAGGCCCGGGCGAGGACGCCGCGGGCGAAGGCGTCCGGCGAGAGGCCGTGCCAGCCGTCCGCGTAATTGGCGGCGAGCATGCGCAGCTCCGGGTCCAGGGCGACATAGGCGAAGATCGGTGCGGCGCCGCCCGCGTCGGCGATCCGGCTCGCGCGGCCGCGTAGGGATGGATGATTGCGTGGACGGCGATCGAAGCTCGTCGCTTCGGGCGCGAGGGGGGCGGAAGCCGGGACCGCGGCGACGAGATCCTCCACGGCGCGGCGGATCGCCTCGGGCGCCTGCTCGCGCTGGGCCGCGGGCCGGCGGGGGGCCTGCGGGTCCGCCGCGGCGACGGATTCCGTGGCCGCGCCCGCCGGCGCGGCCCGGCTCGCGGCGTGCGACGGGGCCCGCGTCTCGCAGGCGGGGCGGGGCAGGGGCAGCGAATCGCGAGCCGGCATCTCCATTGCCAGCAATTTAACATTTCGTTCGAAAAAGACGAAAGAGCGCGCGGAGCGCGTCCCGGCAGCGTGCGATCAGGCGCGTGGAACGAAAAACGCCGGCGCGGATCGCTCCGGCCGGCGTTTCGGGCGACGCGAGAGGGCGCGCCGTTCAGACGTTCGCATAGTGGCGGGCGACGCCGGAGATGTCGGCGCGGGAGAGGCCGACGTCGTTGAGCTCGCGATCGGACAGGCGCTGCAGCTCGCGTACGGTCTGGCGATAGCGCTGGTACGCGCGGATGCGGGACAGGACCCAGGTCAGGAACATGGTACTTACTCCGAGGGGATGTGCTGATGCGTCGCGGGCCGCGCGCCCGGCGTCGCCGCCGGCCGTTCGCGCCCCGTGTTGTGCACTGCAATATGGTGAGTCCTGAGCCCGGAGTAGGTGGAAAAACCTGAAATCAGGCATGCGGCGCTTGCATGCCTCCGGCCGATATCCGTCACATTTCGTTTACGGATGCGTTCAGCGGGACGCTTGCCGACCGAAGGTCGCAGGGCTGCGCCGCTGCGCGAGGCTCACAGCGCCCGCTCGAGCACCAGCTCGCCACGCGGCCCCTGGATCGTCAGGCGCGGCCCTTCCGTGTCCCACCGCTGCGCCGCGCGCAGGGCCTCGAGGAATGAGCGCTCCTTGCTCATGGTCGCCGCGTCGCATTCCCGCCGGGTCAACGCGAAGGGCCCGACGGCGAAGCCCTGGTCCCGCAGCGGGTAGGCGGTGGCGGAATAGTTGTTGCAGCCCGAGAAGCCGCGCAGGCGCAGGGTCTCGTCGAGCGTCATGGCCGGACGCTCGCCCTCGAAGGCGCGGCCGTTCAGGCTCGCCGCCTCGAAGGTCACGCCCAGCGGGAACTGCTTCGGCATCATGGGCGGGGGCACCTGCGGCGCCTGCTGCTCGCTCGGGTCCGGCATGCCGAGGCCTTGCGCCGCGGTCTGGGGGGCGGCGGCGACTGCGGCCAGCAGACCGGCTATCAGGCCGAAGGTGGCCGCGAGACGCGACGCTGTCATGGACGAATGCTCCGATCATCGATCACGGCGCGGACCATAAGCAGCCCGGCGGGGCCGCGCAAGAAAATGCGCGCGCGTCGTGATCCGCCCGCCGAGCCCTGCCGTAGACCCTCCTGAAGTTCGGTCATGAGCTTCCTTCCCGCGGCGCTCCCCCTTCCCGCGCGCGCCGCGCACTTCAAGGCCGCCCCTCGCCGGGGCGGCTTTTTTTCCGTGCGGCGTCCGCGTCGCGGCGTCAGCCGAGGCGCGTCTCGAGCCGGGCGAGAAGCGGGTTTTCGGCGCGGAAGAGATAGTCGAGGCTGCGCACCGTCACGTCCGAGGCGCCGGCCTGCGTGAGCGCGTCGACGAGCGGGAAGACCGCCGCCTTCGGCGCATGCAGCACGAGCTCCGGCGCGGTCGGGCCGTAGGGCGCGCGGGCGCCGAGCGCCTCCGCCGCGGCGAGCGCCGCGCCCTCCCGGCCGGGCTCGACCCGCGCGCGGATCTCGCGGGTGGTGCGCGCGGCCTCCTCCGCCGCGATGCGCCCGAGGATGGCGCGCACCGCCTCGCGCGGGCCCTCGCTCCAGGAGGCGCGGAGCGACGCCACGAGGTTCGCCTCCGAGCGCAGCATCACCCCGTCGTCGAGCACCTTGAGCGCGTTCGCGGCGAGCGTCGCCCCGGTCGTGGTGATGTCGACGATGATCTCTGCCGCGCCCGACGCCGGCGCGCCCTCGGTGGCCCCGAGCGATTCGACGATGCGATAGTCGGCGAGCCCGTGCTCGGCGAAGAAGCGCCGCGTCAGGTTCACGTACTTGGTCGCGACCCGCATCTTGCGCCCGTGCCGCACGCGCAGGTCCACGGCGACCTCGTCGAGGTCGCTCATGGTGCGCACGTCGATCCAGGCCTGCGGCGCGGCGACGACGACGTTGGCCTGGCCGAAGCCGAGGGGCGTGAGCAGGCACACGGCGGCGTCGGCGTCGCCGATCTGCTCGCGCACGAGATCCTCGCCGGTGACGCCGAGATGCGCCTGGCCGGTGGCGAGCTGGGTCGTGATCTCGCTCGCGGAGAGGAACTTCACCAAGACCCCGGGCAGGCCGGGAATGACGCCCTGGTAGTCCCGCGCGCCGCGGCTCTGCTGGAAGGCGAGGCCGGCGCGGCCGAAGAAGGCGGCCGCGTTCTCCTGCAGCCGGCCCTTGGAGGGCACGGCGATGACGAGGGGCTCGGTCATGCGCCGTCTCCGTCCATGGCGTCGTCGCGGGCGGGCTCGGCCCCGGCGAGCGCCGCGGCGATGCGGTCGAGCCAGAACGAGCAGCCGATCGCCGGCAGCGGCTCCGGCGCGCCGAGATGGCTGAGCAGCCGGTCGTAGCGCCCGCCGCCGACGATGGGGCGCGGATCGGCGGCGCCGGCGGCGGCTGCCTCGAAGATGAAGCCCGTGTAGTAGTCGAGATTGCGGGCGAAGTCGGCCCGGAACGAGAGCGCGGAGAGCTCGATCCCGCGCGCGGCGAGGAAGCCCGCGCGCTCCTCGAAAAGCGCGAGCGCGCCGTCGAGCGCGAGGCCGGCGTCGCGGGCGAGGCCGCGCAGGCGGCTCGCCGCCTCGTCGGGATCGCCCGAGATCGCGAGATAGGCCTGGAGCACCTGGCGCGCCTCCGCGCCGAGCCCCGCGTCGCGCCGGCCGGCGCGGGCGAGGAAGCGCTCGGCGATGTCGCCGGCCGAGCGCCCGCCGACGGAGGAGATGCCGGCGATGGCGAGCACGTCCTCGACGAAGGCGCGCGCCGCTTGCGGGTCCTGCCCCTCGATCGCGGCGAGGAGGCCCGCATGCTCGACGAGGGCGGGCTCGGGCTCGGCGGCGAGGATCGTCTGCGCGCGGCCGGAGACGACGGCGCGGATCAGCCGGCTCTTCGCCGCCGGCGCGACCTGCAGCGCGTCGACGAGCGCCTCGAGCAGGCCGACGTCGCCGAGCTTCACGCCGGCGGGCGCCACGCCCATCGCGTCGAGCGCCTCCAGCGCCAGCGCCAGCACCTCCGCGTCGGCGGCCGCCACGTCGCGCCGGCCGATCGACTCGATTCCCGCCTGGCGGAACTCGCCGGTCTCCCCGGCGCGCAGCCGGAACACCGGCCCGCGATAGCAATAGGCCCCCGCGACCGCGCCGCGGCGCTCCAGATGCGCCCGGCAGACCGGGATCGTGTATTCGGGCCGCAGGCACAGCTCGGTCCCGTCGGCGTCCGTCGTCACGAACATCCGCCGGCGGATGTCCTCCCCCGACAGGTCGAGAAAGATCTCCGCCGGCTGCAGCACCGGCGGCTCGAGCGGCGCGTAGCCCTCGCGGTCGAAGAGGCCGAGGAGCACGTCCCCGGCGCGGATCTCGGTCTGGTTCATGGTCCCGCTCCCGGCGGGACCTCTAGCAGGCGATCGCGCGCGGGGGAACGGGGGATGTGCGGGGAGGGTGAATGGGGGATGGAGGTGCGGGGCGGCGCGCGCCGCCGAGCTCCCCTCTCCACGAGGGAGAGGGGAATCTGCTCGCAACCTTTCTCACGTTTCGACATCGACCGGTCCGCGTCGCCCGTCACGGTGGCGAGAGCGGCTCCAGCGTCCTGTTGCGGCGGGAATCGAAGACGACGGCGGTCTCGATCTGCTCGACGCCGTCGCGGCTGGTGAACTGGTCGAGGGCGAGATCGCGCAGATGCGCCACGTCGCGCACCACGACATGCGCCACGACGTCGTAGCGTCCCGAGATCAGGAACAGCGAGCGCACCTCGTTGATCGCGGTCACCTCGCTCATGAAGCGCTCGACGACGCCGCGGTCGTGCTTCGTCAACGTGACCAGCACGAGCGCCTCGAGCCCGACGCCGTATGTGGCGAAATCCGGCTCGATCCCCGCATGCCGGATGGCGCCGGCCGCCTCCAGCCGCCTGATGCGCTCGTGCACCGTGGACCCCGCGAGCCCGACCACCCCGGCGATGGTCTTGTTGGGCGTCCGGCCGTCCTTCTGGAGAAGGCGGAGAATCTCGAAATCGGTTCGGTCGAGGGGCGACTGCACGCGGCGTCTCCGGAAATGCTTCGGGTGAAACAGCGCGGACATCGTGCTTCGATCGGCGCCACGCCGCAAGCACCGAAGCTGCTGCGGCCTCCCGCCCTCGGAGCCGCGTCCGTGCCGACCACCTATCCGCTCTTCCTCGCCCTCGTCGTCAGCCTCATCGCCGTTCCCGGCCCCGACATGCTCTACGTCGTCGGGCGCTCGATCACGCGCGGGCGGACGGCGGCCTTCTTCGCCGCCGCCGGGATCGCCGCGGGGTACCTCGTCTTCACCGGGCTGGTGGCCGTCGGCGTGGGTGTGATCTTCGCGCTGGACGAGACCGTGTTCCGGGCCGTGCAGGCCGCTGGGCTCGTCTATCTCGCGTATCTCGCCTGGCGGCTCTTCCGCTCGGACGGCATCGGGGACGGCGAGATCGGAGGTTCGGGAGTCTCGCCCGAAATCTCGCGAGGGGAGGACTTCGTCTTCGGCGTGCTGACGAGCGCGCTCAATCCGAAGGGCATCCTGTTCTACTTCTCCATCCTCCCGCAATTCGTCACGCCTGCGGCCGGGCCGCTGTGGCGCCAGGCGCTGCTGCTCGGGGTGACGACGAGCCTGCTCTGCCTCGCGCTCTACTTCGCCGCCGGCCTGCTGGCGAGCGCCGGCAGCCGACGCTGGGCGACGAGCCCGGAGCGGCGCCGCCTGATCGCGCGCGCCGCCGGCGCGGTGCTCGTCGTGGCGATCGTCCTCGTCGCGACGACCCGCCTTCCCGGCGCGTGACGCCTCACCCCACCCGCACCCCGAGCCGCCCCGCCAGGTCCTGCACGTATTGCCAGGCGGTGCGCCCCGAGCGCGCCCCGCGGGTGGTCGCCCATTCCAGCGCCTCGCGGCGCACGCTCTCGCGATCGGCGGGCAGCGCGAGCGCGTCGCAATAGCCGTGGACCATGGCGAGGTACTCGTCCTGGGAGCACTTGTGGAAGCCGAGCCAGAGGCCGAAGCGATCGGAGAGGGAGACCTTCTCCTCCACCGCCTCGCCGGGGTTGATGGCGGTCGAGCGCTCGTTCTCCATCATGTCGCGGGGCAGGAGATGGCGGCGGTTCGAGGTGGCGTAGAACAGCACGTTCTCGGGCCTGCCCTCGACGCCGCCCTCGAGCGCGGCCTTGAGCGACTTGTAGGAGGTGTCCTCGGCGTCGAAGGAGAGGTCGTCGCAGAAGACGAGGAAGCGGTGCGGGTCGGGGCGCACGAGGCCCATCAGCTCGGGCAGGCTCTCGATGTCCTCGCGGTGGATCTCGACGAGCTTGAGGGGCAGCCGGCCGCCCTCCCGCGTCTCGTTGATCTCGGCGTGCACGGCCTTGACGAGGGAGGACTTGCCCATGCCGCGAGCGCCCCAGAGGAGCGCGTTGTTGGCCGGCAGGCCGTCCGCGAAGCGACGCGTGTTGTCGAGGAGCGTGTCGCGCACCCGGTCGATTCCCCGCAGCAGCGAGAGCGCCACGCGGTTCACCTTCGCCACCGGCGCGAGCCGGGCGCGCTCCGCCCGCCAGACGAAGGCGTCGGCGGCCTCCGGCTCGAAGGGCGCCTGCGGCGGCGGCGCGAGCCGCTCCAGCGCCTCCGCGATGCGGCGGGCGAGGACGGCGATCTCGGCGGGGGAGGGCGTGTCGGCGGTCATCGTCGGGCGGTTTCCGGAGGGGAGGGTCTCGGGTTCCCTTAGCCGATGGCGCGCCGCTCCGGCAAATCAGGCGACCGCGTCCCAGCTCCAGCCGCTCTCCCGCACCACGCCGTGGGCGATGCGCCGGCGCGCTGCGGCCCCGTTCGCGGCCGTCTCGTAGGCGTCGCGCGGGGCGCAGGGCACGCCCGCCTCCGCCAACGGATCGGTGGAGGCGGGACGCGGGGTCTCGCGCGCAGGGCGGGAGCCCGAGACCTCGGCGACTATCGCCCGCAGGGCGGGCTCTGGCAGATCCTCACCGCGGTGGCGGTGGGCAACGGCTTTCTCGTGATCAGCCTCTGCGCACGAGGACGGCCATTCCGGCGATGCCGGACAAAGCGCGGAGGCTGAATTCGGGCGTGAGGTCTGGCATCGCGTTCCGGATCGGCTGCGCTCTCGCGCCGGCCCGGCGCGCGTTCTGGAAGGCGCGGAGGGCGTCGACGGTTCCGCCATCGGCGGGCGGAGGGGCTTGGCTTGGCCGGGTGTACGACCCCATCTGTAGCGGATGACGCTACGCCGATCCTCCGCGGTCCTCGCCGCGCCTCTCCTCGCCGCGGCGCTCCTCGCCACGACGCTCCTCGCCGCGTCCCCCGCCGCGGCGCAGGGGCCCGGCCCGCTGCCGCTGCAATCGCCGTCCGAGCGGATGGTCGAGGACACCAACCGCGCGCTCATGCTGGAGCGCCGCCTCGACGCCATCGAGCAGCGCCAGCGCTTCCAGGAAGGGCAGTTCCGCGAGCGCCTGAACCGGCTCGAGATGTTCCCGCGGGTGATCCCGCCGCCGCCGCCGATCGTGGAGTAGGAGCGGTCGCGAGCGTCGTCAGAGCCAGCTCTCGACGTGCAGGCCTTGGACACGCTCGAATTCGCGGAGGTTATGGGTCACTAGGCATGCGCCGAGCGAGAGCGCGTGGCTCGCGATCAGCAGGTCCATTGCTCCGACCGGTTTGCCGACGCGCTCGAGGCGAACGCGCAGGTCCGCGTAGACGGGCGGAAATCCGAGCGGGTCCAGGTCGGCTATCTTCAGCCTGCGCAGGATTTCGTCTACCGCCGCTGTGAGGCGTGGGGCGTTGCGCTTCGCGGCGCCGAAGCGCAACTCGCACGCCACGAATGGGCTCGTAAAGACGGCATGCTCGCCGACTTCGGCAATTCTCGTACGGACCGGGCTCGTACGAGGATTGCGTATCAGATCGGACAGAACATGCGTGTCGAGCAAGTACTTCACAGCTCGACCTTCCTGGGCGGCGGGTCTGCGATCTCCGGCCAGCCTTCGTCGACTGGCTCCATTTCGTCGAGCCAATCCAGCAGCGTGCCTTGCGGAGCCGGCTCGATGATCAGGGCCGAGCCCTGGCGGCGCACCACTGCTTCCGTGCCCGGCAGCTCGAACTCGCGCGGGATACGGACAGCTTGATTCCGACCATTGCGGAAAAGGCTCACTCGTCGCGCGTCGTTCATCGCTATCTCCGGCCTATGCCGAAAACATAGGCCTTTCGCCGTCCATCTGCAAGGGGTGGTCGGGCTCCGGAACCGGCGGGTCACCAAGGGAGCGTGTGTTCGCCGTGCGACGGCGACGCGGTATCTTTCGGCGGCATCGATGTGGAGGTGGCGATGGTACGTTCCCGCTTGCCTGAGGAACTCACCGAGGAACAAGGCGCTACGTGGGCCGACGAGTTCATGGAGTCGATGAGAGCGCCGGGCGTCGAGAAGGAGAGCTTCTTCGCCGAGCGCCGAGGTCTCGGCCGCGGCGTGGGTCTGGACGAAAACGGTGCTCTCGTGAGGGCCATGAAGCCGGGAGCAATGGACTGACGTTCCCCGCCTAGTCCAGCGCTTCCTGCGGCCCAAACGCAAAAGGGCGGCCCCGCGGGACCGCCCCTCCGCTTGCAGATCGGCGCCTGCCGGCCCGTCAGCCCTTGGCCGCGGCGCGGCCGCCGCCGATCATCTTCTTGAGGTTGTCCCACAGCTCGATCTTCACGCCGTGGCGGCGCATGATGAAGCCCTGCTGCAGGACCGAGAGGAAGTTGTTCCACGCCCAGTAGATCACCAGGCCCGCCGGGAACGAGGCCAGCATGAAGGTGAAGATCACCGGCATCCAGGTGAACACCGCCTTCTGAATCGGGTCCGGCGGCTCCGGGTTCATCTTCATCTGCACGAACATCGTGAAGCCCATCAGGATCGGCCAGATGCCGACCGTCAGCAGCGCCGGCGTGTCGTAGGGCAGGAGCCCGAACAGGTTGAAGAGCGAGGTCGGATCGGGCGCGGCGAGGTCCTGGATCCAGCCGAAGAACGGCGCGTGCCGCATCTCGATCGTGACGAACAGCACCTTGTAGAGCGCGAAGAAGACCGGGATCTGGATCAGCACCGGCCAGCAGCCGGCGACCGGATTGATCCGCTCGCGCTTGTAGAGCTCCATCAGCTCCTGCTGCTGCTTCATCTTGTCGTCCGCGTAGCGGTCGCGGATGGCCATCATTTCCGGCTGGACGGCCTTCATCTTGGCCATCGAGGCGTAGGACTTGTTGGCGAGCGGCAGGAAGAGGATCTTCAGGAACACCGTCACGATCAGGATCGCGACGCCGAAATTGCCCAGCAGCCCGAAGAAGAAGTCGAGCGCGTAGAACATCGGCTTGGTGATGAAGTAGAACCAGCCCCAGTCGATCAACAGGTCGAACTGGCGGATGTCGTAGGCCTCGCCGTAGCCGTCGACGACGTCGACCTCCTTGGCGCCGGCGAAGAGGCGCTTGAGCGAGGTCGCGCTCTCGCCCGCCGCGATGGTGCGCGCCGCGCCCAGCGCGTCCGCCTGGAAGATCGGCGCGCCGCCGTTCCCCTCCGCCGTGAAGCGGCCGGTGAAGGTCGTGTCCTGGTCGGGGACGATGGCGGTGGCCCAGTACTTGTCGGTGATGCCGACCCAGCCGCCGGTCTCCGCCGTCCAGGTCTCGCCGGTGACCGACTGCGACAGCCGATCGGCGTCCTGGACGTCGCCGTAGTCCCATTCCTGCAGGCCTTCCTCGCCGAGCACGCCGATGAAGCCCTCGTGCAGCACGAAATAGCCGAGCACGTTCGGCATGCCGTGGCGCGAGACGAGGCCGTAGGGATAGAGGGTGATGGGCTCGCCGCTCTCGTTGACGACGGTGTCCTCGATCGTGAACAGCGCGTCGCGATCCACCGCGATCGTGCGCTGGAAGGTGAGGCCGGCCTCGTTGGTCCAGGTGAGGGTGACGGGGCTCTCGGGCGTGAGACGCTCCGCATCGGCGGACCACACGGTCTGCGAATCGGGCAGGCCTCCCGGCACCGTGCCGCCGCCGACCCAGCCGAACTCGGCGTAGTAGGGGTTCGCGGTGCCCGTCGGCGAGAGCAGCACGATCGGATCGGAGTTGGGGTCGGGCGTCTCGCGGTAATCCTTGAGGATCAGGTCGTCGAGGCGCGCGCCGCGCAGGTTGATCGAGCCCTCCTTCGAGGGCGTCGAGATCGGGATGCGGGGCGCGGCGGCGACGGCGGCCTCGCGGGTCGCGGGCAGGTTCAGGCCCGGCGCGACGTTCGGCGCGGGCGCGCCCGGCGCCGTGCCGCCGTCGGAGGGCAGCGGCAGGTTCGGCTGCCCCGGCGCGGCGGCGGATTGCTCCGTCTGCTGCTGCGCGGCGAGCTCCGCCTCGCGCTGCGCCTGCGGCGCCGCGTAGAAGTACGTCCAGGCGACGAACACGATCACCGAGAGGACGATCGCCAGGATGAGGTTACGTGAGTCTTCGTCGCGCATGGGACTTTACGAGGTCGCTTCGGAAGGGCCGAGGGAGGAGGGCGCGTCGCCGCGCCGGCTCGTCGATTGCTGTCGGGACGTCCCGCCGCCGCGACGGCGGCCGCGCGGCGCGTCCGCGCGCGGGGGGCGTGCGCCTCCGGGCTTGGTCACCACGTGGAGGGCGCGGACGAAATCGTCAATGAGGGAAGAGTACGCAGCCTCGAGGGCCGGGCGGCGCGCGATGATCACGACGTCCGCGGGAGGCAGCGGCTCGGGAGGGAGATCGCGGGGGAGGGCGGCCTCGCCGGCGGCCATCGCCGCGGCGTCATGCCGCGCGTCGGTACCCTCGGGCGCGGGAGCGCGCGCGAGCGCCTCGCGGGCCGCGTGCCGCAGGCGCCGCTTGATGCGGTTGCGCTCCACCGCGTGGCCCACCTTCTTCGTGACGGTGAAGCCCACCCGCAGGGGGCCCTCGTCGTCGCGCAGCCGGCCCTGGACCGTCATGCGCTCCGAATGGAAACGGCGGCCCGAGGCCGCCGCGACGAACTCCCGTCGTTTCGTCAGGCGACCGACCCGCGGCGCGTCGTCTGTCCCGCGCATCGATCGATCGCCCTCCGAGTCGCGCGTCCGCTCACGCGGACAGGCGCTTGCGGCCCTTGGAACGACGGTTGGCGATGACCTTGCGGCCGCCGACGGTCGCCATGCGCGCGCGAAAGCCGTGACGGCGCTTGCGCACGATCTTGCTGGGTTGATACGTCCTCTTCACGGCCTTCTCTCCGGTCGCTTCTGTCGGGGCGCGGCCGGCCGTGCGAGAAAGCCTCGCGCGACGCCTGCCTCTTGTCGTGGTGCACAGGTGAGCGGCCGCCGCCCTCGGGCCGCGCCGCTCCAGTCGGGCGGCTTATGACGGATGGGACTGCGGAAGTCAACGCGCGGCAGGCCGCTTTCACGCGCGGCGGAGCGTTGCCGCCGCGGCTGCCGCGAAGCCTGCGGCTTCATGGCCCCGCGCCGTCATCCCGCACTGCGACGAAGCCGCTCGACCGGGCCGCGAGGCCGTGCTACGGACCCACGCCAACTCATGGCCGGGGGACGCGCGAACGCGAGGCCCGGCTTGCCCGCCGCGAGGGAGTTGGCCCATGGCCCGAATCATCGAAGACCGACTGACCGAGGGGCTGACCTTCGACGACGTCCTGCTGCGTCCCGCCCACTCGGAGGTGCTGCCCTCCGAGGTCGACATCCGCACCCGGCTCACGGGCCAGATCCGCCTCAACATGCCGATCATCGCCTCCGCCATGGACACGGTGACGGAGGGCCGCATGGCCATCGCCATGGCGCAGATGGGCGGCATCGGCGTCATCCACCGCAACCTCGACGTCGAGGACCAGGCGAAGCAGGTCCGGCTCGTCAAGAAGTACGAATCGGGCATGGTGATGGACCCGATCACCATCCACCCGGACGAGACGCTGGCGGACGCCCTCGAGCTGATGCGGCGCAATTCCATCTCCGGCATCCCGGTGGTGGAGCGCGGGCCGGCCGGCCGCAAGGGCAAGCTCGTCGGCATCCTCACCAATCGCGACGTGCGCTTCGCCGACCGTATGGACCAGCCGGTCTCCGAGCTGATGACCAAGGACCGGCTGATCACGGTTCGCGAGGACGTCTCCCAGGACGAGGCGCGCCGGCTGCTCCACCAGTTCCGGATCGAGAAGCTGCTCGTCGTCGACGACCATTTCCGCTGCACGGGCCTGATCACCGTCAAGGACATCGAGAAGCAGGTCGCCTACCCGAACGCCGCCAAGGACCCGCAGGGGCGCCTCCTCTGCGCCGCCGCCACCACGACGGGCGACGCCGGCTTCGAGCGTTCCGAGGCGCTGGTCGAGGCGGGCTGCGACGTGATCGTGGTCGACACGGCCCACGGCCATTCGGCGGGCGTGCTGAAGTCCGTCTCGCGGGTGAAGACGCTCTCGAACCAGGTCCAGGTCATCGCCGGCAACATCGCCACCTACGACGGCGCCAAGGCGCTGATCGACGCGGGCGCGGACGCGGTGAAGGTCGGCATCGGCCCGGGCTCGATCTGCACGACCCGGATCGTCGCGGGCGTCGGCGTGCCCCAGCTCACCGCCGTCATGGACGCGGTGCGCGCGGCGGATGCGACGAAGACCCCGGTCATCGCCGACGGCGGCATCAAGTTCTCGGGCGATCTCGCCAAGGCGCTCGCCGCGGGCGCCTCCTGCGCGATGGTGGGCTCGCTGCTCGCCGGCACCGACGAGGCGCCGGGCGAGGTCTTCCTCTACCAGGGCCGCTCCTACAAGGCCTATCGCGGCATGGGCTCGGTGGGCGCCATGGCCCGCGGCTCGGCCGACCGCTATTTCCAGCAGGACATCAAGGACCAGATGAAGCTCGTGCCGGAGGGCATCGAGGGCCAGGTTCCCTACAAGGGCCCGGTCGGCGCCGTCCTGCACCAGCTCGCCGGCGGCCTGAAGGCGGCCATGGGCTATACCGGCTGCCGGACGCTGGAGGATTTCGCCACGCGCGCCGAGTTCGTCCGCATCACCAATGCCGGGCTTCGCGAGAGCCACGTCCACGACGTGACCATCACCCGCGAGAGCCCGAACTACCCAGCCCGCACATGAGCGCGGGCGCCGTCTCGGCGGGGGCGCTCCTCGCCCCCGTCCTCGTCCTCGTGGCGATGACCTTCGCGCTCCTGCTCTGGTCGGGGCGCATGCGCTTCGCCGCGGTGGGCCGCGGCGAGGTGAAGATGCGCGACGTGGCTTTGCGCGAGCCGAACTGGCCCCAGCACATCACCAAGGTCGCGAACTGCTTCCAGAACCAGCTGGAGCTGCCGCTCCTGTTCTACGTACTCGTCGCGCTGGTGCTCGCGACGGGGGTGGGGAGCGTCGTCGACCTCGTCCTCGCCTGGGCCTTCGTCGCCGCCCGCCTCGCCCACGCCGCGGTGTTCGTGACCTCGAACGACTTGAGGAAGCGCGGGCCGATCTTCGTGGTCGGCATGGCGGTGCTGGCGCTGCACTGGGGGTGGTTCGCGCTGCGGCTTTACGCGTTGTGATCCGCATCGCGCTTGCGGCGGCGGTCGGGGGGCGCTATGTTGCGTGTCAGACGCAGATGCAGCTTCCGGGACAGGTCATGAGCTGGAGCGGACGCCCGCCGGGCTTCGAGGAGAACGCGGCCTTCGAAGACGAGCCCGCGCTCGCGCCGCGCGTGGCGCTCGTGCTGGAGGACGCGCAGAAGGCCGGTCACCTCAGCCGCCAGCGCGCCGCGCTGACGCTCGACGTCGACCAGGAGCTTCTCGAGGCTCTCAAGCGCAGAACGGGCCTCGACGATCCGGCCGCCGTGATCGAGTTCGCGTTGGCGCACGTGGCGCTCGACTCCGATTTCGTCGTGGCCGCCCGCCGGACCTGGCAAGCGATCGACGACGATCTAGACTTCGGCGATCTCTTCGCGGACGTCTAGCGTGTCCGCATTCGATCTCGATCGGGCGCTTCGATGGGCTGACCGGCGCCGCGGAGGTCGGACGCGCAGGCCGGACGCCGAGCTCCCGTTCCTCCATGTCGGCGCACGCCAGGTCGGGCCCGTCCTGCTCGACACCTGTGTCTCCATCGATCGCATGCGCCGAACGGCGCCGCCCGCGGTCCTGTCGCTCCTTGACGCCGGCACGGTTTTCCATTCGGCGACCGCCCTCCAGGAACTGCTGCACGGTCTCGGCGCGCTCGACCCCGGTGATCCGCGAACGCCCACCGTCGTGGAGCGCGTGCGCACGCAAGTCATCAGCATCGCACGCCACCGCCTCCGCGTCCCCGACGCCGACATCCTCGGTCGCGCGGCGCTCCTCGCCGGCCTCGTCTGCCGCCTGCAGGGCTACGCCCGCGACGACCGGCTGCGCGCCCTGAACGATTGCGTGCTCTTCGTCCAGGCCCTGAAGCATGGCCTCACCGTGCTCACGGCCAATGTCGGCGACTTCGACGTCCTGGCCCAGCTCGAGCCGCGGGGGCGGGTGGCGTTCTATCGGCGTGGGTGAGGGCGTTCCCGCAGGCTCCCCTGAACGCCCCCGCTTGCGGCCACCCCCCGAACCTGCCACATGCAGGCGATGACGCCGCACGCACGCCTGTCCGCCGCGATGGAGGTCCTCGACGACATCCTCGCGCGCCGCCGCCCCGCCGCCGACTCCCTCAAGGATTGGGGCCTCTCCCACCGCTTCGCCGGGTCGAAGGACCGCGCCGGCATCGCCACCATCGTCTACGACGCCCTGCGCCGGCGCGCTTCCGCGGCCTGGATCCTGGGGCAGGCGCCGGGCGAGGAGACCGGCCGGGCGCTGGTGCTCGGCATGCTCGCCCTCCAGCGGTCGATGAGCGTCGAGGAGATCGCTTCGCTGGCCAACGGCGAGCGTTTCGCGCCGGCGCCCCTCTCGGACGACGAGCGCGCCCGCCTCGCGCGGCCGGACCTCTCCGACGCGCCGCCGCACGTCCAGGGCGACTATCCCGAGTGGATCCACGACGAGCTCGCGGGCGTGTTCGGCGAGGACGTCGCCGCCGAGGCCCGGGCGCTCGCCGAGCGCGCGCCCCTCGACATCCGCGTCAACACGCTCCTCGTCACCCGCGAGGAGGCGCAGAACGCGCTCGCCTTCCTCTCGCCGATCGAGACGCCGCATTCCCCGCTCGGCCTGCGCATCGCGCTCGGCGACGACGGGCGCGGGCCCGCGCTCCAGGCCGAGCCCGAGTTCAAGAAGGGCTGGTTCGAGATCCAGGACGAGGGCTCGCAGCTCGCCGCCCTCCTCGCCCATCCGGGCGGGAAGGCGCAGGTGGTGGACCTCTGCGCCGGCGCAGGCGGCAAGACGCTGGCGCTCGCGGCCTTGATGGACAATGCCGGCCAGATCTACGCCACCGACGCCGACGCGCGCCGGCTGGCGCCCATTCACGACCGGCTCGCCCGCTCCGGCGCGCGCAACGTCCAGATCCGCTCGCCGCGGGGCAAGGCCGACGCGGTGGAGGATCTCGACGCCCGCGCCGATCTCGTCCTCGTCGATGCGCCCTGCACCGGCACCGGCACCTGGCGGCGCAACCCGGACGCCAAGTGGCGGCTGCGGCCGGGCTCGCTGGAGCAGCGTCTCGCCGAGCAGGAGCGCGTGCTCGACCGCGCGGCGCGGCTCGTGAAGCCCGGCGGGCGGATCGTCTACGTCACCTGCTCGGTGCTGCCGGCGGAGAACGACGGCGCGATCGCGGGCCTGCTTTCGCGCACGGACGGCTTCGCGCCCGTGCCGGCGGGCGATCTCCTCGCCGCGGCGGGGCTCGAGGCGCTCGCGCCGCATGTCCGCACGACGCGCTTCGGCCTGCAGATGTCGCCGCTGCGGACCGGCGTCGACGGCTTCTACGTCGCGGCCCTCGCCCGCGCGGGCTGAGGGCGGCGTTTCGCGCGGGGCGGGGGCGTTGCGCCCCCCTCGCTCCTGGCGTAACGACGGGCGCACGACCCGCGGGCGGACGCGCCCGGCGCGAGGATGCTTTCATGACCGACGCCCCCATCACCGAGACAGCCGCCGAGGCCAACCACGACAAGATCCTGATCGTCGATTTCGGCTCGCAGGTGACGCAGCTGATCGCGCGGCGGGTGCGCGAGCAGGGCGTCTATTCCGAGATCGTGCCGTTCCAGTCCGCCGCCGAGGCCTTCCGCGCCATGAAGCCGAAGGGCGTCATCCTCTCGGGCGGGCCGGCCTCCGTCCTGGAGGACGTCTCGCCCCGGGCGCCGCAGGAGATCTTCGAGGCCGGCGTGCCGGTGCTCGGCATCTGCTACGGCGAGCAGACGATGGCGGCGCAGCTCGGCGGCGTGGTGGAGGGCGGCCACCACCGGGAGTTCGGCCGCGCCGAGGTCGAGGTCGTGGCGGACAGCCCGCTCTTCGCGGACGTCTGGCAGGTGGGCCAGCGCTACCCGGTGTGGATGAGCCACGGCGACCGCGTCACCAAGCTCCCCGAGGGCTTCTCCATCATCGGCGCCTCCGAGAACGCGCCCTTCGCCGCCGTCGCCGACGAGGCGCGGCGCTTCTACGGCGTGCAGTTCCATCCGGAAGTGGTGCACACGCCGAGCGGCGGGCACCTGCTGCGCAATTTCGTGCGCACCATCGCCGGCTGCACGGGCGACTGGACCATGGCCGCCTTCAAGGAGGAGGCGATCGCCCGCATCCGCGCCCAGGTCGGCTCCGAGCGGGTGATCTGCGGCCTCTCCGGCGGCGTCGATTCCGCCGTCGCGGCGGTGCTGATCCACGAGGCGATCGGCGACCAGCTCACCTGCGTCTTCGTCGACCACGGCCTGATGCGCGCGGGCGAGGCGGCGGAGGTGGTGAGCCTCTTCCGCTACGCCTACAACATCCCCCTCGTGCACGTGGAGGCGCAGGCAACCTTCCTCTCCGCGCTCGCCGGCGTCGACGACCCGGAAGTCAAGCGCAAGACCATCGGGCGCCTCTTCATCGACGTGTTCGAGGCCGAGGCGAAAAAGGTCGGCGGCGCCGCCTTCCTCGCCCAGGGCACGCTCTACCCGGACGTGATCGAGAGCGTCAGCTTCACCGGCGGCCCCTCCGTCACCATCAAGAGCCACCACAACGTGGGCGGGCTGCCCGAGCGCATGAACATGAAGCTCGTCGAGCCCCTGCGCGAGCTGTTCAAGGACGAGGTGCGCCTGCTCGGCCGCGAGCTCGGTCTCCCCGAAGGCTTCGTCGGCCGCCACCCCTTCCCCGGCCCCGGCCTCGCCATCCGCTGCCCCGGCGAGATCACGGGCGAGAAGCTCGACATCCTGCGCAAGGCCGACACGATCTACCTCGAGGAAATCCGCCGCGCCGGCCTCTACGACGACATCTGGCAGGCCTTCGCCGTGCTGCTCCCGGTGCGCACGGTGGGTGTGATGGGCGACTTCCGCACTTACGACTACGTCTGCGCGCTGCGTGCGGTGACGTCGGTGGACGGCATGACGGCGGATTTCTATCCGTTCGACATGGGGTTCATCGGGCGGGTGGCGACGCGGATCATCAACGAGGTGCGGGGGATCAATAGGGTTGTGTATGATGTGACGAGCAAGCCGCCGGGGACGATTGAATGGGAGTGAGGGGAGAGATCCTCCACCTTTTCATTGCATGAGAGGGTTCTTGGAGGTAATCTTTGCTCTCTTTCAGTGCGGTTGGAGATACTAATGCAGCCCTGGCCTTCACTTCCGGAGGACGTGATTGCATGGTTTAAATCCGTTTTTTGGATGCGAACCGTGCCGTAACAGAGCGGCTTGCAAATCTTCCAAACATCCGTGAAACGTCTCTCGACGACGCACTCATTGAAGCACTAATTCCACGCACAGCGCCAACGCTGCTGCCGTCGGGCGCAATCGTTCGGATGGACACTCATAACATTGGAGGGTTGCGAACGATAGGTATGTTCGATGACCTGCGCATCTTTCGCCGGTGGGAAGCTGCTGACATTGCGTTGATCGTATTTGTCTATAGGGGCAGCAATTGCATTGCTAAGAAAGTTGGTCTACTTCAATCGAAGAGGCTGTACCCTGTTTCGTCCGAAGTGGATGAAGACGACCCCTTAAATTTCGCTTATGGTATGAATAGATTTTTGAGTCGAGAGCCAAAACAGGCTATCGGTGCTCTACATTCGCGTTTCGATTTTACTTATAATTGCACTTACGGAGCGCTGAAAAGCGGCGCCGGACAAATCCAAATCATTCGCAAATTGAACGACGATTTTGGTAAGATTTGCTACTATCTTTTCTACAATCCTCCGCAGGTGCCGTTTTCTGTTCAATATCCCTTGCGTAGTCGGATGGTGATTGAAAATATCGATCTGGGCTGTCAGGTTTATGATCCTTCTGTGGTTGACGGGGTCTTGGATAATCTTCCAGAAGGTACATCACCTAGCTTACATACTCTGCAATCTTCAAGCCGACAACAAAATTGGCCACTGGAGGAGTGGGCATCTGATTTGCTTTTGACTTGTCGTGTCGGTCAACAATTTGACGACTCTCGCGATGCAGAAGTGCGGTCATTTCTGCAAAGAAGGTCGGGCCCTATCGGCGCTGCGCTCGCCGTGAGTATCACTCTCGCAGACTGAGGCGGTAAACTGCGACGCATCCGAACCGAACGGAGTCCGCCCATGGATCGCGCGTTTCTGGTAGAGAGCGACTTCGCCGTCGGTCGCGGGGTCGTGGACGCCTTCGTCGCCGACGGTCTCCCCATCGCGGTCGCGGGGTGGTTCAAGCGCGCGGACGGGACGTCCTTCCAGCTTCATGTCGCGACGCCCAACGTGCAGGTTCACGGCCCCCTCGCCGTCATGCGCTTCATGGACGCGGCGCTCGATGCGCTGGCGCCCATCGACATCGCGCCAAGCGAGATCGTCCCGGAAAACACGACGACGAGCTTCGCGGCTACGCTGGGGGATACGCTGCGTGTGACGCACGGCGTCTATCGGATCGGCTGGCGCATCCTGGGAGATGCCGAGATCGAAGCCGGCGTGATCTACGTCTCCCGCCCCCGCGCCGAAGTCGCGCCCTCTCCGACGCCGCCGGTCTTCGACCCGGCCCGGCTCGCAGCGGCTGCGGGGTGACCGGCGGCGGCCGTTGCGACAGGTGCAATCGTTAACGCGGGAGAACCCCTCTCCCGGATGGGAGAGGGGCAGGGGTGAGGGCGTACGGCCTGCCGGTCTCGCACGGCGCTTGCGGCCGCGTCGGGCGTCGCGTGTCGCCGCGAGCCGCATTCCCTCACCCCCGGCCCCTCTCACATCCCGGAGAGGGGAGGCGCTCACCGCCCCAAAAACCCATTCTCCCGCAACCACGCCGTCACGATCCGGCGGATCATCTCCGAGCGGTTCGGCTCGTCCTCCTGCGCCCGCGCGGCGGCGTCGACGGCGGCGGTGACCTCGTCGGGGAAGCGGACGCCGACGCGGGGCGTCACGCCGGTGGCGGGCCGGCCGCGTTTTTTCTGTGGGACAGGATTTGACATCAGCCTTTATTGTGTGCCAGTAAAGGTATCGCCGAGCTGGACCGGTGGACCCGCACCCGAGAAGGACCCGTCCCGATGTCCGACACCATGCATACCGCGCCGCTCGCCGGCGCGCACGATGATTCGCGCGCCGCTCGGGCCGACGGCCTGCTCGATGCGATCGACGAGCTCAACCGCGGGCTCAACCTCATGGTGGCGCTCGAGCTGGCCGTCGAGACCCTCGACGACCCGGTGCGCAACGGGCTCGCGGAGCTGGTCGCCGCCGCCCAGGCGGTCGTCGTCGCCGGCCGCGATCGCGTCGACGCCCTGCGCGGCGAGCTGGTGGGGTGAACCTGCTCCCGCGCCCGCGCGGCGGCGTCGACGGCCACGGTGACCTCGTCGGGGAGGCGGACCCCACCCGCGGCATGGCGGGGGGCTTGGAGGACCGGCGACCGGTCTCTCCTTCCCTGTAGGGGAAGGTGGATCGCCGCGCAGCGGCGAGACGGATGGGGCGCGCGGCACGCGCGTTCGGCGAAGCCGAATTCGACGGGCGAGACCGGGCGCCACGGGGTGCTTCCGCTGCGCGGAACGCGTCGCGTCGCTTCGCGCCGCGCCCCATCCGTCTCGGCTACGCCGAGCCACCTTCCCCTACAGGGAAGGACGGTGTTCGTCCCGCCGTCTCACCGTAACCCGGCCAACGCCTGCGCCACAAGCCGCCGGATCGCCTCCGACCGCGACGGCGCGCCGTCCTGCCCCGCCCGCCAGGCGTCGATCTCGGCGACCTGCTCGGCGGTCAGGCGCACGGGGATCGGATCCGCATAGGCGCTGCCCGGCGGACGGCCGCGCTTTTTTCCTTCTACGGGAATTGACTTCTCGGCCATTTTTCTCGTATACGAAGAAATCGCTCGGACGGGGGACCTCGCTGTGCCCGACACCATGCATACCGCGCCGCTCGCCGGCGCGCACGATGATTCGCGCGCCGCTCGGGCCGACGGCCTGCTCGACGCCATCGACGAGCTCAACCGCGGGCTCAATCTGATTGTGGCGCTCGAGCTGGCCGTCGAGACCCTCGACGACCCGGTGCGCAACGGGCTCGCCGAACTGGTCGCCGCCGCCCAGGCCGTGATCGTCGCCGGCCGCGATCGCGTCGACGCGCTGCGCGGGGAGATGGCGGGGTGAACGTCGCGAAGGCTGCTTGCCGAGAGCCGATGAGCGTGCCTAAGCACTCGACGACGCCTCCGAACCGAACGGAATTCGCCCATGGCTCGCACGTTTCTGGTAGACGCCGACATTCGCGACGGCCGCCGTTTCGTCGATGCGCTCCTTGCCGCCGGCGTGCCGATCGCGGTGGCGGGTTGGTTTCGGATGGCGGAGACGGGTCGGTACAAGCTCCACGTCGCGACGCCGGACGTGCAGGCGCACGGCCGCCTGAACATGTACCACTTCTTCACGGCGGTCCTCCGCGCCCTCGACCTGGAGGACCTCGCCCTCACGGCGCCCGTGGCTGCGAACACGACCACGGACGCCATCGGGGGCGTCGGCGACCAGCTGCGGGTCGAGCACGGAGCGGCGCGGCTCGGCCCGCTCCTGCTGGACGGCCTCGAGATCGAGGACGGGATCGTCTACGAATCCCGCCCCCGCACGGAGGTCGCCCCCTCGCCGACGCCCCCGGTCTTCGACCCCGCCCGCCTCTCGGCCGCAGCGACGGGCTGAGCTCCCCGGCGCTCATCCTTCGAGACGACAGGGACGGTTCATGACGCGCGAGAACCCCTCTCCCGGATGGTGCCGTACTTCCGCCCGATCTCGGACAACGCCGTGCCGAGCCCGACGCCGCTCTTCGGACGCACCGCGGCTTCGCGGATGGCGCGGATCTCGGCTTCCGTGCTGCGATTGTTCTCGGCTGCCCGCCGCGTCAAGGCGCGGTGGGTCTTCTCCGGAAGGTCGTGGATGGTGACGGCGGCCATGGCGGCGACCTCCATGCAAGGCGGCCGCGCTCGTGGCCCGCATGGCGGCGCTGCGACCGCCGGTCGAGCACGAGGCCTTCCTCTCCGACCTGAAGGAGCGCTATAAACGTCGTCGAAACCTCATAGCCCGCCTGCCCTGAGCGAACAGGAGGCCAGCCATGCCCTACCGCCCCATGCACGAGGTCGTGGACGAGGAGGATCTGTGCGCCATCGAGCGGCAGAGGCGCTTTCGCATGGTCGCCGACTTCACCGTGAAGGCCTGGGCCACGATTCCCGGGGTCGAGGCGATCGGCGTGACCGGCGGCACGGCGGGCAAGCTGTGGCGGGAGATGCCCTACTGGCGGCGTCGGCGCGGGCCGCCCTCGCTGCACTCGGTCGACCGGCTCGAGATGGTGCTCTGGCTTTCGCGGACGGACGAGCTCCGGCGGCTCCACCGGGCCTTCAGCCGCGTGCTCAACGATCTCGACGCAAGGGGCGTCCCGCACGAGATGGCCGGGCAATACCTCTTCGGGATCGTCTTCGACGCCGCGAGCGAGGACTATCTCGGCGTCATCTGCACCTACGCCACCTGCCCGAAGGGCAAGCCGGCCTGCGAGGTCCCGGGCTGCGGCGCGGTGCGCTTCCTGCGGCAGTTCGCGGATTACGGCGCCGCGGACGCGCAGGCGGACAAGGCGAAGGCCGCGATCCTCTTTCGCCGCGGCCGGGGCTTCGTCGCCTCCGCCCTCGACCTGCCGCAGACCGCGCCGGACGAGGGCTGGGACGAGAACGACGTCGCCTGACCCCGCGCCCCGCGCAACCCTGATCCGCCGCCCGCCCGGCTTGCCGTCGCGCCGCCGCGGCGGCAGCCTGCCCGGCGTCGCACCGGGTCCCCATGTCGCCAGAATCCGCCCCGTCCTTCCTGCGCGCCGCCGGTCCGGTCGTCGCCGTCGCGTTCGCGCTCGCCTTCCTGTCCTCCTTCGGGCAGACCTATTTCATCGCGCTCTCGAGCCCCGGCATCCGCGCCGCCTTCGACCTGACGCATGCGGGCTTCGGCGCACTCTATTCGGCGGCGACGCTCGCTTCGGGCCTCTTGATGATCTTCGCCGGCGGCGCGCTCGATCGGGTGAGCGTGCGGGCCTATGCCGGCGTCGCGCTCGCCGGACTCGCGGCGGCGGCGCTCGCCATGTCGGTGGTGACGCATCCGGCGCTGCTGCTCGCGACCCTGTTCGGGCTGCGGCTCTTCGGCCAGGGCATGCTGGCGCACGCGGCGATCACCAGCGCGGCGCGGCTGCGGGCGGGCCTGCGCGGGCGCGCGACGGCGCTCGCGAGCTTCGGCATGACGGCGGGGGAGGGGCTTCTGCCCTTCGCCGCGGTCGCCGTGCTCGCCGCTTCCGACTGGCGGGCGCTCTGGCAGATCGCGGCGGCGACCCTCGTCCTCGCCCTCGCCGCGGGCGCGACGCTCGGCCTTCGCGCGCGCGCCGACACGCGCGGCGCACCGGAGCCGGCTGCCGCGGACGCGCCGCCGCCGACGCCGCTGAGCCGCCGGCGCATCTTGGCCGATCCGGGCTTCCTCTCGTTTCTCCCGGCCATCGCCGCCCCGTCCGCCATCGTCACCGGCTTCTTCTTCCACCAGCGCGAGATCGCGGAGGCGAGCGGATGGCCGCTGCCGCTTCTGGCCGCCAGCATCAGCGTCTTCGCCCTGGTCTCCGTGATCGGCAGCCTCGGGGCAGGCGCGCTCGTCGACCGCATCGGGGCGCTGACCGTATGCCGGTTTCACCTGCTGCCGCTCGCCGGCGCGGGGCTCGTGCTCTCGACGATGGACGGCGCGGTCGTCGCGCCGCTCTTCTTCGCGCTGCTGGGCCTGGCCGCCGGGGCCGGCCACGTGGTCTCGGCGGCGGTGCTGGCGGAGCTGTTCGGGACGCGCCAGCTCGGGCGGGTGCGCGCGCTCGGCACGGCGGTGATGGTCGTCGCGTCCGCGACGACGCCGGCCCTCGCGGGCCTCGTCCTCGACGCCGAGGCGAGCCTCGCCTGGCTCGGCCTGCCCGCGGCCGGGTGGGCGCTCGGCGCCTCGGCGCTGAACCTGCGGCTGAGGCGCCGCGCGCCGGCGCTGCCGTGATCAGCGCGGCGGCGCGCCGAAGAGCGCCGCGTCGAGGGTGATCAGCACGAGGCTCGCGACGAGCAGCGCCCAGGCGAGCACGAATCCGCCGGAGAGCCCGACGGGGATCGACAGGAACAGGAGCATCGGCGCGAGCGCCAGCCCCAGCCCGCGCACGAGCGCGGCGAGCGGCTTGCGCCGGAGCGGCGGGACGGGGGCGGGCGACATGTCGGTGAGCGGATGTGACGCCATGATGTTCTATCCCGTACGCGAACGACCTGCGGGCGAGGATCGGCGTCGTCGCCTGAACCGAGCTTGAACGGGACGCCTCGACCGCGCACGCCCACGAGGAAGCCGCCATAGGGTTAACGAAAGCTTTCCGCGGCCGCGCGAATGCTTGCGACCTAGCGCCGCCGCTCGTCGCGCTCGTACACGCCGAATGCCGTGAGATGCGCCTCGGCGCGGCGGGCGGCCTCGGGCGCGGCCGCGCCGCGGCGGCGGGCGACGAGGGCGGCGAGGCATTCCACCGTGGCGAAGGCCGGCGTCATGGCGTGAAAGAAGGAGGGCGTCTCGATGCGTACCGGCACGACCACGTCCGCGCCGCGCGCGATGGGCGACAGCGGATCGTCCGTGACGGCGACCACCGGCGCGCCGCGCTCGCGGGCGAAGGCGAGCGCCTGCCGCACCGTGCGGGTATAGGGCCGCACCGAGACGGCGAGCAACGCGTCCGCCGGCTCGAGGTCGCGCAGCCGGTCGACGCCCGCCCCGCCCGGCGCGTCGACGAGCTCGGTCCGCACGCCCACGAGGCCCATCACGTAGGCCGCCATGTAGGCGACGGCGAAGCTCGAGCGCAGACCCAGGCACTTCACGCGGGTCGCGCCGGCGAGGACGTCGGCGGCCCGCGTGAGGGCGCGGCTCGCCTCGCTGTCGGAGAGCGCGGCGAGATCCTCGCCCATCGCCTGGAGGAAGCCGGCCACGAAGCCGGAATCGTCGGCGGTTTCACGGGCGCCGACGAGCTCCTCCGCGCGCCCCGCGATCCCGGCGGGCGGGCGGCGCAAGGCCTCGCCGTAGAGGCGCCGCAACTCTTCATGGCCCGCGAGATCCAGCCGCTGGGCGAGCCGGGTCAGCGCCGCCGGCGAGACGCCGGCCCGTCGCGCCTGCTCGCGCGTCGACAGCAGCGCCACCTCGTCGGGATGGTTCAGCACGAAGCGCGCCGCGGCCTTGAGCGTCGGCGGCAGATCGTCGAAGCGCTCGCGGAGGAGGGAAGCGAGGGGGCCGTCGTGCATGCGTAGCCCTTAGCCCGGTGAAACAAGCGGTTCAAGCGCTGAAACACGTCGCGGCGTCCGATCGGCCGGGTTGTCCTGGGTCAATGCTCGCGATCGACAGCGGGGTAGGAGAGATCGCGCGCCTCTCTCGTCGGCGGCGCGCGTTGAATCGAGCGATGCAGCGAAGGAGACCGACCATGCGCGTGCTCGTCGTCTACGCCACCACGGAGGGGCAGACCCGCAAGATCGCCGGCCGCATCGCCGCGCGCGTCGCCGAGACCGGGCACACGCCCACCACGGCGGACGCCACGGAAGCCGGCCCCGCCCACGATCCGGCGCTTTTCGACGCGGCGTTCCTCGCCGGATCGCTCCATGCCGGCCGGTATCAGGCGGCGCTCGTCGACTATGCGCGGCGCCATGCCGCAGCCCTGAACGCGCGCCCGAGCGCCTTCGTCTCGGTCTCGCTCTCGGCCGCCGGGGACGATCCGGAGGACTGGTCCGGTCTCGCGCGGTGCGTCGAGGCGTTCGGACGCGAGACGGGCTGGACCGCCATGCGGCTGCACCACGCCGCCGGCGCCTTCCGCTTCACGCGCTACGACTTTCTCAAGCGATGGGCGATGAAGTACATCGCGCATCGGCGGGGACAGGCCGTCGATACGCACGCCGACACCGAGTACACGGATTGGCCGGCGCTCGACGCCTTCGTGGACGAGACCCTCGCGGCGGCCGGGAAAGGCGCGTGAGCGCCCGGCCTTAACCTCGCCTCAACCCTAACGGGGGTTTACTTCGCGCATCTCCCAGGCGTGCGGCCACCCTGCGCCTGTGCCCGGGAGCGTGTGGAGAAGCCGTTCATGCCGTCACCGGGTCCCAGCCTCGACAGCGCTCGCGCGGAGCCACGCGAGGATACCGTCGCGCTGCTCGAGATCCTCGTCGCCCTCAAGGCGCACCTGAAGCTCATCGCCGCCGTGACGCTGATCGCCTTCGCGGCGAGCCTCGCCTACGTCCTGACGACGACGCCGCGCTACCAGGGCGAGGCGCAGATCCTGCTCGAGGACCGCGACACGAGCTTCACCCGGCCCGTCGACGCCGCCGCGGACGACACGGCGCGCGTCATCGACGAGCAGGCGGTGGCGAGCCAGGTGCAGGTGATCCGCTCCCGCGACGTCGCCCGCGAGGCGATCCGCCGTCTCGGGCTCGTCGGCCAGCCCGAGTTCGACCCGGAGGCGCGCCCGATGAACCCGGTCAGCCGGGTGCTCGGCATGATCGGCATCGCCGGCGGCAGCGGGGAAGGCGACACGGCGCGCGAGGACCGGGTGCTCGAGGCCTATTACGACCGGCTCACGGTCTTCGCCGTCGACCGATCGCGCGTGATCACGATCGAGTTCCAGTCCGCGGATCCCGAGCTCGCGGCGCGCGGGGCGAACACGATCGCCGAGGTTTATCTGGAGACGCTGGAGGGCGCGAAGATCGATGCCGCGCGCACGGCCTCGACCTGGCTCGCGCAGAACATCGAGCGCCTGCGCGAGCGGGTCTCGGAGGCCGAGGCGCGGGTCGAGACCTTCCGCTCCGGCACGGGGCTGCTGCTCGGGCGCGACAACGCCACGCTCACGACGCAGCAGCTCGACGACGTCTCCGCACAGCTCGCCGCCGCCCGCTCGACCCAGGCGGAATCGCAGGCGCGGGCCGAGCTCATCCGGGAGCTGATCGAGGCCGGGCGCGCCTTCGAGATCCCGGATGTCGCCAACGACGAGCTGATCCGCGGGCTCATCCAGGAGCGGGTCGCGCTGCGGACCCAGATCGCCAACGAAAGCCGCACGCTGCTGCCCCGCCATCCGCGCATTCTCGCGCTCCAGGCGCAGCTCGAGGACCTCGACGCCCAGGTCCGCGGCGCCGCCGAGCGGCGCGTGCGGGCGCTGGAGAACGAGGCCCGCCTCGCCGCCGCCCGCGTGGGGACGCTGGAGGCCGCCCTCGATCGGCAGATGCAGGTCGCGTCCCGCGCGAACGAGAACGAGGTGCAGCTGCGCGCCCTCGAACGCGAGGCCCGCGCCGAGCGCGAGCAGCTCGAGGTCTTTCTGGCGCGCTATCGCGACGCGGTGGTCCGCGACTCGGAAGAGGCGGCGCTTCCCGATGCGCGCATCGTCTCCCGCGCGGCCGAGCCGCGTTCGCCGATCTGGCCGAAGACGGCGCCGGTCGTGATCCTGTTTACCGTCGGCGCGCTCGTGCTCGTCGTCGGCGCGGTGGCGATGAAGGCGATCGTCTTCGACATGATCCGCCCGGCCATGGCGGCCGCCTCCGGCGAGCCCGCGCCGATGCCGGCCCGTGCCGCCGCGACCGGCCCGGAGGCCCCGCGCGATCCGCCTCCTCCGCCCCCGGGCGGAGGGCGCCCGGCGCCGAAGCCCGCATCGGGCCGCGAGGACAGCGGCTTCGACGTGCCCGCGATCGCTGCGCGGCTGGCGCGGATCGGGCCGGGCGATCGCGGACGACGCATCCTCGTCACGGATCTCGGCGAGGGCGTCGCCGCGGGGCTCGCTCTGCGGCTGGCGGACACGGCGAGCGGGGAGGGGCTCGCGCTCGTGGTCGCGCTCGCGCCCGGCGCCGACGAGACCGTCGGCATGGCAGAGCTCGTCCGCGGCGAGGCCTCCTTCTTCGAGGCGATCGATCGCATGCCGGGTGGGCGCCCGCACCGCATCGCGGCCGGCGCCGAGCCGCTCGACCTCGCGGACGAGGAGACGCGGGACGCGTTCGAGATCGCGCTCTCGGCCTTCGAGCAGACCTACGACTGGACGGTGCTCGTCCACGCCGGTGCGGACGACGCGGCCTTGGCCGCGCTCGCGCCGCGGGTCGACGCGGCTGTCGTGGCGACGCAGGCCGCGCCGGACGATCCCGCGCTGGTCGCGCGCTACGAGGCGCTGAAGGCGTCCGGCGCGCCGGACGTGGTGGTGGCCATCGCCGCGGAGGCGCTCATAGAAGCCGCGTGACGGGGGCGGCCAAGCGCCGCCCGCGCCGGATCGCGGCCGCCACGACGGGCGTCGTCTTCGCCCACCGCTTGAGCCGGGTCGCGCTCCGCGCCAGGCGTGCATAGCCCCGACCCGCGACGGAGACCGGCAGGGCGACATCGTAGAGCTGCTCCAGCGCGTCGCAGAACTGCGATTTGTAGCGGGCCTCGCCGACGCCGAGATCGAAGCTCTCGTAGCCGTCCGCTCGCAGCGCCTCGACGACGCGCATCATCAGCAGGTCGCCGGGGCTGCAGCGGGCGATGTCGGGCCTGGTGTCGAAGGCCGTGATCATGCCGCTGGCGCGCCGGCCGTCGCAGGCGGCGCCGAAGGTCGCCACGATCCGCTCCCCGGCGCGCAGCGACCAGAGCAGGACCGGCGCGGGCATCTCGCCGTCGGGGCGCGTCGCGGCCTCGAGAAAGGCCCGCGCCCGCTCGCAGGCGAAGGGGTCCTCGATGCCGAGATCGCGCATGCGCTTGGTCTTGAGCGCGAAGAACGCCTCGAGCGTCTCGCGCGCGTCCTCGGGCGTCTCCGCCCGGGCGAAGCCGACGGCGCCGATCTCCTCGAGCCAGCGCGCCTTCTTGCGCAGCTTCTTGCGCGTGTCCGCGCTGAGCGCCACCGCCGGCGCGCCGTCGGGACGATCGGCGAGGCTGGTCCAGTAGGCGTCGCTCGGGCTCGGGCGGGCGGCCGGCAGCACGAGCGGGTTCGGCTGCCCGCGCCAGGTCGCCGGCAGGGACTGGAAATCGTAGGCGTCGATGCGCAGGCGTCGCGCGATCTCGGTCAGGTGGCCACGCACGGCCTCGGGCGCGAGATGCGGGCCGGCCTGGGCGCAGAACAGCGGCATGTGGAAGTTGGCGTGCTTTCCCCCGACGGTGGAGGCGATGAGCATCGCCCCGCGCCAGCGCAGCACGAGCGGCAGAAGCAGCACCGCGCGCCGGGAGGGGGCGTCGCGGACGATCGCGACGCGCACGCTCTCGCGTGGGCGCAGGGCGTGCATCGCGTAGGCGCGCTGCCAGTCGAAGCCCTGGTAGGGCGAGGCGAGGCACTGTGCCTCGAGCTGCCGCCAGGCGGCCTCGGCATCCTCGATCCGCGCATGTATCTCGATCACGGCCCGCGGCGACGACATCTCGGCCGATAGCGCCGAGGCCTCGTCCGCGCGCGGGACGGCCGCCACCTTGGTTGCGCTCACGCTGCACCTCGCGAGGGGATCATGTGATCGATCGATTAACGCGACGAGTGTATGAAGCGACACGTTAAACCGAGCCTAAGGGGCGGAGCCGCGGAGACAGCCATGGCGCTGAAAGGGGCGATCATCAGGGCCGGCCTCGCCGGCAGCGACCTGATCCGGGCGCACGCCTGGGCGCGCTTCGCCCGCGGGCGCGGCGTGATCCTCACCTTCCACCACGTGCGCCCCGCGCCGTCGGAGGGCTTCGCGCCGAACCGGCTGCTCGAGATCACGCCGGACTTCCTCGAGACGGTGCTCGAGACCCTCGACGCGCTCGGCTTCGAGATCGTGCCACTCGACGCCGTGCCGGACCGGCTCGCCGGCCCGGAGCCGGAGCGCCCCTTCGCGGTGCTGACCTTCGACGACGGCTATCGCGACAACCGCGATTTCGCCGCCCCGATCCTGGCGCGGCGCGGCGCGCCCTGGACCTTGTTCGTGACCCGCGATTTCGCGGAAGGACGCGGACGCTTCTGGTGGCGCGAGCTGGAGGAGGCGGTGCGGCGGGCGCCGCGCGTGCGCTTCGCCGAGCTCGATCTTCCCGCCGGAACGGATCGCGAGAAAGAGCGCGCCTTCGAGGCCCTGTACTGGCGCCTGCGCGCCGGGCCGGAGCACGCGCTGCGCGAGGCGACGCGCCGGCTGGCCGAGGCCGCGGGCGTCGACGTCGCGGGAGCGGCGCGCGACGCCTGCCTGACCTTTCCCGAGCTGCGCGACCTCGCCCGCGATCCCGCGGTGACGCTTGGCGCGCACACCCTCAGCCATCCCATGCTGGCGAAGGGGGACGAGGCGACGGCGCGCCGCGAGATCGTCGAGAGCCGGGCGGCGCTGGAGGCCGAGATCGGCGCGCCCGTGCGCCATTTCGCCTATCCTGTCGGCGATCCCGGCTCGGCCGGCCAGCGCGAGTTCGCGCTCGCCCGCGAGGCCGGCTTCGTCACCGCCGTCACCACCCGCCCCGGCCATCTCTTCGCGGCGCACGCCGCCCGGCTCCACGCGCTGCCGCGGGTCTCCGTCAACGGCCTCTACCAGAGCGCGGGGGCCCTGCGGGCGCTCTTGTCCGGCCTGCCGTTCCTGGTCTGGAACAAGGGGCGGCGGGTCGCGTCCGGGTAGGAGGAGGCAGCGATGATCAGCGACCCGACTCTCGTCGTCTTCTCCGGGCGTCCCGGCGTGGGCAAGACCACGCTCGCGCGCCCGCTCGCGGCGCGGCTCGGAGCGGCGTACCTGCGCATCGACACGATCGAGCGCGCGCTCGCGCGCTCCGTTCTCGCCATCGATCCGGCGCAGGACGCGGGCTACGTCGCGGCCTATGCGCTCGCCGAGGACAATCTGCGCAACGGGCTCGGCGTCGTCGCCGATTCGGTGAACCCGATCGCGCTCACGCGAGACGCCTTCGCCGCCGTGGCGCAGGCTCTTCGGGTTCCGCTCCTCGAGGTCGAGGTGATCTGCTCCGACGCGGCCGAGCATCGTCGCCGGGTGGAGGGCCGCGCGCCGGATCTGCCCGGCCAGCGCCTGCCGACCTGGGCCGACGTGCGCGCCCGGGACTGGGAGCCGTGGCCGCGCGAGCGGCTTGTGATCGACACGGCGCGGCTCGGCGTCGCGGATGCGTTGGACGTCATCGCCGCGTCCGTGGCGCTCAGGCGCGGTCCGGCTTCTGCATCCACTTGATCACCGGCATCACCGGCAGCACCCAGGCGAGGCCGAGGATCATGTAGACGAGCGCCTGGACCAGCCCGGGAAGCTGCACGATGCGGCTCTCGGCGAGCGCCATGGCCACGGGGCCGTAGACCATCACGAAGACGATGATGACGATCGTGCCGAGGAGCTTGCGGGTGCGCTGGGTCATGGGGCGTCCGGTTCGGGCGGGTGCGGCGTCGCGGGATCTGGCGAGACGGGTCGGAAAGGTCTATGTGCCCGACGGAGCGCCGGATCAAGCGCGCGGACTGACGCGGGCGCGGCGCCGGATCGACGAACGACGAGACGAGAGACGCCATCTCGATGACGACCCTGGCCGCCGGCACGCAGGCGCTTCCCCATCAGACGACCCCCGCCGTGCAGGCGTCCGCCGCCGTGCGCGCCTGGATCTGGACGATCGTCGCCCTCGTCGTGACCATGGTCGCGGTGGGCGGGGCGACGCGGCTCACGGGGTCGGGGCTCTCCATCACCGAGTGGAAGCCCGTCACCGGCGCGATCCCGCCGCTCTCGCACGAGGCCTGGATCGCCGAGTTCGAGAAGTACCGGCAGATCGACCAGTACCGGCTGATGAACGCCGGCATGAGCCTCGCCGAGTTCCAGTTCATCTACTGGTGGGAATGGGGTCATCGCCAGCTCGGGCGGCTGCTCGGCTTCGTGTTCTTCATCCCCCTCGTCTGGTTCTGGCTCAAGGGTGCGGTGAAGACCCCGCTCGCGCTGACGCTGATCGGCATCGGCGCGCTGGGCGGCCTGCAGGCGACGGTGGGCTGGATCATGGTGGCGTCCGGCCTCGAGCCCGGCATGACGGCGGTGGCGCCGATCAAGCTCACCCTCCACCTGACCATCGCGAGCGTCATCCTCGCCGGCCTCGCCTGGGTCGCGACCGGCCTCTCGCCGCGGGAGCGCCCGGCGGTGGCGCCGGCCGTGGCACTGGGGGCGAAGATCCTGTTCGGGCTCCTGTTCTTCCAGATCGCCCTCGGCGGCCTCGTCGCCGGCTCGAAGGCGGGCTTCACCTTCAACACCTGGCCGCTGATGGACGGCGGCTTCGCGCCTCCGCTCGCGACCCTGTTCGCGGTGGACCCGCTCGTCGAGAACTTCGTCGACAATGTCGCGCTCGTGCAGCTGAACCACCGGCTCGTCGCCTACCTGCTGCTCGGCTTCGCGATCTGGCACGCGGTTTCGGCCTGGCGCGCGGGGCCGGGCTCGGCCGCCGGCAAGCGCGCTGTCGCGCTCGCCGGGATGACGGCGGCGCAGGCGGCTTTGGGCATCGTCACGCTGCTCCTCGTCGTGCCGCTCTGGGCCGGCCTCGCCCACCAGGTCTTCGCCATGCTGATCCTGGTGATGGCGGTGGCGCACATGCGGGCGTCGCGCGCGTGAGGCCGCGCGCCGCTCACCCCAGGCGGCGCGCGAGGAAGTCCACCACCGCGTCCGCGAACATGTCGTTCGCGTCGCCCGCCACCATGTGACGGGCCTCCTGCACGTCGACGAACTCGGCGTCCGGCGCCATCTCCAGGAACGAGCGCGCGGCCTCGGGGGTCACGAGCTCGCTCGAGCCGCCGCGCACCAGCAGCGTCGGCACCGCGAGCGTACGCGCCGCATCCTGAAGACGCGCCTCCGCGATCTCCCAGTCCACGTTCACCGAACGCGGGCCGTCGAGGAAGGCGGGGTCCCAGTGCCAGCGCCAGCGTCCGTCCTCGGACATGCGCAGGTTCTTGCGCAGGCCGTCGAGCGAGCGCGGCCGCGGGCGGTGCGGCAGGTAGGCGGCTACCGCGTCCGCCGCCTCCTCGATGGAGGCGAAGCCTTCGCGCGCATGGGCGCGCATGAAGCCCTGGATCTTGTCGACCCCGCGCGGGTCCATCTGCGGCACGATGTCGACGAGGACGAGCCCGCGGAAGGGCGGGCGCTCGCCCTTCGGCGTCGCGCCGAGCGCGAGCAGCGAGGCGATGCCGCCCAGCGACGCGCCGATCGCGACAGGCGCACGCCCGTCGGCCTGCGTCAGCGCGCGCCCGACGACGGCGGCGTCGGCGGCGTAGTCGAGGAAGGTGTAGCCCTCGGCCCGGGCGCTGTCGCCGTGGCCGCGCTGGTCGAGGCACACGGCCCGCCAGCCCTCCGCCGCGAGCCGCGACGCCGCGCCCTCCCAGGCGTGCCGCGTCTGCCCGCCGCCATGCAGCAGCAGCGCCGTGCGCGCGCCCTCGCCGAAGACGCTCCCGACGAGGGCGTTGCCGGCCGCGCCGGTGAACCGAAGCCCGCCCCCGCTCACGGCCGCCCCTCCAGGAAGGCCAGCACGCCGGCCTTGTGGGTCTTGTCTCCCACGGCCAGATTGTGGTCGCGCCCGGGTATGTCGAGCGCCTGCGCCCCGGGGATCAGCGCGGCGAGCGCCGGCCCGGAGCCGGCCACGTCGTCCTTCGTCCCCACCGAGACCAGCACGGGCATGGCGAGCGAGGCCACCTCCTCGCGGGTCAGCGTCTGGCGCGAGCCGCGGATGCAGGCGGCGAGCGCGCCGAGGTCGCTCTTCGTCTGCTCGGCGAAGGCGCGGAACATGCGCTGCATCGGGTCGGTGAGGTCGGCGAGGGAGGGCGCCTCCATGGCGTCCGCGATGCCGAGCGGCAGGCCGACGCCCTCGACGAGATGAATGCCGAGCCCGCCGAGCAGGGCCGAGCGCAAGCGCTCCGGCGCCGTCAGCGCGCAATGCGCCGTGATGCGCGCGCCCATCGAGTAGCCCATCACGTCGGCGCGCGCGATGCCCAGATGGTCCATCAGGTTCAGGACGTCCCGCGCCATGACGGCGGAATGGTACGCCTGCGGCTCGTAGAGCTTCTCGCTCGCCCCGTGGCCGCGATTGTCGAGGAGGACCACGCGCCGCCCGGCATGGGTGAGCGTCTTGGTCCAGAGCGTGTTGACCCAGTTCACCGCGTGATTCGAGGCGAAGCCGTGCACGAGAACGATCGGCTCGCCGGATGCGTCGGGCGTGGTGGGCGCGAGGTCGAGATAGGCGATGTCGACGCCGTCCGATGAGAAATGCTGCATGGTGTCCGGGTGCGCTGCGGGGTGCTCGCAAGGTAGTCCGGTCGCGGGACGAGGGCAATTCGGCAGCGGCGCACGCGGGTCCTGCGCCCCCGCCGGGCCCGGTCTCGTCAGATGATCGCCCCGCGCACCTTGGCCGAGACCCATTCCGACACGATCACGGTGGCGAGGATCGTCGCGAAGATCACCGTCACCTCCGACCAGGCGAGGCGGGCGAGGGAGGATTGCAGCTGCACGCCGATCCCGCCCGCGCCGACGAGGCCGAGAACGGCGGATTCCCGGATGTTGATGTCCCAGCGGAAGACCGAGACGCCGGCGAAGGTGGGCAGGATCTGGGGTACGATGGCGTAGTCGATCACCTGCGCCCCGCGCGCGCCCGTCGCCTTCACCGCCTCGACCTGGCTCTCGTCGATCTCCTCGATCGCCTCGTAGAGCAGCTTGCCGATGAAGCCGATGGAGCGCAGCCCGATGGCGATGATGCCGGCCAGCAGCCCCGGCCCGATGATCGCGACGAGGAGCAGCGCCCAGATCAGGGAGTTGATCGAGCGCGAGGCGACGATGATCAGGAGCGCGATGGGGCGGGCGATCACGAGGCTCGGCGTCGTGTTGCGCGCGGCGAGGAAGGCGATCGGCACCGCGATGACGATGCCGAGCAGCGTGCCCAGCGTCGCAATGTTGAGCGTGTCCCAGAGCGGCGCCCACAGCCGATCGAGATAGGACCAGCGCGGCGGCCAGGCGCGGTCGAGCAGATCCGCCGCCTGGCGCGGCGCGTCCTGGACGAAGAACCAGATCGTGTCCTGCGTCATCACCTGGAAGGCGAAGACGGTGAGCGCGACGAGCGCCAGCCAGCCGGCATAGGCGGCGAATTGCTGCGCCGTCGTGCGGCGCTTCCAGAGGAGGCGGTCGGAGGCGGCGGTGACGGGCATCACTGGATCCGCTTGCGCAGCCAGCTCGAGGAATACTCGGCGGCCATGACGATGACGATGATGAGGATGAGCACGGCGGCGGCGGTGTCGTACTCGTAGCGGTCCATGGCGACGTTCAGCGTCGCCCCGATGCCGCCCGCGCCGACGATGCCGATCACGGCCGATTCGCGGAAGTTGATGTCGAGCCGGTACATCGACAGCCCGACGAGGCGCGGCAGGACCTGGGGCTGGATGCCCCAATTGAGCACCTGCCACCAGGTGGCGCCCGTGGCGCGCATGGCCTCGGCCTGGGTCTCGTCGATGTCCTCGATGTCCTCGGCGAGCAGCTTCGCCATGAAGCCGATCGTGGCGAAGGTCAGCGTCAGGAAGCCCGCGAAGGGGCCGAAGCCGAACATCGCCACGAACAGGATCGCGATGATGATCTCCTGGAAGGAGCGCGAGACGGCGACGATGGCGCGGCAGACCGCGTAGATCGGCAGCGGCGCGATGTTGCGCGCGGCCCCGATGCCGACCGGGATCGACAGGATCACGCCCGCCACGGTGGAGGTGAGCGTCATCGTCAGGCTCTCGACGAAGCCCTTGAGGATGTCCGTCGAGCGGGAGGTGAAGTCGGGCGTCAGGAAGCCTTCGACGAAGCGCCAGCCGCGCTCCAGCCCCTCGGCGACCCGCGACCAGTTCACGTCGACGGTGGAGATGGCGAGCGCGAGATAGACGGCGAAGCCGCCGTAGACGACGAGGCGCAGCCAGCCGCGCTGGATGAAGACCGGCGGGCGCTTCCAGCGGCGCCCGGCGACAGGAGAGCCCGGCGTGGTCATGCCGCGCCCGCCTTGGCGTCTGCGATCTTGGCGCGCGCCTCGAACTCGGCGGCGTCGGCGGCGTCCTGGGCCGTCTCGTCCGCCTCCTTCTGCATCGTGTTCCAGTCTTCCGCGCCGTAGATCTCGGTCAGCGCCGTCTCGTCGAGGCCGTCGGGATGGCCGTCGAACACGACCTCCCCGGCGCGCAGGCCGATGATGCGGTCGACGAACATCTTGGCGAGCAGCACGTCGTGAATGTTGATGATCGCCGGCAGCTGCCGCTCGCGGCAGATCTCGCAGATGAGGCGCATGATCTGGCGCGAGGTCTTCGGGTCGAGCGAGGCGGTGGGCTCGTCGACGAGGAGGAGCTCGGGGTCCTGCTCGAGCGCGCGGGCGATGCCCACCCGCTGGCGCTGGCCGCCGGAGAGCGCGTCGGCGCGCTTGTCGACATGGTCGGAGAGCCCCACGCGCTCGAGCAGCGCGAACGCCTTGTCGACGTCTCCCTGCGGAAAGCGGCGCAGGAACGAGCGCCAGAACGGCACGTAGCCGAGCCGCCCGGAGAGGACGTTCTCCATCACGGTGAGGCGCTCGACCAGCGCGTATTCCTGGAAGATCATGCCGATGCGCCGGCGCACGCGGCGCAGCTCGCCGCGGCCGATGCGGGTGATCTCGCGCTCGCCGAGAAACACCTCGCCGCCGGTCGGCTCCACAAGCCGGTTGACGCAGCGGATCAAGGTCGACTTGCCGGCGCCGGACGGCCCGATCAGGCCCACCACCTGGCCCGACGGGACCTCGAACGAGACGTTCGTCAGGGCCTTGTCGCCGGTCTTGTAGCGCTTGGTCAGGCCCTCTACGCGCAGCATGCCGCATACTCCTCGTCGGATACGGAGAGTGCGCCGCGGCGGGACCGCGGCGCACGGCGACGATCGAACGATCAGTCGCAGGTGTACTGGACGCCGTTCGCCTCGTCGATCTGGCGGATGACCGCCCAATCCTCCTGGAAGGTGATCGGGATGAACTGATCCTCGCCGTTGCGGCCGAACTCCTCGGCGAGCGGCGTGCCCTCCCAATCGTAGGAGAAGAAGGCGTCGCGGATCTGCTGCTGCAGCTCGGGCTTCAGGTTGTAGACCACGCCGTAGCCCGTGGTCGGGAAGGTCTGCGACTGGTAGACTACCTCGAGCTGGTCCTCGGAGACGACGTCGCGGTCGATCATGCGCGCCTTCACCGAGTTCGCGATCGAGGCGGCGATGTAGTCCTTGTTGGCCACGCCGAGGATCGAATTGTCGTGCGCGCCCGAGAAGACCGGCTCGAAATCCTCGCCCGCGACCATGTCGAACTCGCCCTTGAGGATGGCGGAGGGCGCCTTGAAGCCCGAGTTCGAGGTCTCGGAGGTGAAGGCGAGCTGCTTGCCGCGGATGTCCTCGACGTTCTCGATGCCCGAGCCCGGATAGGTGATGATCTCCATCTCGTAGCCGTAGGAGCCGTCCTCGGCCGCCATCATGGCGAACGGGCGGAAGCCGGCGCAGGCGACGGCGAGCGGGTTCGAGCCGGTGTTGAAGCCGGCGATGTGCAGGCGCCCGGCGCGCATGGCCTCGATCTGGGCCGCGTTCGACTGGACGGGGAAGAACTGCACGCTCTTGCCGGTGGCCTGCTCCAGATGGTCGAGGAAGTCGGCCCAGACCTCGGCGTAGACGGCGGGGTCCTCGACGGGCGTGTAGGCGAAGATCAGCGTCGAGGGATCGACGAGCTGCGATTCGTCGCTCGGGATGTCGGCGATCAGGTCGCCGTCGGCGTCGGTGAAGCGGTCGTCGAGGGTGAATTCGGCCTGCGCGGCGCCCGTCGCGACGAGGAGCGCCGCCGCGGCGGCGAGAGTGCGGAACAGCATGCGTAACCTCCGGTGCGGTTCGGCCGCTCACGTGCGCCGTGCGCGCGTCGCGCGACGTCCCGTGCGGCTCTTGGCCCCGGGTACTTTCGATCAATGACAGTCGGGTGACAAGCCGGTGACGGCCGGGGGCGCGGATCGTCGCGCCTCTCCGCAGGCCGGCCCTTGCGCCTCCCCCTGCGCTGCGCTTGCCTTCGCGACCCGTTCGGCTAGAAGCCGGAGCGAGGCCGCGCCTTGGCTCCCCCGCGCGGTCCGGGAGTGACGCCGATGGCCTTCGCCCTGCGCCTCGCGCGCGGCATCGACGCGGTGAACGAGCGGATCGCGCGGCTCGCCGCCTGGCTCGTCGTCGCGGCGGTCCTGATCTCGGCCGGCAACGCGGTCTCGCGCAAGGCCTTCTCGCTGTCCTCGAACGCCTGGCTCGAGCTGCAATGGTACCTGTTCGGGGCCGTGTTCCTGCTCGGCGCATCCTGGACGCTGAAGCGCAACGAGCACGTGCGAATCGACGTGCTGTCCTCGCGCTTCTCCCAGCGCGCCCGCGACAGGCTCGATCTCGCGGGACATGCGCTGTTCCTGATCCCCTTCGCGCTCGTGCACGTGCTGACCGCGGTGCCCTTCTTCCTCCTGTCCTGGCGCACGGGCGAGGTCTCGCCGAACGCCGGCGGGCTGCCGCTGTGGCCGGCGAAGCTCCTCGTGCTGGTCGGCTTCACCATGCTGCTGGCGCAGGGCGTCTCCGAGCTCGTCAAGAAGATCGCGGCGCTGCGCGGGGCGCTCCCCGTGGAGAGCGAGGGCGGCACGCCGGGATCGGGGCTCTCGGCATGAGCGCCTTCCTCGTCGCCAATCTCGCGCCGATCATGTTCGTCTCGCTCGTGGCGTTCATGATCCTGGGCTATCCGATCGCCTTCTCGCTCGCGGCGCTGGGGCTGTTCTTCGGCTTCGTCGGCATCGAGCTCGGCCTGTTCGCGCCGGGCTTCTTCCAGGCCCTGCCGGACCGCGTCTTCGGGGCGATGGCGAACGAGACGCTGCTCGCCATCCCCTTCTTCACCTTCATGGGCCTCGTGCTCGAGCGCTCGCGCATGGCGGAGGACCTGCTCGACACGATGGGCCAGCTCTTCGGCTCGGTGCGCGGCGGGCTCGCCTACGCCGTCGTCTTCGTCGGCGCGCTGCTCGCGGCGACGACCGGGGTCGTGGCCGCGGCCGTGATCTCGATGGGGCTGATCTCGCTGCCGATCATGCTGCGCTACGGCTACGACCGGCGCCTCGCCACGGGCGTCATCGTCGCTTCCAGCACGCTCGCGCAGATCCTGCCGCCCTCCCTCGTGCTGATCGTGCTCGCCGACCAGCTCGGCCGCTCGGTGGGGGATATGTATGCCGGCGCGATGCTGCCGGCCCTGATGCTCACGGGGCTGTTCGCGCTCTACGTCCTCGTCAACACGCTGCTGCGCCCGGCCATGGCGCCGCCGCTGCCGCCGGAGGCGCGCACGCTCGGCAAGGGCGTGACCTCGCTGATCGTCGTCGCGGCGATCGCCGGGGCCGTGGGCTGGGGCGCGACGGTCTGGTTCACGCCCCGCGTCGAGCAGGCGCCCTACGTCTACGGCTCGGCCGCGGGCGTGCTCCTCGCCTTCGCGCTCGCCTACGCCAATCGCCGCCTGAAGCTCGGCTGGATGTCCTATCTCGCCGAGCAGGTGACGCTCGTCCTCGTGCCGCCGCTCGCGCTGATCTTCCTCGTGCTCGGCACGATCTTCGTCGGCCTGGCCACCCCCACCGAGGGCGGGGCGATGGGCGCCGTCGGCGCGCTCGTGCTGGCCGCGCTGAAGGGCCGGCTCTCCGTCACGCTCACCCGCGGCGCCGCGGAGGCGACGCTGCGCCTCTCCGCCTTCGTCATGTTCGTTCTGATCGGCGCGCGGACCTTCTCGCTCACCTTCTACGGCGTCAACGGCCACGTCTGGGTGAAGGACCTGCTGCTCGCGCTGCCGGGCGGGGAGGCGGGCTTCCTGCTCTTCGTCGGCGCGGTGGTGTTCTTCCTCGGCTTCTTCCTCGACTTCTTCGAGATCGTGTTCATCCTGGTGCCGCTCCTCGTCGCGCCGGCGGAGGCGCTCGGCATCGACCTCGTCTGGTTCGGCGTGCTGCTCGCGGTGAACTTCCAGACCTCGTTCCTCACCCCGCCCTTCGGCTTCTCGCTGTTCTACCTGCGCTCGGTGACGCCCGCCGGCGAATACGAGGACACGGTCACGGGCAAGCGCGTCCGCGGGGTCGACACGCTGGAGATCTACCGCGGCGTGATCCCCTTCGTCGCCATCCAGGTCTTGATGATCCTCGTCGTCTATTTCGCCCCGGGGATCGTCACGCACTACCGCTCGGACGCGCCGGTGCTCGACGAGGAACAGGTGCGTGAGCGGCTCGATCGGCTGATCATGCCGGGGCTCGGGGAGAACGGGGGAGGTGGCTTCGGGCCGCCGGGGATGCCGAGCTTCGAGCCGCCGGCGATGCCGAATTTCGACGGGGTTCGATGAGCGCGTCTCCCCTCTCCCAGGGTGCGAAACCAGTGGACGGCATTGTCGTTGATGCGCTATTGTGCGCATATGACGTACGGAGGGTCGAACGTGGCCGAGCGTAAGCGCGACGAGATGTCGATGAACATCACCACGACGGCCCGTTTCGGCGGCGTCGCGACCGCGGCTGCCGTGTCGGTGCCAGAGGCTATCGGTGCCCGTAAAGCTCCGAAGCGCCCAGCGAGACCGGTCGACGGGGTCGATCGGCACGCGTTGCGCGACAAGGTCATGGCGAAGTTCCCGAACATCAGGGCCCGCCTCGCCGAGTGACGTCGCGCGCCGTTGAGCCGAACTGGCTGACAATCGCCGACCTCGTGGCGATCAACGAAGCCGAGGTGGCGGAAACGGGTGAGCCGTTCGCGCTCGTCCGGCCAGACATGCTGGAAAGCGCGCTCGGCAGTCCCGTCAACAGGCGCCTCTACGAGCGAGAGGAGGACGTCCTCGTTCTCGGTGTCTTTCTCCTGCTCGCGATCGCTCGCAATCATCCGTTCGCTCAGGGCAACAAGCGAACCGCCTTTACGGCGTTCAACATTTTCCTCGAACTGAACGGATATGCCTTGGACATCCCGGATCGAGCGATCTGGGGCGACAAGGTCGTCTCCCTGATGCTAGGTGGGACGACGGAGACGGAGTTCATCGCCGAGATCGAGCCATACGTCGTCCCGCTGAGCGGCTGAGCGCCGCCACGATCCGGGCCCGGCGGCGGAAGAGACCTCCCGCCGCGCAGCCCCCACCCCCTCACGCCGTCTTCTCGAACAGCTCCCGCCCGATCAGCATGCGGCGGATCTCGCTCGTCCCGGCGCCGATCTCGTAGAGCTTGGCGTCGCGCAGCAGGCGGCCCGTCGGGTACTCGTTGATGTAGCCGTTGCCGCCGAGCAGCTGGATCGCGTCGAGGGCGATCTGGGTGGCGAGCTCGGCCGCGTAGAGGATGGCGCCGGCGGCGTCCTCGCGGGTGGTCCGGCCGCGGTCGCAGGCCTTGGCGACGGCGTAGACGTAGGCCTTGGCGGCATTCATGCGGACATACATGTCCGCGACCTTGCCCTGGACCAGCTGGAACGTGCCGATCGGCTGGCCGAACTGCTTGCGCTCGTGGACGTAGGGCATCACCACGTCCATCGCCGCCTGCATGATGCCGAGCGGCCCCGCCGCCAGCACCGCGCGCTCGTAATCGAGCCCCGACATCAGCACGTTGACGCCGCGGCCCACCTCGCCGAGCACGTTCTCCTCGGGCACCTCGCACTCCTCGAAGACGAGCTCGCAGGTGTCCGAGCCGCGCATGCCGAGCTTGTCGAGCTTCTGGTGGGTGGAGAAGCCCGCCATCCCCTTCTCGATGAGGAAGGCGGTGATGCCGCGCGGGCCCGCCTCCGGATCGGTCTTGGCGTAGACGACGAGGGTCTCGGCGATGGGGCCGTTCGTGATCCACATCTTGGTGCCGTTGAGCACGAAGCGGTCGCCCTTCTTGTCGGCGCGGGTGCGCATCGAGACCACGTCCGAGCCCGAGCCCGGCTCGGACATCGCGAGCGCGCCGACGTGCTCGCCCGACATCAGCTTGGGGAGATACTTCTCCCTCTGCGCCGCGTTGCCGTTGCGGCCGATCTGGTTGATGCACAAGTTCGAATGGGCGCCGTAGGAGAGCCCCACCGAGGCGGAGGCGCGGGAGATCTCTTCCATCGCCACCACGTGCTCGAGATAGCCGAGCCCGGTGCCGCCGTCCTCCTCCGCGATGGTGATGCCGTGCAGGCCGAGCTCGCCCATGGGGAGCCAGAGGTCGCGGGGGAACTGGTTGGTGGCGTCGATCTCGGCGGCCCGCGGGGCGATCTTGTCCTGCGCGAAGGCGGCGACGGTCTCGCGGATGGCGTCGGCGGTCTCGCCGAGATCGAAGTCGAAGGCGGGTGCGGCGTTGGGGATCATGGGGGCGCTCCTCGCGCGATTGCTGTTTGGCGCGTTATATCAGGAGCGTGGGGCGTGTCACCGGTCGGGTGGTCGCGCCGGCGAGGCAGCGAGGAGAGACCATGGCCGCGGACGACGAGAGCGACGCCCCCAATCGCTGGCCCTGGCCGCCGATGCTCTACGGCGGGGCGATCCTCGCCGCGCTTCTCATCGAGCGCAGCGTGCTCGCCACGAGCCACGGCGGCGGCTTCGCGCTCGCGCTGCTCGGCGGGCTCGCCATCGCCGCGGGGCTGACGCTCGAGCTCGGCACGGCCTGGACCATACGTCGCGCCAAGACCACGATCATGCCCCACCGCGCCGCCTCGCGGCTCGTCACCTGGGGGCCGTTCCGGATCTCGCGCAACCCGATCTATCTCGGCAACACCCTCCTGCTCGTCGGGCTCGGCCTCGTCTTCGACAATCTCTGGCTCGTCGGCCTCGCCTTCCTGGCGGCGGCCGCGACGCGGAAGCTCGCCATCGAGCGCGAGGAACGCCACCTCGCGCGCAAGTTCGGCGCCGAATGGGAGGCCTACGCCGCGCGGGTGCGCCGCTGGGTGTGAGCGACGGGCGCAGCCCGGCCCACCCTCACCCGCCGATATTGTAGGCCGCGAGCGCCGCCATGTTGACGAGGTCGGCGTCGGTCGAGCCGAGCGGCACGATCTGCACGGGCTTGTCGAGGCCGACGATCAGCGGGCCGAGCACCGTGGTGCCGCCGAGCTCCTGGAGCATCTTCGTCGAGATGGCGGCGGAGTGGAAGGCGGGCATGATCAGCACGTTGGCCGGACCCTTCAGCCGCGTGAAGGGGTAGGCGGCGAGGAGGTTGGCGTTGAGCGCCACGTCCGCGCCCATCTCGCCGTCGAATTCGAAATCGACCCGCTTCCTCTCGAGCAGCCGCACCGCGTCCTGCACCTTCTCGGCGCGCTCGGCGCGAGGCTGGCCGAAGGTCGAGAACGAGAGCAGCGCCACCTTCGGCTCGTAGCCGAGGCGCCGGGCGACGCCCGCGGCCTCCACGGCGATCTCGGCGAGCTCCTCCGCCGAGGGCATCTCGTGGATCGCCGTGTCGGCGACGAGCACCGCGCGCCCGCGGGCGAGGCACAGCGAGACGCCGATGACCCGGTGGCCGGGCTTCGGGTCGATGAGGCGGCGCACCTCCTCCATGGCGGTGGAATAGTTGCGCGTCACGCCGGTCACCATGGCGTCGGCGTCGCCGAGCGCCACCATGGCCGCGCCGAAATGGTTGCGGTCCTGGTTGATCAGGCGCTGGCAGTCGCGGAACAGGAAGCCCTTGCGCTGCAGCCGCTCGTAGAGGAACTGCGCGTAGGCCGCGTTCTTCTTCGAGAGCCGCGCGTTGATCACCCGGATGTTGTCGCGCCCCTCGAGCTCGATGCCGGCGAAGGCCGCGGTCTCGTAGATCCGGTCCTCGCGCCCCACCAGGATCGCGGTGCCGAGCCCCTGGTTGGCGAAGGTGGCGGCGGCGCGGATCACCTGCTCCTCCTCGCCCTCGGCGAAGACGACGCGCTTGGGGAACTTGCGCACCCGCTCGAAGATGCGGTTGAGCGTGCCGGCGACGGGGTCCCGCCGGGCCGAGAGCTGGGCGCGGTAGGCGCGGGCGTCGACGATGGGCCGGCGGGCGACGCCGGTGTCCATCGCCGCCTTCGCCACGGCGGGCGGCACGGTGGAGATCAGCCGCGGGTCGAAGGGCACGGGGATGATGTATTCGCGCCCGAAGCGCGGACGCGAGCCCTGGTAGGCGGCGGCGACCTCGTCCGGCACGTCCTCCCGCGCGAGCGCCGCGAGCGCCTCCGCGGCGGCGACCTTCATCTCCATGTTGATCGTCGTCGCCTGCACGTCGAGCGCGCCGCGGAAGATGTAGGGGAAGCCGAGCACGTTGTTGACCTGGTTCGGATAGTCCGACCGGCCGGTGGCGACGATGGCGTCGTCGCGGATGGCGGCGACCTCCTCGGGCGTGATCTCCGGGTCCGGGTTCGCCATGGCGAAGATGATCGGCTGGGGCGCCATGGAGGCGATCATCTCCGGCGTGAAGGCGCCCTTCACCGAGAGGCCGAACACCGCGTCCGCCCCGTTCAGCGCATCCGCCAGCGAGCGCGCGTCGGTGGCGGCGGCGTGGGCCGATTTCCACTGGTTCATGCCGCTCTCGCGGCCGCGATAGATCACGCCCTTGGTGTCGCAGAGGACGACGTTGTTGGGGGCGAACCCCATCGCCTTGAGCAGCTCGACGCAGGCGATGCCGGCCGCGCCCGCGCCGTTGACGACGAGCCGCGTCTCCTTGATGTCGCGCCCGGTGAGGTGGATGGCGTTGATCAGCCCCGCCGCGGCGATGATGGCGGTGCCGTGCTGGTCGTCGTGGAAGACCGGGATGTCCATCAATTCGCGCAGGCGCTCCTCGATGATGAAGCATTCCGGCGCTTTGATGTCCTCGAGGTTGATCCCCCCGAACGACGGCCCGAGATAGCGCACGCAATTGACGAAGGCGTCCGCGTCCTCCGTGTCGATCTCGAGATCGATCGAATCGACGTCGGCGAAGCGCTTGAACAGGACCGCCTTGCCCTCCATCACCGGCTTCGAGGCGAGCGCGCCGAGATTGCCGAGCCCGAGGATCGCCGTCCCGTTCGAGATCACCGCCACCATGTTGGAGCGCGCCGTGAGGTCGAAGGCGCGGCTCGGATCCTCGGCGATCGCCTTCACCGGCACGGCCACGCCCGGCGAATAGGCGAGCGAGAGATCCCGCTGCGTCGCCATCGGCTTCGTCGGCACCACCTCGAGCTTGCCGGGCCGGCCCTGGCTGTGGAAGGCGAGCGCCTCCTGATCGGTGAAGGTGGGACGCGGGCGACGGGGCGGGGTGGTCATGGCGCTTGCGGCTTTTTTGGTGGGCGTGGCGGGGAGCGGGACCTTACGCGGGGGCGGGGAGGGGGGCAAGGTGGGCGTTTGGGGGAGGGATGAACGTGAGAAGGGCCGCCGAGAAGTTCGACGGCCCTTCATCAGGCAGCGCGCTGGACTTAAGCTCCCGTGATCGGAAATTACGTCGGTTGCGCCACCTTCAATCATCACCTCCAATCTGCCACTGCTGCATAAGGTCCACAAGACGCGTTGTCCCGGTCGATTGATCGTGCATGATGAGCAACCTGTCTGGTTCCGACGCGAACCATGCGAACGAGCCCCAGCTCATCGAGGAGATCGTCTTACGGAATGCCGGGCTATCCCGGTCGGCATACGCTGTAAGGAATGCCACATCGCGGCTACCAAGGCCGGCCTTGGTCGCGATCTTCATCAGTGCGTTCCGCCGCGCCTCGGTGATGGCGCCGTCGGTGGCGACGACTTCAGCGAAAACCAGAACGAAACGATCTTGGTCGAGATCGGCCATAACGAGATCGGGAAGATGTTTATCGGCTTCGATCGCTAGACCTAGCTTTGCCAGCAGGGCGTCGTCACGCGCTACCACCTTGTTGCTGCTCTCGCTGATCCAGAGCACCGCCGGGCTCGCCAAGAAGCGAGGCATGAACTGCTCGACAACCGATTTGATGATGACGGAACTCTCCCCGGTGGAAAGCCGTCGCCTCTCGCCGCTCGGAAGATCTACGAAAACGGCTTCTCCAGCCGCGGTGCGCCCTGCTTCTTGTCGAGCGCGAATGCGCGCGAGGGCGGTCGGGCTCAGGCTCCTCTTTCGAAACGCGTCGATGCGCTCGATCAGCTCCTGATCCCCGAGATCCGGATCGAAAAGGGCCGCGAATTGTTGCGTTAACTGGTACTTTGGCATGCCTGAAGTAGTCGGCAGATCCCTGCGGACCGTAACAGCGCCGAGATCAACGAGCCCTTCTCGTAGCGTCTCATCACGGATCGGTTCGCGTGTGTTATCGGCATACCATCTCGTTCCAAAAATCGCTTGCTTTCGCTTAATCAACTCAACATATTTATTTCGGGAAACTTCGTCAAGCTTTTCCGCCTGCTCGGCGGTCATGCGGTAGACGTGGACCGGACCAAGATAGGAGTCCGTGCCTTGCACGGCACCAATGTACAGCCCAGCGAATACTGTGCTAGCCGCGAGCTCTCGCGTACAATAGTTCCGCTTTGGTGTCCCCGGAGGGAAGATCAGCTGCAGCCGCTCTTCGATTTGCGGTCGCGTCAACATCTTCGGCAACGAGTTCACCTTCGGCGCCTTCCCCATAAAGCCGCGCGAGTTCCGCATCGAGCGCAGCCGCGCTATCCCCCCGGAGCACCAATCCGGCGAAACGGGCGAGCTTCCGTGCTGGAGGGAGTGGGAGAGCCTCCAGCTCGTATGCAGACACTGCGACGCTTCCGCTCAAGCACCTGAACGCCCGGTCGGCAGCCGAGCTGTTCAGGAATGCCGCTACAACTTCAGGTGAAATCGCTGGCTTGTCAACGAGCGGTCTCACCATGTTCAAGTGATTTTCGACAACGACTGCGCCCGCCCGAGCCAGAAGGTCCGCCGGGAGCAGCGTCGCCACGAGCCTCCGGTCCTGCTCTTTGGCTGTCGTACGTTGCAGGAGCACGCATTGGCGATGTGTCAGAAGCCAGCGACTTTCGCCGGGTGCTGGGCAAAAGAAGGGCTGGTGACCTCGACGCTTCGATGGAGGTGCGAAAGTTCCATCTGGGCGCACGCATTCGGCCCAAATCAACGGGTAGCACCCCTGGCGCTCCTCCGAGCAAATCTGCTCCTTATGTCGGTTCCAGACGAGTGGGCCGGTGCTTACGGCGTACCCCCAATCGATGAGGCGGGCTTTCATGCGCCCCATGGACTCGACGAGCCTGACGCCATCGCCGGTCCGTGGAATAATCCATGGTGCACCCGGTTTGCCGGCTAGCTCGAGGTCCCCGACTTTCGTGACCGCGCATTCGGTGCCGCTCTTGAAGCGCAGATCAGAGACGGAAACGCGTCGAGAGCGATCTGATTTTTTGTAAATCGAGAGCACGGTTTCCTGAAGGACGGTGTCGAACACACCCTTGCGCGCGGAAACGAAGTCGATGTGGACAACGCGTGCCTCGGAGCGAATGACGCCGCGGAGATTCTTGAAATACTCACCTGCCAAAAAGCTCGCCGGTGACACGTACCCGATCACGCCGCGCTCGTTCGCGATGCGAAGTGCAAGGTCCGTGAAGACGCCGTAGAGGTTCGCATGACCGTAGAGGCTGCGCGCAAATCGCTGACGGTCTCGGCCATCGAGCCGAACGCGGCCATATGGCGGATTGCCAACGACACAGTCGTAGCTGGGCTCGATGTCTGCCTTCTTCAGGCTGTCGACGATAAGGACGCTCTGGCGGCTCGCTTCAGGTAGCCTCGTCGCTCGATACAAAACGAGATCGATGCTGACTTGGCTCAGCCACGCGGCCGTCGGGTCGATCTCCCATCCAGTCAAACGGGCCCGGATGTCGGCGCCCGCTTCGTTGGAGGGTGCTTTCGCCCGCGATGCGATCATTCGCTCGGCACACTGCACGAGAAAGGCCCCGCTGCCGCAAGCCGGGTCAATGATTCGCGCCGTAGCCCAATCGACTCCCGCCACCTGGATCCCATCGAGCAGGCGGGAGACGATCGCGCGCGGAGTGTAGAAAACGCCCGTCGCGCCTCGGTGCGCACTGGGAAGACAGGCCGCGTAGATCGACCCGATCAGCTCGTTGGCCTCTGCGCAGGGGAGCGCTGCACCCACGATTCCGATCGACTCCGCCGACTCCCGAACATGCTGTGGCAGCGGCAAGAGCGGTCCATTGAAATTAGGTTTCCGAAGCCGAAATGCGGGGGCATTGCCGGTTGAATCCTGCCACCAGGATGTCGCCATCCGATAAGCGATTGCCGCCGCGGCCTTTCGGCGCGCCTCGTCCCCGAGCGATGCGACGAAGCGGATGAGCGACGATCGCGCTGCGTCGAGCCGGTCCATTGCCGGCGTTTGGCCTTCCAGGAATCCGCTCGGCGGCAGGAAATTCATCTGTGCACGTTCCGTTCACGTCTCGGACACTTTAGGCCGAAGATTCGCGTCTTGGAAAGCCGCCTTCCGACAAGTCGGCCGATCCGGTGGGGATAAGACTCAACGCGAAGAAAACCGCACCCCCTCACCCCCACCATCCCCCGGCATCAAGAACACCAACCCCTCCGCCTCGAACGCCCCGCGGATCAGCGCCACCGTGCGCGCATAGCCCTTCAGCGGTCCCGGGTCCCGCTCCAGCCGGATCACCGTCGGCAGCGACACCCCCGACGCCCGCGCCAAGTCCTTCTGCTCCCAGCGCAACAGCGCCCTCGCGGCGCGGACCTGTTCGCTGCTGATGCGGGGCTCGGGCACTTTTCTCACCAAGATGACAGTTCAGCTGTTGACTTGAGCTGAGAGTCCAACTATAACCTCGCACACCATCAACCGACAACGAGGAGACCCCCTCATGCCGGAGCGCGCATCCGCGTGTCCGCTCGCGGACCTGTGCCTGGAGGCCGAGCGGCTGGCTCTGGCGCGGCGGGCGGTGGAGGGGCGGGGGCTCGCGTCGGAGGACGGGCGGGTGCGGCGGGCGGCGGATCGGGCGGTGGACGAGATCGCGGTGACGCTCGGCCACATCGCCCAGCGCGCCTCCGACGCCCGGCCGCGCTCCCGGGCGGGGGCGCTCTTCGCCCTCGCCTGCGCGGCGGGGGAGGCGGAGGCGCTCGAGGTCGCGGACGCACCCCCGCCCGGCGCCTGGCGGCGCCTGCGCCGGCATCTGTGGAGCCTGCGCGCCTTCCTGGAGGAGGACGCCGCCGAAGAGTCCGCCGCCGGAGAGTCCGCCGCCGAAGAATCCGCCGGGAACGCCGGCGCGCGCGCCTCCCTGCCCGAAGCCGTCGGCGAGTTCTTCATGCCCCGCCACCGCGACCCGCACGCCCTCGTCCGCGACGCGGTCGAGAACGCGCGCGAGGTTGCATGAGCGCCGCCCGCCGACGCGAAGGTCCTTGGCGCGCGGTTGCGTTCGTGCTATCACCATACCCGGAGTGGGACGGGACGGCTCGCGCCGCCCCGCCCCTTTTTGTCAGCTCCCTAGGGCGAAGCGGAAGACGAGGTGCAAGCTCGTCTTCCGCACCATGCGGAGGCTAACGGACACGCTGATGCGTGGCAGCAGCCACTTCATGCCGTGTCCCTCCTTCGGAACCGGGCGAGGCGTCGCCCACGGCGCCGGAGCCCATCCCCGACACAGGTCGCCTGACCGTTCCTGGCGTTCCGCCCGATCCGGGGCGATCTCACCCCTTTGCGTGCTTCGCGTCAAGATGCATAACCTTTAGTTGTTTCACGGGCGCGCGCCCTGCGACGTCCGATTCTGACTTACCCGCTACGCGCGAGAAGTGGCTCGGGCCGTGGTGATGATATTTATCAGTTGCATTCCCCCGGGGGCTCGGCTAGGATTTCAGTCGCTCGCTCGTGCCCTCCTGGAAGCGCGCGAAGCACCCCCCGCAGGCGCAGGATCGCCCCCCAGCACTGCCCCCTGCGCCTGCGGGCGCGGACCCTGGCCCACCCGACCTCCCGCCGCCGCCCGCGGCGGTCGCGACCGCTCGGAGCGGCGTTGGCAGCCGCTCGCCCCCGTGCGCAGTCGGCCGTGCGGCGCCCTGGCGTGATGCCGTGAGCGGCAAAGCGCCGACCGGCATGCCGAGGCGGCGGACGACAGCGATCGCCCGACGCGCGTCCGGCTCGTCCGTCGCGGCGGGTCCCCGGCCGGGCTCGCCACCCCCCGCTTCTTCTCCCCCAGGCTCGCCACACCCCGCTTCTTCACCCGCGATTCACTTAAGGCCGCGTTCACCGCGGTTACGCGCCGATTCACCGCGAATTTTAGACGAGCTTTCACGCGGTCACTGCAAGCTTTCCTTCAACGATGCAAGCAAGCAGGGGAGCAGGAACCATGGCTCGTCTCGATCTCGGCGCGCAAGACATCGCCGCCCTCGCGCCCAATCTCGACACCGGCGAGGCCTTCTACGAGCTCGGCATGATGCACGCCGTCGGGCGCTCGGTGCCGATGGACCTCGTCGCCGCCCACAAGTGGCTCAACGTCGCCGTCGCCAAGGGCTGCCGCGCCGCGGTGGCGCGCCGCGCCGAATTGTCGGAGGAGATGTCGACGGAGGAGATCGCGGCCGCGCAGCGGGCGGCCCGGCTCTTCCTCGCGGCGCACTGAAGCGGCGCACCGAGGCGGCGCACCGAAGGCGGCGCGCGGGGGGACGCGGGCGCGCCCATCGTCGCGCATCGTCTCGTCCACCCGCCGAATTTCCACCTGGTGGACCGATGCTCCCGGGACCTCCGGAAACGCTTGAGGGCGGCGAGGGCGACGGCTATAAGCCCGCCATCTTCCACCCCCTCACGGAAACGGATTTCCCGACATGGCCCTCGAGCGCACCTTCTCGATCATCAAGCCCGACGCGACCAAGCGCAACCTCACCGGCGCCGTGAACGCCGTGATCGAGGAGGCGGGCCTGCGCATCGTCGCGCAGAAGCGCGTCCTCATGACCCGCGGCCAGGCCGAGACCTTCTACGCGGTCCACAAGGAGCGCCCCTTCTTCGGCGAGCTCGTCGCGTTCATGACCTCCGCGCCGGTCGTCGTGCAGGTGCTCGAGGGCGAGAACGCCGTCGCCAACTACCGCGAGGTGATGGGCGCGACGAACCCGGAGAACGCCGCCGAGGGCACCATCCGCAAGAAGTTCGCCCTCTCGGTGGGCGAGAACTCGGTGCACGGCTCGGATTCGGCCGAGAACGCGCAGATCGAGATCGCCCAGTTCTTCGCGCAGAACGACATCGTCGGCTGACGCGCGCCGCCTCGGCGGCGAACGCGGCCCCGGATCGCCCAGCGGTCCGGGGCCGCGTCGTCTCGCGCGGCGCGTCGGGAACGGACGTGACGAACGCGCCGCGATCGACTACATCGGTCCGGCGACCCCTCGGGGGCCCGTAGCTCGAGAGCTCGTCGGCAGAACGGCGCGCCGAGGCGCGCGGGCTCGCGGAAGACAGCGGCCCAGCCGCGCCTCGTGCCCTAGCTGGAACCGCGTTCACCAGCGGGCGCGGTCGTTCCTGCGAGGATCAGAGCCGCGCCGCGACGGCGTCCGCCACGCGCGCTGCGTTGGCCATGGCGGTCAGCGACGAATTCGTCGCGCCCGAGCTCGGCATGATCGATGCGTCTGCCACGAAAAGGCGCGGTTCGGCGAAGAGCGCGCAGTCCCTGTCCGTGACCGCCGCCGCCGCGCATGTGCCGCAGATCGCGCCCCCGTGAAGGTGCGCCGAGCTCCGGTCCCTCCCGTCGACGTTGTCGCTCGAGGCGATGACGCGCCCGCCGGGGAAGAGGGCGGCGATCTCGGCGAAGGCCGCGCGCACCCGGGCGACGAGCCGCCTGTCGTGGGGGTGGGGCGTGTAGTCGAGAACGTGCTCCGCGCCGTCGATCGCGGTGGGCTCCGGCGGCGCGATCCGCTTCCCCTCCCAGGCGACGGATTCCCCCTTGAAGCTGAGTTTCACGGTCAGCCGCGAGGCGGGCGACAGCAGGTCCGGGTCGGAGCCGGTCGCGGCCCGGATCTTGCGCTCGTGGCGGGCGTCGCCCTCGAAGCCGCGCGCGTCGTAGGCGGAGATCTTTCCGCCCTTGACGAGTCCCGGGACGGACGGCGCGTAGAGTCCTTTCGTCGAGATCGCCGCCATGCGCGCGATCGCCAGCTCCGTCGCGCTGGCGCAGCGCCGAAGGTCGGTCGCGACATAGGCCGTAGCCTCCGTGGTGAAGGTGAAGTCCCGGCCGAGACGGGGATGCGTCAAACCCGAGCGCCGCAGGAGCGCGACCGTTTCGAGAACGCCGCAGGCGAGGACGATCGCGCGTGCGCGCACGCGCGCGACGCCGTCGGCGCGTTCGACGCGGACCTCGAGATCGTCGCCACGCGGCGCGACGGAGAGGACGCGGGCCCCGACCCACAGCGTCGCCCTCGTGGCTCCTTCAGTGGCCCGCCGCGTGTGCCAGACGGGGTTGCGGGCATGGTCGGCCGGGCCGCCGGAGCGCAACGGCGCGAGCGTCACCGGGTCGATCGGAGCCGCGGCCCAGGCATGGCCCCCGAGGCACGTCGCGCCCGCATGGGGCTCCCAGCCGCCGGCGGCGAGGGCCTCGTGGATCGCCCGCTCGGCGCGGCCCACCCGACGACGCGCGGTCCAGCCCTCCGGCAAGCGCGCCCCGGGATTGAGCGCCGGAGCGGCGGAGACGGGCGAGAGCAGCGTCTCGACGAAGTCGTAGAAGGGGTCGAGCGCCGCCCGGTCGATCGGCCAAGGGCGGCTGCGGGCGACGGAACCGCCCTCGCCGGGAAAGGCGAGGGAGGCGAAGTCGATCGGCTCGAAACGGGAGATCTGGCCGTACCAGAGATTGGCGGCGCCGCCCAGCCGCCGGTCAGTCCACCACGGGTCGAGCGTCGTCGCGGTGCGGTCCGACGCCCGCAGGACCACGCGCGCCGCTTCGGCGCCGGTCCCGTTCGCCGGGTCGCCGCCCTCATCGACGACGAGCACCCGCTCCCGCGGAGCCGCGCGGAGCAACCGTGCCAGGGCGGCGCTTCCCGAGAGGCCCGCCCCGACGATCAGCACGCCGACATCGACGCTCATGCCACGGTGCGCTCCGAGGGGCGCTCCGAGCCGCGTGCGCTCGGGTCGCGACGCGGCCCGAGCCGCGGGATCGCGACGCCGCACGCCGCGACGAGCGCGACCAGCGCCAGCGTCATCGCGGCGAGCGCGTCGGCGCCCCCGTCGAGATCGAACCACCGCCCGGCGAGCGCGGCGGCGACCGCGCTCGCCGCCATGGCGAGGACGCCGCGAAGGACGAGGGCCGTGCGCAGGAATTCGTGGCCGAACGTGGCCTGCCATGACGCGACTCCCGCATAGTTCGAGACCGCGATCGCGAGGCCGAGCAGCGCGAAGAAGACGGGGGCCGCCGCCTCGCCGGCGATCCACAGCGCCGCCGCCCCCAGCGCGAGCGCCGGAGCCTGCGCGAGAACGAGCCACGCGGGGCCGATCCGGCGCGCGGCCCAGTGCGCGACAACGCCCCCGGTGACCTGGCCGAGGGCGTAGAGCGTGAGCAGCGGGACCGAGCCGATCGTCGGCGCCAGCCGCGTGTGGAACAGGAGCGCGACGGTGTCGACGGCGAAGGGTACGGCGTAGCCGAGCGTGAGCAGGGCGAAGCGCGGCTCGGCGAGGATGGCCCCGAAGGACGCGCGAATCGGCGCGATCGCGGCCGCGGCCGCGGCCGCCGCCTTCTGCGGCGCGGCGCGCACGAGCGCGATGCAGCCGCAGGCGAGCGTCGCCGCGCCGGCGACGGCGAGGAGGTCGCCCGGCGAGAGGATCGCCGCCGCCGCGACGAGCGCCGGGGCGACGACGAGGATGGAAACCGGATAGCCGAAGGCGACGAGCTGCGCGCCGAAGCCGCCGAGGCGCTCCCGCTCCTCGCTCATCCGCATCTCGACGGCATGAGACAAAACGTGCCGGGCGCCGAGCCGCAGCACGACGAAGGCCAGGGTGAACGCCGCGACGGTCGGGGCGAGCGGCGCCGCGACGAGCGCGAGCCCCGCGGCGAGGAGCCCGACGGCGAGCGCCCGTTCCGCGGGCAGCCGCGCGACGAGCGGGCCGAGCGCGAGATACAGGATCGCCGCCGCCAGCGTCGCCAGGCCGACGGCGCCCGCGAACTCCGAGGCGCCGATCCCGAGCCGGTCCATGGTTGCCGGCCCGACGATCCCCCAGAAGAAGGTCTGCGCCACGGCGCCGAAGCCGACGAAGACGAGAGCGAGCCAGGCTCGCTCGAGGACGAGGGCGCGTTGCGGCATCACGTCAGAACGCCATCGACGGGGCGACGTAGGTCGGGCGAAGCGCCTCGGGGACGTTCGGCCCGGCCAGCACGCGGCAGGCCGTTCGGGGCTCGGTCGCCCCGACGCGGGCGGCGCCGGCGCCGGTGAGGACGAGGCAGCTCGCGAACCCGCGCCGGCGCGCGCCGGCCACGTCGGATTCGAGCTGGTCGCCGATCATCAGGACGCGCTCCGGCGGCACGTCCAGGCCGGCGAGCGCCGCATCGTAGACGGCGCCCTCGGGCTTGCCGAAGTTGACGCAAGGGCCGCCTCCGGCGGCGTAGGCGGCGACGATCGCGGCGAGCCCCGCGACCACGCCGCGCGTCGCGGAGACGGAGAGCGCGTCGGCGCTCGGCGACAACAGCGGCCGGCCCGCGACGCGCGCCCGCTCCAGCCAGCCGCGATGCTCGTCGAGCCCCTCGCCCGGAGCGACGCTGAGGAGCACGACGCAATCCGCCTCGGCGGGGTCGTCGACGCGCGTGCATCCGACGCCGTCGAGCAGGACCTCGTCGCCCGCGTCCGCGACGCAGAACACGCGCACCCCCGCCCTCGCCGCGCGCGCGGCGAGGGCGTCGCGAAGCAGCTCCGCGGAGGAGACGAGGGCGTGATACGACGCGCGACCGACGCCGAAGCGCGTCGCCAGCCGCGCCTCGTTGACGGCGACCGTCTTGCTCGAATTGGTCAGGAGAACGACGCGCTTGCCGTGCGCCATCAGGTCCGCCAGCGCGTCCTGCGCGCCGGGATAGAGCGCGACGCCGTCGTGCAGGACGCCCCACTGGTCGACGAGGAAGACGTCGTAGGCGCCCGCGATCTCGGAGAGCCGGGCGATCGGACGCGGGCCCGAGCCCGCCGCGTGCGGGCGCGCATCCGCCGTCATCACGCGAACTCCGCCCGTTCCAGGTACGCGCGCCAGTCCGCGAGCCGTCCGAAATAGGCGCAGCCGGGACGCTCGTGCAGAACCATGAAGACCGCCATGCGCACCTTCCAGAATTGCGTGAAGACATGAACGAGGCGCAGGAGCGCCGGCTCGGCGCCGACGAGCCCGCGGCGGCGCAGATAGGTCTCGCGCAGGTGCGCGGCCTCTTCGGGCGCGCCCGCGAGGTCGAGAGCGTGCAGCTGCACGAGATCGTAGGCGGGGCTGCGCAATCGCGCCGCCTCCCAGTCGATCAGCACGCACCGCCCGTCTGCGGCGACGATGATGTTTCGCGCGTGAACGTCCCCATGGACGAGGGAGGGGCGCACGAGATCGACCGGCGCCTCCGCGATGGCGGCGAGCCAGCCGCGCGTCGCCGCCTCGAGGGAGGCGACGGAGGCGGGCGCGACCCGGCCGAGCGCATCGGCCTCCGCCGCGAACAGCCCGCCCCAGAACCCGAGCACCTCGTCCGATGCATGGTCAACGCGCCGCAGCGTCCCGAAACCGTGCGCCGGACGCGCGTGGATCACGGCGAGATCCTCCGCGACCCGAGTGAGCAGCGCGCGGCGCGGCGTGGGCGAGACGGACGGATCCCGCAGCACCGTGTCGAGCAGGGGACCGGCCACCTCCTCGAAGACCGCGGCGCGATGCGCCCCGATACGCCCGACGCCGAACAGATGAGGGCGCGCGGGCCGCTCCTTCGGCAGCAGCGGATAGGCGAAGCGCTCGGCGGCGAATTCCTGGCCGTAGAGGGGGTCCTCGAAACGACGGATCCGCACCACCACGGACGAGGGGGGCGCGTCGCCGAGCCGGACGCGGACGACCGTGTTCAGCATGCCCTCGGCGAGTGGCTCGACCGCGCGCACCCGCCAGCGGGGATCGATCCCGGCGAGGAGGCCCGTCAGCTCGTCGGGCGTCGGCGTCATGCGGCGCTCCAGAGCGCCGCGTTGCGGTCGATGCTCGCCATGTCCGTCAGGATCGGCTCGGCGTCCACCGTCTTGAGCCAGACGAGGTCGTCGGCGAGCGGGCTCGATCCGGTCGGATAGCCGTCGACGTCGAGCCCGACGCCCAGCCGCACGTACATGGCCGGCAGGTTGAGGCCCGCGCGGGCGAGGAACTGGATCGAGGTGTAGAAGCGCGAAGCCTGGATCTCGGTCGGATTCGGGATGCTCGCATCGTCGTAGGTGAGGTCGACGCTGACGATGCCGTGAGGCGCGAAACCCGCAGCCGCGATCGTCGCGCGCGCGATGGTCTCGATCTGCGGGTCGCTCGTCGTCGCTTGCGCCGCGGTGATGCCGCTCACGCCGGAGGGGCTGAGATGGGCGTATTCCCAATGCAGGCGCCTGCGGCCCTGCGCGACGACGAGCTCGCCGTTCCGCCACAGCCCGATCCACGTCGCCATGCGCGACGTCAGCCGCTCGGCCGCCGTGAACGAGCCCCATCCCCGATGACGCTCGATCCAGGCCCGAGCCAGGACGGGATCGGTCGTCGGCAGCGAGCCGCGCCCGCCGCTGCCGTGCGTCGCGCGCAGCCAGACGCTGCCGAAGCGTGCGAAGGCCTGCTCCAGATCGGCCGGGCCGCGCAGGAGGATGGTTTCGGGGACCGTGATCCCGGCCGCGACGCACCGGCGCGTGCACTCCCACTTGTCCTCGTAGACGCGAACCGCTTCGACGCGCGGCAAAAACACCGGCGCATCGAGGGCGTCGCGATGTTCCGAGACGATCTCGAGCTCGCGATTCGTATCGGCGGCGTAGACGAGATCGGGCGCGAGGCGCCGCACCAGCCGGACGAGCGCATCGAGATAGCCCGGTTCCGCCGCGCTCGGCAGGAGATGGCGCTCGTCCGCCACCGCGAGATGCAGCCTGTAGGGGTCGGTGTCGGCGCCGAGAATGCGGAAGGCGTCCGGCTCGAGACGCAGCGACTTGCAGAAATTGATGCCGGCGGGATCGCCGGCGCTGAGCACGAGGACGCGGATCACGATGCGCCCTCCTGCCCGTTTCCGCCCTGCCCCAGGCCGGCCTTGGCGAGCAGCGTCGCCTCGCCCGGCGTCGTCGGGCTCGCGACGCGCAGGTCCTCGAGACGGTAGGAGGCGAAGGTCTCGGCGAAGCCGCGCGCGTGCGGGCGCGGCCGCGTCGCGAGATCGGATGCCGCGAAGCGCGCCGCGTCGACGATGCAGGGCGCATCGCGGAACGGAAAGTAGCTGCGCGGCGGCTGCCGGGGATCGATCTCGCCGCCGAGCAGGATCGGCGGACGGGCGCCGGCGATCTCGCACAGGAGCTCGACCCAATCGCGGGCGCCGACCGTCTGCGCCTCGGCGACGTTGTAGATCTCGACGCCCGACCAGCCGACGCGCGCCAGCGCGACGACGATCGCCGCGAGATCGGCGACGTGCAGGAACTGGAGCGGCGCCGCGCCCGCGCCGGGCACGACGATCGGCCGCCCGGTCAGCGCGCGGGCGAACACGAAGGTCTCGCGATCGTTGTCGTTGCCCGGTCCGTAGAGGTAGGGCGGGCGCAGGATCGCGGTCGGGACGCCGTCCTCGGCGGCGAGGTGGATCCGGTCGGCGTCCGACTTCTCCAAGCCGTAGGCGCCCCAGACCGCCGCCCCGCCGATCGGGTCGTCCTCCCGCGGCGCGCGGTCGAGACCATCTGCGTAGACGGCGGCGCTGCCGAGATGGATCCAGCGGCCCACCCGTCCGGCGAGCGCGGTTCGGGCGCGCGCCGCCTGCGGGCCGGTATAGGCGCTCGTGTCGACGACGAGGTCGAAGGCCGGCGCGTCCGGCGCGCCGAGGGCGGCGACCGAGCGCTCGTCGTCGCGATCGAGCACGATCTGCCGCGTATGCGGCACACGCCGGGTGCCGCGATTGGCGAGCGTCACGGCGAAGCCGGCCTCGCGCAAGGCCGGGACGAGCGCCGAGCCGACGAAGCCGGAGCCTCCGAGGACGAGGACGTTCATGACGGCGCGCCCGCGTCGAGGGAGGCTGCGCGGTCGAGCGCAGGCAGGCCGAAGGCCGTCGAGGCGGCGATCGCGGCTTCGCGGATGTCGGCGCGTCTCCCGGCGGCGTCGGGAAGCCAGGCCTCCGGGGGCTCCTCCAGGCTCGGATTGACGAAGAACATCATGGAGATGCGGCTTGCGATCCCGGCGTCCCGGCGCACGCGGTGGCGCAGCGGAGCGATCCGGCCGCCGGTCATCGCCGTCAGGATGCTGCCCGGCATGACGACGAGAGCGTTCGGGTCGCGCGGGGCCGGACGGAAGGCGCCGTCGATCTCCAGCTCGAGGCCCGGCTGGTCGGCCGCGAGCACCGTGAGTAGATGACCGTCCTCGTGCGCATCCTGGAGAAGGTCTCGGCTCTCGCGCGACGGCCGGTAGTAGTTGACCTGCAGATAGGACCATTCGGAGGCCACGAGATCGTCCCCGGACGGAGCGAGATTCGCCTTGAGGTCGGCGAAGAGCGCGTCGACCTTCGGGGTGAGGACGTCCATGGCGCGGCGCAACGCCGCGTGGAGCGGGTTGTCGTCGATCCAGCCGAGATCGGCCGTCCGGCTCCGGTTTCGGGCGACGAGGCCGAACGCTTCGTTGAGATCCGGGCGTTCGGGGTCATCGGAATACTCGGCGCCGAGGTCTCGCCATCCCTCCAGCTGGCCGGGCATCGCGAACCGACGCTTCTCGTCGGAAGAGCGCTCGAAGAAGAGGCGGGCCGCCTCGAAAACATGCTCCATGTGCCCTGCCTCGCTCGCTCGAAGCGCGAGACTCGTCCATCCAGACTCAACCAGAAGCCGTGACGACATGTCCACTCCCGTTGCTCCGCTTGCAATCTGATGTGGCTAAGATGGCGATCGAAGCAGGTCAACCCCCGAGAGATGATTTTCTCCGAAACACCTTTTGATTAGCAAGCTATACATTGGCTTCGGCTCGAAAGCTCGTGCCCTGGCCCCAATGCCACCTCCAGGCCGAAGCTGCGCTGAGCGCCTACCTGGCGGAGAAGCTCGCGCCGCAGCACCGCCGCGACCAGGCGGTCCACGACGTGCTGGCATCGCAAGGGAATCGCCAGGTCGCACGTCGTCGCGTGGAACGGGCGGCCCGTCGGCGAGGTCAACGAGGGATTCGCGGCGGCGGTCAGGGCCGCCGGTCTTCCGCCCGAGGTGACGCCTCACGCGCTGCGCCACACGGCGGCGACCTGGCTCAGGCGCGCCGGGGTGCCGCTCTGGGACGCCGCCGGATACCTGGGCATGTCCGTCGAGGTGCTCGAGCGGGTCTACGGACAACACAGCCCCGACCACCAGGCGGCGGCCGTCGAGGGGATCGCGAAGCGGAAGGCGCGATGATCTTGCGGCCCGGCGGCCCGGCGCTTACAACGATCGCCGGTGCCGTGAACGCCCGTTCTAGGGGGACAGGACGGGGATAGGTGCACCGTGAACGAACGGCGATGCCGGACCACTCGGCCCGGGATCGCGCAGGCCACGAAGCCTCACCCCGCCTCGGGGGCCCGTAGCTCAATGGTTAGAGCCGGCCGCTCATAACGGTCTGGTTGCAGGTTCGAGTCCTGCCGGGCCCACCAGGAACTGCCCCGTCTCTGTCGCCTTCACGTGGAAATTGGGATCGTCTCTTCGCTAGCCGCCGGCCTGCCCCCGAAGCCGCGCGATGGCCTCGACGTAGGCCGCTCGGCGCTCGCGGTGACGCGTCGCCAGCGTCTCCACGAGCTGGGCGCGCAGGACCGGGCTGCGCGCGCTGCGTGCGGCCCCCGCCAGGCGCAGGTGGTGCTCATGGTCGAGGTTGGCGAGGGTCTCGGAGAGGAGCGAGACGAGACGGGCGCAATCGCACCCGTCCGGAACGCGGATGGTCACGGACATTCGGCAGGGCTCTGAATGCGAGAGTGGCGTTTTCGTTGGTGTTTTCGGGCGATCTTCGTCGCCTGCGCGGACGAGTACCGGAATTCCCCGCTGCCCGATCTGACATAGGTCAACACCGCCCGCGCGCGGATCGCCGCACCCTGCTGCTCGGCGCGATTAAGGCGTGTTCGGGATCGAGGGCGCACGTCGTCCTCCGCGCGGTCCCGCGTCAGGGGCGGTCGCGGCCCTCCATCGGCGCGAGATCGGCGAGCAGCGCCGCGCGCTCCTCCGCATCCAGTCCGGCGAGCTCCGCGTCGAGGACGACGTCGAGCATCGTCTCGACCGTGCGTGCGTTGAACAGCGCCCGCAGCGAGATCTCGATCTCGAAGCTCTGGCGCAGACGCGCCGCGACCTGCACGAGGAGCAGGGAATGGCCGCCGAGCGCGAAGAAATCGTCCGTCACGCCGATGTCGGGCGTCCCCAGGACCTCGGACCAGATCGCGGCGATGCGCCGCTCCTCCTCGGTTCGAGGCGCCACACGCGGCTTGTCGGGGCCTTGCGCGGCGTGCGCCGCCAGCGCCCTGCGATCCAGCTTGCCGTTCGGCGAGAGCGGCAGGGCGGCGTGGGAGACGAAGGCCGACGGCACCATCGCCTTCGGCAGGCGGGCCTCGAGACGCCTGATCAGGTCGTCGGGCGAGAGCCCCGCGCCGTCGGGCGAGGTCGGCGCCGGACGGGCGACGAGGTGCGCGACGAGCCGCGGCCCCCCGTCCGGCGCCTCCCCCACGGTCACGGCGGCCTCGGCCACGCCGTCGAGCGCGCGGAGGGCCGCCTCGATCTCGCCGAGCTCGATGCGCATGCCCCGCAGCTTGATCTGCGAGTCGCTGCGCCCGGCATGGACGAGCGATCCGTCGCCGAGGCGGCGGGCGAGGTCGCCGGTGCGGTACATGCGGGAGCCCGCCTCGTCGGCGAACGGATCGGGCAGGAAGCGCTCGGCCGTCAGGCCGGGCCGGCCGAGATAGCCGCGGGCCAGGTTGCGCCCGGCGATGAAGACCTCTCCGGTGGCGCCCGGCGACGCGGGCAGCAGGTTCCGGTCGAGCAGGTAGAGGCGGGTGTTGGCGATCGGTCGGCCGATCGGGACCTCGGTCGACCGCTCGTCGCGCGCGCAATCGTGGGAGCTGACGTCGATCGCCGCCTCGGCAGGGCCGTAGAGGTTGTGCACGCTGGCGCTCAGCCGGCTATGCGCCCGATCGCGATCGGCCCCGGTGAGGGCCTCGCCGCTGCAGATCACGCGGGCCAGGCTGCGGCAGGATTCGATCCCCGGGGTGGCGAGGAACGCCCTGAGCATCGACGGCACGAAGTGGCACAGGGTGACGCCCTCGGCGACGATCAGGTCGCGCAGGTAGTCCGGGTCGCGATGACCGTCGGGCGCCGCGACCACCATCGCCGCGCCCTCGGTCAGCGGCCAGATCAGCTCCCAGACCGAGACGTCGAACGTGTACGGCGTCTTGTGCAGGACGCGGTCGCCGGGGCCGATCGGGTAGGCGGACTGCATCCAGTCGATGCGGTTGCGCAGGCCGTCCCAGGTATTGACGACCGCCTTCGGCCGGCCCGTCGAGCCCGAGGTGAAGATCGCGTAGGCGGCGGCGTCCGGGTCCGGGTCCGGCACGGGCGCATCCCCGGACGGGGAGCGGGCGAGATCGTCGGCGCGCAGCCGGCGCACGCGCGCACCGGCTTGCGAGACGAGGCCGGCGAGCGGATCGGTGGCGAGGACCAGGGCCGCCCCGCTCTCCGCGATCAGGTCGGCCAGCCTCTGCGGCGCGTCCGACGGATCGAGCGGCAGGTAGACCGCGCCGGCCCGCATCGTCGCCAGGACGGCGAGCGGCAGCAGCGGCCCGCGCTCCAGCACGAGGGCGACCACGTCTTCCGGTCCGACGCCCGCCGCGGCGATCTCCTGCGCGAGCGCGCCCGATGCGTCCCAGAGCGCGCCGTAGCACACCCGCCCCTGCTCGCTAATCAGCGCGGTGGCGGCCCTGTCCTGGTCGGCGATCCGGCGCAGAAGAGACCGACGGTCGGTGAACTCGACCCGCGTGGCGTTGACCACCTCCGCCAGGAACCGCTCGTGGGCCTCGTCGACGAGAGCGATCGCGCCCAGCGTCCGGTCGGGGTCGCCGGTGACGGCGGCGATCGCCGCCTCGAAGCGCGTCCCGATCCGGCAGGCCGTTTCGCCGTCGATCCGGCCGGGGTCGTGCACGACGAGGATCTGCTTGGGGGACCCGAGCTGGACACCGACGTTGAGGGCGAAATTGGTCTGGTCGATGAAGCGGTAGTCCCGGACCGCGAGATCGGCGAACCGATCGACCGAGCCGGCGAGGCTGGCGCCTTCCAGGACCAGGATGTGATCGAACAGCGGTTCCTCGGACGGAACGGGCGACAGCGTGCGCAGGTCGGACAGCGCGATGTGGGCGTGGTCGCTCGCCGCCGCGAGGATGTCCGCGACCTCCTCGAGCCAGGGACCGACCCGGCGGTCGGGAGGCAGCGGCACGTTCAGCGGGACGGTGTTGAGGAAGAGCCCCACGGTCGATTCCACGCCGGCCAGATCGGCGGGGCGCCCGGACGCCGTGAGCCCGAACAGGGCGTCGTCGGAATCGGCATGGCGGGCGACGACCAGGGCCCAGGCGGCCGCGAGCACCGCCGCCTCGGTGATGCCGCGTGCATGGGCTGTGCGCCGAACGGCGTCCGCAGCCGCCTCGGCGAGCGGTCGTGCGTGCTCGACCAGAGGCGCCTCGGCCGCTTTCGGCGCCGGGTCGGCGGGGACCATCGGGGTCGGCGACGCGGCCGAGGACAGCGCCGAGCGCCAGAAGTCCAGGTCCTGCGAGCGATCGCGCCGGTCGAGCCAGTCGACGTAGTCCTGGAACGGGCGCGCCGGGCGCAGATCGGCGGGCCGGCCGTCCCGCTCCGCCGCGTAGAGCGCCGCGAGCTCGTCGATCGCCAGCGCCATCGACCATCCGTCCATCAGGACGTGGTGGCGGGTCCAGACCAGCAGATGGTCCTCGTCCGATGCCCGGATCAAGGCGACGCGCATCAGAGGCGCCGAGTCCGGGGCGAAGCGCGTGGCGACGTCCTCCTCGAGGAAAGCCGCCTCCCGCGCCGAGCGCTCGTCGCCCGGAAGGCCAGACCAGTCGACGATCCGGAACGGCAGGGCGACGCGAGCCGCGACCACCTGCAGCGGGCGCTCGAGGCCTTGCGAGACGAACGCCGTCCGCAGGGCCGGGTGCCGCGCGAGCAGGGCCTCGAACGCCCGCTCCAGGGCGGCGGCGTCGAGCGGTCCCAGGAGGCGGCAGGCGAGCTGCCCGACGAAGGCGCCCGCGCCGGCGGCGTCGCTGTAGAGCAGCATCGTCTCCTGCATCGGCGTCAGCCCGTAGATCGCTTCGGCGCCGTCGAATACGGAGGTCATGAGCCCTCGTCGGAGTTCAGGCGGGCGGCCAGGGCGGCGAGGCGTCCCAGGTGATCGGATGCGAGCCGGTCGATGGTGCCGACGTCGTGGAGCGTCGCCGCATGGCTCCAGCGCACCCGGAGGCGGCCGTCGAGGATCTCCGCGTCGATCTCGAGGAGGCAGCGCCGGGGGAGGTCGGGATCGCGTTCGCGACCGGTGGCGCCGTCCTCGACGACGAAGAGCGGATCCGGCGAGGGCGGCGCGTCCGTGCGCCCGAGGAAATTGAGCAGGACGTCCCCGTCCGCGCCGGCATTCGCCCACAATCCGTAGCCGAAACCGTCGTCGGGAACGCGGTCGATCTGCTCCAGCAGGGCGCGCAGGCGGTCGGGCCCGTCGGCTTCGGGAACGCGCAGGACGAGCGGATGGGCGGTCGTGAACCAGCCGACGGTACGCTCGCTGGAGAGCCCCACCAGATCGTCGGCGCGCCCGTGGTGCTCCCGGTCGATGCGCACCACGGAGGCCCCGGACCAGGCGGCGAGCGTCTCGGCCAGCGTGGCCGTCAGCACGGCGTCGAGGCCGCTCGAGAGCGCGCCGGGCGCCAGCCGCGCCAGACGATCGGTCGCCGCCGCGTCGAGGGTGACCGCGACGTGATGGACGTCGCCCTCGCGGTTCGTCCCGTGCTGCCGGTCGCGTGGCAGGGCGGGGACGGCGGCGGCGCTCTGGTTCGCCCAGAACGACGGCGAGAGACGCTCCGGCGGCAGGTCTCGGATCGCCGTCGCCCAGGTGGCGAACGATGCCGGCGCCGCCGGCCACGCGACGGAGCGGCCGCTCTCGAGAGCGCGGTAGGCGATCTCGAGATCCTCCACGACGATCCGCCAGGAGGCGGCGTCGATCGCCAGATGATGCACGACCGCGAGAAGCAGGTCTGCGCCCCCGGCGCCCCTGCGGATCACCGCGAGGCGGGCCTGCCGGCCCGAGGCCGGATCGAGGCCGGCATGGAGACGCTCCCATGCGCCCGCCTCGATGCCGGAATGCGCCGCTTCCGGGACGCGCGCGAGATCGTAGAGCAGCGGCGGGTCGACATGCGCGGGGCCGGGCGTCTGCCGCCAGCCCTCGGGCGTCGCCTCGAAGCGCATCCGCAGCGCGTCGTGCCGGGCGACCACCTCGGCGAAGGCGCGCTCCAGGCGGGCGAGATCCAGCGGCTCCCGCGCGACGACGCGCAGGCTCTGATCGTAGCGGGCGGGAACCGTCCCCGCACGCTCGACGAGCCAGGCCTGCATCGGCGTCAGCGGAGCGGAGCCCGCCGATGCCGCCGGCGCCGTCACGGCCGCGGCGGGCCGGTCGAGCGGGCGACGCGGGGCCGCCGCGAGCAGCCCCGCGATGGTCGGGTGCTTGAGGAGAAGCCGTGGGCTCGCGTCGATGCCCGCCTGGCGCATCCGCGTCGCTGCGCGCAGGGCGAGCAGCGAATCGCCGCCGAGCCGGAAGAAATCGTCGTCGATCCCGATCGCGTCGCGGTCGAGCAGCTCCGCCCAGATCGCGGCGACCGTCCTCTCGGTCCCGTCTCGCGGCGCGCGCGAGACGGCCGAGCCCGCCGCCTGGCCCGGGGCCGGCAGCGCCGAGCGATCCAGCTTGCCGGTCCGGCCGCGCGGCAGGGCCTCGAGCGTGACGAAGGTCTGCGGCCGCATCCAGGCGGGGAGCGCCTGGACGGCCGCGCGGTAGCGCGCGTCGTCTTCCGGTGCGCTCTCGCGCGGGACGACGTAGGCCACGAGGCGTCCGTCGCGGACCGTCGCGGCGGCTGCGCGGACGCACGGGTCCGCCAGGAGGCGCGCCTCGATCTCCTCGAGCTCGATCCGATGGCCGCGCAGCTTGACCTGGTTGTCGGTCCGCCCCTGGTACAGGATCCGTCCCTCGGCGGCCAGCATGCCCCGGTCGCCGACCCGGTAGAGCCGGGCGCCGGGCTCGCGGGCGAAGGGATCGGGCACGAAGCGGGACGCGGTTTGCGCCGGCCCGGCGGCGTAGCCGCGCGCCAGTCCCGGGCCACCGATGCAGATCTCGCCCGGGACCCCCGGCGGAAGCGGCCGAAGGTGGCGATCGACCACCCGCGCCGTGGCGCCGGGAATCGCGACGCCGATGGGGACGGGTCCGTCGCCATCGGCGTCCAGGCGCGCGGCGGTGCACCAGACGGTCGCCTCGGTCGGGCCGTACTCGTTCTCGAGGCGCGTTCCCGGCAGCCGCTCGCGATGACGGCCGATCAAGGCGCGCGGGCAGGGCTCGCCGGCGACGATCACCAGCGAAAGGCCGTCGAGGTCGCCCGGGGCCGCGGCCTCGAGCACCGCGTCGTACAGGCCGGGGAGCATGAGCGTGTGCGTGACCGCGCGCTCGCGGATCAGCCGGGCCAGGGCGCCGGCGTCCTCGGCTTCCTCCTCGGTGGGGAGCACCACGACCCCGCCGGTGGCGAGCGTCCAGTACAGGCCGGCGACAGAGCTGTCGAAGCCCAGCGGCGAGACCACGAGAAACCGCTGCGGATTCTCGCCGTAGTGCCGCGTGCGTGCGGCTGTCGAGGCCGCGAGGCCGCGATGCTCCACCGCGACGGCCTTGGGGGTGCCGGTCGAGCCGCTGGTGAAGAGCAGGTAGGCGAGGTCCCCGGGCGCCCGCGCGGGCAGGTCTCGGCGGGCGGCGTCGACGGGCGGCGGCGCGGCGATCTCGGCGGCCGGATCCGCCGTACGCCGCATCTGCGCGAGACGGGCTTCCGGCAGGTCCGGATCGAAGGGCGTGTAGGGGCGCCCGGCCCGCCACGCGCCGATCATCGCCGCCAGCGCGTCCGGGCCGCGGGGGAGGCGGACGGCGACCGGTCGCTCGTCCGAGCCGCTCGGCGCGTCCAGCGAGGCGGCGACGGCGCCGGCCCGGCGCCAGAGCTCGTCGTAGGTGAGCGCGATCTCGCCCTGGATCACAGCGAGCGACCCGCCGCGATCGGCGACGCAGGCCGCGATCCGCTCCGGGACGAGCGTCGTGGGGCCCGGCAGGTCCGGCCCGTCGCCGAAGGCGAGGAGCTCGTCCCGGCTCGTCGCGTCGAGCCAGTCCAGAGCGTCGACGGGGGACGTCCGGTCGGCGGCGGCGGCGTCCGCGAGCGCCGCGAACAGGCGCGCCAGGCGGCGCGCCTGTGCGTCGTCGCATGCCTCGGCGTCCGCCAGGAGCACGATCCGGCGGGCGACGGCATCGACCCGAAGGACGAGGGGAGGGGCCGCGGGCTCGGGGTCGAGACGCTCGATCGCGGCGTCCCATCCGGCGCGCAGATCGAGCCCGATGGCTGCCCGGGGCGCCGCCGCGTCGCCGAGGCCCGCTTCCATCAGGTGCTGCCAATCGGTCACCCGGCCGAGATCGTCCTCGGCCGCCTGCCGCCAGTCGCCGAACCCGGCCGAGAGGCCGGTGTCGACGCTGACCGGAAGCCATCGCGCCAGCGGGCCGACGGCGCCGTGCAGATCCTCGAGATCCCGGCCGTCGCGGCGGACGGCGACGCATGCCGGCTCGGCGCCGGCGCAGCGGCCGGCGAAGACCAGCGCCACGGCCGCGATCTCGGCGGCCGACGGCGCGTCGCCCGACCAAGCCGCCGGCCAGGGCGCGACGACCGCGTTGCGCGGCCCGCGCCCGTCGATCGCCTCGTTCGAGAAGGCGACCGGGGCGTCGCGGAGATCGGCGGCGCGCCGGCGCCAGAACGCGATTCCGGCGGCGGCGTCCGGATCCTCCGCCAGGCTCGCCGCCCACTCGGCGACGTCCGGATATTGCAGGACCTCCGGCGGATCGCCCGTTTCGGTCAAGCGCTCGGCCAGGAAGACGAGGCTGTCGCCGTCGAGGACGTGGGCGCCGCCGGAGAGGACGAGCCGGGCTGCGTCCTCGGACACGAGGAGCCGCGCCTCGGCGGCCGGCGTGGCGGCCGGATCGACGGGGGCTCGCGAGAGCGCGGCGATGCGCGCGGGAACCGCCCCCGCGTCGAGCTTCTCCACCGAGAAGGGAGCGCGCACCCCGTCCTCGACCACCTGGAGTGGAACCGTCGACCAGCTCGGCGTGCGGCAGGCCGTGCGCAGGATCTCCAGCTCGTCCACGCATCGCGACCAGCGCGCGGCGAGGAGCGCCGTGTCGGTCCCCGTGGCGAGCCGCTTCACCAGCGAGAGGCGCGGCACGGTCGGCTCCGCGGAGCGGCGGAACAGGCTCTCCTGCTGGGGCGACAGCCGATAGCCCTCCGCCTCCGCCTCCGGCGCGGCGGCGTGGGGCGCCGGATCAGCCGTCATGGGGCTCGGCCATCGCCACGAGGACTCTCCGACGGCCCGAATAGGGCTGGCGGCCGTGGGCGATGCTCATGTTGTCGACGAGCAGGATGTCCCCGTCCTCCCACGCGAAGCGCCGCTCCTCGGCATGATAGGCCGCCAGGATCTCGTCCACGACGGACACCGGGATCTCCGAGCCGTCGCCGAAGGTCGTCGCGTAGGGCATGCGGTCCGAGCCGAGCTCGGCTTCGAGCGCGTCGCGATCCGGGCCGGCATAGGCGCTGACGTGGAAGAAGGCCGCGTGGTTGAACCACACCCGCTCGCCGGTCCGCGGATGGCGCCGGATCGCCGGCCGGGTCTGGCGCGTGGCGAGGCGGTCGTCCTCTCCCCATTCGTAGCCGATGCCGTTGGCCGTGCAGAAGGCTTCGACCTCGGCGCGGTCCTCGGTCTGGAAGACCTCCTGCCAAGGCAGGCCGAAACCGTCGTTGTAGCGGCGCACGAGGGTGAAGCCGCTCGCCTCGAAGCGGGCGACGGTCTCCGGCGACAGGCGGTCGAGGACCCGGGCCATGTCGGCGAGCGGCGTCTCGCCGCCCGTCTCCGCCGCGACGTCGCAGGCGAAATAGAGCTTCAGCGGCCACCGCCGCCAATACGTGCCCTCGTTGTGAAGCTCGATGCGCCGGTCCGCCGGATAGCTGGTCGAGGTGTAGAGCTTGCTGCCCAGCGCTTCGCGCGGCGTGGTGCGGTCCTTGTAGTCGAGCAGGCTGTTGTCGCTGCTCGCGGCGACGAAATCGGCGAGCTGGGCGGCCGACTGGCGGTCGAATCCGCGAAACAGCAGCGCCTTGTGCCGGCGCAGCAGATCGGCCACCAGGTCGCGCTGCGTGGCCGACCAGCCGACCAGATCGACGCCGCTCGCCTGCGGGGTGACGAGAGCCGGCCACCAGCCCTCGTCGCCGAGCGGGCGGCAGGCGACGAGGTCGCTCGCGTTGGGCTGCAGGGCGCGACGCCTGAACGCGCCAGGTCCGGTTTTCATGACTCGGTCCCCCGAATGACGGAGCGCGCGGAGCGCCGCGCCGTCGCCAGCCGTCTGCGCTGGTTGTCGGCGAACCGCTCCGTCCGGTTGCTTTTTGCTTCCGTGCGGATGTCATCGCAGAGCGCGAGCATCTCCGCAACCTCGGTATCGGGAGCCGCGACGCTGCGCTCGAGAACGCGCAGGAAGGCCGCCGACAGATCCGCGATCGTGTCCTCGTGGTAGAGCGACCGAGCGAACTCCAGGTGGCCGACGAGGCCGTCGCCCTCCGGCTCCAGCACGAGCGCGATCGGGATTCGCGCCGGTCGATCGGCGAGGCGCAGCGGCGTCACCGCGAGGCCGTCGTCGAGCCGGCGGGGCGCGACATGCGTCAGCAGCGTCATCCAGGCCCTGAACGGCGCCGTACCCGCCGGCAGGCCGAGCGCTTCCTGGACCCGTTCCACCGGAACGGTCCCGTGCGCATGGGCCGCCGCGACGATCCCGGCGCATCGCCGCGCCTGATCGGCGAAGCTCGCCGCGTCCGCGACGGCGATGCGCAGCACCGCCGGGTTGACGAAATAGCCGACCATCCGGTCGGCGCCGGGTTCGCTCCGCCCGGCTAGAGGCGTGCCGAGCACGACGTCGCGCGTCCCGCCCGAGCCGGCCAAGGCGATTCCGAACGCCGTGAGCAGCCAGACGAACGGCGTCGTCTCGGCGGCGGCGGCCGCGGCGCGCACCCGCGACAGGAGGTCGGCCGAGATCGTCGCGGTCACGACGCCGCCGGCATGGGGACGGTCGTCCGGCGGCGCCGTGACGTCGGCCGGCAGCGGCGGCGCGGACGGCAGATCGGCGAGCGCCTCGCGCCAGTAGGCGATGTCGGCGTCGTCGTCCGCCCGGCGCGAGCGGGCGAGGCAGATGTCGGCGAACTGCACCGGATCCGCAGCGATCGGGGGGGCGCCCGCCCGGGCCGCACGGTAGAGCGTCCCGAGATCCTCCAGCAGCAGGCCGATGGACCAGTCGTCCACGACGATGTGGTGCAGGGACAGCAGCAGCGTGTGGCGATCCGGGCCATGCCGCAGCAGACGGGCGCGCCAGGGCGGGTCGGCCGCGAGATCGAAGGGCCGGGCGAAGAAGGCCTCCATCGCCGCGGCGTCGTCCTCGGCCGCCTCCGCGATCGGGAGCCGCCACCCGGTCGGCGGCGGGTCGATCACCTGTCGCGGCGCGCCGTCGACGGCCACGAACCGCGTCCGCAGCGGCTCGTGACGGGCCGCGAGCGCCGCGAGCGCGCCCTGGAGCGCCGGCGCGTCGAGCGCTCCGGCGATGCGATAGGCGGCGTTCACGGCGAAATTCGAGCGCTCCGGCGACATCTGCTCGGCGATCCAGATGCTGCGTTGTCCGGGGAGGATCGGCAGCGGGACCGTCCGGTCCGCGACGGCCGGCGGCTCGTCGCGGTCGGCGGCCCGCGCCCCGGTCGCCGCGCGCAAGCCCGCGAGCGTCGGCGCGGCGAGGAAATCGGCGAGACCGATCTCGACGCCGAGCGACCGGCGGATGCGCGAGAGGATCTGCAGCGCGAGCAGCGACGACCCGCCGAGCTCGAAGAAGTTCTCGTCGTCCCCGCACTGCTCGACGCCGAGGACGTCCCTCCACGCGGCCTCGAGCGGGTCTTCCGGCTCAGGCCCGGGATCGGCGCGGGAGGAGCGGGCGGCCGTCGCGACCTCGCGCGACGTGGCGATGCGCATCCAGCGGTCGCGGCGTGGTCCGTAGGGCGTGGCGGAGACGATGGCGGCGCCCGTGAGGCCGCCCATCGCCGCCCCGATCAGCCGAACGAGCGCGGCGCGCCCGCTGGCGGGGGTCAGGGCATCGTCGCCCGTGCCGCGGTCGTCGAGCACGAACGCGTCGAGATCGGCGGCGAGCCAGGGCCGGCCGAGCCGGCCCTGGGCTTCGGCCGTGGCGTCCAGGACCGCGTTCGCGGCGGCATAGGCGCCGTAGCCGACGCCGCCGAGCCGGGTCGACAGGGACGAGACGAGCAGGCAGAAGCCGTGCTCGATGCCGTCCAGCGCCCGGACGAGCGCGGCCGCGCCCTCGACCTTCGCGGGCCGGTGGCGGGACCACGCCGCGGCCATCGCTCCGGCCAGCGGCCCGAAACCGGAGGGGTCCAGGCTCCCGGCGGCATGAACGACGCCGCCGAGCCGGCCGTGGCGCCGCAGGATCGTGGCGACGGCGTCGGACAGGGTTCCGGGCTTCGCCACGTCTCCGGTGAGGTCGTGGAGGCGCACGCCGGACGGCGCCGTCACCCGCCCTCCGGACCGCGACAGCAGGTAGACGTCGACCGGGTCGTCTCCGGCGAGCGCTGCGACGGCCGCCGCCGCGATGCGGCCGACGCCGCCATGGCCGCCGGTGATCAGCACCGGGCCGGCGATCCGCGCCGCGTCGCGCGCCTCGGGCACGGCCTCCTCGGTCGGCAGCCAGCGCCTCCCCGCGCGATAGGCGACGACCGGCTCGCGGATGCCGGCCGCGAGGTCCGCCGCGAGAAGCGGGGCGGCGCGGACGGGATCGTCGGCGTCGGCGATCAGGCAGGCGACCTCGGGATGCTCCAGCGGCAGGCAGCGCATCGCCCCGAGCCCGACGGCGGCTTGCGGCTCCAGCCGCTCCGTGCCCGTCACGTCGAACAGGCCCGCCGTCAGCCAGCCGACGGCGAGCGCGCGTCCCCGTCCCCGCCCGTCGACGGCGCGGGCCACGGCCACGATCCGCTCCAGCGCGTCGCCTCCCGCTCCCGTCAGCACCAGCCCGGCGACGTCGTCGGCGAACGCGTCGCCGAGCCTCCCGGGCGCGTAGGCTCGCGCCTGCGCGCCCTTCGACGCGAGCGCGGCGACGAGAGGCGCGGCGAGCCCGTCGCCGGCGTCCTCCACGAGCCACGTGCCGGCGAGGGCGCCTGGTCCGGATACGGCGCCCGGTCGAGGGTCGCGCCGCCAGGCCGGGAGCAGGATCTGCGGCAGGACCGGAGCGGGCTCCGGTTCGGCGCGGGGCGCCGCCGGCTCGAGCCAGTGGCGCTCGCGCGCGAACGGGTAGGGGGGAAGATCGACCACCTGCGCGTCGCCGGTGGGGCCCAGCGGCGCCCAGTCCACCTCGGCTCCGGCGGTCCAGGCGCCGCCGACCGCGTGGAGCACGACCTCGACCTCGTCGCGCCGCTCCTGCGGATGCGCCAGCACGGCATGCGCCGACGTTCCCCGCGGCGTCGCCGGGTGCCGCAGGGCGAGCGAGGTCAGGGTCCGGCCCGGCCCGGTCTCGAGCAGCAGCGGCCGGCCGCGCCGCAGCACCGTCTCGAGCCCGTCCGCGAACAGCACCGGCGCGCGGAGCTGGCGGCACCAATAGTCCGGCGCGGTGGCCTCGGCGTCCGTGAGCGGCTTCCCCGTCAGGTTGGAGACGACGGGCAGCCGCGGCGGACGCAGCGCGATCCGCTCGAGCTCGGCGTGGAAGGCCTCGAGCATCGGCTCCATCATCGCCGAATGGAAGGCGTGCGAGGTGGCCAGCGGCCGGCAGGCGTGACCCGCCTCCTCGAGAGCCGCCTCCACCTCGGCGACGTCGGCCGGGGGACCGGAGATCACGGTGACGTCCGGCGCGTTGGAGGCCGCGATCGAGACCGACCCGCGCAGGTGCGTCGACACCGACGCGACGTCGGCCCCCACGGCCACCATCCGCCCCGGGGGCAGGGCCTGCATCAGGGCGCCGCGCCGGGCAACGAGCCGCACCCCGTCGGCGAAGTCGAAGACCCCCGCGATGCAGGCCGCGGCGTATTCCCCGAGGCTGTGGCCGATCACTGTCTCCGGCGCGAGGCCGAAGGCCTGCAGAAGCCGTGCGCAGGCGACGTCCGTGACGAACACCAGCGGCTGCGTCAGCCGCGTCTGCGCGAGATCGGAGCGCGCGCCGTCGAACATCACGCGCCGGACGTCGTCGCCGATCAGCGGATCGAGGATGGCGGCGGCGGCGTCGATCACGTCGCGGTAGGCGGGAAACGCCTCGTAGAGGCCGCGACCCATGCCGGCATGCTGCGCGCCCTGGCCCGGCATCAGGAAGACGCGGGTCGGCGGCGCGTCTGTCGGCGCCGTCGCGGCGCGCGGCGCAGCGCCGGGATCCTCGACGGAGAAGGGCGCCTCCTCGCCCGTCGCGATCCGGACGTGGCGGCTGCGCAGGCCCGCCTGCGTCCGCCGCAGGGTGACGGACAGGTCGTCCGGGTCCGGCCGATCCCGGGCGACGGTCTCCGCGAGATCGCGCAGCCGGCGCTCCAGCGCTTCCGGATCCGCGGCCGCGACGGGGAAGATCCGCGCCCGCGCGAGCGGGCGTCCATATCGCCGGGGACGCTCCGGTGGCGCTTCCAGGACCACGTGGGCGTTGCTGCCGCCGATCCCGAACGAGCTGACCCCCGCCATTCCGCGCCCGGTGATCGGCTGGGGCGTGTCGTGCACGGCGAAGCCTCGGTCCGCGAGGCCGAGCCGCGGGTCGGCGGCGGAGAAGTTCACCTGAGGCGGCAGCACGCCATGCCGCAGCGCCAACGCGGCCTTGATCAGGCCGGCCGCCCCGGCGACCGTGTCGGTATGGCCGATATTCGCCTTCACGGAGCCGAGAGGGCAGGGCGGGGAGCGCGTCGATCCGGCGAACACCGCGGCGAGCGCCGCCACCTCGACCGCATCGCCGAGGGCCGTTCCGGTGCCGTGGGCCTCGACGAAGGAGAGGTCGGCCGGCTCGCAGCCCGCGACCGCCAAAGCTTCAGCGACGGCGCCGATCTGGCCGGCTTCGCTCGGCGCGGTGAAGCCGAGCTTGTCCGCCCCGTCGTTGTTGACCGCCGAGCCCCTGATCACGGCGTGGATCCGATCGCCGCTCGCCAGGGCGTCGTCGAGCCGCCGCAGGGCGAGCATCGCCACACCGTCGCCGAACACGGTGCCGGCGGCGTCCCGGTCGAAGGGACGGCAATGGCCGTCGGGGGATTCGATGCCGTCGGGCTCGTGCAGATAGCCCGCGCGTCCCGGCAGGCGCAGCGAGCAGGCGCCGGCGAGGGCGAGGTCGCTCTCCCCCAGGATCAGGCTCTGGCAGGCGAGGTGGACGCCGACGAGCGCGGTGGAGCAGGCGGTCTGCACCGACACGGCGGCGCCGTTCAGCCCGAGCCTGTAGGCGATCCGCGTCGCGGCGAAATCCTTGTCGTTGCCGACGTAGGACAGGAACTGCCTGGACGGGTCGCCCGCGGCGTGCTCGAGGTCGCGCCAGAAATGCACGTTCGCGCCGGTGCCCGCGTAGACGCTGACCGCGCCGGGCGCGGTCGCCGGCGCGTAGCCCGCGTCGCCGAGCGCGTGATAGGCGCATTCGAGCAGGAGCCGCTGCTGGGGATCGGTGCGGCGCGCCTCCGCGGGCGTCGCGTGGAAGAACGCGGCGTCGAATCGATCCGCGTCCGCGACGAAGCCGGCGACCGGGACGTAGCGCGGGTCGTCGAGCAGCCGGGGCGGCACGCCGTCCGCGAGCATCTCCTCGCGGCCGAACCGGGTCAGGCACTCCTCGCCGGCGAGCAGCCTGTCCCAGAACGTGCGCCGGTCGGGGCAGCCCGGCAAGCGGCAAGCGATGCCGACGATCGCGATCTGCATGGCTGCCCCGTACCTTCGCCCGACGAATCGACATTATTCGGCGACGCCGAGGCGAGCAACCGTCGGGTTCGCCGGGCCGCGGTGATCGAACGCGTCTTCCCGACGGGTGACGACGCGGAATTCTCTGGCTTCGGCAACCTAAAGGCTTCAAAACGGCATCCGGGTGGCGATCCCTTGTTGAGCAACCCCTTTTCGTGTCGAACCGCGGCTTGCGATTCGGGGCGGCAAGACGGCTTGCTTCGCCGGAGGCGACTCGCCCATACTCGCGCCCGTAGCGGAGCGCGGTGAGGTCGGAAGGTACGTATGCTTGGACTCGTGCTGGCGACGAACGTGCCCTACACCCGCTATCACGGTGGCGCCAACCGCTCCAACCGCGCGCTCGCGGAAGCGTTGGCCGCGCGTGGTCACGCCGTTTCCGTAGTGACGCCGGCGCTGTCGAGCCCGCCGGAAGAGACCTATCGGGAGTGGCGCGACCGGCGGATCGCCGACGGCGACGACCTGGTCGCGACCGGTCACGGCGAGCGGTTTCGCAAGTCCGGCGTCGATCTCCATGCGATCGCCGATCAGGCCCACATGGTCGCCGCCCTCACCGAGACGATCGCGCGGGAAAAGCCGGATTGGGTTCTGGTCTCGAGCGAGGATCCGAGCCAGCGGCTGCTCGCCACCGCGCTGGAGGCCGCTCCGGACCGGGTCGTCTATCTCGCGCTCACGCCGCAGCTCTTCCCGTTCGGGCCCGAGAGCCTCTATCCGGGGGAGGAGCGCACGCGACTGGTCCGACGCTGCCGCCTGCGCCTCGCGCTGAGCCGGGCGGCGGCCGATTACGTCGAGCGCTGGGCCGGCGTTCCGACGCAGATCTACGCGCCGCCGCATTTCGGGCCCGGCCCGTTCCCCGACCTGGCCGATCCGGCGGGACCGGCGCTGCTGATCAACGCGAGCGGCATCAAGGGTCTGAGCGTCTTCTGCGGGCTCGCGGCCGCCTTTCCCGAGCGATCGTTCGCCGCGCTTCCGGGCTACGCCACCAGCTCGGCGGACCGTCGGCTGCTGGGCTCTTTGCCCAATGTCGAAATCCGCGCCAACGCGCCGTCGCTCGACGACGTGCTGGCCGGAAGCAGCGTCGTCCTGATGCCGAGCCTGTGGTTCGAGAGCTTCGGCCTGGCGGCGGTCGACGCCATGCTGCGCGGCATCCCGGTCCTCGCCTCCGACCACGGGGCCCTGCCCGAGGCGCTGCTCGGCACGCGGCCGGCCTTGCCGGTCCGCCCCATCGAAGGCTATCGGGACGCGCTCTCCGAGACCCTGCTGCTGGAGCCGATCCTTCCCGATCAGGAGATCGGCCCCTGGCGCGACGCGCTCGCCGACCTCTGGGCGGACCCGGCGCGCTACGAGGCCGAATCGCGGCGTGTGGCCCGGGTGGCGCGCACGTTCGTGGAGGGATTGTCGGTCGAGCCGGTCGAGCGGCTCCTCGCGGCCGAGGCGGCCACGCCCGCTCCCCGCGCGGCCGCGTCGCTCGTCGCATCGCCCGCGGAGCCCGCGGATCGCGAGCCGCGGCCGACGCTGTCGCCCGCACAGAAGGCGGAAGCGCTCCGGCGCATGCGCGCGCGCAGGGGCGACGCGGGACGCGGCGGGCCGAGCCCGATCCCCCGGGTTCCGCGCGAGGGGGATCTGCCGCTGTCGCCGGGCCAGCGGCGCCTCTACTTCCTGCAGCGGCTCGAGCCGGGCAGCCCCGTCTACAACACCGCCTTCGCACTCCGGCTGAAAGGCCGCCTCGACCAGCCGGCCCTCGCGCGGGCTCTCGACGGGCTGCTCGAGCGCCACGAGGCGCTCCGCACCGCCGTGATCGAGGCCGCCGACGGTCCCGTCCTGCGCATCGCCGCAGCCGCGGGCTTCCCGCTGGAGACGCTCCGCGTCCGCTCCGAGGAAGACGCGATGGAGCGCCTGCGCGCGCGCGCGGCGCGGCCGTTCGACCTCTCGCAGGGCCCCGTGGCCCGGGCTCACCTCGCCGAGATCGCCGGCGACGATCGTCTGCTGCTCGTCGTCATCCATCACATCGCCACCGACGCCTGGTCCACGGGCATCCTGGTTCGCGATCTGGCCGCGCTCTACGCGGCCGCGATCGAGGGGCGCGACCTCGCCGCCGACCCCGACGCGGTCGCCTTCGCCGACTATGCGGCCTGGCGGTCCGGCGCCGAGCGCGAAGGCGCCGCGCGGGCGGACGAGGACTACTTCGTGGCCGCGCTGCAGGGCGCGCCGGAGGCGATCAACCTGCCCAGCGACCGGCCGCGACCCGCGGCCCGCAAGCATCTCGGCGACAGTCTCGCCATCGGGTTCGACGCGACGCTGACGGACCGTCTCGGCCGGGTGGCGCGCGACCGGGGGGCCACGCTGTTCATGGCGATGCTCGCGGCCTGGGCGGTCGTCCTGCACCGGCTCGGCGGCGACGACGACATGGTGATCGGAATACCCGTCGCGAACCGGTCCCGGGCCGAGCTCGAGAGGACCGTCGGGTTCTTCGTCGACACGATGCCGCTGCGTGTCGGGATCGCCGGCAATGCCACCTTCGCCGATCTCCTGTCTCACGTGCGAGATCGGGTGATCGAAGGGTTCCAGCATGCCGGCGCCGGCTTCGAGCGGATCGTCGAGAGGCTCGACCCGCCGCGCTCCCGAAGCCACGGACCGCTCGTGCAGACGCTGTTCGGCCTGCACAACGCGCCGGCCGGGACCATAAAGCTGCCGGGCCTCTCGGCCACGCCGGTCCCCATCCACAACGGAACGGCGAAATTCGACCTGAACGTCGAGCTCGCCGAAGTCGACGGGGGGATCGAAGGCTCGGTCGAGTTCGACACGGAGCTGTTCGATCGCGCGACCGTCGCGCGCATGGTCGAGGCGTGGCGCACGATCCTGGAGGAGCTGGCGGCGGACCCCGTGCGCCGCATCGGATCCGTGCCGTTGCTGCCGGCGAGCCGAATCGCGGAGATCCACCGTCGGCTCAACCCGCCGCCGGCCCCGCTCGATCCGGTGGACTCGATCGGCGCGCGCCTCGGGGCCGCGGCGTCCCGCGCGCCGGAGGCGGAAGCCCTGCGGCTCGGGGACGCCGTGATGAGCTATGCCGAGCTCGATCGCAGAACCGAGCGCCTGGCGGGCGGGCTCGCGGCGCGCGGCGTGGGGCCGGACGTGGCGGTCGCCTTCGCGACCGAGCGCGGCTTCGATCGGATCGTCGCCATGCTCGGCATCCTCAGGGCCGGCGGCGCCTGCGTTCCGCTCGAGCTCGGCCTGCCGACCGAGCGCCTCCGGCATGTCCTCGCCAACTCGCGGGCGCCGTTCGTCCTCGCTCACGCCGCCACCCGGGCGCGCGCCGAGACGCTGGGCGCGCCCGTGCTCGACATCGAGGAGATCGCGTCGGGCGAGGCGGCGCCCCTCCCGGGAACCGTTCCCCACGAGGCGACCGCCTACATCCTCTACACGTCGGGATCGACCGGGGTGCCGAAGGGCGTCGCCTACCCGCACGGCGCGGAGCTGAACCTGATGGCGTGGTTCGTCGATCGCCTGCCGTCCCCGGCGCGGTCGTTGCAGTTCGCGTCCATCGGCTTCGACGCGAGCTTCAACGAAAGCCTGTCGGTGCTGATGACCGGTGGAGCGTTGAACCTGCTCACCGAGGCCGAGCGCGCCGACGTCACGCGGGCGGTCGACGTCTATCTCGAGCAGGGGATCGAGCGCGCCGTCGTCTCCGTGGTGCTGCTCAACCTCCTCGCCGAGCGCATCCTCGAGCGGGCGCCGGCGGCGCTCGCGCTGCGCGAGATCATCGCCACGGGCGAGCAGCTCAAGATCACGCCCGCCGTCGAGGCGCTGCTCGCGCGCTGTCCGGGCATCCGGCTGTGGAACGATTACGGCCCCACCGAGAGCAACGTGGTCACCGCGCTCGAGGTCACCGCGCGGGCGGACCACTACGGGGCGCTCCCGCCCATCGGCCGCCCGGTGCGCGCCTCGCGCTGCTACGTGCTGGACCGCTATCTGCATGCGGTGCCGGAAGGGCTGCCGGGCCAGCTGTTCCTGGCCGGAACGGCGCTCGCCCGCGGCTACAACGGCGACCCCGCCCTGACGGCGGCGAGCTTCCCGCCGGACCCCTTCGCCGCCGCGCCGGGCGAGCGGATGTACCGCTCCGGCGACATCGCGAGGCTGCGGGCGGACGGCGCGCTCGAGCTCATCGGGCGCGCCGACGACCAGCTGAAGATCCGGGGTTTCCGGGTCGAGCCGGCGGAGGTCGAGATCGCCTTGCGCGCGCATCCGTCCGTCGGCGACTGCCTCGTCATCGCCCGCGTCTTCCCCGGGGACGACCGGCGCCTGGTCGCCTACGTCGTCGCCGGAAGCGGCCCCCCTCCGGTCGCGGCCACGCTGCGCGCGCATCTGGCGGATCGTCTGCCGGACTACATGGTGCCGGCCCACATCGTCCTCCTGCCTCGCTTCGAGCTGAACACCAACGGCAAGATCGACCGATCGCGCCTGCCGCTGCCGCAGGCGGAGCTCGCCGGCGACGAGGAGCTGCTGGCGCCGCGCACCGAGATCGAGGAGGTCCTGCTCGCGCTCTGGCAGGACGTGCTCGACATCCGCAAGATCGACATCCGCGACGACTTCTTCTCCCTCGGCGGGCATTCGCTGCTCATCATCCGGATCATCGCCCGGCTGCGCGAGCGCCTCGGCGTCGAGCTGCCGCTCGCCACGTTCCTCGACGGGCCGACGATCGAGCAGCTCGCCGTCGCGATCACCGCGCTGATGGCCGATACCGGCGACGAGGATGATCTCGAAGCCCTGCTCGCCGAGATCGAAGGCGCGGCGCCGAGCGTCGACGCGGCCCCGGAGACGCTCGACGCGGACGCTCTGCGCCGGGTTCTGGTCGCCCGTGCGGGGAACGCTCGTCCCGGCCCCGGCGTCGCGGCGATCGGCGTGCCGTCCAGCGATCGTCCGCGCGCGGTGGCCGAATGCCTCGCCTCCTACCTCGAGAACGCGCGGGATCACGGCCACCGGCCGGACGTGGTCGTCTGCGGCGCGCAGCGCGATCCGGCGACCGACGGGTCCTATCGGCAGGCGCTGGCGGGCGTCGCCTGCCGGTTCGACCTCGCCGTGTCCTACGCGGGCGAGGCCGAGACGGCGGCCTTCGTCGGCCGGCTCGCCGAGGCGGCGAAGGTCGACCCGGCCGTCGTCCGCTTCGCGCTCTCCGACAGCGAGGGCGTCGGGTCGCCCTACGGCGTGAACCGCAACGCTCTGCTTTTGCACAATGCGGGCCGCACGTTCGTCAGCGTCGACGACGACACGCGCGCGCAGATGCGTTTCCGCGCGGGGGCGGACGACGCCGTGGCGCTGCGATCGGAGGCCGGCGTCTCCGAGATCCGCATCGTCGGGACCCGCGAGGAGGCGCTCGCCGCGGCGAGCCGGCTCCCTTGCGACTGGCTCGGCCGCCATGCGGATCACCTCGGCGCCGACGCCGCCTCGTTGTTCGCGTCCGATCCGGACCGCCCGCTCGATACGCGCGGCGCACGTGCGGAGGCCTTCGCACGTCTCGCGGCGGGCGACGGGCGGATCGTCACCACCTACCACGGATGGATCGGCGATTCGGGCTGGACGGGCGCGGAGGAGGCGCGCTGGCTGACCGGGCCGTCCTTCGAGCACGCGACGGCCGACGCCGACACCTACGCGCGGGCGCTCGCCGGGCGCGAGGTGTTGCGCGACGTCCCCGCGCCGACGCTCGGACGCGGCGGGGACTTCTTCTGCCTCTCGGCCGGCTTCGACGCCCGGCAGCCCCTCGTCCCCTTCCTTCCGGTGCAGCGCCGCGAGGACGCGCTGTTCGGCTGGCTGTCGATGCTCGTCGACCCGGCGGCCCTCTCCGCCCATCTGCCGGGCATGGTCCTGCACGACCGCCCGACCAGGGGCGGCGAGCAGCCGGTCTCGGACCCGATCGACCTCGCCGCGCTCGTCAGGGCGGCTCTCGGCCGTGAGAGCGGGCTGCCGGAAGGCGCGTCCGAGCGGCTGGAGGCCTTGGGAGCCAGGCTGCGCCGGGCGACCGAGGCGGGAGCGGACGCCTTCGACGGCTGGCTGCGGGACCGGGCGCTGGCGGACGCGACGGCCGAGCTCGACGCCGTCGAGGCGCGGATCGCCGCGTGCCCGCCGCAGAAGGCGTTCTGGGCGCGGGACGCCGAGATCGCGGTGGGGCTCGCCCGGTCGCGGCTCGCGGCGACCGACAGCCATCTGCCGCGCGCGCTCGGCCCCGATCTCGATCGCGCGGGCCGCATCGAGCGGGTTCGGCGGCTTCTGGGGCTCTACGGCGCGCTCATGGAGGCGTGGCCGGCGCTGATGGCGACGGCGGCCGATCTGCGCGAGGCCGGCGTGACGCTCGCCCGACCGGTGCTCCCGACGCGGGTCTCGCCGTGAGCCGCGGCGACGGCTCGCTGTCGGATCGCATCCGGGCCCTGTCCCCGGAGAAGCGCCGGGCCCTGGAGCAGGCGCTCGCCGCGCGGCGGGCGCAGGCGAGCGGGGAGGGGGCGCGCGCCGAGAGCGCTCCCGCGGAGCCCGGCGCGGCCGGGAACGGCCCCGCGGGGCTGTCGAGCGCGCAGCGCCGGATGTGGTATCTCGATCGCCGAGATCCGGGCCGGGCCGCCTACAACGTCCCGCTCGCGGTCCGCCTGCGCGGCCCCGCCGACCCCGATTGCGTCCGTCGGGCGCTCGTCTGGGTGATGGAGCGTCACGACCCGCTGCGCACCCGCTACGGCGAGGCGGGCGGCGACGTCGAGGCCATCGTCGAGCCGCCGGATCCGGACTGGCGCGTCGTCGATCTGTCCGACCGTGCGGAGGCCGACGCGCTCGGCGCCGTCGACGCGCAGGCCGCCGCGGACGGGCTCGCGCCGGTCGATCTCGGCGTCGGGGTGCTGCGCGCGACGCTCTACAAGGTGGCGCCCGACGACTGGATCCTGCATCTCGTCGTGCATCACATCGCGATCGACGGATGGTCGGCCGGCGTGCTGATGCGCGAGCTCGAGCACGCCTTCGATGCCTTCGCCGCGGGCGGCGCGCCAACCCTTCCGCGCCCCGGCGCGCGCTACGCCGACTACGTGCGGGAGGAAGAGGCCGGCCTCGCCGGCGAGCGCGCCGCGGCGGCGACGGCGTTCTGGACCGGCGCTCTCGCCGACGCGCCGGACGGCGTCGCCCTGCCGGCGACCGCGGACGGCGGGCAGGGGGGCGACGCCGTCGGGACCTTGCCCTTCGGGATCGACGAACCGGACTATTCGGCCTTCAAGGCCTTCTGCCGGTCGCAGCGCATCAGCCTGTTCGTCGGCTTCCTGGCGATCCTGAAGCTCGTCCTGTCGCGCTACGCCCGCGCGGCCGATCTGGTGATCGGGACCGAGGCGTCCGCGCGTCCCCGCGCCGAGCACGCGGACCTGATCGGCCTGTTCGTCAACCAGCTCGCCCTGCGGACGGACATGTCCGGCGATCCCGGCCTCGCCGACGCCTGCCGGCGGGTATCCGCCGTCGTGCGCCGGGCCTTCGCCCACCAGGACCTCCCCTTCGATCGGGTGGTGCGCGCGCTCGGGCGCCAGGGCGAGCGCCAGCCCCTGTTCAACGTGGTGCTCAGCCTGCGCACGCAGGAGCGCGCGGGGGGCGCGGACGGAGCGCCTCGCGCGGTGCGCTTCGAGGCGCTCCCCGACGGCGGGCCGAAGACGTTCGCCCCGAAATTCGACCTCGTCTTCTCCATGGTCGACGACGGCGCCCGGCTCGGCGGCGCGATCGAGTACGATCGGCGTCTCTACGCCGACGAGGCGGTCGCCGGGCTCGCGGAGGCCGTCGGCCGCGCCGTCGCATTAGGCCTCGAGGACCCCGCGCGTGCGTTCGGCTCCGTGTCCCTCGGCGGCGACACGATCGAGGCCCTCGAACGCGGCGCCTGGAACGCGACGCGGCGGGCCCTGCCCGGGACGGTCGGGCTGCACCGCTTCTTCGAGGCGGCCCACGACCGCGATCCGGAGCACCCGGCGCTCGTTCACGGCAGTGACGTCTGGAGCCACGCCCGGCTGGAGCGCGCCGCGAATCGCCTCGCGCATCGTCTGGCTGCCGCGGGGGCGGGGCCGGAGCGGGTCGTCGCCTGCTGCCTGTCGCGCGGGCCGTCCCTGATCGCGGCGGCGCTCGGCGTGCTCAAATCGGGCGCGGCGCTGCTCGTCCTCGATCCGGAGCAGGCGTCCCGGCGGTGGGCGAGGATCCTGGACGACGCGCGCCCGGCGGTGATCCTCGCCGACGCAGCCGGCGCGGGCGTCCTGCCGGCGGTGGACGTGCCCGTCCTGAACGTCGACGAGCCCGGCGCGGGCGACGAGACGCGGCCCGCGGTCGACATCGACGGCGCACAGGCCGCCTACGTGATCTACACGTCCGGCTCGACCGGCCGGCCGAAGGGCGTCGTGGGGCATCATCGCGGCCTCACCGCGCTGAGCGACGCTCAGGTCGCGGCCTTCGGCCTGACCCCGCTGGACCGGGTGATGCAGGTGTCCGCCATCACCTTCGACGCGTTCGTCTGGGAGCTGGCCCTCGTGTGGCGAGCGGGGGCGACGCTGGTGCTGCATCCGGACGGCGCTCCACGGCCGGACGCGGGCTTCGTCGACCTGCTGCGCGCGCAACGCGTGAGCATGATGACGATCCCGCCCTCGGTCCTGGACGCGTTGCCGCCCGCGGACCTGCCCGACCTGAAAACGCTCGTCGTGGCCGGTGAGGCGTGTCCCGCCGCGCTGACCCGGCGCTTCGCCGCCGGCCGTTCCATGATCAACGCCTACGGGCCGACCGAGACCACGGTCTGGGCGAGCGCCGAGCCGTGCGCTCCGGGAGCGGCGCCGCCCATCGGCCGTCCGATCGCCAACATGCGCCTTCACGTGGTCGACGAGGCGCTCCACCCGGTCCCGGTCGGGGCGGTCGGCGAGATCGCGCTCGCCGGTCCCGCCGTGACGCGCGGCTATCTCGGCCGGCCCGACCTCACGGCCGAGCGCTTCCGGCCGAACCCGTTCGCGTCCGCGCCGGGCGAGCGGCTCTACCTGACGGGCGACCTCGGCTGCCGGCTGGCGGACGGACGCGTGCGCTATCTCGGCCGCATCGACGACCAGCTGAAGATCCGCGGCTTCCGGGTCGAGCCGGGCGAAGCCCAGGCGGTGATCGCACGCCATCCCGGGGTCGGCCTCGCCGTCGTCCAGGCGCTGGCGCAGGACGGCCGCGACAGGCTCGTCGCCTGGTGGACTCCCGGAGCGGAGCCCGTCGACGAGGCGGCGCTGCGGGCCCATGCCGCGGCGCATCTGCCGAGCTACCTGCGGCCCTCGGCCTACGTCCGGCTCCAGGCGATGCCGCTGACGCCGCACGGCAAGGTCGACCGGCGGGCGTTGCCGCCGCCGGACTGGAGCGCGCGGAGCGCCGCCGGCGCCGGCGAGCCGCCCCGCGACGGTATGGAGCGCCGCCTCGCGGCGGTCTGGGCCGAGGTGCTGGGAATCGACCGCTTCGGGCGCGACGACAATTTCTTCGAGCTCGGCGGCGATTCGATCCTCAGCGTGCGCCTGGTCTCGCGCGCGCGGGCCGCCGGGCTCGCCTTCACCGCCGCGCAGCTGTTCGCGTATCCGACCGTCGCCTCCCTCGCGCCGCTCGTGCAGGGGACGGCGCCGGACGGCGGGGCGGCCGCGGCGAACGAGGACGGCGAGCTGCCGCTCTCCCCGCTGCAGGAGGGATTGCTGTTCCACTGCCTGCGCCGGCCCGACCTGCCGCTCTACGTCCAGCGGTTCCGGCTGCGGGTCTCGGGGCCGCTCGATCCGGACGCGCTGGAGCGCGCCTGGAACCGCCTGATCGCGCGGCATCAGGCGCTGCGCACCCGGATCGTCTGGCGTGGGCGGGAGCGTCCGGTCCAGGCGGTCGAGGCGCACGCACGCCTTCGGGTCCGCCGGCTCGACCTGTCACGCCTCGCCCCGGCAGAGCGCGAGGCCGCGCTGGACCGGCTCGACCGGGAGGAGGGGGATCGCGTCTTCGACCTGGAGAGCGCCCCGCTGCTCCGGTGCGCCGTGGCGCGGCTCGGGGCGGAGAGCTGGGAGGTGTTCTGGGCCTGCCACCACGTCATGGTCGACGGCTGGTCCTTCGCGGTCATCGAGCGCGACCTGTTCGCCTTCTACGCCGCCGAGCGCGACGGCCGGACTCCGCCGGCCTCCGTCGCGCCCGCCTTCGCCGATCACCTCGCCTGGATCGCCCGCCAGGACCATGCGGCGGCGCGAGACTGGTGGCGGCGACGGCTCTCCGGCTTCGAGACGCCCGCCCTGGTGAGCGACGGCGGCGACGGGGCCGTCGGCGCGTCCGACGCCGCGGAGCCCGTCTGGAGCGAGGTCTCCGAGCTTCTCGAGCCCGCCGCCGATCGCCGGCTGCGCGCCTTCGCCTCGTCCCGCGGCCTGACGCTGAACACCGTGGTCCAGGTCGCCTGGGCGCTGGTGCTCTCGCGCCATCTGCGCCGCCGCGACGTGCTGACCGGCATGATCGTCTCCGGCCGTCCGGCGGAGCTGCCCGGCGTCGAGGAGATCGTCGGCCTGTTCATCAACACGCTGCCCTGCCGCTTCGCCCTCGACCCGCACGAAGCGGTCGCCGACGTCCTCGCCGCGGCCCAGCGCGACCTCGCCGAGATGCAGGCCCGGTCGTTCCTGTCGCTGGCCGAGCTGCAGCGCCTCGCCGACGTGCCGGCCGGCGCCGCCCCGTTCGATACGCTCGTCGTGGTGCAGACGCTCCCGCCCGGCGGCGCGCGTCCGGCCGAGCTGTCGGTGACCGCCGACCCGGTGGCGGCGCGAACCGACTATCCCCTGACCGTGATCGTCGAGGCGGCCGGGCGCACCGCCCTGCGCTTCGTGCACGATTCGAGCCGTCTCGGCGCCGCCCGTACCCGGGCGCTGGCCGCGGCTCTCCGCGCGGCGCTCGAGGCGCTGCCCGCGTCCGCCGAGGGGCCGCTCGGAGCCTGGCCGGCCCGTCTCGATGTCGATGCGGAACGCGCCGTCGCCGCGCTGCCGACGCACGGCGCCCGGTGGGCCGACCCGGCCGCCCTCGTCTCGGCCCGCGCCGCCGCGGCTCCCGACGCCGCCGCCCTCGTGCTCGAGGGCGAGACCCGCTCCTACGCGGCGCTGGAGGCGAACGCCAACCGGCTGGCGCACTGGCTGCGCGCAGAGGGCGTCGGGCCCGAGACCGTGGTGGCGCTCCATCTCGATCGCTCCTTCGCCCTCGTCGAGGCGATGCTCGCGGTGATGAAGGCGGGGGGCGCCTTCCTGCCTCTGGGGCTCGAGACGCCGGCCCCTCGGCTCGCCGGCATGCTGGAGGAGGCGCGTCCGCGGCTCGTGCTGACCGCGTCCTCCCTGGCGGGGGCGCTCGCGCCGGCCCTGTCCGCCGACGGCCCCGCCGTCGTGGCCCTCGACGGCCCGTCGCCGCCCTGGGCCGGGGCGCCGGCGAGCCCGCCCGATCCGATCGGCGCCCCGGACGATCCGGTCTACGTCTTCTACACCTCGGGCTCGACGGGGCGCCCCAAGGGCGTGGTGAATACCCGGCGCGGCCTCGCCAACCGCGTCGCGTGGGGCCAGCACGCCTATCCGCTCGGCCCCGACGACCGGGTCATGCAGAAGACGCCCTACACGTTCGACGTCTCGGTGTGGGAATGGCTGTGGCCGCTGACCGTCGGCGCCACGTTGGTGATCGCGCGGCCCGACGGCCACCGCGATCCGTCCTACCTCGCCGCGCTGGCGGAGCGCGAGGGCGTCACGCTGATGCATTTCGTGCCTTCGATGCTGCAGCTCTTCCTGGAGGACCCGGCGCGGGCCGGGCGCTGCCGTTCCCTGCGCCGGATCGTCTGCAGCGGCGAGGCGGTGTCCGGCGCCCTGCGCGACCGCTGCCGCGCGCTCGCCGGCGTCGAGATCCTCAACCTCTACGGCCCGACCGAGGCGGCGATCGAGGTGTCGCACTGGGCATGCGCACCGGGACAGGCCGGGGCTTCCGTGCCCATGGGATGGCCGATCGACGGCGTGGTGCTGCGGGTCGTCGACCCGGACGGCCATCCCTGCCCGCCGGGCGTCCCGGGAGAGTTGCTGATCGGCGGTGTCGCCGTCGCGCGCGGCTACGTCGCCCGACCCGGCCTGACGGCGGAGCGGTTCGTGCCCGACCCGCTCGCCGGGCGCGACGGGGTCACCGAGCCGGGCGCGCGCGTCTACCGGACCGGCGACCTCGCCGCCTGGCGGCCGGACGGCGCCCTCGACTATCTCGGCCGCCTCGACTGGCAGGTGAAGATTCGCGGCCAGCGCGTCGAGCTCGCCGAGATCGAGGCGGTCTTGAGGACCTGCGCCGGCGTGCGCGATTGCGCCGTCGTCTTCCGCAAGGGAGACGGCCGGCTGATCGCCTACGTGGCGGGGCCTGGAGACGATCCCGCCGCGATCGGGGCGCTGAAGGCGCGGGTCGCCGAGCGCCTGCCCGAGGTGATGCGCCCCGGCGAATGGGTGATGCTCGAGGCCCTGCCGCTCACGGCGAGCGGCAAGCTCGACCGCGCCGCCCTACCCGAGCCCGGTGGACGGGCCCGCATCGGCGGCCGCGGCGGGGCGCCCGCCGATCCGCTCTCGCGAGAGGTCGCCGCGATCCTGCTCGACGTGCTGGGAGCGGCCGACGGGGACGCGCACGCGATCGGCGTCCGCGATCACTTCACGGCCGATCTCGGCGGGCATTCGCTGCAGGTGCTGCGCGCGGTCGGACGGCTGGAGCGGCGCTGGCCGGGCAGGGTCGACCTCGCCGGCTTCCTGCGCGATCCGACGGTGGCCGGCGTGACGCGGCTGATCTCCCTCGGCTCCGTCCGCGGGGCCGCGGCGGCCGTCTCCCCGCTGCTCGTGCCGCTCAGGCCGGACGGCGAGGGGCCGCCGCTGTTCCTGATCCATCCCGCCCTGGGCTCGGTGATCTGCTACATCGAGGCAGCCCGGGCGTTTCCCGGCGCCCGTCCGCTCCTCGCGATCCAGGCCCCGGAACTGGCCGGCGCCGGCGAGGCGCCGGGCGAGGACCTCGTCGCCCTCGCCGCGCGCTACCGCGCCGCCGCGCGCGGCGTGCAGCCGGAGGGACGGCTCGCCCTCGCCGGCTACTCGTACGGGGGGCTGGTCGCCTTCGAGATGGCGCGCCAGGAGGCCGCGTCGGGGGTCCCGCCGGCGCTGCTCGCCGTGCTCGACACGCTGGCGCCGCCCGCCGACCCGTCCCGCGATGGGGGGCCGGACGAAGCCGCCCTTCTGGCCGAGCTCGGCACGGTGCTGCAACGCTACGGCGGCGGCGCGCCGACGCTCACGGCCGAGGCCGTGGCCGCGATCCCGGCCGGTGACCGGCTCGCCTTCGTCCGCCGCACCCTGGAGAAGGGCGGCGCGCTCGACGGCCTGGCCGCGGCGCTCGATCTGCAGGCGACCCTCGAGGCGACGCGAAGCGCGGCGCGCGCCCGCGCCTTCTACCGGCCGGGCCCGTACGAAGGCCCCCTCGCGCTCGCGCGCTGCGCCGCGCCGAGCCCCGAGGACGCGGCCGGCGCCGACCCGGCGCAGATCGCCGACGTCGCTTTCGGCTGGACGCGCTGGGTGACGGGGGAGATCGCCGTCGAGACCGTGCCCGGCGACCACGTCGACCTGCTGCGGGGGGCGAACGCGGGGCGGGTGGCCGCGTGGCTGGGCCGGATGGCGAGCCGATAGGCGCGCGACCGACCGAGACGCCGGCCACCGGCCCGCGTCCGATCGGTGAGCCTCAGGCCGGCTTGCCGTTCTTCAGCGCGGCGGCGAGCTCGGGGGACATGGCGAGGTCGAGCTCGGTCTTGCCCGGGCGCAGGAACTCGATCAGCAGCACCACGCGGCGCGTTTTGTCGCGGTTCCAGGCCTCGTGCTCGACCATGTCGTTGAAGGCCATGAACTCGCCGGGAGTCCAATGGTAGGTCTCGCGCCCGACCCGGATGGCGCAATCGTCCGGCACGACGAGCCCGAGATGGCCGACGTAGAGAGCGTGCGAGTATCCGACGTGGGGGGTGATGTGGGCGCCCGGCTGCAGCACGGAGAACCCGGCGCTGCGCAGGCCGGGGATGGTGTCGAGGATCGCGGTCGTCTTCGGGCAGCGCGCGCAATTCTCGTCGAACCGCTCGCCGAGCAGGTAGAAGCCGTAGGCGTCCCAGCCCTTTCCGTAGAGGTGCCGCTCCGGCCAGGGAATCAGCTCGCCCGATTCCAGATCCTCCATCTCGCGAAGGATATCGCGCCAGCCCGCCTCGAGGCGGCGGGCGAACGCGAACTGCGAGGTATCCACGAACATGAGCGTCTCCGGGCGTTGTCCTCTGCGAAGCTAGCTATCACGGCGGCTCCGGGGCTGACCAGCCGCGCATGACACCGTGTCCGGTGAGCAGAAGCTTATCGGGAGATGTTCGCAATAAACAGCTGCAAGTCGGCCCGCCGTGTAGTACGCTGCGTCGCGATCGGGATCAGGGCTTCGAAACGCGTCGGAGCCCGCCCCGTCCTGGCTCGCGCGGCCGGCTGGGGAAGCGCAATTCGATAGGCCGTCGACGTGACGTGGCGGGCCGGAAACAAGGGAGAGCAGGATGGCTGAGGCAGTCCAGACCGCCGCGTCCGCGGCGCACGAGGCGGTCAACGTAGCGAAGGCGCATATCGGCGCGATCGACCCGGCGTCGGAGATCGTCGCCGGCGTGAAGGACCACGCGTCCGTCAAGAAGCTGATGGCCGCGGTCCAGTCCCACGGCACCGCGCTGGTCGAGGCGACCGAGGCGCTGGTCCAGGCCGTCGACTTCGACAAGGTCGCGGCCACCCAGGCCGCCGGCTCCCACGCCGGCAACGCCCATCTCGACAAGGCCAAGCTCGGCCAGGCCACGAGCAACCTGAAGCGGGCCGCGGATCTCAGCGCCGTGGTCGAGGCGGTCCGGGAGCTCGCCGCCGATTCGTCGCTGACGAGCGAGATGAAGGCCGGGTTCAAGGCCAAGGGCCTCGAAGGCGGCTACGACGAGGTGCGCGGCGCGCTCAAGAGCGTCGACGTCGACCAGATCGGCGTGGTGAAGCACCTCGAGGAGATCATCGCCCTCGCCAAGAAGGAGTCGAGCCAGGACACCGAGGCGCTGACGCATCTGCGCGACGAGCTCGAGCAGGTCGACGCCAAGCTGAAGTCCGAGCTCTCGTCGCTGATGACGGCGATCGACGGCTTCCTGGGCAAGCTCGCCGCCTGAGCCCAGCGGCGCGGCCGTCCCGCGCCGGCTCCTCGGCGCCGGCGCGCACGCTCACGCAGGCCGAATCGGTGGGGCGCTCGCCGCCCCGCCGTTTTCCGTAACGCCCCGTCGCGGCGGCCCGTCCCCCGGGCGCCGGGCGGGCGCCGGTCTCCGCAGCAAGAGTCTCCCTTCATGTCCTCCATCGGGAGCGAAAGCCCCGGACGTGCGCCGACCTGCGTCGACTGGTTGCGGGCCCGCGCGCGGACCCGCGGCGACGCGGCGGCCTTCGTCGACATCGACGGCGAGGGGATGCCCGCCGGCGCGCTCACATGGACCGAGGTCGAGCACGGCGCCCGCCGGGTCGCGGCGTGGCTGCGGGGCCGCGGCGTGGTTCCCGGTGACCGCGTGGTCCTGGCCTTCGCCGCAGGCGCCGCCTTCGCCCCGGCCTTGTTCGGCTGCTTCTACGCCGGAGCGGTCGCCGTGCCGTGCGCTCCGCCGCTCAGGGCTCGCGCCGGCGGCCGGGCTCTCGGCGTGCTGACGGCGTCCGGCGCGGCGCTGGCCCTCACCACGAAAGCGCTCGCCGAGCCGCTGAGCCGCGCGCTCGCCGGAGAGGCCGGCGCTCCCGACTGCGTCGCCATCGAGGACGTGCTCGCCGCGGAAGCGGACAACGTCGAGCCGCTCCATCGCCCGCGGGCGGAGGACGTGGCCCTGCTCCAGTACACGTCGGGCTCGACCAGCCGGCCGCGGGGCGTCGCCATCACCCACGCCAACATCGTCGCCAACATGACGATGCTGTGCGACTGGTCCGACGCCGACGAGACGGCGAAGTTCCTGTCCTGGCTGCCGTTGTTCCACGACATGGGTCTGGTGGTCGGCTACCTGATGCCGCTGGCGACCGGCGGAACCAGCCACCTGATCACCCCCGCGGCCTTCGCCAAGAAGCCGGCGGTCTGGCTGCGCGCCGCGTCGGCCGTGCGCGCCACCCACAGCGCGGCGCCGAACTTCGCCTTCGAGCTCTGCGCCCGCCAGATACCGGAGGCCGAGACCGAGGGGCTCGACCTCTCCTCCCTGCACTGGGTGCTGAACGCGGCCGAGACCATCAGGCGCGCCACCAACGACGCCTTCCTGGAGCGCTACGCGCCGCACGGCTTCGATCCCGGCGCGCTGCTGCACTATTACGGCCTCGCCGAGGCGACGGTGTGCGTCACCGGTCATCGGCCCGGGCGGGGTCCCCGTTACCGCGCGCTTTCGGGCGCGGCGCTCTCGCAGGGGCGGGTGGTGGACGCGGGCCCCGACGATTCCGACCGGCGCTGGATCGCGGCGGTCGGCTGGACCGATGCGCTGTCCGCCGTCGCCGTGGTCGACCCGGCCACCGGCGAGCCCCTCGGCGACGATCGCATCGGCGAGATCTGGGCCAGCGGGCCGAGCATGGCGCAGGGCTACTGGGAAGACCCGGAGGCCACCGCCGCCATCTTCGGCTGGCGTCTGCCAGGCGACGACCGGGAGTGGTTCCGCACGGGCGACCTCGGCTTCGCTCGCGATTCGGAGCTGTACATCACCGGGCGGCTGAAGGAGATGATCGTCTCCGCCGGTCGCAACCTCTATCCGGTCGACATCGAGGCGACCGTCCAGGACGTGGATCCGCGCCTCGTCCGCGACCGCGGCGCCGCCTTCGCGATCGATGGCGGGCGCACCGAAGCGGTGGCGATCGTCCAGGAGCTCAGGCGCGAGGGCGATCTCGACGTCGACGCGCTGCTGCGCCGCGCGGTCGGCGCGGTGGCCACGGCGCACGAGGTCGAGGTCGCCGCGTTGGTGCTCATTCGCCAGGGCACGCTGCCGCTGACCAGCAGCGGCAAGGTTCAACGCGCCGAGGCGCGCCGGCGCTGGCAGGCCGGCGAGCTCAAGGCGATCGCCGAGTTCCGGCCGCCGCGGCCGGAGGCAGCGCCGGCGGCGTCCGCCGAGCCGCGGGCTTCGGCGGGCGAGATCGTCGCCGTCCTGTGCGCCGAGCTGGCCGAGGTCCTGGGCCTGCCGGCCGACGAAATCGATCCGCACGAGCCCCTGAGCCATTTCGGTTTCGGCTCGCTCGTCGCCGCGCGGCTCGCCGAGCGCGTCGGCGCCCGCTTCGGCCTCTCCGTCGCGCCGACCCAGTTCTACGATACCCCGACCGTCGCCGCCGCCGCCGCCTGGATCGCCGAGCAGGGCGGAAAGCCGGTCGAGGCGGCGACGCCGACTACCGCGGCGGACCCGCGTGCCGACGACGACGCGATCGCCATCGTCGGCATGGCCTGCCGGATGCCGGGCGCGGGCGATCTCGAGGCGTTCTGGTCGCTCCTGCTCGCCGGCGGCGACGGCATCGGCGAGCCGCCCGCCGAGCGCCGCGAGCTGATCGCGCAATTCGCCGCGGCGCCCGGCGTGCCGACCCGCGCGGGCTATCTCGACGGCGCGGCTCTGTTCGATCCCGGCTTCTTTCGCCTGGGCAAGCGCGAGGCCGATCTGCTCGATCCGCAGCATCGGCTGCTGCTCGAGGCGACGTGGCACGCCCTCGAGCACGCCGGGATCCGGCCCGAGGACCTGCGCGGCCGCGCGGTCGGCGCCTTCGTCGGCATCTCGACGTCCGACTACGCCGAGCTGACCGCCTCCCAGGACAGGGCCGCCGACGCCCATTTCCCGACCGGCAACGCCCACAACATGGCGGCGAACCGGCTGTCGTACCTGTTCGACTGGCGCGGGCCGAGCCTCGGCGTCGACACCGCCTGCTCGTCGTCGCTCGTCGCCGCCCATCTGGCGGTGCAGAGCCTGCGCCGCGGCGAGAGCGAGGCGGCGGTGGTCGGCGGGGTGAACCTGATCCTGTCGGCCCGGCTGACGCGGGCGTTCCATGCCGCCGGCATGCTGTCCGCGGACGGGCGCTGCAAGACCTTCGACGCCGCCGCCGACGGCTACGGGCGCGGCGAGGGCTGCGGGGTCGTCGTGCTCAAGCGCCTCGCCGACGCCCGGCGCGACGGCGATCGCGTCGTCGCGGTGATCCGCGGCTCGGCGCTGAACCAGGACGGGCTCAGCAACGGCATCACGGCGCCGAACGGCCCGGCGCAGAGCGCGGTGATCCGCGCGGCGCTCGCGGACGCGAAGGTGGCGCCGGACGAGATCGGCTACGTCGAGACCCACGGCACCGGCACCGATCTCGGAGATCCGATCGAGCTCTCGGCGCTGGCCGAGGCGCTCGGCGAGACCGAGCGCCGGCCGCTCCTCGGCGCGCTGAAGAGCAATATCGGCCACCTGGAGGCGGCGGCCGGCGTCGCCGGGCTGATCAAGGCGGCGCTGGTCGTCTCGCGCGGCGCCGTGCCGCCGAACCGCAACTACGTGACGCCCAACCCGAAGATCGCCGCCGCGCTGGCGCGGCTCGAGCCCGCGACCACGCACGCCTCCTGGCCGGTGGCGCGATCCCGGCGGATCGCCGGCGTCAGCAGCTTCGGCTTCGGCGGCGCCAACGCGCACATCGTGCTCGAGGCGCCGCCGGCGACGGAGCCCGAGGCGGCGGAGCCGGCCGGGCGCGAGGATTCCGAAGTCGAGCTGCTGGCGATCAGCGCCGGATCCGAGGCCGGGCTGCGGGCGCTCGCCGAGGACTGGCGCCGCGCGATCGGCGCTCGTCCAGACGTCTCGGCCGCCGTCTGGGCCGTGAACGCGGCCCGTCGCCGCGCGGCGCTGCCCTGGCGCCTCGCGGTGACCGGGCGCACGGCGGCCGAGCTGGAGCGGGCGCTGGCCGAGTGGCTCGCGGGACGCGGGGCGGCAGCCTCCGGACGGGTCCCCAAGCAGGGGCCTCGGCGCGTCGGCCTCGCCTTCCTCGAAGCGCGCCCCGGCGGGCCGGCGGAGCGGCTGTCGCGCATGCTCGACGCCGCCGGGCTCTGGCGCGCCTTCGGCCTCGAGCCGTCGGCCGTCGCGGGGCGCGGCGTCGGGGCGTGGGCGGCCGCGGTGATCGGGGGGCTGACGACGCCGGAGGAGGCCCTCCGGGCGGTGGTGGAGGACGGCCGCGGCACGGCGCCGTCCGGCGAGACGGGAGCCGTCGCCGTCCCGGCGGGCGGGCGCGATCCCGAATCGGCGTTGCGCCGGGCGGGATGCGACGCCGTGCTCGCGGTGACCGACGACGGCGATCCGATGGCCCTGGCCAAGGCGATCGGCGCAGCCTGGATCGCGGGGGTCGGCGTCGATCCGAAGCCGGGCGCGGCGGCGCGGCGCGTCCCGTTCGCGGACCTGCCGCTGATGCGGTACGACCGGCGGCCCTGCTGGTACGACGCGCCGGAGGAGGACAGCGGCGGCTGGCTCGGCGCCGCCCTCGGCGCGCTCGGCGCCGCCAAGGCGCCGATCGTCTCGAGCGCCGCAGCGCTCGGCGCGCTCGCGTCCCTCGGCGCCGTGCGCCACGTCGCCCCTTCCGGTCCGCCGCCGCGGCCCGAGCCGGACGCGATCGAGGCCGAGCTGACCGATCTGATCGCCGAGCTCCTGGGGCATCCGGCGAGCGAGATCGACCCGCACGAGCGCTTCGTCGAGATGGGGGCCGACAGCATCGTCCTGACCCGCGCGCTGCGCCGCATCGAGGAGCGCTTCGCGGTCAAGCTGACGGTACGCCAGCTGTTCGAGACGACTCCCGACATCGCGTCGCTGGCCGCCCACCTCGCGGGGCGGGAAGCGGCAGGGGCGACTGCGCCGTCGGCGCCGCCCTCGGCCCCGGAAGCCGCGCCGTCTGCCGCGGCCGGCGCTCCCGACGACCTGAGGGTGCTGCTGGCGCGGACAGACGAGACCCTGCGGTCGCTGATCGCGCAGCAGGAAGAGCTGCGCCGGCGGCTGGACGGCGGCCCGAGCCCGCGGGCGCTCCCGATCGAGGCGCCGCCGAGCCGGGCGCCGGACTCCCTGCCGCTCTGGCGTCCCGCCGCCGAGCCGGCAGGGGGCGCGGCGCGCAGCCGGGCGCTGGAGCGGCTGATCCCGCGCTACACCGAGAAGACCGCCGGCTCCAAGCGTCTCGCGGCGGCGTTCCGTCCGCGCCTGTCGGACAACCGCGCCTCGGCCGGCTTCCGCTTCTCGACCAAGGAGATGGTCTACCCGATCGTCGGCGAGCGGGCGAAGGGCGCCTATCTCTGGGACGTCGACGGCAATCGCTACGTCGACATCTCGATGGGGTTCGGAGCCTACCTCTTCGGCCATGCTCCGGACGCCGTCGGGGCGGCGCTGCGCGAGGAGCTGGAGCGCGGCTTCGCGCTCGGTCCGCAGGCGCGCCTCGCGGGTGAGGTCGCGGACCTGGTCTGCGACCTCACCGGGGCCGAGCGCGTGGCCTTCGCCACGACCGGGACCGAGGCGGTGATGACGGCGTTGCGGCTCGCCCGCACCGTCACCGGCCGGCGCCGGATCGCGGTGTTCGAGGGCGCCTATCACGGCCATTTCGACGGCGTGCTGGCCAGCGCCGGCGCCAACGGGCCGGAGCCGATGGCGCCCGGGGTGACGGACGCCATGGTCGCGGACGTGGTCGTGCTGCCCTACGGCGAACCGGCGGCGCTCGACGCCTTGCGCGCGGTCGGCCCCGAGCTCGCGGCGATCCTGGTCGAGCCCGTCCAGAGCCGCAGGCCCGGCCTGCAGCCCGCCGCGTTCCTCCGGGACCTGCGCGCGATCGCGGACGGCTGCGGCGCCGTGCTGCTGTTCGACGAGATGATCACCGGCTTCCGCATCGCCGCGGGCGGCGCCCAGGCGCATTTCGGCGTGCGCGCGGATCTCGCGACCTACGGCAAGATCCTCGGCGGCGGCCTGCCGATGGGCGCCGTCGCGGGCCGGGCCGAGCTGCTCGATGCGCTCGACGGCGGTCGGTGGGCCTACGGCGACGCATCGTTTCCGGCGGCGGAAACCACCTTCTTCGCGGGCACCTACAACAAGCATCCGCTGGCGATGGCGGCCTCCCGCGCCATGCTCGGACGCATCGCCGAGCTGGGCGAGGGGCTCTATTCCGGGCTGGAGGCCCGCGGCGCCGATCTCGCGAGCCGGCTCGACCGGCTGTTCGCCGAGGCCGGGTCCGAGATGCGCATCGCCCGCTTCGGCTCCCTGTTCCGCTTCACCCACGGCGACAATGCCGACGCGTTCCTCTACGCGCTGCGCGCCCGCGGCGTCTTCGTCTGGGAGGGACGCAACTGCTTCCTGTCGACCGAGCACGCCGCCGCGGAGATCGACGCGATCGAGGCGGCGGTGGCGGGCGCGCTGGAGGATGCGCGCGGCGGCGACACGGCCCCGACGGCGCGCCGGCCGGCGACCGCGGCCCCGCGGGACTTCCCCCTCAGCGCGGCCCAGCGCCAGCTCTGCCTCCTCGCCGAGCTGCGTCCGGGAGCGGAGCGCGCCTATCACGAGAGCGCGGTGCTGGACCTGCCGGAGGCGCCCGACGCCGACCTGCTCGAGCGGGCGCTGCGCGCCGTCGTCGCCCGGCACGAGGCGCTGCGGACGGTGCTCGACGCGGCCGCGGGGTCGCAGCGGGTTCTCGACCCCGTGACGGCCCCCGGCGCCTTCGCCCACCGCCGGATGAGCGCCGACGAGAACGTCGAGCGCGCTCTGGCGGAGACCGTCGACGAGCCGTTCTCCCGCGGCGCGCCGGCGTTCCGCGTGCGCCTGCTCACCCGGGCCGATGGTCGCGCCCTGCTCGTCGTGGTCGCGCATCACGCCATCGCCGACGGCCGATCCCTCGCCATCCTGGTCGAGGATCTCGGGGCGGCCTACGCCGCCCTGCGCTCCGGCGCGGAGCCGGCGCTGCCGCCGGCCTCCGGCTTCGACGCCTTCCTGTCGCGCCAGACCGAGCGTCGGGAGCTGCGCGCGCGCAACCTCGACGCCTGGCTCGCGGCGCTGCGGGCGCCGCCGGTGCTCGACCTGCCGACGGACCGGCCGCGCCCTGCGGTGACGGATCATGCCGGCGCGTCCGTCGCCGCGACGCTTCCGAGCGACCTGGGACAGGCGGTGGCGCGGGTCGCGCGCGCGCTCTCGGCGACCCCCGTCATGGTCTATCTCGCCGCCTGGCTGCTGCTGCTGCACCGCGCGAGCGGGCAATCGGCGCTCGTCACGGGGCTGCCGACGGACGGGCGTCTCGAAGAGGCCGACGCCACCGTGGTCGGCGATTGCGCGCAGATGCTGCCGATCGCCAGCCGGCTCGAGCCGGGCGACACCCTGGCGGACTTCGTCGTGCGGCTGCGCGGCGCCATGCTCGACGCCTACGATCGCCAGGACGTGGATTTCGCCGAGCTGCTGGACCGGCTGGCGCTTCCCGCCGACGGGTCGCGCACGCCCCTGATCGCCGCCGCCTTCAATCTGGATCAGGCCGACGCGGTCCCGGACGGGTTCGGGGCGGGCGCCGCGGTCGTGCAGGCGCCGGTGACCCGGGTCAAGTTCGATCTCGGGCTCAACCTGATGCGGATCGGCGACCGTGTCGACGCGCGGCTCGAATACGCCGCGGACCTGTTCGAGCGCGGCACGGCGGCGCGCTGGCTCGATTTGTACGTCGCGGCGCTGTCGGCGCTCGTCGCGGACCCGTCGCGACGGCCGCAGGACCTGGCGCTCTGGCAGGCGCGGCGGGAGACCGCCGCGGCGCGTCCGGGCGCCGCCACCCTTCCGGCCTGGATCGAGGCGTCCGCGCCGGCCGACGTCGTGCGCCGGATCGAGGCGCGCGCGCGGCGGCTCGCGGCGCGCGGGATCGCGGCGGAAACCGCCGTCGGCATCTGCGTCCAGGCGTCGGACGCGCTGCCGGAGCTGCTGCTGGCCGTCCTGCGGGCCGGGGGCTGCTACGTGCCCCTCGACCCGGACCAGCCGGCGCGCCGTCTGGCGGCGATGGCCGCCGCGGCCCGGTGCAGCCTGATCCTGTGCGACGACACCACGGCGGAAACGGCCCGGCGGATCGGCGCGCCCGTCCTGTCGCTGTCCGCGCTCGACGCCGATCCCGAGCCCTCTGCCGCGCTCCCGCCTCTCCCCGAACCGGCGCAGCTGGCCTACGTCATCCACACGTCGGGCTCGACCGGATCGCCGAAATCGGTCGGCGTGCCGCATGCGGCGCTGGCGGATCTGCTCGGCGCGATGGCGGCCGCACCGGGGCTGGGGCCCCGGGACCGTTTCCTCTCGGTCACTCCGCTCGGCTTCGACATCGCGGCGCTGGAGCTGTTCCTGCCGCTCGTGCGCGGCGCTGCGCTGCGCGTCCTTCCGGCCGGGCTGCGCGCCGACCCGGCGGGGCTCGTCGCCGAGATCGACGCGTTCGGCGCCACGGCCATGCAGGCCACCCCGGCGACCTGGCGCATGCTCCTGGATCACGGCTGGACCCCGCCGGCCGGCTTCGCGGTCCTGTGCGGCGGCGAGGCGCTGCCGCCGGCTCTGGCGCGCAGGCTCGTCGCGGGCGGGGCGCAGCTGTGGAACCTGTACGGTCCGACGGAGACGACGATCTGGTCGATGCGCGCGCGGATCGCGGACCCCGACCTCGTCGATCTCGGGGCGCCGATCGACGGGACCGCGGTCTACCTGGTGGACGCCGCGCTCGATCCCGTGCCCGACGGCGCGGTCGGCGAGGTGGCGATCGGCGGGCGCGGGGTCGCGCGCGGCTACGGCGGGCAGCCGGGCCTGACGGCGGATCGCTTCCGCCCCGATCCGTTCTCGTCGACGCCGGGCGCCCGCATGTACCTGTCGGGCGATCTGGCGCGCGTCGATGCGGACGGGCGGTTGCGCTATCTCGGGCGGCGCGATCATCAGGCCAAGATCCGCGGCCACCGGATCGAGACCGGCGAGGTGGAAGCGGCTCTGGAGCGTCTGGATGCGGTGCGGGCGGCGGCGGTGCTCGCCCGGCCCGCAGCCGACGGGTCGGCCGAGCTGGTCGCCTACCTGGCGCCCGCGCCCGGGCGCAAGCCCACCGTCGAGGAGCTGCGCGAGGCGCTCGCCGAGTGGCTGGCGCCCTACATGGTTCCGGCGCGGTTCCATCTGGTCGAGGCGCTGCCGCTCAACGCCAACGGAAAGGTCGACCGCGCCGCGCTGGCGGCGCTGGCCGCGCCGCAGGTGGCGCGCGGCGCCGGTTTCCGCGCGCCGGTCGGCGCGACCGAGACCGAGATCGCCGCCGTCTGGCGCGCGGTTCTCGGCGTCTCGGACATCGGCGCGGAGGACGGCTTCTTCGAGCTCGGCGGCACCTCCCTGGCGCTCGCCCGGATGCACGACCTGCTGCAACGCCGGCTGGACCGGCGCTTCCCCTTGGCCCTGTGCGTCAGCCGGCCCAGCATACAGGCGCTGGCGGCGGAGCTCGATCGGCGAGACGCGCCGACGACGGTCGCCGCCGTGGCGGCGGCCGGGGAGCGAGGCCAGCGGCGGCGCGCCGCGCTGCGCGCGGCGACACCGATCGCGGACGATACCGAGAAGAACGGAGCGAGGGGGCGATGACGACGATCCAGGTGACGAGCGGCAGCCGGACGCGGCCGATGGCGATCGAGGAGCGCGATACGCTGCCGACCGCAGAGGAATTCCGTCGCGACTACGCGGCCCGGAGCAGGCCGGTGGTGTTTCGCGGCGGCATCCGCGACTGGCCGGCCTTCCGCGACTGGAGCCCGGAGCGGCTCGCGGAGAAGGTCGGCGAGAACGAGATCAACGTTCAGCAGTCCCCGACCGGAATCTTCGGCCTCGACCCGGAGAAGGGCGGGCCGCGATTCGAGGAGATCAAGACGACGCTGGGCGAGTACGTGCGCACGATGATGCACGCGACCGACGGCGACGTCCGGTACTACGTCCAGCGCGTCAACATCCCCGAGAAGCTGCCGAGCCTGATGGAGGACTTCGCGCTGCCCTCCTACGTCGACGCCGCCAAGGTCTACCTGATCAACCTCTGGCTCGGCCCCGCCGGCAACGTGACCACGCTGCATTACGACACGCCGAACAACTTCCTGGCGCAGGTGCGCGGCCGCAAGCGCCTGAAGATGTTCTCGCCCTGGCAGGCCAAGCGGCTCTACCCGTGCCGCAGCAAGGCCTACAACATGAGCCGCGTGAACATCGACGCCCCCGATCTCGAGGCGTTCCCGCGCTTCCGCGACGCCGAGATGCACGAGATCGAGATCGAGGAGGGCGACCTCCTGTTCATCCCGACCTACTGGTGGCATCAGGTCTACAGCGTCACCGCCGGGATCAGCGTCAACATCTGGTGGATTCCGCTGTGGCGGCAGTTGATCGGCCCGCAGCTCTGGGACAACCTCCCGGACATTTCCCGCGAGCTGCTGAACCGCGCCGGACCGCGCTGACGGATCCCTTGCGCCGCACGCGCGACGAGGCTTGGAGGCCCGGACATGGACGAGGACGACGACAAGACGATCTACGCCGTGGTGGTGAACCACGAGGAGCAATACTCGATCTGGCCGACCTACCGGGAGATCCCGCTCGGCTGGACGGCGGTCGGCAAGGAAGGCTCCAAGGCCGATTGCCTGGCCTATATCGAGGAGGTCTGGACCGACATGCGGCCGCTCTCCCTGCGTCGCAAGATGGACGCCTCCCAGTCCTGACGAGGGGTCGCAGCTGACAGCCACCGCATCGTATCCCGCGCCCCCCGGCGCCGCCGGCGGCTGGCTCCTGCCGCCGCGACGCGGCGAGGTTCCGCGCCTGCGCCTGTTCTGCTGGCCCTATGCCGGGCTCGGCGCATCGCTGTTCGTGCCGTGGAGCCGGGCCGCGCCCGAGGGCGTCGGGATCTACGGCATCCAGGCGCCGGGCCGCGAGAGCCGAATCGCCGAGCCGCCGCTGTCCGCCCTGCCGCACATGATCGAGCGGCTGACGGCGGCGCTCGTCGCGGAGCCGGACCTGTTCGAGGCGCCCTACGCCCTTCTCGGCTGCAGCTTCGGGGCGATCGCCGCGTTCGAGCTGGCCCGCGCCCTGCCGCGGGCCGGGCTGCCGGCGCCGACGGCGCTGATCGTCTTCGCGTGCCGGCCGCCGCACCGCGTCCAGCCGGTGGGGCCGTTCTCCGCGCTGAGCGACGACGAGCTCGTCGGGCGGCTGCAGCGCGACTACGGGGGCGTGCCCGACGAGCTGCGGGAGCAGCGCGAGCTGCTGCGCCTGTTCCTGCCGCCGCTACGGGCCGATCTCGCCGCGATGGAGCGCTACGCGCCGCCTCCGGCGAACGCGGCGCTGGCCTGCCCGGTCTTCGCCCGCGGCGGCGCCGACGACGCCCAGGTGCGCGGGGAGGTGCTGGCCGAATGGGTCCGCTGGGGGGCGCCCGGCTCCGACGTGCGCGGCCTCGCCGGCGGGCATTTCCTCGTGCGGGACGATCCGCGCGCGGCGTTGGCCGAGACCCTTCGGACGCTGGGATATCGGCTCTCGTGAGGGCCTGCCCGTGAGACTCGGCTTGCTCAGCCCGCTCTGGCCGCCGAAGGGCGGCGGCGGCGAGGTCTATCTTCAACGCATCGGCATCGCGCTGGCGGAGGACGGGGTCGAGGTCGCGGCCTGCACCGGGACCGCCGCGCCCGAGACGGCGGGAGGCCAGACGCCGCGCGCGGCGCGGACCGACGTCGACCCCGACGATCCGGCCGCGTGCGCCGCCTGGCTTCCCGAGATCGCCGAATGGCTCGCTGCGGCGCGGCCGACGCACCTGATCGTCAACGCCCCGTTCACCCGGGTCAGCCACGGGCACGCCGCCGCCGTCTATGCGCTGGCGCGCGCGCGCGGCTGCCGCATCGCCGCGGTGCATCTGGATCTCGACCGAGGCGTGGTCGAAGGCCTCGCCGAGGCCTACGCCGCCGCGGGGGACTGGGAGGGCGCGGCGAGGATCGGCGAGGCGCGGCTCGGCGCGCTCGCGGCGACGCTCGGCGAGGAGGTGCATGCGGAGATCGGCTCGCCGCTCCATTTCGACGTCGACGGCGTGATCGCCTGCTCGGACTGGTCCGGGCGCTTCGTCGACCCCCTCGCGCGCGCGCCGCGCCTGACCGTGCATCCGCCGATGGGGGAGGCGCTCTCCGGCGCCGCCGAGGCGGCGCCGACGACGGCGGATTTCGGGTTCGTCAACCCGCGTCGGCACAAGGGCGGGCCGACGCTCGCGGAGATCGTCCGCCGGGCGCCCGCGACCTGGCGGTTCCGCGCGCTGCAAGGCGGTCACGGGTCGGCCTTCCGCGATTTCGCGGCGGCCACGGCCGGCGCCGCGGCCGGTCTCGAGCTGATCCGCCGGGTCGACGACATGCGGGCCTTCTACGACGGCATCGGCGCGCTGCTCGTCGCCAGCACCTACGAGGGCTACGGCATGGTCGCCGTGGAGGCGATGCTGCGCGGCACGCCTGTCGTCGCGCGCGACTATCCCGCGATCCGCGAGGCTGTGGGGGAGGGGGAGGACGCGGGCGCGCTGGTGGTGCCGTTCGCCGCCTCCACCGCGGAGTGGCTCGAGGCGCTCGCGGCGATCCGGGCCGAGCCGGACCGCTGGCGCGCGGCGGCGGCGGTGCGGGTACGCGCGCTGGCCGCGCGCGAGGCCGCCGAGATCGCGGCGCTGCGCCGTTTCCTGCGCAACCTGTAGCAGTCCGGAACGCCGGGGACGATACGCCTGTCGGTCGGCAACCGCATCTTAACGCTCGTGGTGTTCTCTAGAGAGACGCGAGCGGCGGCGCCGCCGTGAGGATCGTGCGGAAGCTTGGGGGGACACCGTGGCGCAAACGAGCCGAGCGTCCCCTTCGCTCGCGGGGCCGGTCACCGAGCCGGCGGCGCGCGCCGCCGGGCCGGAGCGCCTGCAGGCCGCGATCCGCATCACGACCCCGGCCTCCTGGCTGATCGGCGCCATCTTCGCCTTCATCACCGTCGCGGTTCTCGTCTGGGGCGTGCTCGGGGTCCTGACCACCCGGGTCGCCGGGATCGGCATCGTCATGGCCGAGGACGGGGACGTCTACGAGCTGCGCAGCGTGGACGCGGGCACCGTCGTCGCGCTCACGGTCGGCGTCGGCGACACCGTCGAGGCGGGGCAGCTCGTCGCGCGGATCGGCCAGCCCGGCGACGATGCGCGCATCGACGCCGCGTCGAAGCGCGTCGAGCGCCTGCAGCAGGGCTACGACCTTCGCCGCGCGCAGGTCGACGCCGATCTCGTCGAGCGGCGACAGGCGACCGAACGGCACGTCGCCGTGCTCGAGGGCAAGAAGCAGACGCTGCAGCAGCGCGTCGGCTATCTCTCGGACCTCCTCGGCACCGTCGAGGAGCAGCGCCGCGAGGGCATCGTCACCGAGGCCAGGCTCCAGGAGGTGCGCACCGCGCTCGCCGACGCCAGGCTGCAGCTCAACGAGAGCGACGTCGAGATCGCGCAGGCGAATCTCGATTATCTGGAGTTCGAGGATCAGCGCCAGGACGACCTCGAGACGATGCGCCGCGACATCGAGGAGGCGAGCACCGACCTGGAGATGCTGCGCCGGACACGGGCGGACCGGTCGCGGATCACCGCGACCCGCTCCGGCCGGGTGATCGGGGTGTCGGCTCAGGTCGGCGACCTGGTGACGCTCGGCGCGCCGGTCGTGCGCGTCGACGCGGAGGGCGACGGCTTGCGCGTGCTCGGCTTCTTCGAGGCGCCGGACGGCAAGAAGATCGGGCCGGGCATGGACGTCTCGGTGTCGCCGAGCACCGCGGAGCCGGCCATCTGGGGCACGATCAACGGCACGGTGAAGCGCGTCTCGCAGCTGCCGGAGACGCTCGGGTCGGTGATCAACCTGCTCGGCAACGAGCAGCTGGCCCAGCAGATCTTCGCCTCCGGCCCTCCGATCCTGGTCGAGGTCGAGATGGCGAGCGACCCGAGCACGCCGAGCGGGCTCGACTGGTCGTCCGGGAGCGGCCCGCCCTACCGCATCACCCACGGCACCATGTCGGCCGTGTCCGTCGTGGTGCGCGAGGAGGCGCCGGCGAACCTGGTGGCCCCGGTGTTCTGGCGCTGGATCGGCCATGGCAGCTGAGCCGAAGCCGGGGCGCGTCTCCACCCCGACCCTCATCCAGATGGACCCGGCCGAATCGGGGGCCGCCGCGCTCGCCGTCGTGCTCGCCCATTACGGTCGCTGGGAGCCGATCGCGAACCTGCGGCAGGAGACCGGCACCTCGCGCGACGGGACGCGCTTCGAGAACCTGATCCGCGGCTCCCGGCGCTACGGGCTCGAGACGGACGGCGGCGACGCCGACGCGACGACGGCGCTGGCGGCGCCGGTTCCGGCGATCGTCACGTGGGAGCAGAATCAGTACGTCGTCCTGGAGGGCGCCAAGGGGGACACGGTCTTCCTCAACGATCCCGCCGGCGGCCGGCGGTCGCTGAGCCGGGAGGAGTTCGAGCGCTCCTACGGCGGCCGGCTCTTGCGGATCGCGCCCGGGCCGGGCTTCGCGAAAGGCGGGCATCCGCCGTCGCTGCTGCGCAGCCTCGCGCGGCTGCTGCCCGGCTCGCGCGACGCCTTCGCCATGGTCGCCCTGTTCGGCGTCATGCTCGTGCTGCCCGGCCTGCTGCTGCCGGCCTTCCTGAAGGGGCTCGTCGACGACGTGCTGACCCGCGGGCTCGCCGGATGGCTGCTGCCGCTCGCGATCGGCCTGGCGCTGGCGACGGTGTTCAACGGGGTGCTCACCTGGCTGCAGCGCTATTTCATCCTGCGCCTGCAGACGAAGCTCGCGATCACCCAGACGGCGCTGCTGATCTGGCACCTCCTGCGCGCCCCGGCGGTGTTCTTCACGCAGCGGCAGGTCGGCGATCTCGTCACGCGGGTCGACGCGTGCAACCGCGTCGCGACCGTGATGGGCAACGATCTGAGCCTGAACGTGGTCAACGCCCTCGTCGTCGTCTTCTACGCCGCGGTGATGGTGTTCCTGAGCTGGCAGCTCACCCTCCTGGCGGTCGGCGCGATGGTGCTCAACTTCGCCGCCATCATCCTCGCGCAGGCGCCGCGGGTCTCGCTCGCGACCGACCTTCAGGGCGTGCAGGCCAAGGCGAACAGCGCGCTTCTGGGCGCCATCGAGGGCATCGAGACCATCAAGGCGACCGGCGTCGAGAGCGACGTCTTCCGGAACTGGGCCATGCACTACGGCCGCGTCGCCAACGCCCAGCAGCAGCTGAACGCGCTCGGCGCCCTGTTGAACACGGTGCCGGAGCTCATCAACAACCTCGTCCTGGCGGCCTTCCTCGGCATCGGCGGCCTGCTCATCATGGACGGCGACCTGACGGTCGGCGGGCTCGTCGCCTTCCAGGCGGTGCTGACCCGCTTCGTCCAGCCGGTGATCGCGCTTGTCATGTTCTCCGGCAAGATCCAGGAGACGGTGGCCGACGTGGTGCGCATCGACGATGCGATGCGCACCGAGCCGGACGCCCTGATGGCCATGGTGGAGAAGCTGCCGCCCGCGGCGCCGAGCGCCGACGGCCGCGCCCCGACCCTGACGGGCGCGCTCGAGCTGCGCGGCATCGCCTTCGCCTACGGACCGCTCGACCCGCCGCTGATCGAGGGCTTCGACCTCGTCCTCGCGCCGGGCGACAGGGTGGCTCTCGTCGGCGGCAGCGGAAGCGGCAAGTCGACCATCGCCCGGCTGGTCACCGGGCTCTACCAGGCGCGCAGCGGACAGATCCTGTTCGACGGCCGGCCGATCGAGGAGATTCCGCGCGACCAGTTCGTCGCGTCGGTGGCCTACATCCAGCAGGACGTGCAGCTGTTCCGCGGCACGATTCGCGACAACATCACCATGTGGGACGACACCATCGCTTCGCAGGACGTCTACCGGGCGGCGGTCGACGCGCAGATCCACGACGTCGTCGCGGCGCGCCCGGGCGGCTACGACAGCGCCGTCGAGGAGGGCGGCTCCAACTTCTCCGGCGGGCAGCGTCAGCGCATCGAGATCGCCCGCGGCCTGGCGCGCAATCCCTCGATCGTCGTGCTCGACGAGGCGACGGCGGCGCTCGATCCGCTCACCGAGCTCAAGATCGACGAGCGGCTGCGGTCCCGCGGCTGCACCTGCCTGATCATCGCCCATCGGCTCAGCACGATCCGCGACGCCGACGAGATCGTGGTCCTCGATCACGGCCGGGTGATCGAGCGCGGCACGCACGACGAGCTGATGGCCGCGGGCGGCCATTACGCGCAGCTGGTGGCCGCGGGATGAGCGACGTCGTGCGCGATAGGCCCGCCGCGGCGGGAACGACCGGCGGAAAGACCCGGGCCGAGACGATCGCCGCGGCGCTCGGCCTGGCGAACGCCACGCGACGGGTCTCCGCCCGCGACGCCTTCGATCTCTCCGATCCCGGCGCCGTGTGCCTGGTGACGCGCGGGACGCTCAACCTCTTCGTCGTCGAGCCGAGCGGGCGCCGCCACGGCTTCGTGCAGGTCGAGGCCGGCGAGCTGGCCTTCGGCCTTTCCGCCCCCGACGACGGGGCGCGTATCGTCGCCGTGCCCGGCTCCGGAACCGATGTGGCGATTGCCGAGCTCGGCTCGCTCGCGGCCGCCTCCGCCGCTGTCTCCGAGGACCTCGCCCCCGCCGTCGCCCGCTGGATCGGTCGTCTGCTCGACGCGCTGCCGATGCAGCCCGCGCCGGGCGCGTGCCGGGTCGTGCAGGCGGGGGAGCGGCTCGGGCCCTGCGCCGCCGGGCAGGTGCTGACCTCCGACGAGCTGGTCTTCGTCCGCGCCGACGGCGGCCCGCTGGCCTATTCGGGTGCGGTCGAGGCGGCGCCGGGCTCGTTCTGGCCCCTCGCCGGAGGCGCCTGGCTGGCCCCGGCAGCCGGCGCGACGGTCGCGATCGCGCCGACGGCGGCCTGGCTGGGCGGGCCATGGACCGCGGATCTCGAACGGTTCCACGGGCTGGCGCTCGCATGGTTCCTGCGCGGCCTCCAGGCGGACCGCGACGACGTCTGGCGTCGGCTCGACGACCGGCGCGGCGCCGACCTGCAGGCCTTCGACGGATCGATCGGCGCGCTCGCCTCGATCGGCGCGGGCGCGACGACGGCGACCGCCGCGGCGCCGGGCGTGCCGCTCGTCGGCGCCGCCTGCCTCGTCGCCCAGGCCGCCGGGATCGAGCTCGCGCTGCCGAAGGGCGATCTTTCGGCCCTCGCCCGGTCCTCGGACCCGCTGGCGACGCTCGCCGAAAGCGGCGGCTTCCACGTCGTTCCGGTCCGTCTCGAGGGCGACTGGTGGCGCCACGACATGGGGCCGCTCCTCGCCTTCGTCGGCCCGGACCGGACCCCGGTCGCGCTCCTGGCGACGAGGCCGGGGCGGTACGAAGCGGTGGATCCCGCCACGATGGGCCGGCGCCGGGTCACCGCGGCGAACGCGGACAAGTTCGCCCGCGACGCCCGCAGCTTCGTGCGTCTGCTGCCGAGCCGCGGCGTCGGCGCCCGGGACGTCCTGGCGAACGGTCTGCACGGCCTCGGCGGCGACTTCAGGCGGCTGGCCGCGGCGATGCTGCTCGCCGGCTGCGTCGCCTTCGCCATGCCGTTGATCATCGAGCAGATCATCGGCAGCGCCGTGCCGGAGGCCGACCGCAGCGAGCTCCTGGTTCTGGTCTGCATGATGGTGGCCGTCGCGCTCGCCGGGGCGGGCTTCTCCGTCGTCCAGAGCCTGGCGCTGCTTCGGATCGAAGGCTGGGCGAGCTCTCGGACCCAGCTCGCGGTTTTCGCCCGGCTCCTGCGATTGCCGACGGACTTCTTCCGCGACTTCACGGCCGGCGACCTGTCGGTCCGCGTGCGCGGCGTGGAGGAGATGCGCCAGCTGCTCAGCGAGAACACGCTCTTCATCATCATGGCGAGCGTGAACGGTGCGTTCTCGCTCGGCATCATGCTGTACTACGAGGTGAAGCTCGGGCTGACCGTGGCCGCCGTGGCGCTCGTGGTCGGCGCGCTGAACTACTCTTTCGGTCGTCGGGTGGTCGCGCTCAACCGCGACCAGCTGAAGATCCGCGGCGAGGTGGAGGCCGACGTCGTCCAGTATCTCGGCGGCGTCACGGAGCTGAGGACCAACGGCGCGGAGCGTCAGGCGTTCTCGCGCTGGTCCGCCAAGTTCTCGGCCGGCCAGGCCAGGACCTTCGAGGCCGGGCTGTTCTCGAATGCGGGCCAGACCACCAACGCCGTGTTCTCGTTCGCCGCCGTGCTGGCGATCGTCGTCGCCATCGGGCTGATCACGGATCAGCTGTTCGCAGCGTTCCGCGTGGAGCTGGACTGGGCCCGCTTGTCGGCGACCGGGCTCGAGGGCGCCATCGACCCGGCCCAGTTCATGGCGTTCTACGCCGCCTTCGGGCAGTTCGCGCTGGCGGTGAACCAGCTGGTGCAGTCGGGGCTCAACCTGACGGCGCTCGTGCCGACCTGGGACCGGCTGCGGCCTCTCGTGGAGACCGAGGAGGAGCACCAGGAGGGCGAGCAGGACCCGGGCGTGCTGCGCGGCGACGTCGACGTGCGCGAGGTGCGGTTCCGCTACGTGCAGGGCCAGCCGCTGGTGCTCCAGGGAGTCAGCCTGTCGGCGAAGGCGGGGCAGTTCGTGGCCGTCGTCGGGCCCTCCGGCGCCGGCAAGTCGTCGCTGATGCGCCTGCTGCTCGGCTTCGACGCCCCCGAGGCCGGGTCCGTCTTCCTCGACGGCCAGGACCTGCGCCGGCTGAACAAGCGGGCCGTGCGGCGCAACTTCGGCGTCGTGCTGCAGACCGTGAAGGTGATGACGGGGACGATCCTCGAGAACATCACGAGCGGCACCGACATGAGCGAGGACGACGCCTGGTGGGCGGCCGAGCAGGTGGGCTTCGCCGACGACATCCGCCGCATGCCGGACGGGCTCCACACCATGCTGAGCGACGGTGGATCGACCCTCTCGGGCGGGCAGTGCCAGCGCCTGATGCTGGCCCGCGCCATCATCCGGCGGCCCCGCATCATGCTGCTCGACGAGGCGACCAGCGCGCTCGACAACGAGGTGCAGTCGATCGTGACCGAGGCGCTCGACAAGCTGAACTGCACCCGGATCGTGATCGCTCACCGGCTGTCGACGATCGCCAACGCCGACCTCATCTACGTCGTCGACGCCGGTCGCGTGGTCGAGCACGGCACCTACGCCGAGCTGATGGCGCTCGACGGCACGTTCGCCGAGCTGGCGCGCCGGCAGCTGACGGAATAGGGGGATCGCTCACGGCCCGTCCGGCCCGACACCGGCTCGCCTCACCCGCGGCGGGCGCCCGTCGTCTCGATGCTGGAGAGGCGTGAAATGGTCGGAGTGGCAGGATTCGAACCTGCGACCCCCTCGTCCCGAACGAGGTGCGCTACCAGGCTGCGCTACACTCCGATCCCCTGGTGTGGGCGGTGATATAGCCGCCCGGATCAGGGGACGCAAGCGCTGTTTCGCCCCTTTCGTCCGATTTCGCCGAGGAAACGTCGCACCCCCGAGAACGGCGAGGTCCGGCGCCTGAAAGGCGTTGCGCAGGGCGCGGCCCCGCACTATGGTCCGGCTCCGCCGGGGGGCGACCCCCGCCGCGATGGGGCGTAGCCAAGCGGTAAGGCAGCGGTTTTTGGTACCGCCATGCGCAGGTTCGAATCCTGCCGCCCCAGCCAGCCGTCCCGTCGTCCGTTTCGGGCTCAGTTTATCGCCCCGACGGGCGCCTCGACGCGGGCGCCCGAACGGCGCTGCTTTTCCAGCTCGGGAAGCCACGTCTGGAAGTCCGCGAAGGTCTGCCGCACGGCCCAGCCGGCCCCGTCCTCCGCGAGCGCGGGTGCGAAGAAATCGGCCAGGTACCAGTCCTGGAGCACGGCAATCTTCGCCGCGAGGTCGGCGGGCGTGCGCACCGGGCCCGCGATCACCTCGCGTGCCGCGTCCTCGACCTCCTGCATGGCCGACGCGAATCCTTCGTTCGCGTCGGGCTCCTGCTCACCCTCCTCGGAGGCGCATACGGACCGCAATCGCGCCAGCGCGAGACGAAAGCGGGTTTCGCTCCTGTTTCGCTCGAGCATTGCGGAAAGGAAGTGGTTCGTCATCCCGGCGCCCTCGTTGCATTCGCCCGTCCGTTGCACAGCCGATTTACATCGGTCGTCGTAACAGTGGGGGTGCACCTCTCGGTTTCATCCCTATTCGCGCGGATTATCAGGAATATTATCTTTCACTTTTCCGCGTTAATTCCAACGAAGGACGGTAAAGCCGAAGCGAAAACGCCGCCATACCCGGCTTGTGGTATCCTCCGATTTCTCGATTCCCCCTTTCACCCAAACCGACCGAAACGGTGATCTTGCCGAATACCATCGGGGCGGGTGCCGCCAGGTGCTCGACAAGTTGCTTGGCAGCGGCGCGCCGCTATCGTTAGCCGGCTGACTGAAGGAAGAGGGCCGACGATGGGGCGAGCGACCGACATCGACCTGGCGCGGATCAAGGAGCGTCTCTACGCTGCTGCCCAGGGGGCGGAGAGCTGGTCGGACACCCTCGCCGAGATCGCGTCCGCCGCACGCGCGGAGCGGGTGACCCTCCACGTTCTCGGTGGCGATGGCGACGTCGTCCAGGACTCGTGGCCGGTCGCTCCCGGCGGAGTGCTCGATTACGTGCGCGACTACGCCGACCGCGACCTGCGCGTCGCACGCGTGCTCGCGGGGCGGCGCGGTGTGATGTCGACCGAGGAGCTGCTGACCGCTGCGGAGATCGCACGCTGTCCGGTCCACCAGGAGTTCTACCGCGCGTGGCCTGAATGCTGGCACTCGCTGATGGCGCCGACCGACTGCGAGACCGTGCTGGTCACGCCGACCTTCCACCGAGGCGCGCGTCACGGCCCGTTCGAAGACGAGCAGCGCCGGGTGATGGCGGACCTCGCCGGCCACGTGGCGCAGGCGGTCGTCCTGCGAAGCCTCGGTGCGGCCGGCGCGGGCGAGAGCCTCGCGCTCGCCTTCGACGCTCTGCCGGAGGCCGTCTTCGTGCTCGACGGCCTGCTGCGCGTCGTCTTCGTGAACCGTCGGGGGCGCGCGCTCCTGGGCGAGGCGCGCCACCTGACCATGATCAACGGGGCGCTCACGCCGGTCGACCCCGCCGCGCGAGCCGGTTTCGACGTCGCGCTCGCCGCAGCATTGCGTGTGGCGCATCGTCAGGCGGCCGATGCCGCAGAGATGCGGGTCGTGCTGCCGGGACCGCGGGGCCGGGTTCTCGTCGCGACGGCGCTCCCGGCGCCGGGGCGCAGCCCGCTCGCCGCCGTCATCCGCGTGCGCGACCCGCTGGACGCCCGGTTGCCGCCGGTGTCGGTCGTCCAGGCCGCGCTCGGGGTTTCCGCCACCGAGGCGCGGGTCGCCCTCGCGCTGGCCAAGGGTTCGACGGCGGAGGACATCGCGCGACTGCATGGCATCTCCGAGCACACGGCGCGCACGCACGTGAGGAACCTGCGCGGCAAGATCGGGGCCGCGCGCCAGACCGAGATCGTCGCCGCAGTGATGCGGCTCGTCGAGTGATCCCGCCGCGCGGGCGCGCTCCAGCGCGAGCGCGCGTCAGGCGGCGAGATCCAGGGCTGCGTGCAGACGCAGCAGCGTGCGCACGGGTGCGGTCGCATTCGTAAGGCGCACGCCGCCGCCTCGATCACGCAGGATCTTGCGCAGGACGAGGAGCAGGCCGAGCGTACGCGGATCGAGGAAGCGCAGATCCGCGAGATCGACCTCGGCGTGGCGGGTACCGGGAAGCGCGCTCCGCAGCACGGCCGTCGCGGCCTCGAGGCCGCCGAGGCGCGGGTCGCCTGCGAGGGCGATGCGCAAGGCGGCGCCCGTCACGATGCAGGACGGCGCATGGAGCGCCTCGCCCCGCACGGGAATCAGCGCATCGAGAAGCCGCAGCGGACCCACCCGCGTGCCGACGATCGCAACGAGTGCGAGCCCGTCATGGGCGTATCGGCGCCAGAGCCGGGGCTCCTCCTTGATGCGCCAGAGCCATTCCAGACCGGCCGCCCTCATTCGGGGCGGCGCTCGACGGACCGCGCCCGCATGGAAGTTGACGACGGCGCCGAGATGGCTGCGCAGCGGAACGGCGAGGGCGTCGCGATTGTGCGCGAGCCACTTCTGTCCTTTGGTCGCGCCCAGCGCGACGACGAGGAAGTCGGCGTCGCTCTCGTTGATCCTGGCGATGATCTCGGGCCGGCTCATCTCCTCGACGCTGCCGCGACCGGGGTCCAGCCAGCCGACGCAGCGCACGCCGAGCCCTCGGTCGTTCAGTCGCGAGGCCGCGGCTTCCGCGACCCCCGCATCGCCGCCGAAGAGGAAGACCCGCAGCGGAGGAGAGGCATCCCGGGAGACGAGGGCGTCGAAGATGTCGGAGCCGGCGACGCGTTCGGGGAGGGGGATTCGCAGGAGCCGCGCGAGCCAGACCAGCGACAGCCCGTCCGCGGGACAGAAGTCGCTCATGCGCAGGGTCTCGCGAAAGTCCGGGTCGGACAAGCTGCTGACGAGGAAATTCAGGTTGGGCGTCGAGAGCAGCGCCCGCTCGGCGGCGGCCGGGCGGGCCAGGCGCGCCAACGCCTCCTCCATGCTGACCGCGTCGACGGGAATGCCGAGGAGGCAGAAGACCTTGCGCTCGAGCGCGTCGACCGGCGCCTGTTCCATGCTCGCTCTCCGTGGCGTCGCGGCTCGCGGGGCGTCGTTCGCGCGCCGCGGCGCGCGGCCGAGAGCCGGCGTTCCGGAAAAACGAAGCCGCGCGAAAGGCTTGCTTGATGAACCTCCCATCATTCATGCCGAAGACGATCCCGGCGAGCAAGCGCAATGCACCTTTATTTCAAGATCCCAAGCCGCTTGAATTCCCGGGTAGAGCAAGTGCGATAGTCGCGATCTGATGTGAAGAAGTGAACCTATGTGATTTGCCGCGTATAGTAGGGTAAACGAAATTCACTTTTCAGATACGATAGTTTTTGAGTTACTGAGGGCGGCTGGGCTTGCCTCCGAAAACGTCTGCGCCCGCTCGACGCTGCGCGCCATCCGGCGCGGAGATCGTCTCGTGCGCGACGACGCGATATCGGGTCGGATCGGGCGCCAGCCGCGACGCGATCTCGCGAGTGTGCCCATGGACGCATTCCTTCACGATCGTCTGGAGCCGCCGCCCGTCGACGACGTCGCGGAACGGTTCTATCTTCCGCACAACGTCGCCGTCGTCGGCGCCGTGACGATCGATTTCGGCCTCGGAGCCGGCACATTCTCGCTCGTCTCCTGGCTCGATCCGAGCGGCGCTGAGCTCGGGGCCGCAGGCGCGCACACGCTCGCCTTCGCGATCTCCGCCGGCCTCGCCGTGGTCCTGGCGCTGGCGTTGATGCGGGGATACGCCGAGACGACGCTTCGCCGCCCGAGCGCCGCGACCCTCACCCACGTCTGGGCCTGGATCGTCGGCTTCCTTGTTCTCAGCTGCACGGTCTTCTTCTTCGCCGGACCCGACGCGGTGTCGCGGACGACGGTCGCCGGCTTCTTCGCGGTCGGCATCGGGGTCGCGGTGCCGGCTCGCCTCGCCGGTCTCGTCGCATTCAACCACGTTCTCGCCCGATCGCGGATCGCCACGCGCCGCGGCATCGTCGTCGACGCCGGCGGGCGCGGAGACCTGGAGCGCGCCCTCGCCGATCTCGCGAGCAACGGCATCGACGCGGTCGCGGTCTACGTGCTGGACGGCGCCGAGCCCGAGGAGATCCTGTCGCAGGCGCACACGATCGCCGCCCGCTGCCGGGACGCCGTGGGGCGGGACCCGGGCTGCGCGGTGTATCTCGCCATCGACTGGTCGGATCTGAGCCGTTATCTGCCCCTGCGCGCGGCGCTGGATCGGGTCGCGACGCCGGTCTACGTGCTCACCGACGGGCAATGCGCGGAGATCCTCCGGGGCAAGCGGGTCGAGACCGGGCGGATTGCGAGCTTCGAGGTCAAGGGCGCGCCGCTCCACCCGCTCGGGCGCGCGCAGAAGCGGATCGTCGATCTCGTGCTGACGATCGCGATCCTGCTCGTGCTCGGCCCGCTGATGGCTCTCGTCGGGCTCGCCATCCGGCTGGAGAGCCCGGGGCCGGCGCTGTTCCGCCAGACGCGCAGGGGCTTCTCGGGCCGGGATTTCCAGATCTTCAAGTTTCGCACGATGACCGTGTGCGAGAATGCCGGGGCGATCGCTCAGGCGACGCCGGACGATCTGCGCGTCACGCGGCTCGGTCGCTTCCTGCGCCGCACGAGCGTGGACGAGCTGCCCCAGCTCTTCAACGTGCTGCGCGGGGAGATGTCGCTCGTCGGCCCGCGGCCGCACGCCCTGGCGCACGACGACTTCTACGGCCGCGTCATCGAGACCTACGCGGCGCGGCACAAGGTGAAGCCGGGCATCACCGGCTGGGCCCAGGTCAACGGCTGCCGCGGGCGCACGCCCGAGGTGCGGGACATGGAAGCGCGGGTCGCGCGCGATCTCTGGTACATCGACAATTGGTCGCTCTGGCTCGACGTGCTGATCCTCCTGCGGACGATCCCGAAGTTTCTCTTCGACAGGAACGCCTATTGACGACTCCATCCGGCCGGCCGAGCGCCGGCGCCGGGCTCGAGGGCGTCGTCGAGTCCTCGGGTCCTCCCATCGGGAGCAACGAGGCGGGGCTCGGCCTGCTTCGACGCGCGGCCCTGCCGGGACTGGCGGGGGCGATCGCAGAGCTGCGCGGAGCCGGCCTCTTCGCCCGTGCCGCGCGCAGCTCGGGCATCGCGGCGGCGGGTCACCTCGGCTCGCAGGGTCTGCGCCTGGCGGCGAACCTCGTCCTCACCCGCCTGCTGTTTCCACACGATTTCGGGCTGATGGCGCTGGTGAGCGTCGTCGTGATCGGCCTCGCCATGGTCTCGGACGTCGGGCTCGGGCCGGCGATCATGGCGTCGCGCCGCGGAGACGACCGGCGCTTTCTCGATACCGCCTGGACGATCCAGATCGCACGCGGCGTGCTGCTCTGGCTGCTCGCCTGCGGCCTCGCCGTCCCGGCGGCGCATTTCTACGGCGAGCCCATGCTCGCCGCCATCCTCCCGGTGGCGGCTCTGTCGCTCCTCGTCGCCGGGTTCAACCCCACGCGCATCGAGAGCGCCAACCGCCATCTCCTGATCGGCCGGGTGACGCTGCTCGATCTCGCGAGCCAGGTGCTCGGCGTCCTGACCATGGTCGCGCTGGCCTTCGCGACGGGGTCGGTGTGGGCGCTGGCGGTGGGCGGCGTCGCGGGAGCGATCGCCAAGCTCGCTCTGACGAGCGCTCTGCTGCCGGGGCCTGCGAACCGGCTGTGCTGGGACCGGGGCGGCGCGCGCGAACTGGTGCGGTTCGGCGCCTGGATCTTTCTCGGGACGATCTGCGGCTTCCTCGCGACGCAGGGCGACAAGCTGTTCCTCGGCAAGTTCCTGACGATGGAGGAACTCGGGGTCTACAACATCGCGGCCTTCCTCGCTGGCGCGCCGCTGATGCTCGGCGGCGCCGTCACCGGGCGCGTCCTCATCCCGCTCTACCGCGACTGCCCGCCCGCGGCCTCGGTCGAAAACTTTCGAAAGCTGCGCCGCATGCGCTGCGCGATCACCGCGACGCTCTGCGGCCTCCTCGCCCTGCTCGCGCTCGGCGGCCCTGCGCTCATCGATCTCCTCTACGACCCTCGCTACGCGGCGGCGGGGCCGATCGTCACCCTGATCGCCATCGTCCTCGTCGTCCAGGCGATCGTGCTGACCTACGATCAAGCCGCTCTGGCGGCGGGCGAGACGCGGCGCTTCTTCCATCTCGTGGCCGTGCGCGCCGTTCTGTTCTCGGGCTTCTTCCTCGCCGGACTGTCGACGGCGGGCCTCTGCGGCGCTCTGCTCGGCCAGCTGCTCGCCACGCTGTGCTTCTATCCCTTCGTGGCGCGCCTCGCGCACCGATACGGCGTGTGGGATCCGTCGCATGACGGGCTGTTCCTCGCGGGCGCGGCGGTCGTCGCGACCACGGCCCTGTGGCTCAACCGCGAGGCCGTCCTCGCGCTCGCCCTGGCCGGGCTCGGATAGGGGGGCGCGCAGATGCCGAACACGTTCGCCTACCTGATGCTCCTGGCCTGGCCGATCGTGACGATCGTCCTGTTCAGGATGTTGTCGCACGAGCGCGCGCTGATCTGGACGCTGCTCGGCGGCTATCTGCTGCTGCCGCCGGTGGCCGCCTTCGACTTGCCGCTGGTTCCGCCGCTCGACAAGACGTCGATCCCCAACCTCGTCGCGGCGACCGCAATCGTCCTCGTCGCCGGCCCGCGCCTGCGGCGATTGCGGCTTTCGCTCGCGGAACGCGTGCTTCTGGCGATCTTCGTCGTGAGCCCGCTCGCGACCGTGATCGGCAATCCCGAAGCGATCTCGCTCGGCTCCGGGAGAGAGCTGCCCGGTCTGAGCTTGCACGACTCGTTCTCGATGATCGCCAATCAGCTGATCTTCCTGATCCCGTATTTCCTCGGTCGCCAGCTTCTCGCGACCCCCGAGGCGCAGCGCGATCTTCTGCTGGCGCTCGCGATCGCCGGGCTCGCATACTCGCTCCCGATGCTGCTGGAGGTGCGACTGAGCCCGCAGCTGAACGTCTGGATCTACGGCTTCTTTCAGCACAGCTTCGAGCAGATGATGCGCGCGGGCGGGTACCGGCCGATCGTCTTCCTGCCTCACGGTCTGCATGTGGCCTTCTTCGCCTTCACGGTTCTGCTAGCCGTGTTGGGGCTCTGGCGGGCCGCAGCCGGCGAGGCGCGCCTCGCCTGGTTCTGCGCCGCGGTCTACGTCGCGGTGGTGCTGGTCCTCTGCAAGAGCTACGCCTCGCTCGCCTACGCCCTCGTGCTGGCGCCGGTGGTGGCCTTCGCCGGCCGAAGACGCCAGCTGACCATCGCCGCGGCGCTCGCCTTGCTCGTCCTTTCCTATCCGCTGCTGCGGGGCGCCGATCTCGTCCCCACCGACTTCGCGGTCGAGCAGGCCGCCCAGCTCAACACCGATCGTGCCGGGTCGCTGCAGTTCCGCTTCGACAACGAGGAGAGCCTCCTCGCCCACGCCGAGGAAAAACCGCTCTTCGGATGGGGCGGCTGGGGGCGCAACCAGCTCTACGACGAGACCGGCCGCATGGTCAGCGTGACCGACGGACGCTGGATCATCGTCATCGGCGTGAGCGGCTGGCTCGGTTTCATCGCCGAGTTCGGGCTGCTCTGCCTCGCGTTGCTGTCATTGCGACGCAGCGCGGGCGCCGTCGCCGCGGCGCGCCTCTCGCCGTTCATCGGCGTGATCGCGCTCATTCAGGCGGCGAACCTCGTCGACCTCATCCCCAATTCGAGCCTGATCCCGCTCACCTGGCTGATCGCGGGGGCCTTGGTGGGATACGCCCGCGCGCTGCGCGCCGCGCCCGTGGCGGCGCTCGACGGCGAAGGCGCGCATGCCGGCTCCTCCCTGCGCGCGCCCGCTGCCCGTTCCCGCGTGCTCGCGCCCGGTCGTCCGTATCCGATCAACTAGTTCAATTGAGGGCGCGGTCAAACTGGTCGAGAAAGTAAACGTATCTCGGCTTGTCGCGTGAGATGTCGGTGATAAACTTTCCAATGAATGAAAGCAAGAATTGTCTGAATTCGGGCTGATCGCTGGCGTTAGCTGGTCGTGTGCGGGCGGGGACTTGCTCATGATCGTCATGAGTCATCGCGGATACTGGAAGTCGGCGATCGAGAAGAATAGCCCGAGGGCGTTCGCGCGCTCGTTCGATCTCGGCTTCGGCACGGAGACCGACCTGCGCGACTGCGACGGCCGTCTCGTGGTCTCGCACGACCCGCCAGGCGAGCATGCGCTCGACGCCGATGCTCTGCTCGAGCTCCACGCCCGCACGGGGCCGCACCTGCCTCTCGCCCTCAACATCAAGGCGGACGGGCTGCAGGATCTGGTCGTGGCCGCCCTGCGCCGGCGCCGCATCGAGACCGCTTTCGTCTTCGACATGTCCGTGCCGGACATGCTGCGCTGGTCGGAGCGCGAGGTGCCGGTCTTCACCCGCCACAGCGATATCGAGCCGGAGCCCGCTCTCTACGCGAACGCGCGGGGCGTTTGGCTCGACGCGTTCCGCGCGGACTGGTGGACTCCCGAGACGATCCGCGGCCATCTCGACCGGGGCAAGCGCGTCTGCGTGGTCTCCCCCGAGCTGCACGGGCGCCCCCATCGGCCGGTCTGGGATCGGCTCGCACGCAGCCCGCTCGCGCGCGCCGACGGGCTGATGCTGTGCACGGATTTCCCCGAAGAGGCATGCGAGGTGTTCGGCTATGGGCATTGAGGCCGTGATCTTCGACATGGACGGCGTCCTGATCGACGCTAAGGAATGGCATTACGAAGCGCTGAATCGGGCGCTCGGGCACTTCGGCTTCGCCATCTCGCGCGCCGACCACCTGTCGACCTTCGACGGGCTGCCGACGCGCCGCAAGCTCGAGATCCTCTCGCAGGAGCGCGGCTTGCCGAGGGGGTTGCACGGCTTCCTCAACGAGCTGAAGCAGCAGTACACGGTCGATCAGGTGTTCCTCAACTGCAAGCCCGTCTTCGTGCACGAATACGCCCTGTCGCATCTCAAGTCCCGCGGCTTCAAGCTCGGCCTCGCCTCGAACTCGATCCGCTCGACGGTCGAGCTGATGCTGCAGAAGAGCGCGCTCGCGGGCTACCTGGACGCGATCCTCAGCAACGAGGACGTCGAGCGGGCGAAGCCCGATCCCGAGATCTACCTGAAGGCCGCCGAGCTTCTCGGTACGCCTCCGGAGCGCTGCCTCGTCGTCGAGGACAACGTCAACGGCATCCGCGCCGCGGAGGCCGCGGGATGCCGGCTCTTGGTCGTGCAGTCCGTCAACGACGTCCAGCTCGACCGCATGCTGGACGCGATCGCGCGAGTCGAGGAGCGCTGCGCATGAAGATCGTCATCCCCATGGCCGGAAGCGACGAGCTCTTTCGCAAGCACGGCTTTCCCTTCGCCAAGCCGCTGATCGAGATCGACGGACGGCCGCTCGTGGAGCACGCCTTCGAGCGCCTTCGCGCCGCCGACGGCGCGCGCGCGATCTTCGTCATCCGCAAGGAGGACGATCTCCGCTTCCATCTGCGGGAGGTGCTCGAGCTGCTCGAGCCCGACGCCGTCGTGATCAGAGCGGACGGAGAGACGGCCGGCGCCGCGTGCAGCGCGCTTCTCGCCATCGAGCATATCGGGCTCGACGAGGAGCTCGTCGTCGCCAATGCCGACCAGATCCTCGCTTTCGATCTGGGCGAGGCGCTCGCGGACTTCCGGTCGCGGGGGCTCGACGCCGGGACCGTGGTGTTCGATTCGGTCCACCCGCGCTGGTCCTACGTCAAGACCGACGAGAGCGGGCTCGTGATCGAGGCAGCCGAGAAGCGCCCCGTCAGCCGCGACGCGACGGCCGGGGTCTACTGGTTCGCCAAGGGGCGCGATTTCGTCGAGGCCGTTCAGGCCATGATCCGCAAGGACGCGAGCGTCCGGGGCGGCTATTTCGTCTGCCCGTGCTTCAACGAGATGATCCTCGCGCACAAGCGCATCGGCGTCTTCCGGATCCGGCGGGATCAATACGTCTCGCTGGCGACGCCGCAAGCGGTCGAGGAATACGAGCAGACGCTGCTGGCGCGGCGACGGAGCCGCGCGGGATGAGGACCTTCCGGCTCTCGGACATGACGAACGGGTGGTTCGTGGGGGACTTCGCCCCAACCGCGCATCGGACGCAGGCCGCGGAGGTCGCCGTCAAGGCGTACCCGGCGGGCGCCTGCGAGGCCCGCCACGTCCACAGACGCGCCACCGAAGTGACTCTCGTTCTGGAGGGGCGGGTGCGCATGGACGGCGTCGAGTACGGGGCCGGCGACGTCCTGGTGCTCGATCCCGGCGAGGCGACGGACTTCGAGGCGCTGACCGCCGCGACCACCGTCGTCGTGAAGACGCCCAGCGTGAAGGGGGACAAGCATCCATGCTGAACATCGTCGTCCCGATGGCCGGGCGCGGGCAGCGCTTCGTCGACGCCGGCTATTCCCGCCCGAAGCCGCTGATTCCGGTCAACGATCGCCCGATGATCGAGCTCGTCATCGCCAACCTGCGGCCGCGGCGTGCGCATCGCTTCCACTTCCTCGTCCAGGCAGAGCATCTGCGCCGACACGATCTCGGCGCGATGCTGCGCGCCTGGGCTCCCGGATGCTCGGTCGTGCCCGTCGACGGCGTCACGGAGGGGGCGGCCTGCACCGTGCTGCTGGCGCGCGCGCTCGTCGACGAGGACGCGCCGTTGATGATCGCGAATTGCGATCAATACGTGGACGTCGACATCGAGAGATATCTCGACGCGCTCGCAGACGCCGACGGGCTGATCATGACCATGTGGGCGGACGATCCGAAATGGTCGTTCGTGCGCAGGGACGGCTCCGGTCGTGTCGCCGAGGTGGTCGAGAAGCGCGTCGTATCGAACGAGGCGACGGTCGGCGTCTACAATTTCCGGAGCGGAGCGGACTTCCTTCGCGCGGCCGACGCGATGATCGCAGCCGACGAGCGGGTGAACGGGGAGTTCTACGTCGCGCCCGTCTACAACAGGCTCATCGCCGCCGGCGCCGACATCCGCTGCTACGACGTGGGATCGGCGGGCGACGGCATGTACGGGATCGGCACGCCGGCCGATCTCGAGGCGTTCTGCAGAGACCCCGCCTCGCTGCGCGCGATCGGTGCGCTTTCCCAGACCGGTGCGGCCTAGCGGCGCCGCGGGAGACGAGCAGGAGAGAGGCGACGATGCGCGACGGCTTCAGGGACAGAGCGGTGCGGAGGGCGATCCGCGAGCTCATCGCCTATGCGGACCGGGCGGGCGACTATTTCCGCACCTATCACGAGCGACCCAAGCGCGCCGGGCAGCTCGGCACGCGCGTGCTCGCCGAATGCCCGCAGGACGACTGCGCCATCGTGATGCAGGGGCCGGTCGACGGCGTCGACGACTTCACGCTCGAGACATTCCGCATCTACGCGCGGCACATGCCCGCCTGCCGCCTCGTCCTGTCGACCTGGAGCGATACGCCCGACGAGATCCTCGACCCGATCCGCGCAGTCGGGGTCGACGTCCTCCTCAACGAGAAGCCGCCGATCCCGGGGTTCGTGAACATCAACATGCAGCTCGTCTCCGCCGCCGCCGGCGTTCGCCATGCCGTGGAGCGGGGCGCGACCTGGATCGTGAAGAGCCGAACCGATCAGCGCTTCTACGATCCGGACCTGATGGCGGTCCTGATCGGTCTCGTGCGGAGCTTTCCGGCCGCAGCCGAGGGACAGCGGCATCGGATCGTCGGTCTCGGCGCCGGGAGCCTGCTGCTCGCGCCTTACCACCTCACGGACCAGACCGTGTTCGGCCACGCCGAGGACATGCTGGTCTACTGGAGCGCGCCGCTGCGCACGCAAGCGCTCCCGGCCGGCTGGCCCCCCACGCTGCCCGAGATATTCGCGCGCGTTCCAACCGGCGAGCTCTGCCGGCACGGCGCCGCCGAGAGCTATCTCGCCAGCTCCTTCCTCGAGCGCACCGGATGGCGGCCGACTTGGACGCTCGAGGATTCCTGGGCGGCCTTCCGCGACTGCTTCCTGGTTCTGGATCCCGGCGCGGGAGACTTCTACTGGCGCAAAGGCCACGCTTGGACGCTGACCGAATACGACCGCACCTACGATCGCGTCACCAACAGGCTCGAGCTCGGCTTTCGCGAATGGCTTCTGCTCCAGAGCGGCCAGCTTCCGATATCCGCAGCCCAGCACTACGCCGCCGCGCTCGACGTGCCCTTCAACGCTCCTCTTCCGGAGGCGGTGGACTCTGCCCCTCGCGCCGCCGAGGCGCTTTCGCGACCAGGACCGGCGGCCGTGCGGGTGCGCGCGTGAGCGGCTTCCCGAAAGCCATGGATCGTCGAGGGAGCAGGATCTCGCCCGCGCCGTGGACCTGCTCCATCGGCGTCCCTCTCAGAGCGGCCCGCCGGCATTGTGGCGGCGAAGCATCGTCCAGCGCGGGTTGGCGTCGCGCAGGTGGCGCAGCGCGCCCCAGGAACCCCACTTCGTCGGCTTGTAGATCGCGACGAACTGCATGAAGACGCCGTTGCCCCCATCGCCGACCGCCTCCCAGCCTTCGATGGCGCGCTCGTAGGCCGTCGCCATCTCGGGCGAAAAGTTGAAGTGCTGGAAGAAGCGCGTCAGCTGGGCGTCCTCGATCCACGGCGGATCACCACCGACGCCGACGACGTGGGTGCCACCCTCGTACATGACCAGCCGCAGGCCGTAGGCGTCGGCCCGGGCGCGGTGGTAGGGCCAGTAGTCCCGAATGTTCTGCTCGATCGTGGCGGTGTCGACGCCGAGGCCGGTGACGGAGCCGTCGGTCAGCTCCTGCAGGCACTGGACGGAGACCTGATCGTACTCGTGGGCGGCGACGTCGTCATCGTAGGCGCCGCCGGTCAGGCCCCGGGCGGTGGCGTCGTTCCGGGCGGCGGCGAGGCTGGCATCGATCCAGCTCTTGACGATGGGAGCCTTGCCGTCCTCGCCGAGCTGGCCCGAGAAGTAGCCGGTGACGGCGTAGACGTCGAAGGACAGGTGCGGGGCCGCGTTGCCCTCGGCGACGGAGAGCGGCGCGTCGAGGAACTCCGTCTCCAGGCCTTTCCAGTTCAGCTGAGCGCCAGCGACGCGTACGATGCGGGAGGTCTGGCCGGAAAAGACGGTCGTCCAGATGTTCATCGTCTGCGCGGTGCGCTCGCCGGCCCATTGCATCCACGCGCCCTCGCCCCAGCCGCGGGCGTCGGCCCGGGCCTGGGCGTACGCCGCCTGCGAGAACGCGAAGTTCCAGACCTCGTTCGAGAATTCGACGTGGGCCTCGAGCCGCGGGTCGAGGTTGTCGCGCACGTAGGTGGCGAACCGGGTGACGAAGTCGTCCGTCGCCTGATGCGGCATGCAGAACCAGCCGTCGCAGAGCATCTCGTTGCACAGCGCGACCATGACCTCGACGGGGACGCCGTTGCCGGCGGCGCGGGACCACGTGTAGCTGGTCAGGGTGTTGCGCTCCGCCCAGGCCGAGGTGGGGGACCAGTTCGTGTGCTGCCAGTCCATGAAGCGCACCATCGGCACGCCGCGAATGCGGTTGAGCCAGTGCGGATTGAAGATCCGGCCGGCGTTGTACTCGATCTCGTTGGCGAGGTTGTAGCAGCGGATGTTGCGCAGATGGTCGCCGCGGGTGATCGCGTCGATGCGAACCGAGCACAGATTGGTGCCGGTGGGTGTGTAGTCGAAGTCGATTTGGCCGGGCGTGCTGGTGTCGAGGTTGGAGCCGCCGGTGACGGTGATCGTGCCCGCGCCCTCGTAGAGCAGGCGGTAGCGCCCGGCCATGACCGGCGCCGCACCGGCGGCGATCTCGGTGAGGAAGACCAGCTCGACGTGCGACAGCTCGGGCGGCATGGACGTGATCCAGCCGTCGGCGTCGAGATAGCCGCCGGCGGCGAGGTCGTCGTGGCCCCAGCCACCGTACTGGCCGGAGATGTGGCCCAGCCACGTGCGCCCGCACTTGATCACGTCGATGAAGGGCTGCTCCTGGCTGTAGTCGTGGACGCCCTCCAGCCCGAGGGCGAGCTGGCCGGGGCGCACGATGTGGACGCCCGAGCGGGGATAGGTGGTGATTGTCTCCCAAGCCAGCTGCTGCAGGCGCGCGGCGAGCGTGGCGTCGAGCGTGAACGGCGTATCCCACTCGTTGGTTACGGTGAGGGGAAGCCCGACCGGCGAGCGCTGCCAGATCGCCGCGTACGTCAGCATCGATAAATAGTACATCCCGGCGTCGTTCACGTGAATGTCGTCGAGAAGGAAGTCGCGGATCGTGGTCGCACCGGGCACGGAGCCGGCGGCGATCTCGTCGTGGAGCCGCGCCATCGCCTGCCCGGCGGGCACGAGGCGCATCTGCTCGCCGCCCGAGGCGCCGCGATTCATGTTGACGTGGTCGACGATCGCCTCCCAGACGATCAGGTCGCTGTCGAGGCGCTCCCGCCACGCGGCCTCGCCGCCGGCCCAGGCGATGTCGTGCCACGTCTCGTAGAGGAACACCCGCGCCGAGGGCTTACCCGCGATGGCGGCGTCGTAGAACAGCCTCGCGTGGCCGTAGGTGTCGTTGTAGGTGATCTGGTCCTGCAGCGGGATCGCCTCGGTGACGATCAGGACGTCGGTCTTGCCCTGGGCCATCAAGGCGCGGCTGTCGACGCCCTCCGCATCCGCGGAATGGCTCCAGGCGTGCGACAGCGAGCCATCGATCTCCTGCCCCTGCACGCTGCCGCCGTCGGGAGCGAGGTTTTGCAGCCACCACGACATCGTGGGGCCGACGAGGCCGTGGCCGACCAGCACGGCGTTCCGCGACGCCGCGGTCGGATCCCCGGTCGCCTGCGGGGCGGCGCCGGCGGCGGCGACCGCGCCCGAAGCCGTCGCGCGCGAAGCCATCGGGGCAGTCAGAAGGCCCGTGATGAACGCGCGGCGGCGAAGGGGCAGTCGGCCGATCGCGCCCGGATCGTCATGTCCGGCCATTCGGTCGCCCCTGCAGATACCGAATTCTGGAAGACGCAGGCGGCCGAGCGTCGCCGGCATCTGGAGCGGGCGTCGTCATGATGATCACTCGCGGAAAGCCAGAGCCGACATGATTGTCTTCTGTTGTTCGTCGCCCAGGTATTCACAATAGCGGGGATGATCGAACAAATGAGCATAGTAGATTTGATATCGGTATCTTAGATGGGCTTGCGGCAACAGGTTTTGATTAAGGTGGATTTTGGCGTCGGCGCTCCTGGAATTGAAATCGTTTATAGCTGCCAGCTGACCATTGAAAGGGCCATACATCTCAACGGAAGATCCGATGATATCATCGAAGTACATGAAAATCCGTGGGAGAAAATGCTCAATACCATTGTTGCGATTCTCGAAAAGATAGAAGCTATCTGAGGTCGAAGAAAGATAGTCCATGTCATTGAAAATTACGCCTATCGGGGCTGGCTTATAGTCTTCGAGGAACGATTTAACCGTGTCGCGCACGTCGCCGATCACAAGTGTTGCATCGGGGACTTTTTCTCGAAGTACGTCCTCGTCCATTTTGTACTGGGACGAACGAAACCAGTAGGGTAAATCTTGCGGCCCCTTCGGATCCGGCATGCCGCGGCCCGTGTCGAAGCCGTAGCACTCCACGGCGACTCCGGTCGCGCGTTTGACCTCGCGGGCGAAGCGGCTCATGAACGCGAGCCCGTTCCCGCCGGCGACACCGAACTCGATCGCCGAGATGGTACCGAGGCCGAGCTTTCGCGCCAGGACAGACGCGTTGAGCATACAATAGGCGTAATGCGGACGCTCCACGGCCTGGCTGTCCAGCAAAAACCACGGATTGTATTTATAAACGTTCTTGGTGCTCTTGACGACAGATCGAAGCGCGGCTCCCAACGTGGATTGTTGAACCTCGGGAGAGAGAAGATAACGACCCAGCCATCTCTTCAAGTGCCCCTCCTGTCTCGCGGGAAAGTCGCGTGACGACGCACGGGAAACCAAAACAGGACGAGGGATGAATTCACATCCGCCGCCTGGTCCGGACGTATTTGTCGAACTCGGTTTCGAGCAGCCACTCGGACATCGTGCGCGCCGGAACCTGGTCTGTCGTCATCAAGTCGTAGCGAAGCGCGAACGCCTCGTTATCGGGCGCGCGACATCCAGCAGGCTCCCGGGTACCCGAGCGGTGGCCCTTCGCATGGAGGTATCGCTCGAGCGCATCCTCCCAGCGCGGCATGGCGCCGAAGCGGCTGGAGATCTTCGAGCCGTCGAGGACGCTGTAGGCCGGCCGCATCGCGACCGTGGGGAAATCTCTGCTTTCGCAGGCCTCCACGTCCGCGGGAATATTCACCAGACGAACGATCTCCCGCGCGAAAGCGTACCAGCTCGCGGAGCCGCTGCCGACCACGTGGTAAACGCCTCCCGGACAGCCCTGAGTTAGCATGCGAAGCACCATCTCGGCGACGTCGGCCGTCGCCGTCGGCGACATCACCTGATCGTCGACGACCTTCAGTCGACCTTTCTCCCGGGCGACCCGAATGATGGTCTCGACGAAGTTTCCGCCTTTCCCGCTGGCGCCGTTCACGCCGAACAGCGACGCCACGCGGACCACGATCGCATTCGGGCAGGCCAGCTGGGCGAAGGTCTCGCCGAGAGCTTTGGACGCGCCGTAGACGTTCACCGGCGAGGTCGGATCGTCTTCGCGGTAGGGACGCCTGTGGAGGACGTCTCCGCCGAAGACGTAATCCGAGCTGAAATGAACGAACCTCGCGCCTTTCGCGGCGCAGATGCGCGCCAGGGCGTCCACGGCGTGGGCATTGACCGCCATGGCGAGGCCGCCGTTCAGCTCCACCTCGTCGGTCTTGTGGTAGCTCGTGCAGTTCACGAGAGCATCGAAGTCGCGATCCTTCAAGACGCGATCCACGTCGCCGGGCACCGCGACATCCAGGGTGTCGCGTCCGATGGGGACGAGGTCGAAGCGGGCGCCCGAGGCTTCGTGCGCGCGGCGCAGGTCGGATCCGAGCTGACCGTTGGCGCCGAGGAGGAGAACTCTCATAGCTCCAGGATCCCTCCGTGCAGCTCGACCTCGCGGATGATCGAATGCCATCGCGCCAGGTCTCGATACCAGTCCAGCGTTATCGTCTGAACGGTCTTGTCGATCGCCCCGGCCTCCAACGCCGCGCAGATTTCCGAGACGCCGTCCTCGGCGGTCATCTCGGCTCGCCAGCCGAGGGCTTCTATTCTGTCGAACGCGACACGGTAGCTGCGGACGTCGGGGTCGCCGTACCAGCAGATGGAGACGTCCGGACCGACCGACTCGGCGACCGTTTCGCCGAGGGCGCCCAGCCGATACGTGCTCCGCTGCGAGCCGACGTTGAAGATCCGTCCGTTGATCCGGGCAGGGTCGACCTCGAGCATGAAGATTTGCGCGCTGGCCGTGTCCTTGACGTGGACCATAGGCCGCCACTGCGTTCCATCGCGCATCAGCGGAAGCTCGCGGGTCTTCCAAGCCCCGTAGGTCATGCCGTTGATCGCGAGGTCGAAGCGCATGCGCGGGCTCAGGCCGTACACCGTGGCCTGCCGAAGAACCACGACGCAGAAGCCGTCGTCCGCCAGCGGAAGCACGCCCTTTTCCGCCATCTCGTTCGCCCGTGCATAGCTCGTCAGGGGATTGGTGGGCGAGTCTTCGTCGGCTACCGTCCCTTCGGCTTGAAAGCCGTAGATGCTGCAGGACGACGGAAGGACGTACCGGCGTACCCCGGCTGCCTTGGCGAGCCGTGCGCTGCGGATCCGAGACGTGCAGTTGATCGCAACCGTAGCCTCTGGAAACAGTTCTCCAGATGGGTCGTTCGAAATGGCGACGAGATCTATGACCGCGTGGACGTCGTCGAAATGTTCGAGGGTGAGCTTCCGCGAGTCTTCCTTGACGATCTCGAGGTCATCGTGAAAAGGCAGCAGGTTTCGGCCGAAGAAGAATCGGTCTACCGCCCTCACTGCGTATCCGCGCTCCAGCAGGAGGGGCACGAGCGTCGTTCCGATGTATCCACCCGCTCCCGTCACCAGGATGCGCGTCTTGGTCCTCTCCATCTCCAGTCCTCCATGCGGAACGATGCCGGAACGCGTCCGTCGGCGTCAGAACGGCGACGCGAGCTGCCGCAGACCGGGCCAGACGCGGTCCTTCTCCGAGAGTGTGAGCGTCGTTTCGGGAAGCGGCCATTCGATCGCGAGATCGCGATCGCTCCAGAGCAGGCCGTCCTCGCTCGCGGGGTGGTAAGGCTTGCTGACCTTGTAGACGACCTCCGTGTTCGCCTCCAAAGTCACGAACCCATGCGCGAAGCCGGCCGGAACGAAGATCTGAGTCCACGCATCGGCGCTGAGGGTGGCGCAGACATGGCGCCCATAGGTCTCGGAGCCTCGGCGCAAGTCGACGGCGACGTCGAAGATCGCGCCGCGGATGACGCGAACGAGCTTGGCTTGCTCGAACGGGGGTCTCTGGAAGTGCAGCCCCCGAAGCGTCCCTGGCGAGCGGGACAGTGAGTGATTGTCTTGCACGAACTGCACGCGGATGCCGGCCTCCTCGAGTGCCGGACCGCTGTAAACCTCTGAGAAAAAACCTCGATGATCGCGAAATATTTTCGGTCTGATGATTTTTACGGCGTCGATCTCGAGCGCCTCGACTTCGATGCTCATGCTCCCCCACCCCGACTATCCAGCCCCAAAAGAGCGCATCATCTATCGACGACGCGTGTGTGCTCTCAAACGGAACACGACCGAGGTCCCGAGTTGAACCCGATTGCAGTAAACGTAACTCTCGGCTTCGTCTCGCAACAAGACGAGGGCACTAAAATACGTCGCAATAATTTTTGACCTCACGAGAAGCAGGCCCTCTACTCGGGCGTCGTCCGTCCGCCATCGCGGCGCCGACGTTCCTGCGGGTGAGCCGTTTTCACTTTCTTCTGTGACCCGATAACGCCGTCTGGGGCCACTCCACGGTTTCGAAACAGGCGGTGAGCGCCTGAACATCGTTCGCACCGCTTGGCCTCCTTGCGCAAAGCGCCGGTCGAAAGCGGAACGTCGCAGCCATGCCAAGGTCTTCGAACTACGTCGTTCGCGCGCTTGTTCGACAAAACGGGCTCTGGAACACTGAGATCGGCGGCAGGAGCCGTGCGCTGATCGCGGCCTGCGCTGCGAGGCGCTGGCGAAGTCGACGGGAGTTGCGATGGACGACGATGGCCGGGGGCTCGCGTCCCACTACGTCAAGCTCTTCAGGCGCCGCTGGTCCCTGTTCGCGGCGGCCGCGCTGCTGACGGCCCTCGTCGGCGCGCTGGCGCTCGCAGTCTACCCGCAGCGTTACGTCTCCTGGGCGGCCGTGACCTACGAAGCGCAGAACGTGCCGGAGGCATTCGAGGTCGAGCCGCAGGGCAGTCCCGAACAGCGCATGCGCGCCGTCCAGCGCCGGGCCGTCACCGACGAGGCGCTTCTCGAGATCGCGGAGGAGCTCGACCTCTCGGCCGAGCGCGGCCCCGATTTCGGGCAGGCGGAGCTCGTGGAGCTGATGGGCGGGCGCCTCGACGTATCGCCGGTCTGGAACGGGCCGCTCGCGGCCGCGAGCGCGACGCAGGTCACCTTCAGGATCTCCTATGCGCACGAGACGCCGGAGACGGCGCTGGCGGTGCTGGACCGCCTCGTCGCGCGCTTCGCGTCCGCGGAGCGCGAGCTGCGCGTCGCGCGCGTCGCCGTGGACGTGGGCATCCTCGAGGAGGAGCACGCGCGGATCGTGCGCGAGCTCGAGGCCGTCGAGGCGGAGATCGCGCGCGCCGCGCGGGCGAACATCGACCGGCTGCCCGAGCGGCTCGAGGCCAACCTGGCCGAGATCGAGCGCCGGGCGTCGATCCTGCACGAGATCGATGCGGAGCTCGTCTCTCTGGAGAACGAGCGTCGTCTGCTCGAGTTCGAGTACGCCGCGCGCCGCGCCACGCCGGAGATCAGCGAGGCGCTGCAGGAGCGGCTCGATGCGCTGGAGGCGGAGCTCGACGAAGCGGCGACGCTCGCCACCGACGATCATCCCCGCGTCCGCGCGCTGCGGGAGCAGATCGCGTCGGCGCGGGCGCGCATGACGGCGGCGACGGCGCGGGATGGCCTCGCCGCGGAGGGAAGCGACGGCGACCTGTCGCCCGAAATCCGGCTCCTCGCCGAGCGCAGCCGCCTGCTGGCGGACCGTCGCGCGCACCTGGAGGCGCAGCGGGCCCGCACGGCCGGGCGCCTCGCGTATCTGGAGGAGAGCGTGGCCGCGATGCCCGACGTGAGCATCATGATGCGCGACGTGGAGCGACGGCGCGATGCGGTTCAGCGTCAGCTGGAGGCCATGGACGAGCGGCTCGGGGCCGCGCAGCTGCGCCTGCGCCTCGAAGGCGATGCGCGTGCGGACCAGATTTCGGTGCTCGTCCCGCCGCTCCTGCCGGACGCGCCCGACGGCCCCTCCATGGCGATCCTCGCGGTGATGGTCGCGCTGGGCGCAGTCGTCGTGGGCGCCGGCGCCGTGCTCGCGCGGGACCTGCTCGACGGCACGGTGCGCGAGATCGGCGATCTCGGGCGCCTGGGGGCCGTTCCCGTGCTCAAGCTGCCGCGCCTCGACACCGCGGGCGCGGCCCGCCGCCGGCGACGCGGGTGGCTCGTCGCGAGCCTCGGGGCGGCGTCGATCGCCGCCGTCGTCGTGCTCGAGGGCGCCGCCCTGGCCGCATACGGGGAGACGGCCCTCCACACGCTCGCGGCGAAGGTGAACGAGCTCTATGGCTGACCCGGCCGACGTGCCGGCGGGGGTGGGGAGACGATGATGCGAGAACTGGTACAGCCGCTTCGCGACGGCCTCCGAGGCCGGACCCGTCCCGGCGTCGGCGGCGCGTCGCGGGCGCTCGCGCCGGACGAGATCGCGGCGCCGCCGCTCGTCGGGCGCGGCACCATCGCGCTCGCGCCGAAGGCGCTGCGCCGGGCGGACGTCTTGGCGGCGGGCGAGGGCAAGCGCCGAGCGCGGGAAATCGACATGCTGCGGACCTACATGCTCCACAAGATGGAGGCGCAGAACGCGTGCAGCCTCGCGGTGATCGGGGCGCAGCGCGGCGTCGGCGCGACCTTCACGGCCGTGAACCTCGCCTGGAGCATGGCGCGCCGGAGGGACCAGCGCATCCTTCTCGTCGACGCCAACCTGCGCAGCCCCGCCCTCTCGAGCCGCTTCTCCCTGTCCACGCATCTCGGGCTCACGCACTATCTCGAGGGCCGCGCGGAGCTGGAGGAATGCGTCTACGAGGTCGAATCCGGCGGAAAATCCCTGCTCGTCATGCCCTGCACGGCCTCGGACGAGGCCGCCGAGCTGCTCGCCTCGCGCCGGATGAACGAGCTTCTCGATCGGTTGCGCAGGAGCCGGCCGGAAGTCGTCGCCGTGCTCGACCTGCCGGCGCTGCTGTGGTGCGACGATGCGCTGGGCGTGCTGCCGAAGCTGGACAGCGCGCTCCTCGTCGTCGCCGCCGGGCGCACGCGGCGCGCCGAGATCGACGCCGTCGCCGGGCTGGTGAGCGAGGACAAGCTCGCCGGCGTCGTTCTCAACGACTACCGCTGAAGCCGGAGCGTCTCATGCCCGCCCTCGTCCGGACGACCCGCACGAACGCCCGCACCCGCCGTCTCGCCGCCGCGCTGATCGCCGCCCTGGCGGCTCTGCTCGTCGCGCCCGCGCAGGCTCAGACCGCGGCCTACCGCCTTCAGCCCGGCGACGTGGTCGAGATCTGGAGCGCGCGCGAGCCGCAGCTCAACCGCGACATCCTGGTGCGGCCCGACGGGCGCATCTCGCTCCCCCTCGCGGGGCATCTCGACGCCGGCGGCCTCACGCTCGAGGAGCTCGAGGCCTCGATCGCCGAGGCGGTCTCGCGCTACTTCAAGCGCGACCTCGATCTCGTCGCCATCCTCAGCCCGCCCGAGGAGCGCGATCCGCCGATGATCTACGTCTCGGGCGACGTGACGAACCCGGGGGCCTATCGCTATCGGCCGGGCATGACCGTTCTCCACGCCGTGAGCGTCGCGGGCGGGTTCCTCCGCCCCGAGATGGGGGAGGGGGGAGACGCCGTGATCGCGCTGCAGCGCGACCTCGACGTCCTACGGCGACAGCGGGCGAGCCTCGCCGCCCAGGAGGCGCGGCTCGAGGCCGAGACGGCGGGCCTCCGCCGGCTCACGTTCGCCGAGAACGCCGGCGATTCCGCTCTCGCCGACGCTCTCGCCCAGGAACAGAGCCTGATGGATCTGCGTCTCAAGCGCCTGCGTGAGGATCTCGACGCCAGCGCGCGCCTGGTCGAGCAGTCGCGCGCGGAGGTGACGACCCTCGAAGCGCAGAAGGCCTCGCTCGAGGAGCAGATCGATCGGATGACCGTGGAGCACGAGCGGGTCCGCTCGCTCGTCGAGCGCGGGCTCGCCGTCGAGACGCGCTCGGTCGAGATGCGCATGCTGCTCTCGGATCTCACGCGAACCCATCTGGAGCTCTCGGCGGCCCTGTCGCGGGCGCGCGCGGCGGTGGCTCAGAACGAGGCCGAACGCGAGGCGATCGGGACGCGCAGGACGCTCGATCTGTCCTCCGACCTGCACGAGGTGCGCCGCCGGCGCGAGGAAACGCAGATCGCCATCGCGGCCGCGGAGCGCAGCCTCGCCCGCATGGGCTCCTCGGCGGCCGCCCGCGCCTCGAACCTGGAGCGGCCGGTGAGCTTCGTCCTGCTGCGCCACGCCGACGGCGCCCAGCGGCAGATCCCGGCGGGCGAGCTCGAGGAGATCTTCCCGGGCGACCTCGTCGACGTGCGCCGCTTCGGCGGCGAGCTGGCGAGCAATTGAGCGGACCCTGCGCCCTACGGCACGGCGCCGGCGCCCCATGACCCGCGGCAGGCGCGTTCTCGAGCCGGCACGGCGTCGCCCGAGCTCGCCGTCAGGGGACAACGCACCCTCTGCCATCTCGTGCACGGGATCGCGGCGCAGCGCGCAGGACGCGTTCAGGCCCTCGGAGCCGGCCGCGATCGTGTCCATGCGCAAGCCGATCGTTGCGGCCAGCGGGTGAACGATCGGGGCGGATCGTGCCGATCCTCAGTCCAGGCCGCGCGCCGCTCGGCGAGGCAAAGGCGTCGTTCGATCTCGTCCAGCACGAGAACGCCGGTGTCGAGGGAGAGCATGCCGCGCGATTGCTGGTGCGCGGTACTGATTGTAGTGAAATCCGTAAAGTAAATGATTTATTACTTACAAACAACAGCCCAGATCCTATAGTGGCTACGATGACGAGGCGATCTCGCAGGAGGGCGCTGTGGCGGCTATCGACATCTGCATATTCGCCAGGAACGAGCGCGGTAACATACGGGCAATTATTGATTGTCTGCGTGCTCAGGACATCTTCGCGAATTCCGACGCAGACGTACGAGTAACGATTCTCGCCAATGGTTGCAGCGACGGCACCGAGGCGGTCGCGACGCAAGCGGTGGCGGATTTTGAGATCGAAGATAATTTCCAGGTTCTCGTCTCTCCAGAAGCAGGGAAATCGCGAGCTTGGAACCGCTTTACGCATGGCGAGAGCCGAGCTGGCAGCGATATTCTCGTTTTTTGCGATGCGGATATCACACTACCGAGTTGCGGAGCTCTTCGAAACCTCTGCGAGCTTCTCGTTTCAAACCCGGAAGCGAAAGTAGCTGTAAGCCGTCCCGTCAAGGATCTCGTTCTCGAGGCGGCTGCCGGAGAGCGGCTCGCGACGGTAGAAAGGTTGATACTGGCCTGCACCGGCACCCTCGACGACCCCAGAAGCTCCCTGTGTGGGCAGTTGTACGCCATCCGAGCGACCTCGGCACGGATGATCCATATGCCGATCGGCCTCCCTGTCGAGGACGGGTTCCTAAGGGCGATGGTGCTCACAGACCTGTTCCAGCGCGATGAAAGACTGGAAGCAATCGTTTCCTCGCCGGACGTGTATCACGTCTACCGATCGGAGCGCTCCGTTCCGGCACTCTTGCGCCATCAGATCCGTATCGTCATCGGGGGCGCGGTCAACTACATCGTGTTCGATCACGTCGCCAACATGCCGAAAGGCGGAGCGGTCGCCGCGCTCAGGGAAGCGTCGAAAGATCCTGCCTGGCTTAAGACCCTGCTGGAGAGCCGCGTCCCGGAATGGCCCTATGGATACGTTCCTTCTCACTTCTTGACGAAGCGCATCCAGCACTTCTTCGCCAAGGACCGAGGGGGATCGGCGTTGAGACGGGCGCTGGCCGTCACTTTCGGCTTCGGCTTCGATGCCGTCGTGTATCTCGGGGCTCAGGTCAAGATGAGCCGCGGCAAAGCCGTAGGTTATTGGTGACACCCGTATCATGGAGCAAGCCGCGCTTCTGGACGCCCGCAACGACATCGCGGATGTCGAGCTCCTTGTCTCCGAGCGCGTGGTCCGAGAATGCGCGCGGAAGAGATCCGGGCGATAGGCCGTCGGGTTGGCCTTGGAGAAAAACGACTTCGGATCGTGACAGGGGCGCCGGTGCGTCGATCGGCAGGGTGCCGCGACGCGCAGCGCCGTGTGCGTGCGCGGGATGCGTCGCCCTCATCGTCCTCGGCTCCAGTCGAGACCGCCTCGCCGTGCGATCCGCGTCGCGGCGATGACCGCGGCGTAGACGGAGAAGCCGATCGGGTCGCGTATCGCGAGGCCGAGCGCCTGCCGCACGCTCACCCGCGGCTTGTCCTCGTTGCGCATCAGCGCCGGATAGCATCGCTCGAACTGCGTCACGCCGCGATCCTGCCTGCGGCGAACCTTGACGAGATGGGCGAAGCCTTCGACCACCGGCCAGGTGTAGGTCGCATCGACTTCGGTCCGCTCGCTCGGCGCGAAGTTGAGGCGCACGAACGTATCGTCCGCGATGATGTCCGGAAACGGCCCCCACCGGGCGCGACCCGCGGCGTTGACCGCGAACACCCCGAAGCCCGGTGCGGGCAGGCGGTAGAAAGGCAGGCGCGCCCAGAACCGGGCATAGGCGCGACTGATCGCGCTCTGCGGCGGCGCGATGAGCGCGCGGCCGCTCGCGTAGGCGGGCTCGGGCCTGTCGAGGGTTCGCGCGAGCCTCTCGAGCAGAGGCGGGCTGACGATCACGTCGGCGTCGAGACACACCCGGATCGGACCGCGGGCGATGCGATCGCCCGCGTTGAGCGCGGCGATCTTGCTCCCGACGGGCAGCTCGATCACCTGGAGCCGCCATCCGCGTGCGTGGGCGGCCTCGCAATGGCCGCGAGCGACGGCCGCGGTGGCGTCTGTGCAGCCGTTCGCGACGACGAGGATGTCGACCGGCGGCTCCGGCGTTGGGTCGCGCGGCGCCGGGTAGGTGGAGGCGAGGAGCGCGTCCAGGCACGCGCCGATGTAGCCGGCCTCGTTGCTGGCCGGGATGACGATGCTCAGCGCAGGCAGCGCCGCGGGCGCGGAGCTCGGCATACGACCTGGTCTCTCGGCGATCTCGTCCATGCGCGTCACTTGTATTCGATCAGGTCGGCACGCCGACCGAAGACCCGGCGCCTCTGAAAGGCGAGCGCGCCGAGCGCTTCGGGCAGCTTGCCGAGCGTCGTGAAGAAAGCCCACTCCCAGGACGTACGCCGACGCGGCCCGGCGCGGAGCGCGAGCCGCACGACCTGAGCCGGATAGGCGAGGAGCGCGAGCAGCGCCGCGGGGCTGGCGACGGCTCCGATCAGCGCCGCCACCGGCAGCGCCGCGCCCCAGGCGAGGGCGCGGCGCGTCTCGGTCGTCCAATGGCGTTCCGGAGGCGCGCCGTGCAGCCAGGCGCCTTGCGCGAAGGCGAACCCGGCGCGTCGGCTGCGCCGCCACCATTGCGCGAAGCGCGTGAGAGCGGCGTCGTGCAAGGTCATCTCTGCGTCGATCCGCCAGATCGTCCAGCCCTCGGATCGCAAGCGCACGCACAGCTCGGGCTCCTCGCCCGCGATCAGGTCGTCTCGGAAGCCGCGAACGTCGCCGAGCGCGCTCGTGCGCGCCAGCATGTCCCCGCCGCAGGCCCGCGCAGGGCCGATCGGCGTGTCCCATTCCCGGTCGCAGAGGCGATTGTAGACGGACGCGGCGGGCTCGCGCTCACGCCGCCGCCCGCAGACGATCCCCGCCCGCGGATGAGCGTCGAGGAAGGCGCGAGCGGTCTCGATCCAGCCGTCGCGCAGGACGCAGTCGCCGTCGACGAATTGGACGTAGGCCGGCGGCTCCGGCCCGAAAGCGGCGAGGCCGGCGTTGCGGGCCCGCGCCGCCGTGAACGGGCGCCCCCGATCGAGCAGGACGACGTCCGCTCCGGCCGCTCGGGCCGCCGCGACGCTCCCGTCCGTCGAGCCCGAATCGACGTACACGATGCGGCGGACGACGCCGCGCAGCGAAGCCAGGCAGGCGACGAGGCGCGCACCTTCGTTTCGGCCGATGACCACCGCGCCGACGTCGCTCGTCGTCATACGCCGCGTTTCGTCCGAAGAGGCCGCCGCCTCGACCGGCAGGGCGGTTCGCGGCTCGGTGGTCGGATCGGCAATCGTCGTGGCGTCCGTCATGGAATGGTCCCCGACCGTTCGCAGGCACGGCGCCGTGCGCCGCACGGTGGGCGCGTCGCCAGGGCGCGCCAGCGCCGGCCGCCGCGGCCTGGACGCCCCGTGCGTGTGGGCTCCACTGCATGCTGCGCCGATCGACGCCGGTGAAGGCGTCGCAAGGCGTATCGCCGCGCAGTGGCTGGGAGCCAGGCGGCGAGAGTCGAATAGCGCATCGCGGCTCGGGTTCCACAGCGGGCGAACGCGACGCTCGCCGCCGATCAGCTCCTCGACGAGATTAGGACGTCGGATGCGGTACTGTCATCATTGCAGGTCTTTACTTCGACGGCCTCGCGTAAAGAACCGTCGAGAATTGTGGATGTCGTGGTCGTCGTGGCGAGGATGCTTTCCCGCCGGCCCTTCAGGACCGCGGGCAGCCATCGACGCCGGCTCGGGACGAGACCTCTCCGGCTCTCCTGGGGCGAGAAGATAAGCCAGGGGCGAGGCGTCGTGGCGGCTGATCGGGCGCACCCTCCTCGCTAAGCTCGCGCGTGATGGTGTCGAGAGACGGGAGGGCTCGTCATGCCGCTCGAATGGACGCGCCGTATTCGCCGCAGCCCCCGCGCGCTCGCCGCGCTCGTTCTGCTGCTCGTGCCGGTCGGCGTCGCGTCGACCCGCCTCGGGGCGCCGAAGCCGCTCGATGCCGCCGCGCTCGCCGCGCTCTACGCCGAGCCCGCGCCGCGACCGAGCGGCGGGCTGGCGGTCTTCCATCTGGGCCACAGCCTGGTCGGGCGCGACATGCCGGCCATGCTGGAGCAGCTCGCCGGCCACGGCCACACTCATGCGAGCCAGCTCGGCTGGGGGACGTCGCTGAAGGAGCATTGGGAGCCGGACCTGCCGATCAACGGCTTCGCGGTGGAGAACGCGCATCCGCGCTATCGCGACGCCGCGGAGGCGCTGGGGAGCGGGGCCTACGACGCCGTGGTGCTCACGGAGATGGTCGAGATCCGAGACGCCATTCGCTATCACGAGAGCTGGCGCTACCTGCGGTCCTGGAGCGAGCGGGCGCTCGCCGGCAACCCGCGGGCGCGCGTCTATCTCTACGAGACCTGGCACCGGCTCGACGATCCCGAGGGCTGGCTCGCGCGGCTCGACCGCGATCGCGCGCGTTATTGGGAGGGCGAGCTCCTCGCCCGCTCCCAGGCCGGCGATCCGTTGGCGAGCCCGATCCGCGTCGTGCCCGCCGGGCAGGTGATGGCGCGCTTCGCCCGCGCTTTGGCGGAGCGAGGCGGGGTGGAGGGCCTCTCGAGCTTTGAAGAGCTGTTCGCGCGCGATGCCGAGGGACGGCTCGACCCGATCCACCTCAACGACCTCGGCGCCTATCTGGTCGCGCTGACCCATTACGCGGCGCTCTACCAGCGCAGCCCCGTCGGCCTGCCGCATCGTCTCGCCCGCGCGGACGGCGCGCCGGCGGACGCCCCGAGCGCGGAGGCGGCGGCGCTGATGCAGGAGATCGTCTGGGAGGTGGTGAGCGCCGACCCGAAGACCGGCGTCGGGCGCGGCGACGCATCGTGAGGCGACGATGAGCGGCGCGGCTACACGGTCCGCGGCTTCGCGGCGCGCCGTGACCGAGCGACGCCGATCGCCTCGCGATGGGGCGGCGGCAAATACCGCTTGATCAGCTCGCTTCGATGGCGGAACACGCTGATGTCGTCGTGCGGGCGCCCGTCGCGGCTCGCGCGCGCGATCAGGTCCGCGAGGGCGTCGCGATCGGCGTCGAGGCTCGCGAGCGTCGACGCGAGCGCCCCGACGTCGCCGCGTGGCACGAGGCGTCCGCCGCCGTGTTCGGCGATGAGGTCCGCGGCGTAGGCGCCCTCGTAGCCGATGATCGGACAGCCCGAGATCAGGGCCTCCACGAGGCAGCGCGGCGATTCGGGGGTCAGGTGGCAGAAGGCGAAGGCGTGTGCGTCGCGCAACGCCTCCAGCACGGCCGCGCGCTCCCTCACGAAGCCGGGGGTCTCCACGCGGTCCGCGAGATCCGCCTGCGCGATGCGGGTGCGCATGGCCTCGAGCTCCGTGCCGTCGCCGAGCCAGGTCGCGCGGAAATCGACGCCGAGATCGCGCAAGCGCGCCAGGGCCTCGACCCAGTCGTACGGCCCCTTCATCGCGTCGGCGCGACCGGCATAGACCAAACGCAGGGGCCCGTCGCGGACCGTAACCCGCTTGCGCAGCAGGCGCGCGGGATCGATATGGTCGCGCACGGACCAATGGATGTCGTGGATGACCTCGGGCTGTCGGCAGAACGGCGCGAAGGCGTTGTAGGTCTCCCGGCCGTGGAACATGCCGAGCCCGGCGCGGCGCACGACCGCCCGCTCCAGCATGGCCATCGGGCGGTGGAAGAGCCTGGTGCGCAGCCTGTGTCTCATCGAGCCGCTCCGGGAGGCGAACCGGGTGACTTCCGACTCGACGCGATCGGTGCATACGGCATAGGCGCGCCCCAGCCGCGAGGCCTCGAGGCACGCAACCGAGCCCCAGTCTCCGAAAAGGCCGCCGATGCCGAAGGCGAGGTAGTCGGCCTCCAGGATCAGCCGGCGGATGCGCCGGCGCGTCGGCCAGAAATGCCGCATGAACTGGTCCGGGCGATAGGCCGTCGGCACGGGCTCGAGGCGAATGTGCTCGGGCGTGTCGAGCGCCTCCATCACGGGGATCCAGGCCGGAGGCGGAGGAGCCTCCACAACCGGCATGATCGCGACGAGGCGGCCGAAATTGTCCGCCCAGCGACGCAGGCCGTTGCAGGCTTGGTCCTCCAGGAAGAGCACGCCGCCCTGCCTATAGAGCGGCACGGACGCGTAGATGAGTAGCCCTTCGGTCTCTGTGGGGCGCTCCGCGAAGCCCTCGGCCGCACCCTCCGGCGCATCCCAAGGTTCGGCGGCATCGATCGTCGTCATCGTTCACGGCTCCAATCCAGGCGGGCGCGCGGCGCGATGCGCGTCGCCGCGGTAGCGGCGGCACGGACCGCAAGCCCGATCGGGACGCGCATCGCGAGGCCGAACGCGCGGTCGGTCCCCGGCGTCGTCGCACGAAGGGCGGCGAGGCGAACGCGGGACGTCCGCGACTGCATCACGGGTCCCTGGCTCGGGTCGCCGGGCGGCGCCGGCCTCGGTTCGGTTGCCCGCGCCGCCTCGGCGAACAAGGCCGCGAGCCGCGCCGCCTGCGCGTCGACGTCGTGGCGCTCGAGGACCCGCGCCCGTCCCGCGCGACCCAGGGCCGCGAGGCGCTCGATGGGGGACGCGGCGAGCGCCCGCAGGGCGTCGGCGAGAGCTTCGGCGTCGCCGGCGGGGACGAGCCAGCCGGTCTCGCCCTCGCGCACGAGCTCGGGCACGCCGGCGATCGCGGTGGCGACGACCGGGCGCGCGGCCGCCATCGCCTCCATCACCACCACCGGAAGGCCTTCGGCGAAGCTCGGGAGCACGAGCGCCGTCGCGCCGGCGAGCTCGGCGCGCACGCCGGCCTCGTCGCGCCAGCCCGCGAGCCTCACGGCGTCCGCGAGCCCGTGCTGCGCGATCGCCCGCTCCACCGCCGCGCGCATCGGCCCGTCGCCGACGAGGACAAGCGTGAGCGCCGGATGGGTCCGCCGGGCGCGCGCCAGCGCCTCGAGAAGAAGCAGCTGGCCCTTCTGCTCGACGAAGCGCCCGATCGCCACCAGCCGTGCGGCGTTCTCCCGCACGGGCGTCGGCGCGGCGAAGGCGTCGGGCTCGATGCCGCAATGAACGACGTGCAGTCGCGGCCAGTCCGTGGCATTCGCCCAGCGGCAGAGCTGGCTGCGCCCGTAGGCGCTGATCGCCACGGTGAAGCGGGCGCGACGCGTCTTCTCGTCGAGCGACAGCGCCTCCGGCCGGTCGAATTCCTCCGGGCCGTGCACGGTGACGCTGAAGCCGGGGCCGCCGAGGGCGTCGCAGAGCATCGCGACCGTGGCGGAATTCGTGCCGAAATGGGCGTGGAGGTGCCCGATCCCGAGCGCCTCGCAGCGCTCCGCGATATGGGCGGCCTCGACGAGGTAGACGAGGTGCTTCGCCCGGGCCTGCGCGGCCGCGCCGACGCGCAGCGCGAGCGCGAGGGCGGAGAGGCCGGCGCGCGGCGCGCGGACGAGGCGGCGCGCCGCGCTCGCCGCGAGCCGCAGGAGGCCGCGCTCGAGCACGGGCTCGGTGCGCTCGTGCTCGGCGATGTCCGCGGGATCCATCAGGGCGGCCCGGTCGCGACGCACCGCGAAGCGGTGGACGACGTGGCCGAGCCGCTCCAGCGCCAGGATCTCGCGACGGATGAAGCTGTGCGAGGGCCGCGGATAGGTGTTGACGAGGTAGGCGATCCTCATCGCGTCGCTTCCCTGCGCAGCGCCGGAGCTCGTCACGAGGACGTCTCCAGCAGCGAGGCCCGCATGGCGCGCCGTCGCGAGATCGCCTCGCGCCGCCCCTCGGGTTCCTCGGAAGCCGGCGACCGCTCTCGCTCCGATGCCCCCGCGATGTGGCCGGCGAGCGCGGCGAGCGTCGGAAAGCGGAAGATGTCGGTGATGCCGAGGCGTTCGGCTCCCAGCGTCGCCTTGATCTCGCGGTGCGCCTGCAGCGCGAGCAGCGAATGGCCGCCGAGCGCGAAGAAGTTGGCCTGCGCGTCGATCTCGGCGACGCCGAGGATGCGCGACCAGATCTCGGCGATCCGCCGCTCGAGATCGCTCTCGGGCGGCGTGGCGACGGCCTCCCCGGGCGTCGGCTCGGCGACGACGGGCCAGGGCAGCCTGGCGCGGTCGATCTTCCTGTTCGGCGTCAGCGGCAAGGCCTCGAGGACGACGAAGCGGGAGGGGACCATGTGAGCCGGAAGCCGCGCCGCCGCATGATCGCGCAGGCTCTCCTCGCGCACCGGCCCGGCGGCCGTGACGTAGGCGACGAGGCGCGTGTCCCCGGCGGCGTGCTCGCGCGGCGTCACGACGGCCTCGCGGATGCCGGGCGCGTCCGCGAGGCAGGCCTCGATCTCGCCGAGCTCGATACGGAAGCCGCGCACCTTCACCTGATGATCGGCCCGGCCGAGGAACGCGAGGCGGCCGTCCTCGCGCCGTCGCACGAGATCGCCGGTCCGGTACATGCGCGCCGGCGCGCCGTCGGCCTCGCGGCCGCCCGCCATGAAGGGATCCGGCGCGAAGCGCTCGGCCGTGAGGTCCGGCCGGCGCCAATAGCCGCGGGTGACGGCCTCTCCCGCGATCCACAGCTCGCCCACGACGCCGATCGGCGTCGGCTCGCCGGCGGAGTCCAGGACGTAGGCGCGCGTGTTGGCGATCGGCGTGCCGATGTCGACCACCGCCTGATCCGGATCGACCGGCCCGGTGAGGGACCAGACCGTCGTTTCCGTGGGGCCGTACATGTTCTCGATCCGCGCCCGGGTGCAACGCCGCAGCTCCGCCACGAGCGCGCCCGGCAGCGCCTCGCCGCCGACGAGCAGATGCCGCACCCGGCCCAGCGCCGCGCGGGCCTCCTCGCTGGCGCACAGCATCCGCGCCATGCTCGGCGTGCACTGCAGGTGCGTGACGTCGTGACGCCGGATCTGCGCCGCGATGGAGAAGTCGTCCGCGGCGGGCGCCCCGCCGCCGTTGGCGCGGCGCAGGACGTCCGCGAGGGGGCGCAGGCCCGCCAGCGCCTGCTCGGTCGGCACGCCGTAATCGACGAGGCATGCGATCTCGTCGACGCCGATGCCCTTCAGCCGCTCGACGCGCCCGAGGCAATCCTCCACGGTGCCGAACAGGCCGGACTCGTCGAAATAGCGGCGGAAGGCGAAGTCGAGGATGGCGTCCATCTCCTCGTCGTCGAGGGCCGCGAGGTCGATCTCGAAGGGGCTCGTCACGCCGGCCGGCTTCTTGAAGGCCGGGAATGCCCAGGCGTAGTTCCTGATCAGCGCGGCCGCGCTGCGCAGGTAGTCCTTCATCGGCCCACGAGCCGCCTCGCGCACGTGGTCGCGATCCTCGCCGACGAGGGTGTGCAGCATCAAGGTGACCGTGTAGCCGGCGGGATCGCGGCCGTAGGCCTCGAGCGCCTCGCGATAGATCGCGATCTTCTCCGCCACCTCGTCGATCGACTGGCCGAGGAGGTGCGTGAGCACGTTGGCGCCGAGCGCGCCGGCCTCGCGCCAGGTGGCGGGATTGCCCGCCGTCGTGACCCAGAGCGGCAACTCCTGCGAGACCGGGCGCGGCTGCGTGACGACCGCGAAGGGCTCGCCCGACCGCGTCGGAAAGGCGACGGGCTCGCCCCGCCACAGGCGCCTGAGCTGCTCGATGGCGGTGAGCATCGCGGCCTTGTTGTCCGGCGGCGCGTTCTCCGGGCGCAGCACGAAGTCGTCCGGCTGCCAGCCCGAGGCGATGGCGAGGCCCGCGCGCCCGTTCGTCAGGTTGTCGATGACGGCCCATTCCTCGGCGATGCGCGCGACGTGGTGCAGCGGCGCGACGCAGCTGCCGGCGCGGACCGCGAGGTTGCGCGTCACCGCCGCCACCGCCGCTCCCGTCACCGCGGGGTTGGGGAACGGCCCGCCGAAGGCGTGGAAGTGCCGCTCGGGCGTCCACACGGCGCAAAAGCCGTTCGCGTCGGCGAATTTCGCACCTTCGAGCAGGAGCTCGTACTTGCGCGGCCCGGCGCCGTCGTCGTTGCCCCAGTAGAACAGGCTGAACTCCATGCGCCGGTCCGAGACCGCGGGGCGCCCGCTCGCCGCCAGCGCACGGTCCTCGTCGCCGATCACCACGACCCGGAAGCCGCGGGCGAGCGTCCAGAACAGCTCGAGCACGGAGATGTCGAAGGACAGGCTCGTCACCGCGAGCCAGGTTCCCGGCGGATCGTGCGGCACACGCGCGTCCATGCCGGCGAAGAAGGCGGCGACGTTGCGGTGCTCCACCATCACGCCCTTGGGGCGGCCGGTCGATCCCGACGTGTAGATCACGTAGGCGAGGTTCGCCGGGCCCGCGCCGTCGGGGACCGGCTCCGCCGGGGCCGCGTCGATCGCGGGGTCGCGGTCGATCTCGAGGGTGCGGGCCTCGTGCGCAGGGAGGGTCGCGGAGACGTCGGAGCGGGTGAGCACGACGGGCGCCGCGCTGTCGGCGAGGAAGAGCGCGATCCGCTCCGAGGGATAGGTGGGATCCAGCGGAACGTAGGCCCCGCCGGCCTTGAGGATGGCGAGCGCGCCGATCACGAGCTCGAGCGAGCGGGGCATGTAGAGCCCCACCAGCGTCTCCGGGCCGACGCCGGCCGCGCGCAGCGCCTGCGCCACGCGGTTCGCGCGGGCCTCGAGCTCGCCATAGGTGAGCTCGGCGTCCTCGAAGACGAGAGCGGTCGCCTCCGGCGTCCGCGCCGCCTGGGCTGCGAAGGCCACGTGAACGCACGAGGCGCGGTCGTGATCCCTGCCCGTATCGTTGAAGCCGGCGAGCACCGCCTCGCGTTCCGCGTCGGGCAGGATCGGCAGGCGATCGATCCCGACGGCGTCGGCCTGTGCGGTCGCGACCGCCTGGAGGAGCCGTTCGAGCCGGGCGGCGAGCCGCGCGAGCGCGGGCTGCGCGATCGCCGCCGGGTCGGCCACCAGCGCGCCGGCCTCGCCCGTTTCGGGCATGATCACGGTGACCGGAACGCCCGGGACGCCGCCGCCGTCGGCCCAATCGACCGCGAGGCCGAGACGCGGGGGCTCGACCGGCGGGATCGCCGGGTCGCGCAGCGGCAGGTCGACGGCGAACGCGCCGGCCGTCTCGGCGCGGGCGCGCTCGGCCGCGAAGGCCTCCGCGGCGGCGGCGAAGGCGGGAGCGCCACCGCCGCCGTCCGCCGGCGCATCGGCGCCGAAGCGCAGCGGGACCCAGGGGCGGACGTATCCGGGTGCGGCAGCGTCGGCCTCGGCCACCGCGCGCCCGCGATAGGCGAGATCGATCGTGGCCTTGCCGGCGAGCCGCGCGGCGAGGACGCCGACGGCCGCCAGCCGTCGGTCCGGAGCGAGGTCGGCGGGGATCGCGAACGCCCGACGCGAGGCCTCGCGCTCCGCGGGCGCGGCGAGGGGCTCGGCTCCCGGCTCGCTCGTCGCCTCCGGCAGGACCGCCGGGTGCGGATCGGCGAGGCGCCGCCGCCAGAAACGCTCCCCGGGCGCGGCCGCGCCGAGCACGTCGGTGACGACCTTCGCCTCGGACGGCTCGAGCGCGGGGAGACCCTCCCCGGGCGTCGCGAGGGCGACGGCCGCGATCGGGGCTCCGCCGACGTCCCGCAGGCGCGAGAGCCGCACGGGCGACGTCGCGGTCGCGACCGTGAGCGCCTCGCCGTCGACGGCGATGACGGTTCCGGGCTCGGCGACGCCACCGCCGCTCTCGGGGGCGATCTCCGCCGCGCCCACGAGGACGAGGCGTCGGCCGACCGCGATCTTCGGGCAGGCGACGGGGTTCCAGTAGGCGCCGTGGTCGAGCGCCCGCACGAGCGCGACGAGCTCGGCGGCGTCGCGACGGAAATCGAGACGCGCGCCCGCCGGCGGGCGCGCGTCGCGCGCGATGTAGCTGCGCCGCGAGAAATCCTGGGGCGTGCGCGAGAGGGCGCCGGTCTCGAGCTGGTCGAGCAGGGGTTCGAACGTCTCGATCGCGGCCGCGTAGCAGCGCATGTTGAGCGTCAGCGCGGTCTCGTCCGGCGCGATCTCGAAGAGCCTCTGCTCGAGCACGTCGCCCGAATCGATCCCCTCCTCGATCAGATGCCAGGTGACGCCGTGCCTGCGCTCTCGGTTGATCAGCGCCCAGACCGGCGCGTTCAGCCCGGCATAGGCCGGCAGCGGCCCGTCGTGGAAGTTGATCGCGCCGCGCTCCGCGAGACGCAGCGCCGCCTCGGGCAGGAGCGAGCGGTTGGCGATGGAGAACAGCCAGTCGACGGAGGTCGGCGGCAGCCGCTCGGCGAGGTCCGCTCCCGGAGCGACGACGGTCGCGCCGGCCGTCTCGGCCCAGGCCGCGATCTCGCGGTTGCGGGTCGCGACGGCCTCGATCCGGTGCCCGTGGGCGCGAATGATCTCCCCGCATTGCACGAGCAGCGACTCCTCGCCGACGAGGATGCACGAGAGGGTCGGCCTGGCGGTGGTCATGGCGCGCTCCGGGAGGGAATCTGAGGGGCGGCGTCGTCGTCTTGCTTCGGACGGGTGCGGGCGGCGGGGCGGAGCATCACGCCGAGCGCGTGCGCCGCGAGGTCGCGCAGGAAGCGTGGCCGCTCGGTCGGGCGCCGCGCGGCGAGCCGCCTGGCTTCCGCGAGCGCTCCTCCCGCGAGGCGCGCGAGCGTCGCCGCGGCGGCGTAGGTCGCCCCGTGGTTCTTCGTGAAGTAGCGCAGGCGCGAATCGAACCAGTAGCGCGGGGTGCGCCGCCAGCTCTTCATGCCGGTCGAAGCCGAGCCGATATGGGCGACCCGGCTTTCGGGGACGTAGATCGTGGGCCAGCCGGCGCGCCCGGCGCGCAGGCACAGATCGGTCTCCTCGTAGTAGAGGAAGTAGCCTTCGTCGAAGAGGCCGATCTCGTCGAGCGCGGCGCGCCGCATGAACAGGCTCGCGCCCGCGAGCCAGTCGACCGGGGCGATTTCACGCGGCAGCGGCAGGGAGACGACGTGCCGCGCCAGCAGCCGCGTCACGGGTCCCGTGCACGCCGCCTCCTCGAGCTCGCTCCACACGGTCGGGAACCGGAAGGCGGTATTGTGCGGCTCCCCGTCCGGGCCGTGGATGTGGCTGCCGGCGAAGCCGACCTGCGGGCGGCTCTCCAGCGCCTCGACGAGGATGCGGATGGCGTCGGGCGCGGGAAAGGCGTCGGAATTGAGCAGGTAGACGTAGTCCGGCCGGCGCCCGTCCGAGAGCCCGGTCCGGATGCCGAAATTGTTTCCCGCGCCGAAGCCGCCGTTGCGGCCGCTCTCGACGACCCGCACGCGGCTCCAGCCGGCCGCCCGGACCGCCCGGACCAGGTGATCGAAGGAGCCGTCGCCGGAATCGTTGTCCACGACGACGATCTCCCCGTCGATCCCCTCCATGGCGCGCACGGCGGCGGCGACGGCCTGCTCCGTCATCGCGGCCGTTCGGTAGTTCAGGACGACGGTGAGAACGAGGGGCGTCGTCATGTCTTCTACTCCGCCGCGGCCGGGAATGCCGCCGCGACGTCCGCGGGATGCGGGCGCTCACGGTCGGAGTCCGCCTGTGCGATGCATGCCCGGATCCGCGCGGCGAGGATGCGCGCATGCGGCTCGAGCACCATGGAATCATGGTCGCCGGGCACCTCGAACACCCGCAGCGCGGGAATCCAGGGCGTCCATTCGTTGTCGTCGAAGACGTATTCGCGCTCGCCGTCGACGAAGCGCCCGCCCGAGACGCGCCAGCGCCGATCGAGGGGCGGGCGGAAGAGCGCGGCGTTCCCGTTCCAGGGCTCCAGCGCGTAGGCCGCGACGGCGCGGCGGAACGCGGCCTCGATCGCGTCGTCGTGGAAGGCATGGGTCTCGCGCTCCGTCGGCTGCGCGAGGGATGCGCGCACGCGACCGAGCTCCCAGGCGGCGCGCCGGCGCACCCATTCCGTGAGGAAGCGCGCGCCGCGCTCGCGCAGCTCCTGCCACTTGATCAGGGCGCGGTCCCGCCGCGTCAGCGACGGGCGCGTCGGCAGGGGCGTGTCGAGCATGATCAGGAGCGAGACGCGCTCGCCCTCGGCCTCGAGCTGTCGGGCGATCTCGTAGGCGGTGATGCCGCCGCCGGAGAAGCCGCCGACGATGTAGGGCCCGTGAGGCTGGGCGAGTCGCATCTCCGTGATCAGGTCGCGGGCGGCTTCGGGAATGGTCTCGTGCGGCGCGGCGCCACCGAGGAGCCCGCGGGCCTGCAGGCCCCAGAACGGCCGGTCCGTGCCGAGCCGCAGCGCGAGGTGGCGCAGGTTCAGCACGTTGCCGAACATGCCCGCGACCATGAAGACCGGCGTCGACGGCCCGCCCCGGCCTTCGTGCATGGCGACGAGATGGGTATGGCGTCGCGGCGCCGACGCGGCCGGGACGGCCTCGCCCGGCTCGCTCGCCGCGTCGCCGCCGACGTGCTCGGCGATCAGCGCGGCGCAGCCCGCGATGGTCGGCGCCTCGAACAGGACGGAGATCGGGAATTCCGCCCTGAAGGCCTTCTTGATCATGACGAACAGCCGCACGGCGACGAGCGAATGGCCGCCGAGGTCGAAGAAGCTGTCCTCGACGCCGATCTGCGCCACCCCGAGCAGCTCCTCCCAGAAGCCGACGAGCGTCCGCTCGATCTCGTTGCGCGGCGCGACGTAGGCGCTGTCGAGGTCCGGGCGGGCGAAGCTCTGGGCCTCGCCCGGCTCCTTGGCGCCCGCGCGGGCGGCTTGACGGACGAGGCCGTCGAGATCGAGGGAGGAGACCACGACCTGCGGCGCTCCCGCCGCGAGAGCGCGGGCGAACGCGTCGGCGCCCTCGTCGGGACGGATGCCCTGCTCGACGGCGGCGGCGAGCTGCTCCTCGCCGGGCGAGAGCCGGCGCTCGGCCTCGCCCGACGTCTCGAAGACCACGTCGCGCGCCTTCGGCGGCTCGCCGACGGCGAGGGTCGCCTCGACCTCGAGTCGCCGGAGCGTGAAGCCCTCGACCTCCATCAGCACGGCGCCGGCGTCGTCGCAGAGCGTCACGTCGAAGGTGGCGAAGCCGCTCTCGGCGCGGTTCCCGGGCCGCGAGCGCGCCCAGCTGAAGACGCGCGCCGGCAGGTCGGCGTGGACGGCCACGCAGCGGTAGGACAGTGGCGCCCACAGGTGGGTCGGGGCGTAGCCGTCGATCAGCTCCATCGCCCAGCCCGTGGCGATGTCGAGGAGTGCGGGATGGAGGCGCCAGCCCCCGCCGAGATCGGCATGGAAGGCCTCGGGCAGGGAAAGCTCGGCGAGGCCCTCTCCCGTGCCGAAGGCCATGGCGCGCAGCACCTGCCAGCGCGGGCCGAAGGCGAGATGATCCTCCTGCGGCGCGCGCAGCGCCTCGGCGCCCGACGCGCGGCGCGCCGGCCCGCAGCGCGCGGCGACCGCGTCGAGGTCGACGCGCTCGCGCGCGGGCGGCGGGGCGAGCGAGAGCCGTCCCTGGGCGTTCGGCGCGAAGGCCGCGCGTCCGTCGACCATGCAGGCGCTGCGCACCTCGAAGCCGATCCCCTCCGCATCGGGCGCGAGCCGGACGCGGACCTCGCCGCGGGCATCGTCGCCGACGACCAGCGGGCGCAGGAAGACGAGATCGGCGATCGCGAACGGTCCGGCGTCGCCGCTCGCGGCGAGGGCCTCGGCCGCCATCTCGAGATAGCTCGTGCCGGGCGCGAGCGCGGCGCCGTCCCGGATGCGGTGGCCGTCGAGCACCCAGCGCTCCCGGGCGTCGTAGGCGGCGCGGAACACGCGTGCGCCGTCCGTCTCGCGCCGCATCTCGTCGAGGAGCGGCGCGCTCACCGGTGCGAAGGGCCCCGGCTCGGATTGCCCGGCGCGCGGCCCGAGCGCGTCCGCGGCCATGCCGATCTCCGACCAGACGCCCCAGTCGATGGCGACGACGCGGGTGCGCCCGCCGCTGCGCGCCTTGGCGAAGGCGTTGAGGTACTCGTTGGCCGCGACGTAATCGACCTGCCCGGCCGGTGCGGTGATGGTGCTCACCGAGGAGAACAGCGCCATCCAGTCGATCGAACCGTCCGGGAAGAGCCGGTCGAGCACCGCCGCGCCATAGATCTTCGGCGTGAACACGTCCTCCACCGCGGAGACCGTCTTGGCGAGGAGCGGCCCGTCGCGCAGCACGCCGGCGGCGTGGATCACCGCGTCGACCGCGCCGAAACGCGCCTTCGCGGTGGCGAGCGCCGCGCGCATCTCCTCCTCGTCGGTCACGTCGGCGGCGAGGACGAGGACCTGCGCGCCGAGCGCTTCGAGCCGCTCCACCGCGCGGATGCGGCGGGCGAGGGGATCGGTTTCGGCGCGCCAGCGCAGCTGCGCCTTCCAGGTCTCGCGCGGCGGCAGCGGCGTGCGCCCGACGAGGACGAGCTTCGCCCGGGCCTCGCGGGCGAGGCTCTCGGCGATCGTGAGGCCGATCCCACCGAGGCCCCCGGTGACGAGCACGACGCCGCCCTCCCGGAGCGGCGGGGTCTCCGCCGGGGCGAGGGGGGCCGGCGCGAAGCCGAGCTCGAGGCGCTTCGCGCCGCGCAGGGCGGCGACGGCGTTGGACGGCTCGGCGAGCATCTCCTCGAGCACGGCCGTGGCGAGCCGCTCCTCCTGCGCCGCCGCATGCGCCCTCGCGGCGCGATCGAGCCCGCGGCGCGCGGGCGCGTCGGGAAGCTCGACGTCGAGCACCGAGCAGCCGACGCCGGGCATCTCGCGCGGGATCACCCGCGCCGGCCCCATCACGGTCGCTTTCTCGGGATAGGGCAGCGGCTCTGCCCGCACCTGCGTCGCCCCGGAGGTGAACACGGCGATATGGCAGGGGCTCAGCCCGTCCGCCGCCGCGAGCGCCTGGGCGAGGAAGAGCAGGCTGTAGAAGCCCTGCTCCTGGTTGCGATGGAGGAAGCTGCTGCCCGGGCGGAACGTCTCACCACGCGTGACCAGCCAGAAATGCGCGATGCGCGTCGGCGCCGCCTCCCGCTCGGCGAGGTCGCGCACGAGGGCGTCGTAGCCCTCTCGGCCGTGCTCCGGAGACACCCGGTACGCGTCCTCGCCGATCCGGGCGAAGGCGTCGCCCGCGCGCACCTCCACGACGCGATGTCCCGCCTGCCGCAGCCGCGCGACGGCGCGGCTCGCGAGACCCGCCTCGTCGGCGAAGACGAGCCAGGTCTCGCGCGGCGCCTCGCCGAGGCCGGTCTCGACGTCGACGGGGCAGGGCGCGAGGCGCGGGCGCCAGACGGGCCGCCAGCCCCAGTCCTCGATGCGCTCCTTGCGCGTGAGCGGCGCGTCCTGCGCCTCCGCCCGCGGCGCTGCGCGCTCGATGAAGTAGCGCTCGCCCTGGAACGCGTAGGTGGGCAGGACCACGCGGTCGCGGCGCGCGCCGCCCCAGATCTGGTCCCAGTCGACCCGCACGCCGCAGGCGGCGAGGCGGGCGACGACGCCGAGGAAATGCGCGTCGTCCGCCGTCGGATCGTCGGGATGGCGCAGGGACGACAGCGCCTGCTGCCCGGCGACTCCGTTCGCCTGAGCGAGCGAGCACAGCGCGCGGCCGGGGCCGACCTCGAGGTAGACGCGCCGCGCGCCGCGCGACAGCGTCGCGATGCCGTCGGCGAACCGCACGGTGTTCCGCAGGTGGCCGACCCAGTAGTCCGGATCGGTGGCCTGCTCGTCGGTGAGCGGCGCGCCCGTGCGGTTGGAGATCACGGGAACGCGCGGCGGCGAGAGGCGCATGCCGCGCAGATGCGCGCGGAAGCGCTCGAGCACCGGCTCGAGCATGCGCGAATGGGCGGCGATGTCGATGGGGATGCGCTGGGCCTCGACGTCGCGCGCCCGCAGCTCGGCCTCGAGCGCGTCCAGCGCCGGTTGCGGCCCGGAGGCGACGCAGGCGCCGGGCGCGTTGACGCTCGCGAGATCGAGGCTCTCGCCGAGCAGCGGCGCGAGGGCCTCGGCGGAGAGGGGCACGCTCAGCATGCCCCCCGCGGGGACGCCGTCGAACAGCGTGCCGCGCAGATGGACGAGATCGATGCAGTCCTCGAAGGACATCACGCCGGCGACGCAAGCGGCCGCGTTCTCGCCCATGCTGTGCCCGATCAGGGCGGACGGCCGCACCCCCCACGACATCCACAGCTGCGCCAGCGCGACCTCGACGATCATGATCAGCGGCAGCTGGACCGAGGGCCGCCTCAGCCGTTCGTCGGCCGCCTCTCGCTCCGCGGGCTCGGGAAGCCACAGCCGGCGAACGTCGTAGTCGAGCTTGGGCTGCAAGACCGCGAGGCCCTTGTCGACCCAGTCCTTGAACACCGGCTCGGTCTCGTAGAGGCCGCGCGCCATGCCGGCGTGTTGCGCGCCGCCGCCGGGGAACATGAACACGACCTCCGGGTCGGCTCCGAGCCGCTCGTGCGTGAAGACGCGGCGCGGCTCGTTGCGCTCCAGAAGGGCCGCGGCCTCCTCGTGGCTCCCCGCCACGAGCACGCGGCTCCTGGCGAAGGCCCGGCGTCCTTCGATCAGCGTGTATGCGACGTCGGCGAGCGGCTGTTCCGGATGCGCCCGCAGATGGGCCGCGAGGGCCTTGGCGTTGGCGTCGAGCGCCGCGCGCGTGCGGCCGGAGACGACGATGGGCTGGAAGGGCCAGTCGGACGGCTCGGACGCCGCGCGCGGCGGCGCCTCCTCCAGCACGGCGAAGGCGTTGGTGCCGCCGACGCCGAGCGAGTTCACGCCCGCCCTGCGCGGGCCGTCCGCGCGGCTCCAGGGCGTGAGGCGATCCGCCACCCGGAACGGGCTCGTCTCGACGTCGATCGCGGGGTTCGGCGCCTCGTAGCCGAGGCTCGGCGGGATGGCGCCATGGTGGAGGGCGAGCGCGGCCTTGATCAGGCTCGCGACGCCCGCCGCCGTGTCGAGATGGCCGATATTGGTCTTCACCGAGCCGATGCGGCAGGCGCCCGCGCGCGCCGCCTCCGGGCCGAAGGCGCTCGTGAGCGCGGCGATCTCGATGGGGTCGCCGAGATACGTCCCGGTGCCGTGGCATTCGACGTATCCGATCGTCTCCGGCGCGACCTCCGCCGCCGCGAGCGCGGCGCTCACCGCACGCGCTTGCCCGTCGACGCTCGGGGCGAGGTATCCCGCCTTGTCGGCGCCGTCGTTGTTGACGGCGGTTCCCTTGATCACGGCGAAGATCGGATCGCCGTCGGCGAGGGCGTCCTCCAGCCGCCGCAGGGCGACGACCGCGACGCCGCTGCCGAACACGGTCCCCTGCGCCCGATGGTCGAAAGCGTGGCAGCGTCCGTCCGGCGAGAGGATCTCGCCCTCCTTGTAGAGGTAGCCGCGCCCGTGCGGCAGCTCGATGGTCACGCCCCCGGAGAGCGCGAGGTCGCAGTCGCCGTCGCGCAGGGCCTTGCAGGCGTAATGCGTCGCGACGAGCGAGGACGAGCAGGCGGTCTGGACCGCGAGGCTCGGGCCCTTCAGGTCGAGCACGTGGCTGACGCGGGTGGCGAGGAAGTCCTTGTCGTTGCCGGTGTGCCGCAGCAGGAACAGCCCGGTCTTCGCGACGAGGTCCGCGTGGGAGCAGACGTTGAAGTAGAAGTAGCTGCCCATGCCGCAGCTGGCGTAGACGCCGACGGCGCCGCCGAACCGCTCCGGCGGGTGGCCGGCGCTCTCCAGCGCCTCCCACGCCGCCTCCAGGAACTGGCGGTGCTGCGGATCGAGGATCGCGGCCTCCTTCGGCCCGAAGCCGAAGAACTCGGCGTCGAAGCGATCGAAGCCGTCGAGGGTGGCCGCGTGCGGGACGTAGCTCGGCCGCGCGATGCGCTCGGGAGACTCGCCCGCCGCGAGGAGCTGGTCTCGCGTCAGCTCGCGGATCGCGCAGACGCCCTCGCGCAGGTTCGTCCAGTATTCGGAGATCGATCGGGCCCCGGGTACGCGGATGGCCATTCCGACGATGGCGATATCGCCGCCGGTTCCGTGGCGTCCAACCATCGAACCTCCCATGTCCGTCACCTTCTACTCGCACCGGCGGCCCGTCGCTCCCCACGGGTGCCGTCGCGCGGCCGAGCGGGCGCGGCGCCGCCCGATCTGCAGCGCGTCCGAAGAAGTCGGCGAGTTGTCTGAAAGTACTCCGCTGCCGATCGTCGAGAGCCGCAACGTGACGGATCGCCTCCCAGAAGACAGCAGAAGAGATTTCGACCCCAGCCCACCGTCGCCCAGAGTTACTAATCCCAGCACGCTCGTGTTCGAATATTCATGCGTCGCTAAGGATCAGGCAAGCCGCCTCGCCGTTTCTTTCCCCTACCCGCCTGGGATGGGCGCGCGCACGACCGGCTCGTGGCTCGCCGCCGCCAGCGGCCTCGCCGCGGCGGCTTCGCCCGGGGGCGTGGACGCGAGCACGGGGGCGGCCCACTCCCGGGCGACCTGGACGACCAGGTGGTCGGCGAGGCGGAGGGCCAGCGCGACCACGGTCAGCGTCGGGTTGGCCTGGCTCGAGGTCGGAAAGACGGCGGCGCTCGCGACGAAGAGATTGTCCATGCCGTGGATGCGGCAGGTCGGGTCGACCACGCTGGTATTCGGGTCGACGCCCATGCGCGTGGTTCCGAGATGGTGCCCTCCGTAAGCGCCGTACCGGGTCATCTCGTGCTCGACGCTGTCGGGGTCGTAGGCGAGCACCCCCGCCCCGCTGTCCGCGAAGTCGCGCTGGAGCAGCGAAAGCGCCGTCGCGACCGTGTGCACGTCCTGCGGCAGGTAGCGCCAGTCGACGCGCAGCATCGGCAGTCCCAGGCGATCCGTGCCGGTCGTCAGGGAGACCCGGCTCGCCGGGTTCGGCGTCTGCTCGGCGTGGAAGTCGATGCAGTAGACGGAGCTGCGTGGCCTGACGACGACGGAGGGAAGCTTGCGGGCCGCGAGCGTGCGGCGGCGCAGCCAGCTCATGACGAACGCGGACGTTCCGGCGGCGTCGCGGACGACGTTTCCCGCATGCGCGAAGCCGAGCGCGGGCCGGGGAGCGGTGTGCTCGACGAGCCGCTTGCGGTACTCGTAGGGCACGAGCCCCTGCGCCAGCCACAGCAGAGAAAGCGCGCCCGTTCGGTGGGCCGGATCCGTGATGCGGGGGTGATGGAGGCGGGCGATGACGTTGCCGACACGGTGCCTGCGCTGGGCATCGGGCGAGAGGGCGAAGCGCCGACGGCAATAGACGCCGCCGTCGGCGAGATCGTAGCCGTGCCAGACCTGTCCCGGTGCGAGAGCGACCTCGCCGATCGTGCCGGCGAGGTGGCACATGTAGAAGCGGCCGACGAGGTCGCGCGCGTTGCCGATGCCGTTCGGGTGCACCCGGCGGCTGGCGAGCAGGAGGCGTGTGACCTCGAGCCCACCGGTCGCGAGCACGACGTGTGCGGCGCGCACCGCCGAGACGCGTCCACTTTCGGTTGCGTATCGCACCCGCCGCACCCGCCGGCCGTCGGCCGCGTCGACCTCCACCTCGGTCACGCTCGCTCCGAGCAGGACCCGAACGTTGGCGGCGCGCTCCAGCAGGGGACCGTAGCGCTGGGCGAAGTCGGTGGGCGGGCTGAAGCGCTCGAGCGTGTCCGTCTGGAATGCGTCGCTGCGGAAGCCGTCGACGATCTCCCGCATCGGGCGCCGGAACGCTGCCGGCGCCGTGTAGGCGTAGGCGCCGGCTTCGCACAGGGCGTTCGCGCGGGCGTAGAAAGGCTCGAGGTCGGCGCGTGCGATGGGCCAGCCGCTGTGCGGCACCCAGTCCCGTTGCTCGAAGTCGATCGGGTCGAAGGGGACGCACCGTCCCCCCCAGATCGTCGTCGAGCCGCCGAAGCGCCGGGCGCGGTAGGTGTGCAGCGGGCTGTGCAGCCGCTCGTCGACGACCTCTCCCCGATAGAGATCCTGCGCGCGGCGATCGAAGGTGCGCCCCCCGGCCTCGAGAACGACCACGTCGATGCTGGTGCCGGCGAGCGCGACCGCGAGCGCGATCCCGGCCGCCCCGGCGCCGACGATACAGATCTGGCACGTTAGATCCGCGTCGTCGGATCGTTCGCAGGCCTCTCCGATCATGACCGCCGCCCCGCGAAGCTGAGCTCGCCGCGCCGTCGGTCGACGGTCACGCTCGGGAGACGACGCTAATGCCAAGGCGCGCGAATCGCCAGAGCGGGAAGCAAAGGTAAGCTCAAGACGTCGGGTGGCTCGATTCTTGCTGTGTAGTTTCGATGGTGAATAAACCAATCGCGTCCGGCTGTCGTGGCGGTCTATCGAGCGCCTCGCCACGACCGGCGAGGAACCGGACGCGTTGCCGCGTCATTCGGTCTCCAGCTCCGCGCAGGCGACCGGCAGGGTCACGTGCGCCGCCACGCCCTCCAGCGATCGGACGCTGTCCGGCAGCGCCAGGTCCTCGGGCACGCCATGGACGTAGATCACGCGGCGCTCCAGAGCGAGCGGGGTGGAGAGCTCCGCCTGCAGCGCCTCTTCGAGCGCCGCCGCCTCCACCGTCGTCTCGAAGGTGGCTCGCCCCTCGTCGGAGGCCGTCGGATAGCTCTCGCTCATCAGGGTCAGGCTGGCGGGATCGTCGGTGAGGGGAACCAGCGTCACGCCGGAGACGGCGCGCGTCTCGATCAGGTCGACGAAGCCGTCGCCGTTCTCGTCCGCCGCGGGGCCGGCGCAGGCGGCCTCCTGCGGATCGCTCTCGGCGTATCCGTGGATGTGGGCGAGATGCATGCCGGGGGTGAGGCCATCGATCGTCATGGAGATCGTCACGGTCCCGCCCTCGCGGGTGATGCGGACGTCGCCGGTCGGGTCCTGGCCGGTCTCGGCGCCGTTCACGGGCTCGAGCGCGCCGACGAGCGCCTCCTCCTGGGCGGTGGCGGGCAGGGCGAGGCAGTAGGGGAGGGCGGCGGCGAAAACGCCGAGAACGGGTGTGCGGGTCATGAGAAATCCTCCACGTGATCGCGAGCGAACGCGAGAGGGGAGGGGGCGTTCCCCGCCGCTCGGACGGGGTCGTCCGATCGCGTCTCGCAGGCCGCGCGCGGCCTGCGTCTCCCGAGCGGAGGGCGCGCACGCGCCCGCGGCCCGGAAGAGCCGCGGGCCGGCGCGGGTCACGCCGCCTGGTCGAGGCGCCAGATCGTCCGGACCTCCTCGGGCAGCGAGTGGCGCACCTTCTCCAGCTGCCCATGCGGCACGTGCCGGGCCAGCGTCTTGAACACGGCGCGGGTCGCGTCCTCCGGATCGGTCGGGCGCACGTCGCTCAGGCCCCTCTGCACGTGCTCCATGAATTCCGCGCGCGAGCGGAACTTCTCGGGCTGCGCCTCGGGCTTGTACTGGTCGTAGTACGCGCCGCGCACCAGAATCGGCAGCTCCGCGCCGAGATGCGCGGCGAGCTCCACGGGGACGCGGTCGCGAAGCGCGCGCAGCACCGAGCCTATCGCGTGCCAGGCGACCTGCTTGTCGGGGCCGAGATCCTCGCAGACCTCGTCGAGCCAGACATGCGTCGTCTGCAGCGTCTTGTCGAACGTGTCGAGACCGGTGGCGCTCATGGTCGGCTCTCCAATTCCGTGTGTGTGTCGTGTCGCCTCGACGGCGACGCCGCGCCCCCGCTGCGGGCCGGGTCGGTGGCGCGGGGCGTCTGGGCCGGCGCGCCGCGGCGGGCGCCGCTTTCCCCCGGACCCGAACAAAGACCCGGGGCGAAAGGGGTTCCTGACCCCGCGCGCCGGCTGCGACGCCGCAGCGGGTCGTACGGCGCAAGCCGCGGAAATGCGGTGCTTTTCGGCCCTCCGTACTAAACCGCATCGGGTCCAGCCGGAGATACGAGCGCGTTTCGAACGGTATTCTGGCGCACGTGTCCAAACTGAGCCGCGCCCGGCGGGCCTGTGCGCCCGCGCCCCGGGCGCACGTATCGGGGAACGAACGATCCATGGTCCACGACCGGGAGCGGCACGCGCGCCGCGCTACGCCGGGACGCGGGCGAGCCGACACGGGGAACGTCGGCGCGCCTCGGTCGTCTTGTGGTGGAGAGCCGGCGCATGCCCGATCCGCGACGGGCCGAGAGCGGGTGGAGGCATGACGACAGACTGGGCGCTACGCTACGAGGGCTTCGAGCCCGCCAAGGAAGGCCTGCGCGAGGTGCTGTGCGCGCTGGGCAACGGCACCATCGTCTCGCGCGCCGCGGCGCCGGACGCCGAGGCCGACGACACGCATTATCCGGGGACCTATCTCGCCGGCGGCTACGACCGGCTGACCTCCCGGGTGGGCGACCGCGCCATCGAGAACGAGGATCTCGTCAACCTGCCGAACTGGCTGCCCCTCGTCCTGCGCGTCGAGGACGGGCCCTGGCTGCGCGCCGGCCGCTACGAACGGCTCGACTACCACCAGGAGCTCCACGTCCGCGAGGGCGTGCTCGCGCGCGCCTTTCGCATCCGCGACGGCGCGGGGCGGGTGACGCGCTGGGAGGAGACGCGGTTCGTCTCGATGCACGACCCGCACCTGTGCGCGCTGTCGGTGACCGTCACGCCGGAGAACTGGTCCGGCCGGCTCGGCGTGCGCGCGGGGCTCGACGGCGGCGTCACCAATTGGGGCGTCAAGCGCTACCGGGCGCTGGAGGGCCGCCATCTGGAGACGCTCGAGACCGATTGCGGCGACGACGGCGTCGTCGCCCTGCGCTCGCGCTTCGTCCAGGCCAGGCGCGAGATCGCGCTCGCCCAGCGCCTCCACGTCGACCCGAGCGGCGGGCGCATCGCCGCCGAGCGCAAGGAGGCGCTGGCCGATTCGGCCTGGCAGGAGCTGGAGATCGAGGTCGAGGCCGGCCGCCCCGTGCGGATCGAGAAGATCGCGGCCTATTTCAATTCGCAGGACCACGCCGTGGCCGAGCCGCTCGCCGAGGCGAAGCGGCGCGTCGCCGACGTGGCCTCCTTCGAGGCGGCGCGCGCCGACCACGTCACCGCCTGGGCGCATCTGTGGGAGCAGTGCGATATCCGGCTGGACAGCGCCGAGAACGGCGGTGCGCAGCTGAAGCTGCGGCTGCACGTCTTCCACCTGCTGCAGACGGCCTCGCCCCATTCCGTCGATCGCGACGTCGGCGTGCCGCCGCGGGGCTGGCACGGCGAGGCCTATCGCGGCCACATCATGTGGGACGAGCTGTTCATCTTCCCCTATCTCACCCTGCGCATGCCGGTCCTGACCCGCGCGCTCCTGCGCTACCGCCACCGCCGGCTCGGCGAGGCGCGCCGCGCGGCGCGCGAGGCGGGCCACGCGGGGGCGATGTTCCCGTGGATGAGCGGCTCGAACGGGCGCGAGGAGACGCAGACCGTCCACCTCAACCCGCTCTCCGGCCGCTGGCTGCCGGACAATTCGTACCGCCAGCGCCATATCGGCGCGGCGATCTGCTACAACATCTGGCAATATCTCGAGGCGACCGACGATCGCGAGTTCCTGCGCGACTACGGCGCGGAGCTGTTCTTCGAGATCGCGCGTTTCTGGTCGAGCCTCGCCGAGCGGCGCGACGACGGCCGCTTCTCGATCCGCGGCGTGATGGGCCCGGACGAGTTCCACGACGGCTATCCCGGCCGGGACGCGACCACCGAGGGCGGGCTCGACGACAACGCCTACACCAACTTCATGGTGGCCTGGCTCCTCACCCGCGCCATCGACATCCTCGACCTCCTGCCCGACGACTATCGCCGGCGGCTGTGCGAGCGGCTGTCGCTCTCCGCGGAGGAGCTGGCGCGCTGGGACGCGATCTCGCGCAACATCGCCATCCCCTTCCACGACGGCGGCATCATCTCGCAGTTCGACGGCTACGGGGACCTGAAGGAGTTCGACTGGCCGCGCTACCGGGAGAAGTATCCGAACCTGCAGCGGCTCGATCGCATCCTGGAGAGCGAGGGCGAGGACCCGAACGCCTACAAGGTCTCCAAGCAGGCCGACGTGCTGATGATCTTCTACCTGTTCAGCCGCGAGGACATCCGCGAGATCTTCGACCGGCTGGGCTACGCCTTCTCCTCGCAGCAAATCTTCGACAACATCAAGTACTATGTCGAGCGCGTCTCCCACGGCTCGACCTTGTCCTTCATCACGCACGCCTGGGTGCTCGCCCGCTCGGACCGCAAGGCGTCCTGGCAGCTCGCGCTCAAGGCGCTCGATTCCGACATCGGCGACGTCCAGGGCGGCACCACGCAGGAGGGCATCCATCTCGGCGCCATGGCCGGCACGGTGGACCTCGTCCAGCGCTGCTACACGGGCATCGCCATGCAGGGCGGCGCCCTCGTCTTCAACCCGCGCCTGCCCGAGGAGGTGACGCGGCTCGAGACGACCGTGCGCTATCGCCGCCAGATCCTCGACGTCTCCATCACGCAGGAGGCGCTCACGGTGGCGAGCCGGACCATGTCCGCGCCGCCGGTGACCATCGCCTATCGCGGGCACATCCGGGACATCAGCCCGGGCCAGTCCTTCACCTTCAAGCTCGTGCGGGAGGCGCGGCCGGATCGCCCGGCGCGCGCCGCCGAGCAGGACCGCGTCGCCGAGAGGCGCGCGCGAGCCGAGCAGAGATAACCAAGGAGATCCCCCATGAGCGAACACGAGCTGGTGCTGCCCCTCTCGGAGCTGACCCGCGGCGAAGGCGCCAAGGTCGGCGGCAAGAATTCCTCGCTGGGCGAGATGATCAGGAACCTCTCGTCCCAGGGCATCCGCGTGCCCGGCGGCTTCGCCACCACGGCGGCCGCCTATTGGCGCTACATCGAGGCGAACGATCTCGGGCCCCCGATCCGCGACGCCATCGGCTCGCTGAAGGAGGATCTCTCGAACCTCCACGCGGTGGGCGAGCGCGTGCGCGGGCTGCTGCTCGACGCGCATTTCCCCGACGACCTGCGCGACGCGGTCCTCGGCGCCTATGCCGAGATGGCGGTCGACGGCAAGAAGGCGAAGGTCGCCGTGCGCTCCTCCGCCACCGCCGAGGACCTGCCGGAGGCGAGCTTCGCCGGCCAGCTCGAGACCTTCCTCAATATCGAGGGCAACAACGCGCTCCTCGACGCCTGCCGGCGCTGCTACGCCTCGCTCTTCACCGACCGCGCCATCAGCTATCGCGAGAATCACGGCTTCGATCACCTGAAGGTCGCGCTGTCGGTGGGCGTCCAGCGCATGGTGCGCTCCGACATCGCCTCCTCGGGCGTGATGTTCTCCATCGACACCGAGACCGGCTTCGACCGCTCCGTGCTCATCACCGGCGCCTGGGGGCTCGGCGAGACCGTGGTGCAGGGCATCGTCGAGCCCGACGAGTTCCAGGTCTTCAAGCCGCTGCTCGACAAGCAGGGCGTCACGCCCATCGTCGAGAAGGCGCGCGGCGCCAAGGGCCGCAAGATGGTGTTCTCCGCGCCCGGCTCGAAGTCCCCGACGCGCACGATCGACACGTCCGAGGACGAGCGCCGGCGCTTCACGCTGAACGACGAGGAGGTGATGCAGCTCGGCCGCTGGGCGGCGACGATCGAGAAGCATTACGGCCAGCCCATGGACATGGAATGGGCCAAGGACGGCGAGACGGGCGAGCTCTTCATCGTCCAGGCGCGGCCCGAGACCGTTCAGTCGCGCCGCGAGGCGGGGCAGCTCAAGTCCTACGCGCTCGAGAGCAAGGGCGAGCTCCTGGTCAAGGGTCTCGCGGTGGGCGACGCCATCGGCGCGGGCAAGGTCTGCAAGCTCGACACGCCCGAGGACATCGAGAAGTTCGAGCCCGGCGCCGTGCTCGTCACCACCATGACCGACCCCGACTGGGTGCCGATCATGAAGAAGGCCGCCGCCATCGTCACCGATCACGGCGGGCGCACCAGCCACGCGGCCATCGTCTCGCGCGAGCTCGGCCTCCCCGCCATCGTCGGCACCGAGATCGGCACCGAGGTGCTGGAGAACGGGACTGAGATCACGGTCTCCTGCGCGGAGGGAGACGAGGGCCGCGTCTATGCCGGCATCGCCGAGTTCTCGGTGGAGGAGACCGACCTCTCCGAGATCCCGGACACCAAGACCAAGGTGATGATCAACCTCGCCAACCCCTCCGCCGCCTTCCGCTGGTGGCGCCTGCCGGCCGACGGCGTGGGGCTCGCGCGCATGGAGTTCATCGTCTCGAACCACATCAAGGTCCATCCGATGGCGCTCGTGCGCTACGACCAGCTGGAGGACAAGGCCGTCCGCAAGGAAATCGACGACCTCACCCGCGGCTATGCCTCCCGCGAGGAGTTCTTCGTCGACACGCTGGCGCGCGGCGTCGCCCGCATCGCGGCGGCGCACTACCCCAATCCGGTCGTGCTGCGCATGAGCGACTTCAAGACCAACGAATACGCCGAGCTGCTGGGCGGGCACGGATTCGAGCCCAAGGAGGAGAACCCGATGATCGGCTGGCGCGGGGCGAGCCGCTACTACCACCCGGACTACCGCGAGGGCTTCGCGCTGGAATGCCGGGCGGTGAAGCGGGCCCGCGACGAGATCGGCATGTCGAACATCGTCATGATGATCCCGTTCTGCCGCACGCCCGAGGAGGCGGACCGGGTGCTGGAGGAGATGGAGAAGAACGGCCTGAAGCGCGGCGAGAACGGGCTCGAGGTCTACGTCATGGCCGAGCTGCCCTCGAACGTGCGCCTCGCCCACCGCTTCGCCGAGCGCTTCGACGGCTTCTCCATCGGCTCGAACGACCTCACCCAGCTCGTGCTCGGCGTCGACCGCGATTCGGACCGGCTCTCGAAGCTCTTCGACGAGCGCCACGAGGCGGTGAAGAGCTTCATCAGCGATCTCCTCGCCGCCGCGAAGAAGTCGGGCACCCACACCGGCATCTGCGGCCAGGCGCCGAGCGATCACCCGGACTTCGCGCGCTTCCTGGTGGAGGAGGGCATCGACACGATCTCGGTGACGCCCGACACCTTCCTGCGGGTGAAGCGCGAGGTGGCGAAGGCGGAGAGCGATCTCGGGCGGTGAGGCCGGCGCGTCCCGTCGTGATCCGGCGCGAGGCGGCGGCGTGAAATCACGCCGCCGCCTCGCTTTTCGGAAGCGTCGCCCTATCCTGTTTACTGGATCGTAGGGATCGCGGGGCGATTCCTCGGCGCGTGCGTCCTCATCCGGATCAGGCCATGCCCGTCGCGCCCGCCCGCGCTCTCGCCCGTCTCGTCACGCTCGCCGCCGCGGCGCTCCTGCTCGCGGGCTGCTCGCTCGCGCCGGACTACTACCCCGCGAAGGGCGACAACGACCCGCATCCGGGGGTGCGGCGCGTCCATTCGCTGCCCGTGCACGGCATCGACGTCTCGCGCTGGCAGGGCGACGTCGACTGGCATCGCGTGCGCCGCGCCGGAACGAAGTTCGCCTTCATCAAGGCGACCGAGGGCGGCGACCACATCGACCCGAAGTTCCGCGAGAACTGGGAGGGCGCGCGCCGCGCCGGCATTCCGCGCGGCGCCTACCACTTCGTCTACTGGTGCCGCCCGGCGCACGAGCAGGCGCAATGGTTCATCGACAACGTGCCGAACGAGCCGGACATGCTGCCGCCCGTGCTCGACATGGAGTGGAACAACCATTCCCGCTCGTGCACGCGGCGCGTGCCGCGAGAGGAGGCGCTCGACAAGACGCGCATCATTCTCGCCATGCTCCACCAGCATTACGGCCGGCTGCCGATCATCTACACCGACATCAACTTCCACCGCGACGTGCTCGAGGGCGAGCGGTTCGACGCCACCTTCTGGCTGCGCTCGGTGGCCGCCGAGCCGCACGAGCGCTACCGCAACCGCCGCTGGACCATCTGGCAATGGACCCAGACCGGCACCGTCCCCGGCGTCCGCGGCGAGGTCGACCGCAACGCCTTCTACGGGACCGAGCGGGAATGGGAGCAGTTCCTGGCGAGCGACTGCGACCCGCGGGACCGGGCGCGGCTGGAGATCTTCGGGTATTGCCGGGACAAGGGGGTGTAGAGGCGGGCTTCGCCCCGCCTCACCCCAGCCCCTTGGTCTCCAGCACCCGGTCGCTCGGGAAGTCGTAGACCTTGCCCGTCTCCTGCCAGGAGGGGAGGGCGAGCTCGAGGATCTTCGGGGCGAGGTCCTCGGGGGTCTTCAGGGTCAGCGGGTCCTCGCCGGGCATGGCGGAGGCGCGCATGCGGGTGCGCAGCGGGCCCGGATTGACCAGCATCACCTTGACCTTGGTGATGTTGCGGATCTCGTCCGCCCAGGTGCGGGCGAGCACCTCGAGGCCGGCCTTGGAGACCGAGTAGGGCCCCCAATAGGCCTTCGCCTTGTGGGCGGCGCCGGAGGTCAGGAAGATCGCCCGGCCGGCGTCGGAGGCCCGCAGCAGCGGATCGAGGGAGCGGATCAGCCGCCAGTTGGCGGTGAGGTTCACGGTCATCACCGCGTCCCAGGTGCCCTGGTCGACCTGGTTGATCGGCGCGAGCTGGCCGAGGAGCCCGGCATTGCCGAGCAGCACGTCGACGCGCCCGTGGCGCTCGTAGAGTGCGGCGCCCAGCCGATCGAGGGCGTCGAGGTCCTTCAGGTCGAGGGGGACCAGCGTGGCGGTGGAGCCGGCCTGGCGGATCTCGTCGTCGAGCTCCTCCAGCGCGCCCTGGGTGCGGGCGATGGCGACGACATGCGCGCCGGCGCGGGCGAATTCCAGCGCCGCCGCGCGGCCGATGCCGCGCGAGGCCCCCGTGACGACGGCGATGCGGCCTTCGAGCGGCTTGTCCATACGCGTGTTCCCCCCGGATCAGGTCAGTCGGCTTCGGCGAGGATCGACAGGCGCTTGGGCGTCTCGATGCCGAGATCGGTCAGGCCCGTCGGGTACTCGCCGGTGAAGCAATGGTCGGTGCATTGCGGGCGCTCCGGGTTGCGCCGCTCGAAGCCGAGCGCCCGGTAGAGCCCGTCAACCGACAGGAAGGCGAGGCTGTCGGCGCCGATATAGGCGCGCATCGCCTCGAGGTCGTGCGTCGCGGCGAGCAGCTTGTCGCGCTCGGGCGTGTCGATGCCGTAGAAGTCCGGGTGCGTGATCGGCGGGCTCGCGATGCGGAAATGCACCTCCCGGGCCCCCGCCTCGCGCATCATCCGCACGATCTTCACGGACGTCGTGCCGCGCACCAGCGAATCGTCGACGAGCACGATGCGCTTGCCGGCGATGACGCCGCGATTGGCGGAATGCTTCATGCGCACGCCGAGCTCGCGCACCGACTGCGTCGGCTGGATGAAGGTGCGGCCGACGTAGTGGTTGCGGATGATGCCCATCTCGAAGGGCACGCCCGAGGCCTGGGCGTAGCCGATCGCCGCCGGCACGCCGGAATCGGGGACGGGCACGATCACGTCGACGTCGGCGGGCGCCTCCGTCGCGAGCTCCGCGCCGAAATTCTTGCGCACCTCGTAGACGCTCTTGCCGTTCACGATGGAATCCGGCCTCGCGAAATAGATGTACTCGAACACGCAGGGGCGCTCTGGCACGGCCGGGAACGGACGCAGGCTCTCGATCCCCTGCTCGGTGATGACGACCACCTCGCCGTTCTCCACGTCGCGCACGAAGCGCGCGCCGATGATGTCGAGCGCGCAGGTCTCGGAGGCGAGGATGTAGCGCCCGTCGAGCTCGCCGATCACCAGCGGGCGGATGCCGTGCGGATCGCGCGCGCCGATGAGCTTCTTGTTGGACAGGCAGACCAGCGCGTAGGCGCCTTCCAGGACGCGCAGGGCGTCGAGAAAGCGCTCGATCAGCCGGGGTTTCCGCGAGCGGGCGAGGAGGTGGAGGATCACCTCGGTGTCGGTGGTCGACTGGCAGATGGCGCCCTCGCGGATCAGCTCGCGGCGCAGGGTCAGCCCGTTCGTCAGGTTGCCGTTGTGCGCCACGGCGAAGCCGCCGGCGTCGAGCTCGGCGAAGAGCGGCTGGACGTTGCGCATCACCGTCTCGCCGGTGGTGGAATAGCGCACGTGGCCGATGGCGTTGCGGCCCACCAGCCGGTCGATGACGTCGCGGCTGGAGAACGAATCGCCCACGAGCCCGAGCTTGCGCTCGGCGTGGAAGCGCGCCCCGTCGAAGGTGACGATGCCCGCCGCCTCCTGCCCGCGATGCTGCAGGGCGTGCAGGCCCAGCGCCGTGATCGCCGCGGCGTCGGGATGGCCGAAGATGCCGAAGACGCCGCATTCCTCGCGCAGCGTGTCGCCGTCGCAGTCGAAATCGTCGTCCGAGTCGTCTTGGGGCAGGTGGTGGGCGTCGGCGGTCATGGCTGATCCTCGATGGCGCGACCGGTACGAAAACGCGTCGCGCCCGCGCACCTGAGATGGGGGCGCGGGTGCGTGAGCAACAGGCCGCCTCAGCTGCGGTCGGGCGCGGCGGCGGGCTCGCCCGGGTCGCCTTCGACCCGCGGCGTGCGGAACTGCTGGAGCACGCCCTCGGGATCCTCGGGCATCATCGCGATCAGCGAATCGCCCGTGGACTGGAGCAGCGCGCGGGTGCGGGCGTCCTCCGCCCAGAGCGGCATCTGGCCCTGCACCAGCCAGGCGAAGAACACCCAGCCGATGACGCAGATCAGGAAGCCGCGCGCCGCGCCGAAGACGAAGCCGAGCGAGCGGTCCAGCGGCCCGATGCGCGAATCGAGGATGAAGTCCGAGACCTTCACCGTGATCAGCGAGACCACGATCAGCGTGATCAGGAAGATCGCGGCGATGGCCGCGACGAGCGCGATCGTGCCGTTGGCGATGTAGTCCTGCGCGATCGGCAGGGCGAGCGGGTGCAGGAACCAGGCGGCCGCGGCCGCCGTCACCCAGGCGACGATGGCGAGGACCTCGCGCGTGAGGCCCCGCACCATGGCGAGGAGGGCCGAGATCAGGACGACGCCGATGACGACCAGGTCGAGGATGGGTACAGGCATGGTCTCGCGGGCCTGAGGGCGAAATGAAGCGTTTTCACGGCGGCGAAGAACGCGTCTTGCGGGGTTCGTATAGCCGACGATTTCACGGACGTCATCCTCGCTCGACGGCGCGGGCGCGCGCCCGGCCGCCGCGGGCGGCGATCGCCGCGACGAGATCGCCGATATGGCCGATCTCGCGGGCGTCGAGGCCGGACGTCTCGGCGCCCTCGCCGCGGGCGGTGGGCGTCACCGCCGAGGAGAAGCCGAGCTTCGCCGCCTCCTTCATGCGCGTCGGCGCCTGCGACACCGGGCGCACCGCGCCCGAGAGGCCGATCTCGCCGAAATAGACCGCGTCCGCCGGCAGCGGCGATCCCGAAAGCGAGGAGACGAGCGCCGCCGCCGCGGCGAGATCCGCCGCGGGCTCGGTGATCTTCAGCCCGCCGGCGATGTTGAGGTAGATGTCGTGCATGCCGAGCTTGAGGCCGGCATGGGCCTCCAGCACGGCGACCACCATCGACAGCCGCGCGGGATCCCAGCCCACCACGGCGCGCCGCGGCGTGCCGAGCGCCGACGGCGCGACGAGCGCCTGCACCTCGACGAGGAGCGGGCGCGTGCCCTCCATGCCGGCGAAGACGGCGGTGCCGGGCGCGGCGACGTCGCGGCCCTCCAGGAACAGGGCGGAGGGATTGCCGACCTCCGCCAGCCCCTTGCCCGTCATCTCGAACACGCCGATCTCGTCGGTGGGGCCGAATCGGTTCTTGTTGGCGCGCAGGATGCGGAAATGGTGCGCCGAATCGCCCTCGAAGGAGACGACGGCGTCCACCATGTGCTCGACCACCCGCGGGCCCGCGATCTGCCCGTCCTTGGTGACGTGGCCGACCAGGATCACCGCCGTGCCCGTCGTCTTGGCGAAGCGGATCAGGGCCTGGGCCGAGGCGCGCACCTGCGTCACCGTGCCCGGCGCCGATTCGACCGTCTCCGTCCACATCGTTTGGATCGAATCGATCACCGCGAGCGCCGGGACGCGGCCCTGCGAGAGGGTGGCGACGATGTCCTCGACGTTGGTCTGCGCGGCGAGCTCGACGGGCGCATCCGCCAGCCCCAGGCGCTCTGCGCGCAGCCGCACCTGGCCGACCGCTTCCTCGCCCGAGATGTAGGCGACGCGCTCGCCGGCCTTGGCCAAAGCGGCCGAGGCCTGCATCAGCAGCGTCGACTTGCCGATGCCGGGATCGCCGCCGATGAGGATGACCGAGCCCTTGACGAAGCCGCCCCCGGTGACGCGGTCGAGCTCGCCGATCCGCGCCGCGGTGCGCGGCGGCTCCTTCGATTCGCCGGCGAGCCCCTCGAGCGCGAAGACGCGGCCCTTGCGGGTGAGCCGCGTCGCGGCGGGGCCGGCCATGGGCGCGGCGTCGCTCGTCTCCTCGACGACCGAGTTCCACTCGCCGCAGGCCTCGCACTTGCCTTTCCAGCGGTTGTAGACCGCGCCGCAATTCTGGCAGATGAAGACGGCGTTGCGCTTGGCCATGTCAGCCGCCCCCGCCGGCGCCGGTCCCGTCGCCGACATGGACGCGGCGGTAGCGCGGCCCGAGCCCGGTGAGGATCTCGTAGCCGATCGTGCCGGCGCGCATGCCCACCTCGTCGATCTCGAGCCCGTCGCCGATCATCACGGCCGTCCCGCCGCGCACGACCGCCGCCGCCGGCGCGTCGGTCACGTCGAGGATGGTGAGGTCCATCGACAGCACCCCGGCGAAGGGGCAGCGCACGCCGCCCACCAGGGCGACGCCCGAGGACGCGCCGGCGGCGATCGTCGCGTCCGTCCCGCCGGCGGCGCGCGGATAGCCGTCGGCGTAGCCCAGCGCGATCGTCGCGAGCCGGCGCGGGCCGGGCGCCGTCCAGGCCGAGCCGTAGCCGGCGCCCGCGCCGGCGGGCACGTCGCGGACCTGGAGGATGACGGCCTCGAGCCGCACGACCGGCCGCATCGGGTTGTCGCGCCCCGGCGTCGGGTTGCCGCCGAAGAGGCTGTAGCCGGGCCGGGCGAGGTCGCAGGGCGGGCCGTCCGGGAGAAAGCCGCCGGAGGAGTTGGCGAAGGACGTCCGCCAGCCGGAAAAAGCCTGCATCAGCGCCCGGAAGGCCTCCGCCTGGCGGGCGTTGACGGGCGCGTCCGGCGCCTCGGCGCTGACGAGATGCGTCATCAAGAGCGCGTCCCCGAGCCCGTCGAAGGCGCCCTCGGACTTCAGCCGCAGCGCCTCGTCGACGGGGAGGCCCAGCCGGTTCATGCCGGTGTCGACGTGCAACGCCGCGGGAAGCGCCGTCCCGCCGCAGGCCTCGACCCATTCGCGCACCTCCGCGGCCGAGCTCAGCACCGGCCGCAGGTTCGCCGCGATCAGCTCCCCCGCGCCGCCCGGCGCGAGTCCGTCGAGCACGAAGATTTCGACGCCGGGCGCGATGTGGCGCAGGCGCCGACCCTCCGAGACCTGCGCCACGAAGAAGGTGCGGCAGCCCGCCTTCATCAGGGCCGGAACGGCGCGCTCGAGGCCCGTGCCGTAGGCGTCCGCCTTCACGACGGCGGCGCAGGCGGCGTCGCGCGAGGCGTCGCGCAGCCGCCGCCAGTTCGCCCCGAGCGCGTCGAGGTCGACGGTCAGCGTCGCGGCGTCGGCGCCGGGCTCGTGCGAAAACTGCATCGTGTCCTCAATCGCCCATCCGCTCGGGCAGCTTGTCCTCGTCGGCGAGGTTGCCGAAGCGGGTGATGTCGGCCTGGAAGGACAGCTGCACCGTCCCGGTCGGGCCGTGACGCTGCTTGCCGATGATCACCTCGGCCTTGCCGTGCGCCGCGTCCATCTCGGCCTGCCACTTGAAGTGCTCCTCCGTGCCCGGCTTCGGCTCCTTCATCTTCAGATAATACTCGTCGCGATAAACGAACATCACCACGTCGGCGTCCTGCTCGATCGAGCCGGATTCGCGCAGGTCCGAGAGCTGCGGGCGCTTGTCGTCGCGCGCCTCGACCTGGCGCGAGAGCTGGGAGAGCGCCACGATCGGCACCGCGAGCTCCTTCGCCAGCGCCTTGAGCCCCGTCGTGATCTCGGTGAGCTCCTGCACGCGGTTCTCGCCCTTCTTGCCGGAGCCGGAGAGAAGCTGGAGATAGTCGACGATGAGGATGTCGAGGCCCCTCTGCCGCTTGAGCCGGCGCGCCCGGGCGGTGAGCTGCGCGATGGAGATGCCGCCGGTCTGGTCGATGTAGAAGGGCATCGCCTGCATCTCGCGGGCGGCGTCGGTGATCCTGTAGAACTCGTCCTCGCGAATGTCGCCGCGGCGGATCTTGTAGGACGGCACGCCGGACTGCTCGGCGATGATGCGGGTGGCGAGCTGCTCGGCGGACATTTCCAGCGAGAAGAAGCCGACGATGCCGCCGTTCACGGTCTCGATCGTGCCGTCGGGCCGTTTCTCGCCCCGGTAGGCCTTGGCGATGTTGAAGCCGATATTGGTCACGAGCGAGGTCTTGCCCATGGCCGGGCGCCCCGCGAGGATCACGAGGTCGGAGGGCTGGAGCCCGCCCATCATCCGGTCGAGGTCGACGAGGCCCGTCGAGATGCCGGACAGCTTTCCCTCGCGCTGGTAGGCCTTCGCCGCCATGTCGATGGCCGCGGTGAGCGCGTCGGTGAAGCGCTGGAAGCCGCCGTCGGTGCGCCCCGTCTCGGCGAGCGCGAAGAGCTTGCGCTCGGCCTCCTCGATCTGCTCGCGCGGGGTCGCCTCCACCGGCGCGTCGAAGGCCGCGTTGACCATGTCCTCGCCGATCGTGATCAGCTGGCGGCGGGTGGCGAGATCGTAGATCGTGCGCCCGTAATCGAGCGCGTTGATGATCGTCGTCGCTTCCGCCGCGAGGCGGGCGAGATATTGCGAGACGGTGAGCCCGCCGAGATCGGCGTCGCCGAGATAGGTCTTGAGCGTGATCGGGGTGGCGACCTTGCCCGCCTTGATGAGGCTCGCCGTGACCTCGTAGATGCGCCGGTGCAGGTCCTCGTGGAAGTGCTCCGGCGCGAGGAAGTCGGAGACGCGGTAATAGGCCTCGTTGTTGACGAGGATCGCGCCGATGAGCGCCTGCTCGGCCTCGACGTTGCTCGGCGCGAGGCGATACTCGCGGTCCGTCTCCTCGAGGCGCGCGACGAGCGCCGTGCCCTGGGCCATGGCCTGTGTGTTCCCGAATCGTTTTCCGTGTCCCCGGCACCCTAGAGCAGCGAATGCGGCCTGGGAACGGCGGGCGTCCGGGCCGACGGCGCGGCCCGCGCAATCCCCGTTCTCCACAGCGCGGGGGAGCGATGCGGCCGGCGCGCTCCGCAAGAGCGGGAAAATGTCAGTTCGGATTGACACTTACGTATGTAAGATTTATTTGACACCTCTGGAACCGTGACAGTAAGGTGCGACAGCCTGTCCCGGGTCGTGCCGGGCGGGCGATTCCGGAAGGAGTGCGCGCATGCAAAGCGACAAGCAGACCCTGGATCTCGACGATCCGGACCGCATCTGGCCCACCGGGCTGACCATTCGGGAATCCGAGGAGCTCCACAAGCACGTCATCGACGGCGCGCGGGTGTTCTTCGTGATCTCGCTGATCGCCCACATCCTCGCCTACGTGTTCACGCCCTGGGGCGGCTGAGGAGGCAATCATGAATCAAGGACGTATCTGGTGCGTGGTGAGCCCGACGGTCGGGCTGCCGCTCTTCCTCGGGGCGGTGGCCGTGATCGCGTTCGTCGTTCACTTCGCCATCCTCAACAACACCACCTGGTTCCCCGCCTACTTCCAGGGCGGCTGACGCGGCGGGCCGGTTCCCCCGCGGCCGCCGTTCCGGGGGCCGGGCTCAGCCCCGGCCTCCGCGGTCGCCGACGGCCGCCAGCATCGTGTCTGGATTTTTCGCATGCGCCGGGCCAGCCCGCGGCGCTGCGATCGCGCGTTCGCCGGCGCTCCGAGCCGGGAGCGCATCGAGCGCACGAAGGAGAGCGCACATGGATTCCGGCTCGACATTGGTCATCGGCGTCTTCCGCACCGAGGAGGCCGCGAGCGCGGCGGATGCGGCGCTGGCGCGGGAAGGGTTCACCGAGCGCCGGGTGATTCGCTCCGACGGCGAGAGCGACGCCGCCCGCGCGGCCGCCGCCGAGGGCTACCTGCCCGGCAGCATGGTGCGGGTCTACGGCGAGCTGCTCGCCGAGGGCGCGACCTTGGCGGTCGTCAGGGCCCCGTTCGGCGAGGGCGGCGCCGCGGAGGTGACGATGCGGTCCGCTGAGGGCTACGAGGCCCCGCCCGCGTCCCCGCCGCCGCGCAATCCCGCGCCCTTCTCCACCGCCTTCGGCATCCCGGTGCTCACGCGCTCGCGCTCGCACACCGAGCTGATGAGCAAGTGGTCCTTCTCCGACTTCCTCGGCCTGCCGATCCTGTCGGGCAAGGCCGCGCCGCTGTCCTCGACCGTCGGCGCGCCGGTCCTCGTCTCGGACGAGCGCGAGCGGGCCAAGACGACGAGCTTCGGCATGCCGATCCTCTCGAACAAACCCGCGCCGCTGTCGTCGGCCGTCGGGATGCCGGTTCTCGTGTCCGAGAAGCGGCCCTGGACGTCCAGCTTCGGCATGCCGATCCTGTCCTCCAACCCGACGCCCCTGTCCTCCTTCCTCGGCCTGCCGGTGCTCACGCGCAAGCAGCGCTGAGCACCGGCGCGCCTGGAGAGGGGCGCTCGCCATCCCCCGGGTGTGAACGACCATGATGCTCCTTCGGCGCCGCCTGGTCCTGTTTCTCGCCGGTCTCGGACCGCGCTGGCTTCCCTTCGCCGACGTCGCCACGCCGGACCTGCCGCTTTCGCGGCTCGTCCGGCTGTCGCTGTTCCAGGTGTCGGTCGGCATGACGCTGGTGCTGCTCGTCGGCACGCTCAACCGCGTCATGATCGTCGAGCTCGGCGTCGCGGCGAGCGTCGTGGCGGTGATGATCGCCCTGCCGGTCCTGTTCGCGCCCTTCCGCGCGCTGATCGGCCACCGATCGGACACGCATCGCTGCGCGCTCGGCTGGCGGCGCGTGCCCTTCGTGTGGAAGGGCACCCTCTATCAGTTCGGCGGCTACGCCATCATGCCCTTCGCGCTGCTCGTGCTCGCGGGGGCGGGCGAGTCGGCGTCCGCGCCGCCCTGGCTCGGGGTCGGCGCGGCGGCGCTCGCCTTCCTGCTCGTCGGCGCGGGGACGCATGTCGTCCAGACCGCCGGCCTCGCGCTCGCCACCGACCTGACGCCGCCGGAATCCCATCCCCGCGTCGTCGGGCTCATGTACGTCATGCTGCTGCTGGGCATGATCGCGAGCGCGCTCCTGTTCGGCGCGGCGCTCCAGGACTTCACGCCGGGCCGGCTCGTCCAGGTGATCCAGGGCGCGGCCATCGGCTGCCTCGTCCTCAACGCCGTCGCCCTGTGGAAGCAGGAGCCGCGCTCCCCGCCGCGGGGCGCCGTGCGCCCGCCGGATGCGAGCTTCGCCGAATCCTGGGCGCGCTTCGCGGCTGGCGGGGCGTCGCTGCGGCGGCTCGTCGTCGTGGGGCTCGGCACCATGGCCTTCGGCATGGCCGACGTGCTGCTCGAGCCCTATGGCGGCCAGGTGCTCGACTGGAGCGTCGGCGCGACGACGACGCTCACCGCCTTCCTGGCGCTCGGCGGCCTCGTCGGCTTCTCCGTGGCCTCCGTCGCGCTGGCGCGGGGCGGCGATCCCTATCGGCTGACGCTGCAGGCGGCTCTGGTGGGCGTGCCGGCCTTCGCCCTCGTCATCCTCGCCGCGCCGCTCGGCCTCTCCTCGTCCTTCGTCGCCGGCAACGTGCTGATCGGCTTCGGCGCGGCGCTCTTCGGCCATGCGACGCTCACCGCCACGATGAACCTCGCGCCGCCGGGCCAGGCGGGCCTCGCGCTCGGCGCCTGGGGCGCGGTTCAGGCGACCGCGGCCGGGATCGCCATGGCGCTCGCCGGAATGATCCGCGACGCGGTGACCTTCGGCGCGCAGGCGCTCGGGCTCGAGACGGGCGCTGCCGCGGGCTATCTCACGGTCTATGCGCTCGAGATCCTGCTCCTGCTCGTGACGATCGCGGCGACCCTGCCGCTCCTGCGCCGATCGCGCGACGCGTCCGCGCCCGCGGCCTCGCTCGGCCGCTCGACGGGGGGCGCGCGATGAGCGTCCGGCCCGTCCTCGTCCATCCCGACCCGATGCTGCGGCGCGCCTGCGACCCGGTGACCGCGGTCGACGCCGACGTCGCGCGGCTGATCGACGACCTGATCGAGACCATGCGCGCGCACGGCGCGATCGGCCTCTCCGCCCCGCAGATCGGCGATCTCCGGCGGGTGGCCGTGCTGGAGGCCGCGGGGGAGGGGGCAGCGGAGGGTGCGGGGCAGGGGAACCCGGCCCGCGTCTTCGTCGACCCGCAGGTCGTCGCCAAGCGCGGCGCCTGGGGTCTCGTCCAGGAGAGCTGCCTCTCGGTGCCGGGCGTGAAAGGCAACGTCCTGCGCGACACGCGGGTGCGCGTGCGCGCCCTCGACCGCGAGGGCGCGCCCTTCGAGGTCGAGCTCGCCGGCATGGACGCGGTCTGCGTCCAGCACGAGATCGATCATCTCGCCGGCGTGCTCTTCGTCGACCGCCTCTCCGTCTTCCGCCGCCTGGCCCTGCGCGCCCGCGGCGCGCTCGCCGGGGAGCGCCGGGCGGCGGCCGTCGCGCGGAGCTGAGACGGCGCTCGCGACGATGTGGTAATCTGATACCTCTATTGCGGTATCTGGATACCGCACCACGCGACCGCTTGCGCAATAACGGTTTCAGGTCCGCGCCTCGCGCCAGAAAGCGCTTGACCCCCGCCCGTTTCGCCCCTAATGAACCGCCACCTGCCGCTGGGCCCCGCCCGGCGGCTTCTCGTTTCGCACGGAGCCTTCCGGCTCCCATCAGGGATACAGCGCGATGAAGACCTTTTCGCTGAAGCCCGCCGACGTCGAGAAGAAGTGGGTCGTGATCGATGCGGACGGGCTCGTCGTGGGCCGCCTCGCCTCGATCGTGGCGATGCGCCTGCGCGGCAAGCACAAGCCGTCGTACACGCCCCACGTCGATTGCGGCGACAACGTCATCGTCATCAATGCCGACAAGGTGAAGTTCACCGGCCGCAAGCGCGAGCAGAAGGTGTACTATCACCACACCGGCCATCCGGGCGGAATCAAGGAGCGCACCGCGCGCTCGATCCTCGAGGGCCGCTTCCCGGAGCGCGTCGTCGAGAAGGCCGTCGAGCGCATGCTCCCGCGCGGCCCGCTCTTCCGCCAGATCATGGGCAACCTGCGTGTCTACGCCGGCGCCGAGCATCCCCACGAGGCGCAGCAGCCCGAGGCGCTCGACGTCGCGGCGATGAACTCCAAGAACGTGAGGATCTGACGATGGCGACCCTGCAGTCCCTCTCCGATCTCGGCCAGGCGAAGGCGACGACCCCGACCGAGGAAGGTCCGGTCCACGTCCAGAAGCTGGACGCCTATGGCCGCGCCTATGCCACCGGCAAGCGCAAGGACGCCATCGCCCGCGTCTGGATCCGCCCCGGCACCGGCAAGATCACCGTGAACGACCGCACGCTCGAGACCTATTTCGCGCGCCCGGTCCTGCGGATGATCCTCAACCAGCCGCTCCAGATCACGAACCGGGTCGACCAGTACGACATCACCGTCACGGTGGTGGGCGGCGGCCTCTCCGGGCAGGCCGGCGCCGTGCGCCACGGCCTCTCGAAGGCGCTGACCCATTACGAGCCGGAGCTGCGCGGCATCCTGAAGAAGAACGGCTTCCTGACGCGCGACGCTCGTACCGTCGAGCGCAAGAAGTACGGCAAGGCCAAGGCCCGCCGCTCGTTCCAGTTCTCGAAGCGCTGATCCTCGGCCGCTTCGCGGGAGCACGAAAACAAGGGAGCCGGCCCTCGCGGGTCGGCTCCCTTTTTTGTCGCGTGGACATGGACGGGCGAGCGGTTCAGACCCCGTCCGCCCCGGCGCCGATGCGGGTGGCCTGGAGCGAGACGTCGATCGTGACGGAGAAGCCCACGGTCGCCTCGTCGGGATAGGTCTCGCCCATGCCGAAGGCGCGCCGGTCGACCACCACCCGGCCCTCGGCCGCGGCGACGCCGCCGTCGAGGTCGAGCGCGAAGGGCAGGTCCACGGGCACCTCCGCCCCGGCCAGGGCGAGGACGCCGCGGGCGACGTAGCCGCTCCCGTCCTCGGCTCTCTCGATCCGCCCGGCGTAACGCGCGGTCGGATGCGCCTCGGCGTGGAAGAAATCCGGCCCGCGCGCCTGTTCCGTCACCGCGCCGACCGTCATGCCCGAGATCGGCACGATCACCTCGACCTCGCCGTGGGCGCCGGTTTCGTCCGGGGCCTCGTCGAACGCGATCGCCGCGCTCCAGCCCTCGAAGCGGCCGGTGACGGGCGAACCCATCTGCGCGACGGTGAAGGTGAGCTCGCCGTCCTCCACGCGCCACGCCGCCGGCGCGTCCGCCGCCGCGGCGAGGGAGGCCGCCTGCGCGTGCGCGGTCGCGCGCTCTCCGTTCTCGGGGATCAGCGCGACCGCGCCGGCCCCGGCGGCGGCGTAGAGGGCGATCGCGCCCGCTGCCGTCGCGAACGCATGACGGCGCCGCGCACGGGCCGGAGCCGGAACCGCGAGCCGCGTCCCGGGCAGCATCCGCCGCAGCGTGGCGTCGCGGTCGACGAGATGGTGCTTGAGCGCGCCCGCGACGTGCAGCGCGAGGGTGGCGATCAGCAATTTCGTGAACAGCGCGTGCACGCTTCCCGCCGCATCCGCGACGGCGTTCGATTGCGGCACGAAGGGCAGGGTCTGGCCGAACGGCCACCAGATCGGCGCGAAGCCGGTGACCGCCGCGTGGTGAATCCAGCCGCTCGCCGGCACGGCGACGAGCGAGACGTAGAGGAGCGTGTGCACGCCCTCGGCCAGCGCCGTCTCGAGCCGCCGTTCCGGATGCAGCGGCGCCGGGCGCGGCTGCGACAGCGCCCAGCCGATGCGGCCGAGCGCCAGGAAGAACACGGCGACGCCGAGCGTCTTGTGCAGCGAGAACAGCCAGGCCTTGGTCGCCAGCGCCTCCGACGTGTCGTAGGGCCATTCGACGGCGACGAGGCCGAGCGGGACGAGCGTCAGGATGAGGAGCGCCGTCGCCCAGTGCAGGGCCTTGCCGACGGCGCCGTAGGTCTCGGCGGTGTTGCGCGCCTGCATGACAGCCTCCTCGTGCGCGAGCGGGGGACGCCCGCGGGGCGCCTGCGAGGCGCGCGCCGCGGGCGGCGAAGCGCTCGGCCTCACTCGGCCTGCATGGCCTCGATCGAGATCCGCACCTCGACCTCGTCGCTGACGAAGGGCGCGAACATGCCCAGCCCGAAATCGCTGCGCACGAGCGTCGTCGTGGCGTCGAAGCCGGCCCAGGGCTTGTTCTCCATCGGATGCTGGCCCACCGCGTTGAGCTTGGCGTCGAGCACGACCGAGCGGGTGACGCCGTTGAGCGTGAGATCGCCGGTGATGAGCGCGGTGTCCTCGCCGGTCACCTCGATGCCGGTGGAGACGAAGCTCACCATCTCGTCCTCGGCGGCGTCGAAGAAGTCGGGCGACATGAAGTGGGCGAAGCGGTCCTCCCAGCCGGTGAGCATCGTGCGCACCGGGAAGGAGACCTCGACGGAGGAGGCGGCGGGGTCGTCCTGGACGAAGTCGATGCGGCCCTCGAAGCCCGAGAACATGCCCCAGGTCGTCGAGTAGCCGAGGTGGTCGTAGGAAAACAGGATCTGGCTGTGGCTCGGATCGAGCACGTAGGTCTCGGCCTGCGCGGCGGCCGGAGCGAGGAGGAGGGCGGCGGAGAGCGCCGCGCCGGACAAGAGGCGCTGGATCGAACGGGTCATGGTCTGATCTCCGGTGGCAGGATGAGCGAGCGCACCATCGAGGCGCTTCGAGACCGGAAGCTAGACCAGTCTGTCATGGGCATGAAGGCACAAAAGGATGCCATGAAACAACGATGATCTTGCGCAAACGCAAAAGCGTGTCGGACGTCGTCACGTCCGGCCGAGACGCCGCGTCGCCACCGCGCCGGCGAGCGCGCCCGCGGCCAGCACCGCGGCCCCCACCGCGAACAGAACGGCGTGCGACCCGCTCTGCGCGAACAGAGCGGAGAGCCCGTAGGCGCCCGCGGCCTGGGCGATGGCGAATCCGATCGTCATCGTGCCGAAGAGCCGCGCCTGGGCCGGGCCGTGGGCGAGCGTCGCGGCGAGGCCGGCGGCGAGCGCCACCATCCCGGGCGTCAGCGCGCCGACGACGAGGGCGGAGATCGCCACCGCGACCGGGCCCGTCGCCACGAGCGGCATCGCGACGAACACCGCCTTGGTCGCCAGCGCGCCGACGAAGGCCGCGCCGAGCCCGATCCGCCCGGCGACGATCCCGCAGAGCGGGCCGCCGACGAGCGCGCCGACGCCGAAGATCGACCAGGCGAGCCCGCCCGCCGCCTCGCCGCGCCCCAATCCGCGGGCGACGAAATCGGACAGGAACAGCGTGTGCGGCACGAAGCCGGCGCCGTCCGAGGCATAGGCGAGGACGAGGAGCGCCATGACGAGCGGCGCGCGCCTGGGCAGCGGCGCGTCGCCGATCGGGGCCGGCGGCGCGGCCGGCCACAGCCGCCAGGCGATCGCCGTGAGCACGAGCGACACCAGCGCCAGCGCGATCCAGGTCGCCGCGAGGCCGGCCTGCGCGAGCGCGGGCAGCAGCGCGCCCGAGACCACGATGCCGATGCCGACGCCGACGAAGACGAGGCCCGAGACCCGGCTCTTCGCCTCGGGCGGAGCGTGGGCGAGCACGGTGGAGGGCCCGAGCACCATCACGAGCCCGCCCGCCACGCCCGCCGTGAACCGAAACACGCCCAGCCACACGGCGCCGTAGGGCAGGGCGCAGGCGCCGAGCGAGATCGCGGCGAGCAGCATCGCGCCGTTGAGAAGCGCCGCGCGCTCCGGCCGCGCCGCGAGGACCTGCGCCAGCGCGGCGCCGACGAGATACCCCGCGAGATTGGCGGAGCCCGCGAAAGCGCCCCCGGCCGCGCTCACCCAGCCGCGCTCGACCAGAAGCGGGAGGAGCGGCGTATAGGCGAAACGGGCGAAGCCGATGCCCACCACCACCGCCAGGAAGGCCGGCAGCCACAGCGGCGCCCGGGATCGTCTCTCGTCGTCGCTCGGCCGCATGCGGCGCTCCCCGGGCTCTTCCTCGGATTGCGCTTAGAGGCTCGGAACGGCCCGGTCCAGCCCCGCCCGCGCACGGCGCGCAGCGCGCTCGGGCCCATCTCTCGGCCCGTCTCTCGGCGCCCCTGGTAAGGGCTTGCCGCGGGGGCGGATGTGTGTTCGAACTTCGCGGGAAGCGCGGCGCTCGCGACGAGGCGCCCTGCGGGAGGCCATCGCTCTTGTCCGGACGCCGGATCGGTCGGAACGCCGCATGACGGTGCCTCAAGCCCTGATCCTCGCGATCATCGCGGTCGCGATGGCGCTCTTCCTGTGGGGGCGCTGGCGGCACGATCTCGTCGCGCTCGCCGCCCTGATCGCGAGCGTGCTGCTGGGCCTCGTCCCGGCGGACGCCGCCTTCTCCGGCTTCGGCCACCCGGCCGTGGTGACGGTCGCCGCCATCCTCGTCCTCAGCCACGGCCTCGCCGCCAGCGGGGCCATCGACCGCCTGGTGCGCCGGGTGGTGCCGGACGCCGCCGGGCCGTGGACCATCGTCCTCACCTTCTGCGCGCTCACGGCGGCGATGTCGTCCTTCATGAACAATGTCGGCGCGCTCGCCCTGATGATGCCCGCGGCGCTCGCCGCCGCCCGCCGCGTGGAGGTGACGCCCGGGCGCGTACTGATGCCGCTCTCCTTCGCCTCGATCCTGGGGGGCATGACCACGCTGATCGGCACGCCGCCGAACCTGATCGTCGCGGGCTTCCGCGGGGACGCCACGGGCACGCCCTTCGGCATGTTCGACTTCGCCCCCGTCGGCGTCGCCGTGGCGGGGGCGGGCGTGCTCTTCGTCGTCGTGGCGAGCCGGTTCCTCGTGCCGGACCGTCCCCGCGCCGCCGGGCAGAACTTCGACATCGGCGCCTACCTCACCGAAGCGCGGGTGCCGCCCAAGAGCCGCGCCATCGGCATGACGCTCAAGGAGGTGGAGGAGACCCTCGCGGCGGCGGAGGCGCAGGTGGTCGGCCTGGTGCGGGACAATTCCCGCATCCCCGCGCCGCAGAACTGGCGCAGCCTGCGCGAGGACGACATCCTCGTCATCGAGGCCGATTCGAAGAACCTGCCGCAGGCCATCGCCAAGCTCGGGCTGACGCTCGAGGAGGACAAGCGCGCCGGCGTCAAGGCGCTCGAGAGCGAGCACACGGTCATGGCCGAGGTCGTGATCCGGCCGGGCTCGCCGCTGATCGGGCGCACGGCGCAGCACCTGAAGCTGCGCTCGCGCCACGCGATCAATCTCCTCGCCATCTCCCGCCAGGGCCGGCGCTCGATCTCGCGCCTGCGGCAGACGCGGCTCGCGCCGGGCGACGTGCTGCTGCTGCAGGGCACGCCGGAGACGCTCTCGGACTTCTCGACCCATTTCGACTGCGTGCCGCTGGCCGAGCGCGCCCTGCGCTTCCCGGCGAAACGCGACGCCTGGCTCGCGGCCGGCATCATGGCGGCGGCGGTGGCCGCCACCGCGTCCTCTCTGCTGCCGGCGTCCATCGCCTTTCCCCTCGCGGCGCTCGCCTTCGTGCTCGCCTCGATCGTGCCGACGCGCGAGATCTACACGGCCGTAGAATGGCCGGTGATCGTTCTCCTGGGCGCGCTGATCCCGGTCGCCGGGGCGGTCGCGACCACCGGCGCGGCGGACATGCTGGCGCGCGCCATGCTGTCCCTGATCGGGGAGGGCAGCCCCGTTCTCGTCTTGATCGGGCTCATGATCATGACCATGTGCCTCACGGACTTCATGAACAATGCCGCGACCGCGACCGTTATGTGTCCGATCGCCATCGGCATCGCCGGCGTCCTGGGCGCCGATCCCGACCCGTTCCTGATGGCGGTCGCGATCGGCTCGTCCTGCGCCTTCCTGACGCCGATCGGGCATCAGAACAACACCCTGATCCTGGGCCCCGGCGGCTTCCGCTTCGGTGATTACTGGAAGCTGGGCCTGCCCTTGGAGATCATCGTCCTGTGCGTGGGAATCCCGATGATCCTCCTCGTTTGGCCGCTCTAGGATCGACCGGGGGATGGACCACGACCGCCGGCGTCGCGCCGGCCGAGACGAACGACGAGGAGACCGCGTGACCGAGACCGCCCGCGACAAGACGCTGCCGCGCCCCCAGGAGCACGGAACCGAGCACGGGACAGACCAGGGGGCCGAGACGGGCTCGGCGCCCTCGATGAAGAAGGCCGCCGCCAAGGCCGCGAACGCCCGCGCCGCGAAGGCGCAGTCGAAGGCGCGCGCGCGCAGCGAGGCCCAGGCCGAGACGAAGCCCAAGCTGTTCGTGCGCCCGGCGCTGCTCAAGGACGTGCGCGCGATCCAGGCGCTGTGCCGGCGCGCCTACCCGACGATGGAGCCCTACGCCCAGGCGCAGCTGCGCGGGCAGATCCAGATGTTCCCGGAAGGGCAGTTCGTCGCCATCTACAAGGACGAGCTCGTCGGCTACGCCGCGACCTTCCTCATCGACGAGAAGACCGCGCTCGCGCCGCACGACTGGAAGACCATCACCGGCAACGGCTTCGCCTCGCGCCACGACGACGACGGCGACATGCTCTACGGCTTCGAGGTGATGGTCGACCCGAAGCATCGCGGCCTGCGCATCGGCCAGCGGCTCTACAACGAGCGCAAGCGCCTCGCCATCGATCTCAAGCTGAAGGGCATCGTCTTCGCCGGCCGCATGCCGGGCTACTCCAAGGCCAAGCGCCGCAAGACGGTGGCGACGCCCGAGGAATATCTCGAGCTCGTGGTCGAGCAGGGCCTGCGCGATCCGGTGATCTCGTTCCAGATGCGCAACGGCTTCGAGCCGCTGCGCGTGCTGCACGACTACCTGCCGATCGACCACGAGAGCCGCGGCAACGCCGTGCATCTCGTCTGGTGGAACCCGGCCGTCGCCCCGGACCCGACGGTGCGGGCCGACAAGCAGCGCCGCCGGCCGCAATCGACCGTGCGCGTCGCGTGCATCCAGTACCAGCAGCGCAAGGTGTCCTCCTTCCAGGAATTCGCCGACCAGGTGGAGTATTTCGTCGATGCGGTGGCCGACTACAAGTCGGACTTCTGCGTCTTCCCGGAGCTGTTCACCCTCCAGCTCCTCTCCATCGAGAACGAGAGCACCCCGCCGGACAGGGCCATCGCCCAGCTGTCCAAGTACACCGAGCGGCTCAAGGAGATGCTCTCGCGGCTCGCGGTGCACTACAACATCAACATCATCGGCGGCTCGCACCCGACGCGGGACGAGGACGGCGACATCATCAACGTCTGCTACGTCTGCCTCCGCGACGGCTCGATCCACGCCCGCGCCAAGATCCACCCGACGCCGAACGAGCGCTATTGGTGGTCCATCGTCGGCGCGGACGAGGCGGATACGATCATGACCGATTGCGGGCCGATCGGCGTGATGATCTGCTACGATTCGGAGTTCCCGGAGCTCGCCCGGCACCTGGTCGACCAGGGCGCGCAGATCCTGTTCGTCCCGTTCTGCACCGACGAGCGCAAGTCCTACCTGCGGGTGCGCTATTGCTGCCAGGCCCGCGCCGTGGAGAACCAGGTCTACGTCGCGCTGGCGGGGAACGTGGGCAACCTGCCCAACGTCGAGAACATGGACATCCAGTACGCGCAGAGCTGCATCCTCACGCCCTGCGACTTCCCCTTCGACCGCGACGGAATCGCCGCCGACACGACGCCGAACTCCGAGATGGTCGCCATCGCCGACCTGAACCTCGACACGCTGCGCCAGTCCCGCGCCAACGGCACGGTGCAGAACCTGCGCGACCGGCGGTTCGATCTCTATTCGGTGCAGTGGCGCAAGGAGAAGGCGCGCTGAGGACGGTGGTCCCGGCGGGGTGCGGCGAACCTTCGGGGTGACGCCCGCACCTCCGCTCGTGCTAAGAATCTCGCGAGTGAGTATGAGGACCCGTCGATGAACGACGTCACCCCCAACGCCGAGGCGGCGCTCGTCGCCCGGCTCGCCGAGCGCCTGGGCGAGGCGCACGTGATCTCCGCCGCGACCGACATCGAGCCGCATCTGATCGAATCGCGCGGGCTCTATCGCGGGCGGGCGCTCGCGGTGGTGCGGCCGAAGGACGTGCTCGAGGTCTCCTGGATCATGGCGCAATGCTCGGCCGCGGGCGTGCCGGTGGTGCCGCAGGGCGGCAATACCGGCCTCGTCGGCGGGGGCGTGCCGCATGGCGGCGTGGTGCTCTCGCTCGCGCGCCTCTCCGCCATCCGCGAGCTCGACGCCGTCAACGCCACGATCACCGTCGAGGCCGGCGTGACGCTCAAGGCGATCCAGGACGCGGCGGACGAGGCCGACCGGCTGTTCCCCCTCTCGCTCGCCTCCGAGGGTACCTGCCAGATCGGCGGCAACCTCGCCACCAATGCCGGCGGCACCGGCGTGCTGCGCTACGGCAACGCTCGCGATCTGGTGCTCGGCCTCGAGGTGGTGCTGGCCGACGGGCGGGTTTGGAACGGGCTCAAGCGCCTGCGCAAGGACAATACCGGCTACGACCTCAAGCACCTCTTCGTCGGCTCGGAGGGCACGCTCGGCATCATCACCGCCGCCGTGCTGAAGCTCTACCCGAAACCGAAGGCGACGGTCACCGCCTTCCTCGGCTGCGAGGGGCCGCAGGCGGCCCTCGCCGTGTTCGAGCGGCTGCGCGAGGAGGCGGGCGACCAGCTGACCGCCTTCGAGTACATGCCCCGCTTCGGGCTCGAGCTCGTGCTCAAGCACGCCGACGGCGTCACCCGTCCGCTCCAGGGCGATCATGCGGCCTACGCCCTCGTCGAGCTCTCCTCGCCGCGCGCCGACGCCGACCTCCCGGGCGTGATCGAGACGGTGCTCGGCGCCGCCATCGAGGACGGGCTCGTCGAGGACGCGACGATCGGCGCGAGCGAGGCGCAGAACGCGGCGCTCTGGAAGCTGCGCGAGATGCTCTCCGAGGTGCAGGGCCGCGAGGGCGGCTCGATCAAGCACGACGTCTCGGTGCCGGTCTCGCGCGTCGCGGACTTCATCGTCGAGGCCTCCGCCGCCTGCGAGGCGGCGATGGAGGGCGTTCGGGTCTGCGCCTTCGGCCATGTCGGCGACGGCAACATCCACTTCAACCTCTCCCAGCCGGTCGGCATGGAGAAGGCCGCCTTCCTCGCCGCGTGGGAGCGCTTCAACCGCATCGTCCACGACATCGTGCACCGCTACGAGGGCTCGATCGCGGCCGAGCACGGGGTGGGGCTGATCAAGCGCGACGAGCTGAAGCTCTACAAGGATCCGGTCGCGCTCGACATGATGCACGCCATCAAGATCGCGCTCGACCCGCTCGACATCCTCAACCCCGGCAAGGTCGTGGCGCTCTCGCCCGAGGCGCCGGCGGCGCTGCCGGGAGGCGGGCGGTGAGCGGGAAGGCCATAGACGTCCTCTCCATCGGCGAGCCGCTGATGGAGCTCGCCGAGACCGAGCGCGGGGGCGAGCGGCTCTACGCGCCGGGCTTCGGCGGGGATTGCTCCAACGCCGCCATCGCCGCCGCGCGCCACGGCGCCCGCGCCGCCATGCTCACCGCGGTCGGCGACGACACGTTCGGCCGCGCCTTCCTCGACCTGTGGGACCGCGAGGGCGTCGACCGCGGCCACGTGCTCTGCCGGGCGGGCGAGCGCACGGGCGTCTACATGATCTCCTACGGCCCCGAGGGCCACGATTTCAGCTATTACCGCCAGGGCTCGGCGGCGAGCCTGATCACCCCCGCCGAGATTCCGGCCGACGCGATCGCACGGGCGCGGATCGTCCACGCGTCGGGCATCAGCCAGGCGATCTCGCCGTCCTGCACCGACGCCGTCTTCGCCGCCATGCGCATGGCGCGGGAGGCGGGCGCGCTCGTCTCCTACGACACGAACCTGCGCCTGCGGCTGTGGCCCCTCGACCGCGCGCGCGCCATCATCCAGGCCGCCGCCGCGATGGCCGACATCGTGCTGCCGGGCCTCGACGACGCCCGCCGCCTCACCGGCCTCGACGCGCCGGAGGCGATCTGCGCCGCCTATCTGCGGCTCGGGGCGACGGTGGTGGCGCTGACGCTCGGCTCCGAGGGCGCGATGATCGCCACGCCCGAGGGGACGCGCACCATCCCCGCCCGCCGGGTGACGGCGGTCGACGCCACCGGCGCCGGCGACGCCTTCGACGGCGCCTTTCTCGCCGAATACCTGCGCACGGGCGACGCGGTCGCGGCCGGGGAATACGCCAACGCCGCGGCGGCTTTGTCCGTCACCGGCTACGGCGCGGTGGGACCCTTGCCCACGCGGGCGGACGTCACGGCCTTCCTTGCGAAAAGCTGAATTCTCCCAGCGGCCTAACATGAGTAAGACTGCGAAGCCTGGCCGCCGTTAACGGTCTCGTGAGGGCTGCGCTGGCACATGTCGTGCGACACACGAACCGCCCACGACGCGTCCGCGCTCCGAGGATCAGGATGGCCCACACGATCAGGCCCACGCAGGTGGAGGTGCGCTTCGACGCCTCCGACATCATCGTCTCGAAGACCGACCTGAAAGGCCGGATCACCTACGCGAACCGCACCTTCTGCGCCATTTCCGGCTACGACGAGGCGGAGGTGATCGGCCAGCCGCACGCCATGATCCGCCATCCGGACATGCCGCGGGCGGTGTTCCGGCTGCTCTGGGACGCGATCCTCGAGGGGCGCGAGATCTTCGCCTACGTGAAGAACATGACCCGGACGGGCGACCATTACTGGGTCTTCGCCCACGTCACCCCCTCGCGCGACGCCGAGCGACGGGTCTGCGGCTTCCACTCGAACCGCCGCGTGCCGAAGCGCGAGGCGCTCGCGGCGGTGACGCCGCTCTATCGCGAGCTCTCCAGCATCGAGGCCGCCCATCGCAACGCCAAGGAGGGGCTCGCCGCCTCCTCGGCGCGCCTGCGCCAGCTGATCGCCGACAAGGGCCAGACCTATGACGAATTCGTCTTCTCTCTCTAAGGCGGCGCTCGGCCTCGCGGCGGCGGGCGTCGGTGCGGCCGGGCTCGCGGCGACCGGCCCGGTCCTCGCCTCGACGACGGCGCTCGGCTTCGGCGCGCTGACGCTCGCGGGGCTCGGCCTCGCCGGCGCGATGCTCTGGCGCACGCGCGCGGCGCTCCAGCGCACCACCGACGTGGTCGCGCGGATCGGGCGCGGCGATTTCGAGGCGCGGCTCGTGCGCGTCCGCGAGGGCGGCGATCTCGGCCGGCTGATGCACCAGGTCAACGACACGACCGACCGCATCGACGCCTTCGTGCGCGAGGCGACGGCGTCCATGGACGCCGTGCGCAACAACGTCTACTACCGCCGCATCCTGCCCGATGGCCTCGACGGATCGCTGCTCGGCGCGGCGCGGATCATCAACGAGGCGACGGAGGTGATCGAGGGCCGCGTCGCCGCCTTCAACGCCTCGACCTCGTCCTTCGAGGCCGCGATCGAGGCGATCGTGCGCACGCTCTCCACCTCGTCGGCCGAGATGAGCCGGATGGCGGCCGAGATGGAGACGGGCGCGGGCGTCACCAACCGGCGCGCCAGCGCCGTCGCCGCCGCCTCGGAGGAGATGGCGATCTCGGTGGAGACGGTCGCCTCCGCGGCGACCGAGCTCTCGGCCTCCGCGCAGGAGGTCGTCGCCGAGGCGCAGCGCTCGGCCGAGCGCGCGCGCCGCGCCGTCGACCGCGCCGGCGAGACCGAGCGGATCGTGCAGGGCCTCTCCGTCGCGGCCGAGCGCATCGGCAAGGTGGTGGAGCTGATCAACGCCATCGCCGACCAGACGAACCTGCTCGCCCTCAACGCCACGATCGAGGCCGCCCGCGCCGGCGCGGCGGGCAAGGGCTTCGCGGTCGTCGCCGCCGAGGTGAAGACGCTCGCCGGCCAGACGGCCAAGGCGACGGAGGAGATCGCGGCGCAGGTCGGCGCGTTGCAGTCCGCCACCTCGGGCGCCGTGGGTGTCATCACCGAGATCGGGCAGCTGATCCAGGAGATCGACGCCGCATCGTCGCAGATCGCCGGCGCCATCGCCTCCCAGACCGACGCCACCGCCGAGATCGCCCGCAACGTCGAGCAGGCCTCGTCCGGCACCCGGGACGTGACGGAGAACATCCACGGCGTCTCGGAGAACGTGCAGGGCGCGCGGGCGTCCGCGAGCGCCGTCTTGGCCGCGGCGGGCGACGTCGACGCGCAGGGACGGCGCCTCGCGGAGGAGGTGCGGACCTTCCTGGTGACCCTCAAGCGCGGGCCGCTGGAGGACCGCGCCGCGGCGTGAGCCCCGGGCTCGCCGCGATGGCGGGCCCGGTCACCCGACGATCTGCGCCACCACGGCCACGCAATCCCCCGGCTTGACCAGTCCCGGGAAATGCCGCGCGGCGAGGATGCCGTCCATCGCCGCGCGGGTCGGGCGCGGCGCGGCCCCGGTGCGGCCGATGGGAGCGATCTCGCAGATCACGTCCCCGGCGCGCACCGGCTCCCCGAGATCGACGCGGAAGGCGATGAGCCCGCCCTCCTCGGCGAAGGCGAAACAGTCGCCCGAGGGCATGTCGAGCCAGCGGGTCTCGCGCCGCTCCACCGTCCCGCGCATCACGCCGGCATGGACCAGAAGGTCGCGCACGCCCTGCCGGGCGATGGCGGCCGTGCGGGCCGAGGCGGTGCCGCCGCCGCCGATCTCGGTCGTGACGAAGGTCTTGCCCATCTCCTCGACGGTGGTGTCGAGCATGCCGACCGCGTCGATCTCGAGCATGGTCATGGAATAGGGCGCGCCGAACGCCTCCACCGCCGCCTTGCAGGCGGCTTCCTGCCGGGCGTCGGGCAGGCGGTGGGCGGCGGCAAAGGGCACGAAGTCCAGCGTCCTGCCCCCCGAATGGACGTCGAGGACGATGTCGGCGAGCGGCACGAGCGCGCGCGTGACGTAGTCCGCGATCTTCTGCGTCGGCGTGCCGTCCGGGCGGCCCGGGAAGGAGCGGTTGAGGTTGCCCTTGTCGATGGGCGAGGTGCGCGTACCCGCCTCGAAGGCGGGAAAGTTCAGGGCCGGCAGGACGATCACGCGACCGGTGACGTCCTCGGGCCGCAGGGTGCGGGCGAGCTCGTAGAGCGCGATCGGCCCCTCGTACTCGTCGCCGTGATTGGCGCCGACGAGAAGGGCTGTCGGGCCCTCCCCGTTGGCGATCGCGCAGATCGGGATCATCACCGAGCCCCAGGCCGAATCGTCGCGGCTGTAGGGCAGGCGCAGATGCCCGTGCTGCACGCCGTCGGCCTGGAGGTCGATCGTCGGCACGACGGGGGAGGGCGGCAGGTCGGCGTGCGCCATGGCCGTCAATCCTTGACGAAGAGCTCGCGGGGCACGTTCGCGAGGCACGCGACCCCGGTCTCGGTGATGACGATGCTCTCGGTGATCTCGAGGCCCATGTCCTCGAGCCACAGGCCCGTCATGAAGTGGAAGGTCATGCCCGGCTGGAGCACGGTCGTGTCGCCCGGCCGCAGGCTCATGGTGCGCTCGCCCCAGTCCGGCGGGTAGGACAGGCCGATCGGATAGCCCGTGCGGTTGTCCTTGACGATGCCGTGCTTCTTCAGCACCGCGAAGAAGGCGTTGGCGATGTCCTCGCAGGTGTTGCCCGGCTTCGCCGCCGCGAGGCCCGCCTCCATGCCTTCCAGCGTCGCCGCTTCCGCGTCGCGGAAGGCCTGGGAGGGCTTGCCCAGGAAGACCGTGCGCGAGAGCGGGCAATGGTAGCGGTTCACGCAGCCGGCGATCTCGAAGAACGTGCCCTCGCCCGTCTTCATCGGCTTGTCGTCCCAGGTGAGGTGCGGCGCCGACGCGTCCGCGCCCGACGGCAGCAGCGGGACGATGGCCGGATAGTCGCCGCCGACCTCGGGCGTGCCGCGGATGCCGGCGTCGTAGATCTCGGCGACGAGGTCGCACTTGCGCATGCCGGGCTCGATCACGTCGAGGATGCGGGCGTGCATCTTCTCCACGATCCGCGCGGCCTGGCGCATGTAGGCGAGCTCCTGCTCGCTCTTGACCGCACGCTGCCAGTTCACCAGGGCGGTGGCGTCGGTGTAGCGCACCTCCGGCAGGCCGAGCATCAGCCGGACATAGGCCTGGGCCGAGAAGTAGTAATTGTCCATCTCGACGCCGATGACGCCCGCGCCCCAGCCGCGCTCCTGCAGGACCGTGCACAGGTAGTCCATCGGATGCCGCTCTGTGGACTGAACGTAGTGGTCGGCATAGCCGACGATGTTCTCGTGCGCGAGATACGTGGTGCGCTTCGCGCCGTTGGCGTCCTGGCCGCGGCCGAACCAGACCGGCTCGCCCTCCGGGCCGACGATCACGCATTGGTGCACGTAGAAGGACCAGCCGTCGTAGCCCGTGAGCCAGGCCATGTTGGACGGGTCGGTCACGATCAGCGCGTCGAGGCCGCGCGCGGACATGGCCTTGCGGGTCTTGGCGAGGCGCGCGGAATATTCGGCGCGGGAGAATTTCAGGTGGGCGTCGGTCATGATCGTCTCTTGTCTCGTTGGCCCGTCGAAGAAGGTCGGGTTTCGAAAGTTGTCCCCGCTCCCGCCTCGGCGACGCGGGCGCGGGCGAAGGCGGCGATGGCGGTGTCCTGCGCGCCGGTGCCGGTGAGATCGCACACGGTGATCGCCTCCGGCCCGGGCCGCCCGGCATGGCGGCCGGTCAGCACGTCTCCGAGCTCGGGGAACGTCGCGTGCTCGGGCACGATCCGCGCCGAGATCGCCCGGCGCAACTCGCCGAGCCGGCGGGTCTGGCCGAGGCTGTCGGCGACGTAGAGCGTCGCGCGGGCGAGGATCTCCGGGTCGAGCTCGCCCTTGCTCTCGGCGTCCGAGCCCATGGCGGTGACGTGCTGCCCGGGCTCCAGCCAGTCGGCGAACAGGATCGGGCTCGTCGCCGGGGTCGTCGTCACCACGATGTCGGCGCCCGAGACGGCGCCGCGGGGCTCCGCCACGGCGCGGGCGGGGACGCCGGTCGCGGCCTCGATGTCGGCGGCGCAGGCGGCGGCCTTCACCGTGTCGCGCGCCCAGACCCGGATCTCGGCGAGATCGCGCACCAGGGCGAGCGCCTGCATCTGGAGCCGCGCCTGCGTCCCCGCGCCGAAAACCGTCGCGACCCGTGCGTCCCGTCGCGCCAGCGCGTCCGCCGCGATTGCGCCGGCGGCCGCGGTGCGCACGTCCGTGAGCCAGCCGTTGTCGAGGAACAGCGCCTCGACGAGGCCGGTCTTCGCCGAGAGCAGCACCATCAGCCCGTTGAGGGAGGGCAGGCCGAGCTGCGGGTTGTCGAAGAAGCCCGGCGAGATCTTCACCGCGAAGCCCTCGAGGCCGGGCACGTAGGCCGTCTTCACGTCCACCTCGCCGTGGACGTCCGGCATCGCCATGGACAGGATCGGCGGCATCACCACGCGCCCGGAGGCGAGCCCCACGAAGGTCCCGCGCACCGCGTCGATCGCCGCGCGGTCGAGGGGCACGAGCGCGCGCAGGTCGCGCTCCCCGACGAGGGTGATCTGCGGCATCAGGCGAGCCTTTCGAGGACGGCGGGATCGGACACGATCCGGGCGTGGAGGGCCGGGTCGATGTTGCGGCCGGACAGGATCGCGACGGTCGGTCCGTGCGGGTGGATCTTCCCCGCGAGGATCGCGCCGGGCCCGACGGCGCCGCCGCCCTCGACGACGACGCCCTCCACCGCGTGGCAGAAGGCGATGCCGGCGGCGATCTCGTCCTCGGTGAGGAGCACCACCTCGTCCATCAGGTCGCGCAGCATGGCGAAGGTGTGCCGGTTCTCGAGCCCGATGCCGCCGCCGAGCGAATCCGCGAGGCTCTCCGCCTCCTCGACCAGCACCGGCCGCCCCGCGGCGAGGCTCGCCTGCATGGCCGCGCCGCGCTCCATGGAGATTCCGACGATACGCGCCGACGGGCGCTGCGCCTTCACCGCCGCCGCGACGCCCGCCGCGAGGCCGCCGCCGGAGAGCGGGATCAGCACCTGCGCGAGATCGGGGACGTCCTCGACGAGCTCGAGCCCGAGCGTGCCCTGGCCGGCGATGACGTCCGGATTGTCGAAGGGCGGGATCTCGACGAGCCCCTCCTCGGCCACCCGCCGGTCCACCTCGCCCTGAGCCTCGTCCTGCGAGGCGCCGTGGATCGCGATCTCGGCCCCGAGCGCGGCGATGGCGTCGAGCTTGTTCTGCGGCACGAGGCGCGACATGGCGACGACGCAGCGCACGCCGACCTCGCGCGCGGCGTGCGCCAGCGCCCGCCCGTGATTGCCGGTGGAGACCGTGACGACGCCGCGCGCGCGCTCGGCGTCCGAGAGGGTCGCGAGCGCGTTCGTCGCCCCGCGCAGCTTGAAGGCGCCGGTGGTCTGCTCGTGCTCGTGCTTGAGCACGACGGGGGCGCCGAGGCGCGCGGCGAGCGCCGGCGAGGGGCGGGCGGGCGTGCGCCGGATGCGGCCCGCCAGAGCCGCGCGGGCGCGCTCGAAATCGGCGAGGCCGGGATGCGGGCTCATGCGAAGGCCGTCGGGTCGGGCAGGGGGAGGGCGGCGAGCCGGGCGTCGACGCGCGGCGTCTCGCCCACGAGCCGCGCGCAGGCCCAGGCGGTGGCGAGGTTCGACGTCACCACCGGCAGGCCGAGAGCGGCCTCCATCTCCGCCGCGAGCGCGGCCGAGCGCAAGGCCGTGCAGGAGACGAACAGCGCTTGCGCCCCCGGTGCGAGCGCCGCGCGGGCCGCCGCGATCAGGGTCGGCCCGTCGAGCCGCGCCATCTGCCGGTCGTCCTCGAGGCCGAGGCAGGAGACGCCCGCGACCGAAAAGCCGCGCCCTTCGAAATAGGGCGCGAGGGACGCCGAGGTCTCGATCGTGTAGGGCGTGAGGATCGCGATACGCCGGGCGCCGTGCGCGCGCAGCGCCTCGACCGCCGCGCGGGTCGGCGTCACCACGGGGACGCCGGGCTTGCCCTCCCGGATCGCGGCCGCGACCGCGTCGTCGCCGATGACGACGGAGGCCGAGGTGCAGGAATAGCAGATCGCGTCGAGCCGCTCCTCCGGCAGCAGCAGGGCCGCGCCCCGGGCGAGATCGGGCTGCATGGCCCGGAGGTTCTCCGGCGTCGTCGGGTTGGCGTAGGCGATCCGCGCGACGTACACGCCGACGTCGGGCGCCGCGACCATGCGGGCGAAATCGGGCTCCGTCGTGTGATCGGTGGCGAGGACGACGAGACCGATGCGCCTTCCCACCGGCTCGGCGTCGAAGCCGAGCGGCAGGTCGAGCGCTCGGGGAACGGGCGCGTCGCTCATGATCCGACCCGCCCGTAGCGCCGCTCGAGCCAGCGCAGCCCGAAGACCGAGATCAGGCTGATGACGAGGAAGAACACGCCCACCATCGTCATCGGCTCGATGTAGCGGTAGTTGAAGTTCGCGATGGAGCGGGCCTGGTTCATCAGTTCGAGGATGGTGATCGCCGAGAGGAGCGGCGTCTCCTTGAACATGGCGATGAAGTAGTTGGCCAGGGCCGGGATCATCGGCGGCACGGCCTGGGGCATGACGATGCGCGTCCAGGTCTGCGCGGGCGTGAGGTTGACGGCCTTGGCCGCCTCCCACTGGCCGCGGGGCACGTTGTCGATGCCCGCGCGATAGACCTCGGCCGTGTAGGTGCCGTAATGCAGGCCGAGCCCGATCACCCCCGCCATCAGCGGCGAGAGCGTGATGCCGATGTCCGGCAGGACGTAGAACAGGACGTAGAGCTGGACGAGAAGCGGCGTGCCGCGGATGAATTCCGCGAAGAACGCCACCGGCTTGCAGACGAGGAGGTTCTTCGAGCGGCGCAGCAGCGCGATGGCGAGGCCCACGATCGCGGCGAGGACGGAGCCGAGCAGCGTCGCGAGGATCGTGATCTTCACGCCCTCCCACAGCGTCGGGATGATGGAGATGGCGAAGGACCAGTCCCAGAGCATGGCGGTCTCCTCCCTCAGGCCCGCACGCCGTCGAGGCCGCGCGTGAGGCGGCGCTCCAGCGCCCTGATCCCGCCCGCGATCGCGAGCGCGAACAGGAAGTAGAGGATCATGATGGTGCCGAAGGGCACGAGCGTGTCGCCGGTCTGGGCGCGCATGACCTGCGCCTGGAAGGTCATGTCCGAGATCGAGATCAGGGAGACGATGGCCGTCGCCTTGAGCAGCTCGATGGCGTTGTTGCCGAAGGTCGGCAGCATCAGCACGACGGCCTGGGGCAGCACCACCCAGCGCAGGGCCTGGAAGCGGGTGAGGTTGAGCGCAACGCAGGCCTCGCGCTGCTCCTTGCCGATGGACTGGACGGCCCCGCGCACCACCTCCGCGCCGTAGGCGCCGACGTTGAGGCCGAGCGCCAGCACGCCCGCCTGCAGCGGGGTGAGCTCGACGCCGAGCAGCGGGAGCACGAAATAGGCCCAGAACAGCTGCACGAAGACCGAGGTGCCGCGGAAGAACTCGATGTAGGCCGTGGCGATCGCCCGCGCCCAGGCGAAGCGCGACAGCCGCCCGAGCCCGGCGATGAAGGCCATGACGAGCGCGAGCGCGCAGCCCATCACGGTGAGCTGCGCCGTGACGAGGGCGCCCTGCAGGATCAGCGTGATGTAGCCGGAATAGTCCATGGCGAGGCGTCTCGACGGGCCGCGGGGGTGGGCGAGAGAGCGGCGCGCCGACGGGCGGCGCGCCGCGGACGACGGATCAGCCGCCCGAGCAGAGCTTCTCGCGGCTCGTGCTCATCGCGGCCGCCGCGGAGAAGCCGTAGGGCTCGATGATCGCGGCGAACTCGCCCGATTCCTTCATCTCCGCGAGGATGCGGTCGTACTCGTCGCGAAGCGCCGTGTCCTGCCGGCGGAAGGCGGCGCCGTCGCAATAGACCGGCGCGTCGGCGATGGGCGCGACCATGGCGAGGTTCTCGTCCTGGGCGCGGGCGAGCAGGTCCGAGATCGACAGCACGGGCAGCGAATAGACGTCGATGCGCCCGTCCTGGAGCATGTTGATGCCGCTCTGGCCGTCGGGCACGACGATGACGCGGTCGCGCGGCACGCCGGATTCGAGCGCGAGGCGCTCCTCGGTGCCGCCGCCCGGCGCGCCGATCGTCGCGGTCGGATGGGCGGCGATGTCGGCGAAGGTCTTCAGGTTGAGCGGGTTGCCCGCCTTCACGGCGAAGGCCTCGGCGTCGCACAGGATCGGCTCGGAATAGGCGACCGCGGCGCAGCGCTCGGGGCGCATGAACAGGCCCGCCGTCACCGCGTCGAAGCGACCGGCCTGCAGGCCCGGGATCATGGCGCCGTACTCGGAGACCGAGGCGGCGACGTCGTCGATGCCCATGCGCTTGAAGATCTCGCGCGCGAGGTCGGGCGCGGCGCCGGAGACCGTGCCGTCCGGGTTGACCGCGGTGTAGGGCGGCTCGTTGGCGATGGCGATGCGGGCGAAGCCCTGGTCGCGCAGCTCCTGGATGCGGGCGTCGTCCTGCGCCGTGGCGGGGCCGGCGAAGGCGGCGGCCGCGCCGATCAGCGCGACGGCGGCCAGCCGGCGGGAGAGGAGGGCGATGGTCATGGTCCTGGTTCCCCTTTCTTCTTGCGTCTCGACGCACTTTCGTCCGGCGCCGCGGATAGGCGGGCCGGCGCTCAAACGCGGTGTCCGGCCGCGATGATCTTGCGCAGGAAGGTCTGCGTGCGCTCCTCCCGCGGGTTGGTGAAGATGTCGGAGGGCGGGCCCTGCTCGATGATGCGGCCGCGGTCGAAGAACATCACCCGGTCGGCGAAGTCGTGCGCGAAGCCCATCTCGTGGGTGACGAGGAGCATGGTCATGTCCGTCTCGCGGGCGAGCCGGTGCATGACGTTGAGCACCTCCTCGACCAGCTCGGGGTCGAGGGCCGACGTGACCTCGTCGAACAGCATGATCTTCGGTTCCAGCGCGAGCGCGCGGGCGATGGCGACGCGCTGCTTCTGGCCGCCGGAGAGCTGGGCGGGCATCGCCTTCGCCTTGTCGGCGAGGCCCACCATGTCGAGCAGCTCCATGGCGCGGCGCTGCGCCGCCTCCTTCGGCACGCCCTTCGTCAGCGTCGGCGCGAGGGTGACGTTGTCGATCACGCACATGTGCGGGAAGAGGTTGAACAGCTGGAAGACCATGCCGATCTTGGCGCGCATCCGGTGCAGGTGCGCGTCGTCCGCCGGCGCGAGCCGGCCGGCCTTCTCCATGTGGAAGAGCTCCTCGCCCTCGACGCGGATGTGCCCGCCGTCGATGGTCTCGAGCGTCATCAGGATGCGCAGGATCGTCGTCTTCCCCGAGCCCGACGGGCCGATGAGCGCGAGCTTCTCCGCCGGCGCGACGCTGAAGGTCAGCTCGTCGAGCACCTTGAAGTCGCCGAAGCTCTTCGAGACGCGGTCGACCTCGATGATGGGAGCGGTCGCGTTGGCCTGGATCACCGGGGCGCCTCGCTATCCTGCGATGAGATGGCGCTCACGGTGACGTCAGGGCAATTTCATGTCAATCGCGAAAATAAAATCAGTACAATATTGCCGCCAACGCATCATTCCTGAGCGATGCGCTCAGATCGCGAGCAGCACGGGCTCGGACCCGGCGTGGATCAGGTGCGCGATCTGGCGCAGGCCGATGCGCAGCTCGTCGGCGTCGGTCGAGCCCAGCGAGATGCGCACCGCCGCCGTGGACGGGCCGTCGCCGATGCGGAAGCTCTGGCCGGGCGCGATGGCCACGCCCTGGGCGCGCGCCTGGCTGACGAAGGCGCTCTCGGAATGGGTCGCCGGCAGCGGCGCCCAGACGTGCAGGCTCTCGGGATGCGCCCGGTAGGCGATCCCCTCCAGCGCCTCCGCCACGATCCGGTGCCGCCCGTGCAGCGCCTCGCGCTGCCACGCGACCAAGGCCGAGGCCGTCCCGTCCGCGACCCAGCGGCTGGCGATCTCGGCCATGATCGGCGTCGCCATCCACATCGTGACGAGATGGCGGTTGGCCGCCGCGGCGACGTAGCGGTCGGGCACGGCGAGATAGCCGATGCGCAGGCCGGGCATCACGGTCTTGGTGAAGGTCGTGACGTAGAGCGTACGCTCCGGGGCGATCTGCGCGAGCGGCGGCGCACGGCGCGCGATCAGCGGCCCGAGGACGTCGTTCTCGACGAGGGCGAGGTCCCGCTTCCGGGCGACGGCGACGAGGGCCGCGCGGCGCGTCTCCCCCATCAGGCTGGCGCAGGGATTGATGACGCTCGGCTGCACGAACGCCGCGCGCAGGTCGTGCTCGGCCGCGGCCTCGTCGAGCGCCTCGGGGATCATGCCCTCGTCGTCGATGGCGATCCCGACGAGCTTTAGCCCGAGATAGGAGGCGAGCGGCGTGAGCGTGTGATGGCCGATCGCCTCGGTCGCGACGGCCGCGCCGGGCGAGGCGACGCTCATCAGCGCGATCGTCTGCGCCGCGGTGGCGCCGTTGGTGACGGTGACGTTGAGCGGCGAGATCGACACGCCGCAGGTCGCGAGCCAGTCGGCCGCGACGGCGCGGTGGCGCGGGAACACGACGTTGGGGCGAAACGAGAGAATGGCGCTCGCCGGCACGTCCTGCGCGAGGCGCGCGAGCGCCTCCTTCATGCGCTCGAGATGCAGCGGCTCGCAGACCGGCTTGAGGATGGAGAGGTCGATCAGCTCGTTCAGCCGCTCGGGCAGGTAGGGGGGCTCCGGCTCGCGGCGCACGGTGCGCACGAAGGTGCCCCGTCCGGTCTCGCCCGCGACGAGCCCGCGCCGGCCGAGCTCCTCGTAGGCGCGGCTCACCGTCTGGACGGCGAGGCCGAGCTCGTCGGCGAGCCTGCGCTGGACGGGAAGCTGCGCGCCCTCCGGCAGCGCGCCCTCGCCGATGGCGCGGGCGATCTGCTCCGCCAGCGAGGCGTAGACGGGACGCTTGAGGGTGGACGGATCCGGGCGCCAGATTGTCATGAGTTTCTTTGTGGGTTAAGTCACGACAATTGGCAACGGAAATCGCGAGACGATGAAGCCGCTGAAGCTCGACGCGATCGACCTGCGCATCCTCGCCGCCGTCCAGCGCAACGGCCGCATCACCAAGCTGGCGCTCGCCGAGGAGGTGGGGCTGTCGCCGACGCCGTGCTGGACCCGGCTCGACCGGCTGGAGAAGGCGGGTATCGTCGCGGGCTACCACGCGCGCGTCTCGCTCAAGGCGCTCGGGCTGCCGGCCGCGACGGTGCTGATGGAGGTCACGCTCGGCGCCCACCGCCAGGCGGATTTCGAGCGCTTCGAGCGCGCGGTGCGGGCCGTGCCGGAGATCGTCGCCTGCTGGTCGGTGGGGGGCGGGGTCGACTACATCCTGCGGGTCGTCGCCCGTGACATCGACGCCTATCAGCGGCTCGTCGACGCCCTGCTCGAGCGCCAGATCGGCATCGATCGCTACTTTACCTACATCGTCACGCGAACGGTGAAGGACGAGCCGGCGGCGCCGCTCGAGGCGCTGACGGGGGAGGAATAGCGGCTTGCGATGCAGTGCGAGCCGCTGGAAGAAAAGCTCGATGATGCCGGCGAGGGGAGCCCGTCGGCGCGCGATGCTTCAGGTCGCGTCTGCGTGCCGCCCCTCGAACGCGAAAAGGCGGGCCCCCGAGGGAGCCCGCCCATGCTCGCATCCACGGAACCGCGGAGCAGCGCCGATCAGGCGCCGTCGCTGAGCTCGATCGTGGCGGCCTCGCGGCCCTTCATCCCGTCGACCACGCCCATGCGGACCGGCTGGCCCTCGATGAGGTCGGGGAGGTTGGCGCGCATCAGAACCGAGCGGTGGACGAATACGTCCTTGCCGCCGTCCTCGGCCACGATGAAGCCGAAGCCCTTGGTCGGGTTGTACCACTTGACGGTGCCCATCAGCTCCGTCGTCGGGCCGGTGTGGCGGGGACCGCCGCCGCCGGCGCCGAAGCCCGGACGGGGCGGGCGGCGGGCGGCGCCGGGGCCGCCGGGACCCGCGCCGAAGCCGCCGGGCGCGCGCGGCGCGGGGGCCTGCGCGGTCGACGTATCGACGGAGATGACCTCGGTCACCTGCGGACCCTTCTGGCCCTGAGCCGTGCGCACCTCGAGCCGGGTGCCCGGCTGCAGGTCGCTGTGGCCGGCGGCCTCGACCGCGCGGATGTGCAGGAAGGCGTCGCCGGAGCCGTCCGCGACCTCGACGAAGCCGAAGCCCTTGTCCGGGTTGAACCACTTCACCACGGCGTCGACGACCGGGCCGCCGACCGGGCGCGGCGCCATCGGAGCGCCGCCGCCGAAGGAGCCGCGTTCCGCGCGCGGCTCGAAATAGTCAGACCGACGCTGACCAAAATCATCATCGAACCCACGACGGCCCGAATCGCGGAACTCTCGACCTCGACCCATGTATTCTCTCGCTCTCGCGCTGCTGCAGCTGACGTTTGACGCCCACCAGATGTTTCGGAACTGAAGCTGATCGCGGCGAAGCGCAATGAGCCGGGTCCGAAAACAGGCACCCCTTTAGACCGGTCTCTTGGCTCTTCTGGCGCTTCGCATGGAATTGCTTTTAAAACGGTCCTAGAGGTGGTTTACTTCCACCTTCCAGGGACAGACTGCCCAAATTCCCAGGCCTTGTAAAGACGCAGGCGCGAAAAAGGCGAAGGCCGTCGCGCTTTTTTCGTACGCGACGCGCCGATTTCACGGCGGGGGATAACAATTGAAGCGATGCCGACCGGCGGCGGCCGTAAAAACCCGCATTCGCCCGGTAGAAAGACGGCGCGGAGACGAGCGCGTCCGCCTCAACGCTCGGGCGGAACGTCCGGCTTGCCGCCGGTGGCCGAGCCCCCGCGCGGGCGCATGATGGTCTCCCCGAGCTCGTCCGCGCGCAGCGCCTCGCGCGGGGTGGGGCGCTCGCCGAGCGGCGGCGCCTCGAGGTCGAAGGCGCCCGTCGCCTCGATCGCGATCGGCTCGGGCTCGTCGGCGGCCGATCCGTCGCCGTCCGCGGCGCGCAGGGCGGCTCGCGGGTCCGCCGGGTAGATCACGAGCGGCATGGCGTCCAGCACGGCGTCGGGCCGAGGCAGGTCCGGCGTGACCGGCGTCTCCACCTCGGCTGCGCGCCCCTCCGCCGCCGGCGGATCGTCGGCACGAGCCGGCAGGGCGAGGCCGGCCGCGAGCGCCGCGGCGGCGAAAAGGGCGAGGCGGGTCGGTCGGATCGGGATCAAGGGCTCCTCCGGGGCGGACGGTCTCCGCTCGCCCGGCCAACGGCCGCGCAACGGCCCGGGTTCCGGCGCGCCCCGGAACGCGCCCCCGCGCCGGGACGTTCCTCCGTCGACGCAGACACAGGAGACGTTCATGCCCCCCCGCACGCAGACGAAGCCTTCGAACGACCGCGCGGCGACGCCGCGCCTGCGCGTCCGCGAGGCCTTCGTCGCCGCTTTCGCGCTCGCCTGCTTCACCGTCGCGACGCCCGGCAAGTCCGCGGTGCTCGCGCAGGTCCAGCCCGGCGAGCCCACCGCAGACGTCCCGCTCGCCGAGCCGTCCCGGCCGGTCGCCGTCGAGATCGCCATGCGCATGGAGGACGGCGCGCTGGTCTGCCGGCCCGATCTCGCGCGCCTGCCGCCGGGCGAGGAGCTGACGCTCCAGCTCGTCAACGCCACCGACGCCGCCGCGGCGTTCGCCGCGCCGGAGCTCTTCGCCTCCGGCAGCGTCGCGAGCACGATCGACGCCCAGTACGATCACGACGCCGCCGCCTTCCTCGTGCCGGCGGACACGACGGGCCAGATCGTGTTCTCCACGGGCGCCGCCGGCACCTACGCGTTCGCCTGCGCGCCCGCCGGAGAGGAGGCGACCGCGCAGGGCGAGTTCGTGGTGGAGGAATGATCCCGACCGGCGGCGCGCCTCAGGCGCCGGTCTCGGCCTTCAGGCCCGCCGCCTCGATTCCCGCGACGGCCGCGATCTCGTCGTTGTCGGAGGTGTCGCCCGAGATGCCGACGGCGCCGACGAGCGCGCCCGCGCCGTCGCGGACGAGCACGCCGCCCGGCACCGGCACCAGCGAGCCGCCGACCACGGTGGAGAGCGCGCCGACGAAATGCGGGCGCTCCTGCGCCATCGCGTTGATGGTGCGCGAGGGCACGCCGAGCGCGATCGCGCCGTAGGCCTTGCCCATGGCGATCTCGCCGCGCTTGAGAGAGGTGCCGTCCTCGGCCTCGAAGGCCTTGAGCGCGCCGCGTGCGTCGTAGACGGCGACCGCGAGCGGCTTGAGGCTGCGCTCGCGTCCCGTCTTCAGCGCCGTCGCCACGATGGTGTGGGCCTGGTCCCGCGTCAGCTCCGCCATGTCGTTCTCCCGTGAGGTCTCGTGTGGAGCGTCCGTCATACGCGATGCGCGCCGCCTGTCACAGGCGGTGCGCCGGCAAAGGCGCTTTTCCGCGACGCGCCGCGGTCGGTGGCGACGGAACTTCGCGGCGCGCGCGGACGTCATGCCCGGAAACGTCGCCGCGTCGGAGCGGCGACCGGCCAAGGAGAATGTTCATGCTGCATCTCGATCCCGTCACCGAGGACGATCTGCGCCGGCTCGACGCGGAGCGAGGCGCGCCCTGCGTGTCGCTGTTCATGCCGACCCAGCCGGCGACGATCCCGGCGCTCCGCGAGGACACGCTCGCCTTCCGGGAGATGCGCACCGAGGTCGTGCGCCGGCTCGAGGAGGCCGGGATCGCCAAGGACGCCATCGCCGACATCGACGAGCGGCTCGACGCCCTCAACGGCGACGGCGAGTTCTGGAAGTGGATGGCGAACGGTCTCGCGGTGTTCGTCAAGCCGGGCATGCTGCGCACCGTGCGCCTGCCCGAGACCGTGCGCCGGCGCGTGGAGATATCGGACCGCTTCCACATCAAGCCGCTGGCGCCCCTGCTGACGCACCGGCACGACGCCTACCTGCTCGAGCTCGAGCAGCGCAACGTGCGCCTCTTCCGGGTGGGCGAGGGCGACATCCGCGAGGTCGAGGACACCGGGCTGCCGAAGGATCTCGACGACTTCATGGAGCACGAGCGCACGCCGGAGAACACGGTGACCTCGGGCATCCAGCAGCACGACCAGAAGAAGATCCGCCAGCGCCAGTTCGCGCACCATTGCGAGCGGAAGATGCGCTCGCTGCTGCAGGGCCAGCGCATCCCGCTCGTGCTCGCCGGGGTGGATACGATCCTCACCTACTACAAGGAGGTGAACTCCTATCCGCACCTGATGGAGGAGGCGATCTCCGGCAACCAGGAGCGGGCCAACCCCGAGGATCTCGCCGAGCGCACCCGCGCCATCGTCGACACGCAGTTCGACGAGGCGCTGAAATCGGCTCTCGCCCGCGTCGAGGAGATGCGCAACGTCACCCGCGGCTCCACCGACATCAGCGAGATCGCCCGCGCCGCCGAGGAGGGCCGCGTCGACACCCTCGTCGTCTCGCTCGACGACGTGATCTACGGCCGGCTCGAGGACGGTGTCGGCTCGTTCGTGCCCGGCGAGGAGGCGAGCGTCTCGACCTACGACGTGCTCGACGAGATCGTCGGGCGCACGGTGAGCACCGGCGGCAAGGTCTACGCCGCCCATGCCGACAGGCTGCCCGAAGGGCTGAAGGCCGCCGCCGTCTTCCGCTACGCGGCCTGATCCGCGGCCCGGCGCGGCGCGGCCGGCGCCGCGCTCAGCCGGTCGCCGCGTCGAACGCGTCGAGGAAGGCGGACAGGTTGCGCGGCAGCGCCTCGCAGAGATAGCCGCCCTCCTGCACCAGCACGGTCGGGAGGGCGGCGCCCGCGATCGTTTCGGCCGCCTGCGCGAAGCCGTCCGTCGTCACCTTCAAGGCCCCGATCGGATCGTCCTGCGAGGCGTCGAGGCCGAGCGCCACGACGAGCGCGCCGGCGCCGAAACGCGCGACCGCCTCCAGTCCCTCTGCGATGGCCGCGAACCAGGGCGAATCGCCCGAGCCGTGGGGGAGGGGGATGTTGCGGTTGGCGCCCTCTCCCGGCCCTTCGCCCCGCTCGTCGGCATAGCCCGCGAAATAGGGGAAGTATCCGGACGGGTCGGCGTGGATCGAGACGGTGAGCACGTCGTCGCGGGCGTAGAAGATCCCCTGCGTGCCGTTGCCGTGATGGACGTCGATGTCGAGGATCGCGACGCGCGCATGGCGCTCGCGCAGGCGCTGGGCGGCGATGGCGCTGTTGTTCAGGTAGCAGAAGCCGCCGGCGGAATCGGCGTAGGCGTGGTGGCCCGGCGGCCGGCACAGCGCGTAGGCGCGCCCGTCCTCGAGCGCGGCGTCGGCGGCGGAGACGGCCACCTGCGCGCCCGCGTGGACGGCGTCCCAGGTCCCGGCGCGAATGGGCGTCGAGGTGTCGGCGGTGTAGTAGCCGATGAGGCCGAGCAGCGCCTCGGGGCGGCGGCTCATCTGCGGACGGGCGAAGTGGCCGGAGAGGATCTCGTCGTCCACCGACGGCAGCTCGTCGCGGCGGCTCCAGGCGTCGCGCAGGAACGCGACGTAGGCCGCATCGTGCACGGCGAGGAGCGGCGCGAGGCCGTGGTCGTGCGGCGCGCGGAGGGCGTGACGGCCGGCGATGGCGTCGCGCAGGATCGGATAGCGCGCGGCCTGCTCGGGATGCGAGACGACGGCGCCCCGCCGGAAGTAGCGGTCGGGGTCGTGGGCGAGCGAACGCTCGTCGTGAAAGGCGCGCATGCGGCTGGGTCGCGTCCTGTGGCGTGACGGATGGGACCGAGCGAGGCCCGGGGCGACCGCCGTCGCGCGCGGCGCGCCGCGGCTCGCGACCCCCGGGAGGAGGCGGCGAGCCGCGAAGCCGTGGCTCAGGACTTCTGAGCGCCCTCGCCACCCTCGGCGGAGGCGAAAGTCTCGGCGATCTGCGCGAGGTTGTCGAGCAGCTTCCGGGACTTGATCTTCGCAGCCGAGACGATCAGGCGCTGCACGCCGTCGTCGGCGAGGATGTCCTGACGGTTGGTCTGGGTCGGCTCTACGTCGTCCGAGAAGGAGAAGAAGAACTCGATCGGCTGGTCGGTCGACAGCGAAACCTGGTGCAGACGCCCGGCGCCGATGCGATCGGTGCCGTTTTCGTATTTCTGGATCTGCTGATAGGTCACGCCGATCTGCTCGCCCAGCTTCTGCTGGCTCATCTTCGCGATGCGACGGGCCAGGCGAATGCGCTGGCCGACGAAACGATCGATGTCGGTGGGGCAACGGGTTGACATGGGCATCCAGTGATCTTGGGTTGAGTGTGCTTTTCTTGATATGCGTTCTCGCCGTGCCTGTAAATCGAAATCGCACAGAAATCGGGGTCGGAGATGTACGAAAGACGGTCCGGTGAGAAGATTAGCGCGGTGTGACAGCGTGTCCGTAGAAATCCTGTAGCGATCCCGATTATGTCGAAAGCGCAGGTGGATACGCGCTTCTGAGCTGCATTCCCTCGTATGCAAGCGCGGTTCGTCCCGCTCAATTCGAGGCAAATTGCCAATCCAGTTTACGAAATTTCGCACGAAATCGGTCGACGGCAGAACACGGCGCCGTCGGCGGCACCGAGCCGGTCCGATTCGGAAAAGCGTCGCTGTTCGAAGGCTTTCGCGGCGTCGGGGGGGCGGCGTGGCCCTTCCGCGCGATCGACGCTTCCGAAGTCGCCCGAAAGTCGCCATGATTCCTGGAATCCACCGGCAGTTGGGATGCCGGCGCCGGCATCCGCTGTGAATGCAATCTCAAGATGTTTCGATGCTGAAGAAACGTCAAGACGCCGAAGCGTGTATTCGCCTCGCGAGCAACGATCGGGGCGGGCTGCATGGCCCGTGAATGCAATCCGAAAGCGGCGGGCTGCGACATCTAGACTTTGGGGAATGCGGGTGCCGCTCACGAACGTTCGCGTTTGCTGCTTAATGCGCGCATGATCGTGGAGCCGGGGCTTCTCACGGCGCCGGCGAGGAGACAGATCGATGGCATTCCTCCGCACGAACGCGCCAGCCCAGGCCCCGGGCTTCCACCGCAGCCGCGTCGGCGCGATCCTGGTCACGGCCGTCCACGACGGCTTCGCGAAGCGCCCCATCGCCGGCTTCGTTCGCAATGCGGACGAGCCCGCCGTCGCGGCGGCCCTGCGCGAAGCCTTCCTGCCCGAGGACGCGGTGCCGATCCCCTTCACCACGCTCGTCCTCGAGACCGAGGAGCGGCTCGTCCTGATCGATACGGGCAACGGCGATGCGGGCGCGCCGACCTCGGGCGCCTGGATGGCGAACTTCCGCGCCGCCGGCTATCGTCCCGAGGACGTCGACACGATCCTCGTCAGCCACTTCCACCCGGATCACGTCAACGGCTTGCGGCTTGTCGACGGCGCGCCGGTGTTCCCGGGCGCCCGCATCCGCGTGCCGCGCGCCGAATGGGACTTCTGGATGGACGACGCCCGCATGGCGGCGGCGCCCGAGGCGCTGGCCGGCGCGTTCCGGAACGCGCGCCGGGTCTTCGGGCCGATGCGCGACGGCACGGAGCCCGCACCGGAGCCCTTCGATCCGGGAGAGGAGCTCGTGCCCGGCGTCACCGCGATCGCCGCCCCCGGCCACACGCCCGGCCACACGGCCTTCCGCATCGTGTCCGAGGGCGAGACGTTGCTGGCCCTCTCCGACGTGACCAACCACCCCGCCTTGTTCGTGCGCCATCCCGACTGGCGGGCTGTGTTCGACATCGACCCCGAGCAGGCCGAGGCCACCCGTCGCCGGCTCCTGGGAGAGGCCGCCGAGACGCGAACCCGCATCGCGCTCTACCACGCCCCGTTTCCGGCGACGGGCCATGTCGCCCGCGACGCAGACGGCTTCGCGTTCGTTCCCGTGCAATGGTCGCACCTCGTCTGAGGCCGGCCGCGATGCCCGGGCGGGTGGCGGGCGCGCCGGTTTGCTTGTAGCAGGTGGGAGCGCACCCATGGCGAGGATCGACCGATTATGACCCGAGTGCTCGAGCCCGATCTGTGCGTCGTCGGCGGCGGTGCGGCCGGGCTGTCCGTCGCGGCCATCGCCGCGTCCTTCGAGGCCTCCGTCGTGCTCGTCGAGAAGGGCGAGATGGGCGGCGAGTGCCTCAACAACGGCTGCGTTCCCTCCAAGTCGGTGATCGCCGCGGCGGCGGCGGCGCAGGCGCGGCGCACGAGCGGGCGCTTCGGCGTCGCGCCGGGCGAGCCGGAAGTGGACTACGCCGCCCTGCGCGAGCACGTCCGCGGCGTGATCGCCGCGATCCGGCCGAACGACACCGTGGAGCGCTACCGCGCCATGGGCGTGACCGTCCTGACGGAGCACGCCCGTTTCCTCGACCGGCGCACGCTCGTAGTCGGGGAGACGCGGGTGCGGCCCCGTCGCATCGTGCTCGCCACCGGCTCGCGGCCGCTCGTGCCGGACATTCCCGGCCTCGCCGACGCCCCCTACCTCACGAACGAGACGGTCTTCGATCTCGCCGAGCGCCCGCGCCGGCTGCTGATCATCGGCGGCGGGCCCGTCGGCATGGAGCTCGCACAGGCGCACCGGCGCCTGGGGGCGGAGGTCGTCGTCCTCTCCGCCAGCGCCGCTCTGGGGCGCCAGGACCGCGAGGTGGCGGAGATCGCGACGGCCGCCCTGCGGGCCGAGGGCGTCGATCTGCGCGAGACCGTCGAGGTCGTCCGCGTCGAGACGGGGGAGGGCGGGGCGCTGCGCGCCGTCATCCGTGCGGGCGAAGGCGCGCCGGAAGAGACGATCGAGGGCTCGCACGTCCTCGTCGCGACGGGCCGGCGTCCGACCGTCGACGGGCTCGACCTGGAGAAGGCGGGTATCGCCTACGACGCCGGCGGCATCCGGGTCGACACGCGCCTGCGCACCTCCAATCGCCGAATCTACGCCATCGGCGACTGCGCCACGGGCGGCACCGGCGACCTGCGCTTCACCCATGCAGCGAGCTACCATGCCGGGCTCGCGGTGCGCGACGCCCTCTTCCGCATTCCCGCGCGGATCGACCTCCAGGCCATTCCCCGCGTCACCTACACCGACCCGGAGATCGCGACCGTCGGGCTTTCCGAGGAGGAGGCCTTCCGTCGGGACCGCAAGGCGCGTATCCTGCGGTGGCCGCTCGCCGAGAACGATCGCGCCCAGGCCGAGCGGCGCACGCACGGCCTGATCAAGGCGATCGTCGCGGGGAACGGCCGCGTGCTCGGCTGCGCCATCGCGGCTCCGCACGCCGGCGAGCTGATCGCGCCGTGGACGCTCGCCGTCGCCAAAGGCTTGAAGGCGCAGGATCTGGCGGGGACCGTCATGGCCTACCCGACCTATTCGGAACTCACCAAGCGCGCCGCGGTGGAGCACCTGCGGCCGCTGTCGCGCAACGCGCTGGTGCGGGCCTGGCTGCGCGTCGCCCGCAGCCTCGGCTAGCGGGCGCGGAGGGCTCATGGACGACGCGACCCTCGTGGAGCCCCGCAGCGCCGTCGCGAATGGCGTGCACGCCGGAGACGGTCCCGCCGTGGGCCGGCGCCGGGTGCATGTGGGCCTGTCGGGGCGCCTCCTCGTCCTCACGGTCGCCTTCGTGATGCTGGCCGAGGTGCTGATCTACGTGCCCTCCGTCGCCAACTTCCAGCGCAACTGGCTCTCCGACCGGCTCGCCGCCGCGCAGATCGCGGCGATGGTGCTCGATGCCGGCGATCCGGGCATGCCCGAACTGCAGGAGAAGCTGCTGGCCGGCGTCGGCGCCGAGCTCGTGGCCGTGCGCGGCGGGGGCACGCGACGGCTTCTCGCGGCCGATCCGACCATGCCGCCCCAGGTGGCCAGGTCCGTCGACCTGCGGGCGCAGTCCTCGTTCGAGGCGATCCGCGCCGCGTTCCAGACCCTGCTCTCGCCCGGCGCCGGCGCCATCCGCGTCGTGGGCGACGGTACCGGGCCGGAGGCGGGCGCGGTGGACTTCGTCGAGATCGTGATCGACCAGAAGCCGCTGCGCGACGCGCTCGTCGCCTTCTCGCGGAACATCCTCGTCCTGTCGCTGATCATCTCCGGCATCACCGCCGGCCTCGTCTATCTCGCGCTCCAGGCCGTGATCGTGCGACCGGTGCGACGGCTGTCGGCCAATCTCGAGCGCTTCTCGGAGGGGCCGGAGGACGCCTCCCGGATCATCCGCCCGTCGCGCCGCCGCGACGAGATCGGCGTCGCCGAGCGCGCGCTCGAGCGTACGGAGCGGGCGCTGGCGGAAGAGCTGCGCTCGAAGCGCCGCCTCGCCGAGCTGGGGCTCGGCGTCGCCAAGATCAATCACGACCTGCGCAACATGCTCGCCTCCGCGCAGCTGATCTCGGACCGGCTGGCCGAGCTGCCGGACCCGACCGTCCAGCGCTTCGCGCCGCGGCTGATCGCGACGCTCCAGCGCGCCATCGACTTCTCCGAGGCGACGCTGGCCTACGGACGCGCGGTGGAGCCGGCGCCGAGCCGCCGCGTGATGCCGCTGCGGGAGCTGCTCCGGGACCTTCAGGGCGTGCCGGGTCTCGCCGCGCCGGACGGGGAGGGCGCGCGCGAGGAGCCGGACGCCGCGCGCCTCGTCCTCGACGTTCCGGAGGACCTGACCATCGACGCCGACCGCGAGCAGCTCTCCCGCGTCTTCGTCAACCTCGCCCGCAACGCCGTGCACGCGATGGCCAAGACGCCGCCGGCAGAGCGGGAGCTGCGCATCACGGCCCGGCGGGACGACGGCGCCTGCGTCGTGCGGGTGAGCGATTCGGGCCCCGGGCTGCCGGCCAAGGCCCGCGAGCACCTGTTCGAGCCGTTCAAGAGCGCGACGCGCGCCTCCGGCGGCACCGGGCTCGGCCTCGCCATCTGCGCCGAGATCGTGCGGCTCCACGGCGGGAGCATCGCGTACGAGCCGGAGGGGCCCGGCGCGAGCTTCCGCATCGTCGTCCCGGATCGGCCCGAGAGTGAGGCCTGACCAGGGTTTCGGGGCCACGTGGCGGTCCTCGGCGCCTCGGGCCGGCGAAAAAAATCGCGAAAGCTGCGAAATCCCGCTTGCCAAGCCCGCCGGTATTTTCTATCTCACCGGCCTCGCAGCGACGCATCGCGATCGCGGCGACGGCAGGCGCCCGTAGCTCAGCTGGATAGAGCACCAGACTACGAATCTGGGGGTCAGAGGTTCGAATCCTTTCGGGCGCGCCACCTTTCCTTCGATAAGGCTCGATCGTACCCGGGAAAGCCGGTCTCCGAATGCGCGACTCGGCCGGCCTCGTCGTCTCGGGCGATCGCGACAGCGGAGCGGCCGCGCCCGCGCGGCGGCGTCCGCCGTGCGTCAGGCCCCTGCGGGCGGCCCCGCCGTAGCGCCGCCGTCTGTCGCCCGAGGCCGGACGTCGAGGGTACCCGCCTCGCCGGCCGGCGCGGTCTCCTTCGGCTCGGGCCGGCGCACGATGGCGCGCATGGCGTAGGCCAGGCGCAGGGCCTGGCTGGCGGATCTGTGGTCGGTCACGACGTCTCGTCCCGTGAGCGCGGTCCTTCGCCGCGCGACGGCGTCTGGATAGGGCGGCTTCGTTTCCTCGCGATTGCGTCGCCGTTTCGCGCCCGCGTCGCGCTCAGGCCGCCTGCCGCGGCAGCCCGATCCAGCGCGGCGTGCGCGCGGCCCAGGCCTCGAAGGCCGGCCCGAAGGCGCTGGCGAGGTCGCGCTCCTCCGGGCGCACGACGAGGAGCGTCATCGCGGCGAAGTAGAGCGCGAGGCCGAACAGGGCGCCGGGGATCGAGTAGAGCGCGAGGCTCGAGAGCGGGATCGCGAAGGCGAGATAGATCGGGTTGCGGCTGTAGGCGAAGGGGCCGCTCGTCACCAGCGTCTGCGGCGCGCCGAAGGACGAGCGCGCCAGCGCGAGGCCCATCTCCCGCTGCAGCCAGGCGACGAGGGCGACGAACACTGCGATCGCCCCGGCGAGCGGCAGCAGCCGCGGCGACAGCGTCACGATCTCGACCGCGAGGCGCGGCGCATGGGCGGCGCTGGCGAGGACGGCGAGCGACCAGCACGCCCAGGCGACGATGGCGCTGCGATGGGGAAACGACATGCGGCGAGCCTCCTCGTTCGTCCGGGGCAGCCTTAGCCCACGATCCTGAACGTCCGGTGCACGCGCGCCGCGTTGCCCGGCGCGCACGGCCGCGCTACGAGATCCGGGCCATGCGTTTTCCCGCTCCCCTCGTCGAAGCCCGCCTGATCCGCCGCTACAAGCGCTTCCTCGCCGACGTCGCCTTCGCCGACGGCAGCGAGGCGACGGCGCACGTCGCCAATCCAGGCTCGATGCTGGGCCTGGCCGAGCCCGGATCGCGGGTCTGGCTCTCGGCCTCGACCAACCCCAAGCGCAAGCTCGCCTGGTCGTGGGAGCTGGTCGAGGCCGCGCCCATGACCGGCGGCGCGGCGCGGCTCGTCGGCGTCAACACGGCGACGCCGAACCGGCTCGTCGCCGAGGCGCTCGCGCAGGGCCGGCTCGCGCCGTTCCGGGACTATGCGCGCGTGCGCCCCGAGGTGGCCTACGGCGAACGCAGCCGGGTCGACTTCCTGCTGGAGGGGGAGGGGCTCCCGCCGCTCTATCTCGAGGTGAAGAACTGCCACCTGATGCGCGAGGACGGCCTCGCCGAGTTCCCGGACTGCACGGCCGCGCGCTCGGCCCGCCATCTCGACGAGCTCGCCGCCATGGTGCAGGCCGGCGCCCGCGCGGCGCTCGTCACCGTGGTGCAGATGGAGGCCGCCCGCTTCCGCCCCGCCGCCGACATCGATCCCGCCTACGCCGCGGCCTTCGCCCGGGCCCGCGCGGCGGGCGTGGAGACACACGCTTTCGTCTGCCGGGTCACGCCGGAGGAGATCGTGGTGGAGGGGGAGATCCCGGTGGTGGCGGATTGAAATGGTCCAGGTGATGGTCTAGATTTTCGCCGTGCTGAAACCGGAGCCGCTCGATGAAGATCTCGGTCACCGCCGCCAAGGCGCAGCTCACGGAACTCGTGCGGCGCGCGGAAGCCGGGGAAGAGGTGGTTCTCACCCGGCACGGCCGTCCCGCTGTCCGGCTCGTTCCCGACGGGCATCGCGCTCCGCCCGAGGTCGCCGAGCGACGGGCTGCCATTCGGCGGATAGCCGCGCTGGCGGCGACCGAGGCGCTTCCCGGACCCGATGCGGCGCGCTCGCAGGATTATCTCTACGACGAGCACGGAGCGCCTCGGTGAGCCGCACGGTTCGGAGGTTCACCGGAGCGCGGCGGTGATCGTCGTCGACACATCCGCGTTGATGGCGATCTTGCTCGGGGAGGCGGATGCGGACGCGTGCGAGGCCGCTCTGGCCGAGGCCGACGCGATCGCCATGGCCGCGCCGACCTTCGTCGAGGCCATGGTCGTCGCCACCGGCCGCGGCATCGGGTCTCGGATGGCGTCACTCGTCGACGTGCTCGGCGTGAAGATCTGGTCGTGCGACGAAGTCGCTGCGAGACGTGCCGCCGAGGCGCATGCGCGTTGGGGGCGGGGCCGGCATCCCGCCAAGCTCAATTACGGCGACACGTTCTCGTACGAGCTCGCCCGCCGGCTCGAGTGCCCTCTGCTCTTCGTCGGCGACGACTTCTCGAAGACGGACGTCCGCTCCGCTCTGGCGGCCTGATCCGCCCTCAAACCCGCTCGAACACGTAGTTCAGCTTCGTCTTTTCGACGATTCGGTACCCCGCCTCGGTGACGAGCTTCACCAGGTCCACCTGCCAGCGGCCGGAGCCGTCCTCGACGATCATCAGGTCCGGCCACAGCGAGCGCGGCGCCTCGCGCAGGAAGGGCTCGAGGATCACGTCCTCCGCGCCCTCGACGTCGAGCTTGATGGCGTCGACGCGCTCGTAGCCTTCCTGGCGCACGAGATCGAGGAGCGTCGTCGCCGGCACCCGGATGGCGCCCGCGCCGCCCGAGCCGACGATCTTCATCGAGGTCTCGCCCGAGTTGGACGGCTCGAGGAAGAGGGTGAGCTCGCCCGGCTTGTCCGCCACGGCGCAGTCGATCGCCTTCACCGTGGCGAAGGGGTTGAGGCGCACGTTGTAGACCAGCCGGTCGAAGACGTCGGGCTGGGGCTCGACGCACAGGATGCGTGCGTCGTGCCCGGCGCGGGCCGCGACGAAGAGCGCGTAGGCGCCGATATTCGCGCCGACGTCGATGAAGACGAAGCCCGGCTTGATGCGCGACTCCAGGATCTCCCGCTCGCGGCCGTCGAAATATTGCGGCGTGAACAGGACGCGCTTTTCGCAGACGTTGTTGTAGGGGTAGAGCCGGAACTTGGCGCCGAGCGTCTCCACGTCCACGGGCCGTCCGGCGAGGCGCCGGACGGCGAGGCGGCGCATGAGGAAGGCGGCGCGCTTGGAGAGCCAGCCGTGGCCGGCGGCGCGGGTGCGCTCCAGGACCCAGCGCACCAGGCCGTCGGGAGAATAGGCGCCGTAGGGCGCGGGCTCGTTCGTCACGGACATGGACCTTATATGCCTCGGCAGGGACCGGCGCCGGGCCGCGGCCTTCCTGCCATCCCGCGCGCCCGGGAGCAAGCGCGCGGCGGCTCGCGAGCCCTTGCGCCGCGCGTCGCCGCGACTATGGTCGGCGCAACAGGACAGGGACGAGATGACGCTCGACAACACCGAACAGCTCGAACGCCGCGCCGGCCACAAGGAGCCGCCGATCCACGGGCCGGAGGCCTTCGCGGCCATGCGCCGCGCCGGGCAGCTGACCGCGCAGGCGCTCGACCTGATGGTCGAGCACGTCAAGCCGGGCGTCACCACGGAGGCGCTCGACAAGATCGCCTTCGAGTTCGCCATGGACCACGGCGCCTATCCCGCGCCGCTGTTCTACCGCGGCTATCCGAAGGCGATCTGCACCTCGATCAACCACGTCGTCTGCCACGGCATTCCCAACGACAAGCCGCTGCGCGAGGGCGACATCGTCAACATCGACATCACGCTCATCGTCGACGGCTGGCACGGCGATTCGAGCCGGATGTTCTTCGTCGGCGCCGTGCCCCGCAAGGCGGAGCGGCTGTGCGACATCACCTACGAGGCCCTGATGCGGGGCATCGCCGCCGTGAAGCCGGGCGCCACCACCAACGCCATCGGCGCGGCGATCCAGGCCTATGCCGAGGGCGAGCGCTGCTCGGTGGTGCGCGACTTCTGCGGCCACGGCCTCGGCCGCGTCTTCCACGACGCGCCGACCATCCTCCACTTCGTCGAGCCCGCCTACGACGTGCCGCTGCAGGCGGGGATGTTCTTCACCATCGAGCCGATGATCAATCTCGGCCGCCCCCACGTGAAGGTGCTGGGCGACGGCTGGACCGCGGTGACCCGCGACCGCTCGCTCTCCGCCCAGTTCGAGCACACGGTGGGCGTGACGGAGACCGGCTGCGAGATCTTCACGCTCTCGCCGGCGGGGTACGACAAGCCGCCCTACGGCGCCTGAGGACGCGACGCCCGTCCCGCACCCCGGGTCCGCACGGAGTTGCACCGGCTCGGCGCGCGGCTTACCTCTCGGCTCATGACCCCCGCGTCCGGCGGCCGGTTCGGCCGCATCGCCCTTACGGTTCTCGGTCTCCTCGCGCTGCTGTTCGCGGGGGCCGTCGGCGCGCGCCTCGAGGCGCATGACCACGCGGCGGGCGCCACCATCGTCGCGGGCGCACATTGTCTCGGCTGTGCGCCCGGCGGAGACGGGCACCCCGATCACGATCGGGGTCCGGGGCAGGAGCGGCATGCCGGTTGCGCCGTCGCCTGCGTTTCCGGCGCGATCGCGCCGGCTGCGCCGACGATCCTCGGCGCGGATCTCACGGCGCTCGCCTGGCCGCGCCCGGCGACCGTGATCGCGAGCCGCAGCACGCGTCCGGAGCCCGAGCCGCCGCGAGGGGCCACGCGCGCCTGAGCCCGCGGCCGGACGGCTGGCGGGCTTCTCGACGCTCGTCCCCCCATCCGGATCCGCTCACATGACCTTCGGTACGTTCCCGGCGCCGCTCACGCGCCGCTCCTTTCTCGTTCGCACGGCCGCATGCGCGGGCGCGCTGGCGCTTCCCGCAGGCCGCGCCCGCGCCGCGGCGACCCGCGAGCTCACCCTCACCCCCGCGCCCGCGAAAGCCGCGCTCGTCGGCCCGCCCTATCCCGAGACCGCGGTCTGGGCCTATGACGGGCGCGTGCCCGGCCCCGAGCTGCGCGTCGCCCAGGGCGATCGCCTGCGCATCGAAGTCGACAACCACCTGCCGGCCCCGACCACGATCCACTGGCACGGCCTGCGGTTGCCCAACGCCATGGACGGCGTCGCGCACGTCACCCAGCCGCCGATCGCACCGGGCGAGCGCTTCGTCTACGCGTTCGACGCGCCCGACGCCGGCACCTTCTGGTACCACCCGCACTATGCCAGCGCCGAGCAGCTGGAGCGCGGCCTTTCGGGGGTGCTCGTCGTGGAGGAGCCGGAGCCGATCCGGGTCGACCGCGACCTCGTCTGGGCGCTGGACGACTGGCGGCTGGATCGCGACGCCGCGATCGTCGAGGATTTCGGCAGCGGCATGGACATGAGCCATGCCGGACGGCTCGGCAACACGGTGACGCTGAACGGGCGCATCCCGGACGCGGTCGCCGTCTCGACCGGCGAGCGCCTGCGGCTGCGGCTCGTCAACGTCGCCAACGCCCGGATCTTCGCGCTTCGCTTCGAGAACCACACGCCGACCGTCGTCGCCCGCGACGGCCATCCCGTGACGCCGCACGAGCCCGCGGAGGGGATCGTGCTCCTCGGCCCCGGCATGCGGGTGGACCTGGTGCTCGATTGCGGCGCCGATCCCGGCGCGCGCGCCTCGGTGGTCGACGTCTTCCCGCGCGATCCCTACCGCCTGCTCGACCTCGCCTACGGCGAGACGCCGCTGCGGGAGAGCCCGCTCGACGCGTCCCTCGTCCTCGCGCCGAACCCCGTGCCGGAGCCCGACCTCGCGGCGGCGCCGACGCACGAGATCGTCTTCGAGGGCGGCATGATGGGCGGCTTTCGCGGCGGCCGGGAGATGATGCGCGCGATGACGAGCCGCGGTCTCGCCTGGGCCGTGAACGGCGTCGCCGACGACGGCGGCCATACGATTTCCCCGCTGCTGACGGTGGAGAGCGGCCGCTCGATCGTGCTCGATCTCGCCAACGAGACCGCGTGGTGGCACCCGATCCATCTGCATGGGCACGCGTTCCGCATCCTCGAGCGGGACGGCGCGCCGGAGCCGCATACGCCGCTCGCCGACACCGCGCTGATGGCGCCGCGCGAGCGCATGCGCATCGCCTTCGTGGCAGAGGGCGCGGGCGACTGGCTGCTGCATTGCCACGTGCTCGAGCACCAGGTCGGCGGCATGTCGGCGATCGTGCGCGTCGTCTGACCGCGCGGGCGAAACGACGACAACGGAGGATGAAACGATGCACACGCAACAGGGATGGGGCGATCACATGAACGGCTGGATGAACGATCACATGGGCGGGTTCTGGGGCTGGGGCATGGGGCTGTGGGGCCTTCTGCTCGTCGTTCTGGTGGTCCTCGTGATCGCCGCCCTCATCAAGTACCTGCGCTCATGAGGCGCGGGATCGCGATCGCGCTCGCGGCGGCGCTCGTCGGCGCCGTCGCGGCCGGGGCTTGGCTCGCGCTCGGCGGGAGGAGCGAGGCCGCGCGGGTGGCGCAGGGGCGGGCGCTCTACGCGGACTATTGCGCGGCCTGCCACGGCGTGGACCTCGAAGGGCAGCCGAACTGGCGCGAGCGCCTCCCGAACGGCCGCCTGCCGGCTCCGCCGCACGACGAGACCGGCCACACCTGGCACCATTCCGACCGGCAGCTGATCGCCATAACCCGGCACGGCCCGGGCGTGCTCTTGCCCGGCTACGAGAGCGACGTGCCCGGCTTCGCTGAGGTGCTCACCGACGCCGAGATCGAGGCCGTGCTCGCCTTCATCAAGAGCACCTGGCCCGAGCGGGAGCGGGAGTTCCAGGAGGAGCGCTCGCGGGCGGATCCGGGCTGACGCCGGGGCGAAAAGCGACGACGAGAAGAAGGACGCCGCCATGACCGATGCTCCTTCCCACCAGGCCGGGGACGGCGGGCCGCCCGTCCGCTCCCCCGGCGGGCCCGTCCGCTCCGGCGGCGGCTCCCGCTCGTGCGGACGGCCATGGCGGCCACGGTGGCCACGACCATGCGGCGATGATCGCGGATTTCCGCCGCCGCTTCTGGGTCACGCTCGTCCTGACCCCGCCGATCCTGCTGCTCTCGCCGATGATCCAGGAGTTCCTGGGTCTCGCGGACGCGCTCGCCTTCCGCGGCTCGGGCCTCGTCCTGTTCGCGCTGTCGACCGTGGTCTTCCTCTACGGCGGCTGGCCGTTCCTGACGGGCTTCGTCTCCGAGATCGCCGAGCGCAAGACCGGGATGATGACCCTCATCTCGCTCGCGATCACGGTGGCCTACGTTTATTCCACCGCGACCGTGTTCGGCCTCGCCGGCGAGCCGTTCTTCTGGGAGCTGGCGACGCTGATCCTCGTCATGCTGCTCGGCCACTGGATCGAGATGCGCTCGGTGATGGGCGCCTCCGCCGCGCTCCAGGCGCTCGTCGCCCTGATGCCGGCGACGGCGGACCGGGTGCGGCCCGACGGGACGACAGAGGCGGTGCCCGTCTCCGACCTGCGGCCGGGCGACCGCGTCCTGGTGCGGCCGGGCGCCAAGGTGCCGACGGACGGCGTCGTCGTCGAGGGCCGCACCAGCCTCGACGAATCCATGCTCACGGGCGAGTCGAAGCCGGTCGAGCGGACCGAGGGCGAGGTGGTGATCGGCGGCGCCGTCAACGGCGAGGGCGCGATCACGATCGAGATCCGCAAGACCGGCGGCGACACCTATCTCGCGCAGGTGGTCGAGATGGTGCGCCGGGCGCAGGAGACGCGCTCGCGCAGCCAGAACCTGGCGGATCGCGGCGCGAACATCCTCACCTACAGCGCCCTGTCGGTCGGTGTCGTCACCCTCGTCGTCTGGCTCGCGGTCGGCGCGGCCACCGAGTTCGCCATCGCGCGGATGGTGACGGTGATGGTGATCGCCTGCCCGCACGCGCTGGGCCTCGCCGTGCCGCTGGTGGTCGCCGTCAGCACGCGGCTGAGCGCGACGAGCGGGCTGCTCATCCGTGACCGGGCGAGCTTCGAGCGGGCGCGCGGGCTCGACGCGGTCGTGTTCGACAAGACCGGCACGCTGACCGAAGGGCGCTTCGGGGTGAGCGACGTCATCCCGCTCGGCGATCTCTCCGCGGACGTGGTTCTGGGCTGGGCCGCCGCGCTGGAGAGCCAGTCCGAGCACCCGATCGCCCGCGGCGTCACGCACTCGGCCGAGGAGCGCGGGCTCTCCGTCGAGCCCGTGCGCGACTTCCGCAACCTGCCGGGGGAGGGGGCGGAGGCCTCCGTCGCCGGGCGCAATGTCAAGGTCGTCGGCCCGGGCTACCTGCGGAGGCAGGGGATCGAGGCCGCGAGCGCCGAGGTCGCGCGCGTGGCCGACGAGGGCAAGACGGTGGTCTACGTGGTCCTCGACGAGGCCGTCGTCGGCGCCGTCGCGCTCGCCGACGTCGTGCGGCCGGAATCCCGCGCGGCGATCGCCAGGCTGAAAGAGATGGGCGTCGCATGCATGATGCTGACCGGCGACTCCCGCGCGGTCGCCGCCAGCGTCTCCGCCGAGCTCGGCCTCGACGACTATTTCGCCGAGGTGCTGCCGGACCAGAAGGCGGAGAAGATCCGCGAGGTCCAGGCCCGGGGCAAGACCGTCGCCATGGTCGGCGACGGGGTGAACGACGCGCCGGCGCTGGTCCAGGCCGATTGCGGCATCGCCATCGGCGCGGGCACCGACGTCGCGGTCCAGTCCGCCGACATCGTGCTGGTGCGCAACGACCCGCGCGACGTCACCGCGATCCTCGCTCTGTCGCGGGCGACCTACCGCAAGATGATCGAGAACTTCGTGCTGGGCGCCGGCTACAACGTCGTCACCATCCCGCTCGCGGCGGGCGTTGCCTATTCCTGGGGCGTGGTGCTCACTCCCGCGGTCGGCGCGGCGCTGATGTCGCTGAGCACCGTCGTCGTCGCGATCAACGCCAAGCTGCTCGAGCGCCGCCGCAAGGACATCGCGGCGCTGGGCCTCGCCGAGAGCCGACCATGACCGGAGGATCGCCCATGCCCAAGGGATTTCTCCCCGCCGTCGCGATCGTGGCCCTCGCGGCTGCGGCGCTCGTCTGGTTCCGTCCCGCGCCGTCCGCCACGGTGGTCGACGTCACCGTGCCCGCGCTGTCGGCCGAGGCCAGGCGCGGCGCGGCCGCGTTCGCGGCGCATTGCGCCGCCTGCCACGGCGCGAACGCGGCGGGCTCGGAAAGCGGTCCGCCGCTGATCCACCCCATCTACGAGCCGAGCCACCACGCCGACGGCGCCTTCCACGTCGCCGTCCGCTCGGGCGTGCGCGCGCATCACTGGGGCTTCGGGAACATGCCGGCGCAGCCGCACGTGAGCGACGCCGAGGTCGCCGACATCGTCGCGTATGTGCGCGAAGTGCAGCGCGCGAACGGCATTCGCTAGGCGGCGGAACGAACCCGCTTCCCGCCGCTTGCGAGGAGGCGCGCCGGACCCGCCGGCGCGTCGTCGAAGAGCTCCCCCGTGGAGCCGAACGAGAAGGAAGACACGCCATGACCAGAACGATGCTCTCGCTCGCCGCCGGCGCCGCACTCCTGGCTGCGGCCGGCGTCGCCCAGGCGCAGACCTCTCAGCAGGGCCAGGCCCAGCCGGGCCAGACGCAGCCGGGCGCCGGCATGCCGATGATGGACGCCGAGCAGATGATGCGGATGATGCAGATGATGCAGCAGGGCCGGCCCGGGATGATGGGGCCCGGAATGATGGGGGACGAGGATCGGCCCGGTCGGGGACCCGGATGGCGGCACGACGGGCGCGACATGATGCGCGGCGGCATGATGAACCGCGGCATGATGGGCCCCGGCCGGGAGCACGGCCCGATGCTGCGGATCATGTTCGCCGTCATGGATGCGAACGGCGACGGCGCGCTGTCGCTCGAGGAGGTGCAGGAGTTCCACGCGCGCATCTTCCGCGCCGTCGACGCCGACGACGACGGCAGCGTGACGCTCTCGGAGATGCGGGGCTTCATGAGCGGCGCCTCCGACGCCGCCGGCGGCGCGCAGTGACCTCGGCTTCGCGCCGATCGGCGCGCGCCGCGTAGGGCCGCCTCAGCCCTGCCCGGCGCGCGCCAGGATCTCCGCCATCGCCACGGGGCGACCCGTGGCGATGGAGTCCTGCGCGGCGAGGCCCATGGCCACCGCCAGAACGCCGTCGCGCAGGGCGACCGCGGGGGCGCCGCCCTCGCGGACCATGGCGTTGAACAGGCGGTGCTGGTGGAAGGTCGAGCCGTGGTGGTCGCCCGCGGCGAGAAGGGCGGGATCGACGGGGACGATCGTGGTCGTCTCGATGCGGGTGGCGCGGTCGGCGATCGCGTATTCGGCCTCCTTGTCGCGCCCGTCCGCCTCGAAGCGGCCCGGGCCCGGCACGCGGGCCTCGAGCGTCGCGCGCTCGCCGATGACGGAGACGCGCTCCTGGAAGCGCGAGCCCTCGGCGAACATGCACAGCTCCAGCATGGCCTTGACGCCGTCGGCGAAGGTCACGGTGACGTAGGCGTGGTCGAGCACGTCCGGCACGCCGTCGGCATAGGACTCGTCGAGGTGGTTGAGCGCCTGCCCGCCGACGGCGTGAACGGAGACCGGCTCGGCCTGGGCGAGAAGCCGCATCAGGTCGAAGAAGTGGCAGCACTTCTCGACGAGCGTGCCGCCGGTCGTGCGGTTGAACCGGTTCCAGTCGCCGACCTTCCGCAGGAAGGGGAAGCGCCGCTCGACGATGGAGATCATCCGCAGCCGCCCGGCGCGGCCGGCGGCGAGGTCCTCGATCAGGGTCGAGACCGCTGGCATGTAGCGATATTCCATCGCCACCCAGATCGGCACGCCCGCCTGCGCGGCGCGCGCCTCGATCCGCGCCGCCTCGCGCAGGTCGACGACGACCGGCTTCTCGGCGAGGATCGGCCGGCCGGCGCCGATCAGGTCCTCGAGAATCGCGGCGTGGGTGTGGTTCGGCGAGGCGAGCACCACGGCATCGAAGGGAACGCCGGCCGCGAGCAGATCCTCGTGGCGGGCGAAGGCGCGGGCCTGCGGCGCCAGCACCTGCGCGGCTTCGCGCATGCCCGCGTCCGGCTCGGCGAAGGCGACGAGCTCGGCGTCGGCGAGGAGGGCGATGTTGCGGATGTGCTCCTGGCCCATCATGCCCGCGCCCACCAGGGCGTAGCGCACGCGCATCGCGCGTCTCCTCCCGATCCCGTTCGCTCGCGGCCCGCACGGTCGCGAGCCGGTTGCGTCCATCTATGACATGTCTTATGTCTTTTACAAGATTGGACGCATGACCGGGTGAACCGCGCGCCCCGACGCGCGGATCCCGGCCGGGAGGACGAGACGCCATGGCTTCGCCGCGCGAGGTCGTCAGAGGCAGGGCTTGCGCCCGCGCCGATTCGAGGCGCGCCGGCAGATGATCCGTCGCGTTCTGCCGCATCTCGACGACGTCGGCGTGACCGCGGGCTCGCTCGCCGCCTGGCGGGCGCTGCGTGCGGCGGGTGTGGTGCGCACGGCCTCCGTCATGGTGCCATGCCCGTGGTATCCCGCCGTCGCCGCCGATTTCAGGGACGAGCCCGGGCAGGACCTCGGCATCCACCTCACCCTCACCTCGGAGTGGAGCGCCTATCGCTGGCGCCCGCTGATCGGCGGGCGGGCCGCCGAAACCGGCGGGCTCCTCGACGCGGAGGGCTTCTTCCACCGCCGTCCCGAAATGGTCGCGGCCAATGCCGATCCGCAGGCGGTCGAGGACGAGATGGCGGCGCAGATCGAGCGGGCGCTCGCCGACGGCATCCGCCCGACGCACCTCGACGCGCATATGGGCACCGCCTTCCTCCCGCCCTTCGTCGGGCGGCTGTGGGCGCTCGCCGACCGCTACCGCATCCCCGCCGTGCTCTGCCGCGACGCCGCCGCCCTGTTCCGGGTCGTGCGCCTGCCCGACGCCGATACGGGGCCGCTCGCCGAGATCGTCGCGGAGGCCGGGCGCCGCGGCGAGCCGGTGCTGAACACCTTCCTCATCGGCTTCACGCCGGACGGCGCCTCGGCTGCGGAGTTCTTCGGGGCCATGCTCGACGGGGTGGGGGAGGGCACGCATTTCCTCGCGCTCCACGCCAACGCGCCGGGAGACATGGCGGGCCTCGCCCCGCAGCTCGCCCCGCACATGGCGTGGCCGCGCGAGGCGGAATACGATCTCTTCCGCGATCCCGATTCCGCCGCGCTGTTCGCCCAGCGGAACATCGCGATCGTGGGCTGGCGCGACCTCGCGCGCCGGGGGAGGGAGGCATGCGCCTGACGATCCGCGCCGTCGCGGCGCTCAACCGCTTTCTCACCGAGCTCGGCGTGGTGATCGCCTCGGGTCTCCTCGTGGTCATGACCTCGGCGGTGATCCTCCAGGTGGTGAGCCGCACCCTGCGGGACCCGATCGGCTGGACGGAGGAGCTCGCGCTCTCCGCCATGGTCTGGGTCGCGTTCCTCGTCGGGCCCTGGGCCTATCGCCAGCACGAGCTCACCCGCATCGACATCGTGATCGAGGCGCTCTCCTTCCGCGCCCGCTCGGCGCTGGGGCTCGTCATCCACCTGTTCGAGGCGGTGCTGATCGTCGGCGCGATCTGGTACTCGTGGCGCTTCTTCCTCGGCGGGCGCTCGGTCCTGCCGCAGCTCACCCGGCTCGTGCGCGACATCTCGGAATGGTTCGTCTCGCCGGAGGTGGCGAGCGCGCTCGTCGTGCAGAACAAGCTCGTCTATGTCGTCCTGCCGCTCGGCTTCGCGGGCTTCCTCCTCGTCAATCTCGAGCACGTCCTGCGCGCGATCATGACCCTCGTCACCGGACGCGAGCACGGCGTCGGGCGCGAGGCGGACGAGACGCACATCCACGCCGGCGTCACCGGCGCGACCCTGCCGGAGCTCGATCACGGCGAGGACGACGACACGACCGATCGCGGAGGGCGCGGCCGATGAACGGGGTGTTCTTCGCCCTCAAGGGGCTGGCCGTCTTCTGGGGCTTCCTGATCCTGCTCGTCATCGGCGTGCCGGTCTTCTTCGCCATGATGGGCGCGGGCGCCTTCCAGCTCTGGCAGCTCGACCGGCTGCCCTTCCTGAGCATGCAGGTGAACCGGATCTTCTCCGGCATCGCCTCCTTCCCGATCATGGCGGTGCCGTTCTTCATCCTCGCCGGCGAGATCATGAATTCCGGCATGGTGACGCGGGCGCTCGTCGACTTCTCGCGCTCGATGCTGGGCCACATCCGCGGCGGCCTCGCGCACGTGAACATCGCCGCCTCCGTGCTCTTCGCCGGGCTCTCCGGCTCGGCGGTGGCGGACACCTCCGCGCTCGGCTCCATGCTGATCCCGGCGATGGAGAAGAACGGCTACTCGCGCAAGTTCGCCGCCGCCATCACGGCCGCGAGCTCGGTCATCGGCCCGGTGATCCCGCCGTCCGGCCTGATGGTGCTCTACGCCTTCGTGATGAATGTCGACGTCGCCAAGATGTTTCTCGGCGGCATCGTCCCGGGGCTCCTTCTCGCCGGCTCGCTGATGGTGGTCACGGCCTTCCTGGCGAAGAAGCACGATTTCCCCGTCGCCAATGCGAAGGCGACCTGGGGCGAGCGCGGGCAGGCGGGGCTGCGGGCGTTCTTCCCGCTGATGACGCCGGTGATCCTGCTCGGCGGCATCCTGTCGGGCTTCTTCACGCCGACGGAAGCCGCGGCCGTGGCAGTGGCTTACGCGCTGATCCTCAATGTCGGCGTGAAGCTCGGATTCAAGCTCGGGCTCCTCAAGGAGGACGGCTTCGGGCTGTCCGGCTTCGGGCGCATCCTCAAGCGCACGGCGATCCAGTCGGGCGTGGTGCTGCTGCTCGTCGGCGTCTCGACGGGCTTCAGCCAGGTCGTCGCCATCGCCGGCATGCCGCGGATGCTGTCGGACCTGCTGTTCTCGATATCGGACAACCCGCTCGTCTTCCTGCTGCTCGTCAACATCTTCCTCTTCATCGTCGGCATGGTGCTCGACGCGGGGCCGGCGATCCTGATCCTGGGCCCGATCCTGCAGCCGGCGGCGCTCGCCTACGGCATCGACCCCGTTCACTTCGCCGTGCTGATGTGCCTCAACGTGACGGTGGGCCTCGCCACGCCGCCGATGGGGCTCGTGCTCTTCGTCGCAACGAGCATATCCGGCGCACGCTTCTCGGAGATCGTGCGCGCGATCATCCCGTTCCTGATCGCGGAGATCGCGGTGATCCTGCTCGTCGCGTACGTTCCCATCCTCACGCTCGGGCTCCCTCGACTCTGGGAGAGCCTGTGAGGCAATCTCGACCGTGGCGGTTCTCGGGGCCGCAAGCGGGAGGACAAGAGCGCCGGCAAGGCGCCCGTCGCATAAGCAAAGGAGAGAAACACATGAAGGCGCTGAAGCACACCCTGGGCGCGCTCGCCGTCGGCACCTGCCTGACGGCCGCCGCGCCCGCCTTCGCCCAGGCCGAGTTCACGCTCGTCGTGCCGCTCGCCACCGGCGAGGACAACTACAATTACAAGGCCATGCAGGCCTTCTCGCAGCACGTCGAGACCAAGTCCGGCGGGCGCATCGACGTCGAGATCTATCCGGGCGGCACGCTGTGCGCCTCGGGCCGCGAGTGCTTCGAGGGCATGCAGGCCGGCCTCGTCGACATCTACCAGTCGAACTTCGGCGAGCCCTCGAACCTGTGGGGCGCCTTCGCGGGCCTCGACCTGCCCTACATGCTGCGCGACGACCAGGTCGCGGAATGCGTGTTCGACGACCAGGAGTTCATGGCCTTCCTGCGCGACGGCATGCTGGAGCAGACCGGCAACGTCCGCCTGATGGTGGTCTCGAATTCCGGCGGCTGGCGCAACTTCGCCACCACCGAGAAGCCGATCCTCGCGCCCGAGGACGTCGAGGGCATGAAGCTGCGCACGATCCCGGCCGAGATCCAGCAGGAGCTGGTGCGCCAGCTCGGCGGCGCGCCCACCGGCATCTCCTGGCCGGAGGTCTACACCTCGCTCGCCACCGGCGTGGTCGAGGGCACGAAGAACGGCATCACCGACATCGTGGTGATGAACTTCCACGAGCACCTCAAGCACATCACGCTGGACGGCCACGCCTACATGGGCGGGACCTGGTTCGTGAACAACGACAAGTTCGCGTCCATGCCGCAGGACCTGCAGGTCATCATGGCCGAGGGCTTCGACATCATCGAGCAGTACCTGCGCGCCTATCCGAAGTACGCCGAGGTCGCGGCCTACGACGCCTTCGTCGAGGCGGGCGGGACGATCCACGCCCTCACCAACGAGCAGAAGGCGGCCTTCCGCGAGGCGACGTCGGGCATGGAGGACTGGTTCACCGCCCAGGGCGACGAGAACCAGGCCTTCCTCGACACCTTCAAGGGCGTGATCGACGAATGCGTCGCCAGCGTCGACTCGCATCTGCAGGCGCAGACCCAGACGCAGTGAGGCGTCCAAAGCCGCGCTCCCCCGCCGCCCGGCGGGGGAGCGTCCTCAGCCGAAGCCGAGCCGCAGCTCGTCCAGCCGCAGCCCGACGATCGGGCGCGCTCCCGCGAGGAGCGCGTAGGGACCGGCGGGGTCGGCCTCCCAGCGCACGCGCCCGACGCCGATCCGCGCCGTAGCCCGCACCGGCGTCGAGACCAGCCGCCCTTCCGCGCGGGCCTGGATCACCCGGAAGGCGATGGGCCATCGCAGCGGCAGGCGCCGCGCGCGGTCCATCCGCAGCCGCGCCAGCAGCGCGCCGCCCCGCGTCGCCTCCGCTTCGGCCCGATCCTCCGTCTCGACGTCGAACCGAAAGGCCGCCTTCTCCTTCGGCACGGCCCAGAGCGCTCGCGCGCCGGCGATGGAGGCGTCCGCGTCGACGTGGATCGCGAGGATCGTCAGCGCCGGCCGCCAGCCGACCCGCACCGGCGCGGCGAGAAGCACCTCCCCGTACGACAAGGTCCCCGCATAGCGCGCGAACAGGCCGACGACGAGGGTGCGCCCGAACAGCGCGATCGGGCGCGTCCCCTTCGGCAGATGGGCCGCGACCGCCGCGACCGGAACGCGTCGCAGGGCGGCGATGGCGACGCCGGTGAGCCGCCAGGGCGGCGGGGGATAAGGGGGATCGGACGGGTCGGTCATGGCGTTCTCGTCGGCGTTCTCCCCAACGCGCGAGGTCTTGCCTCGGGCGCATTCCGCGCCATGCTTCGAGGGGCCCGAGGAGGCCGCGATGCGCCAGCCGTCCATACCCGATGTCGATTTCGCCTTCTCCCGCGTCTCCGTGGGGGAGATCGCGCTGCACGTCGCCTTCGCGGGGCCGGAGGACGGCGAGCCCGTCGTGCTGCTGCACGGCTTTCCCGAATTCTGGTGGGGCTGGCGCCGGCAGATCCCCGGCCTCGTCGCCGCGGGCTGCCGCGTGATCGCGCCCGACCAGCGCGGCTACAATCTCTCCGACAAGCCCCGCGGCGCCTCCAAATACGGCGCGCGGCGGCTCGCGGGGGACGTCGCGGCGCTGATCGCGGCGACCTGCCCCGACGGGCGGGCGCATCTCGTCGGGCACGATTGGGGCGGCGTGGTCGCGTGGGCCGTCGGCACGCTCCATCCCGAGCGGCTGCTGTCGCTCTCCGTCCTCAACGCGCCGAGCCTCGCCGTCACGGCGGACTACGCCCGGCGGCACCCCTCGCAGGCCCTGAAGAGCAGCTATGTCGGCTTCTTCCAGGCGCCCGTCCTGCCGGAAATCGCGCTGTCCGCGCGCAACTACCGCGCCATGCGCCGGGCGCTGGTCGGCTCGGCGAAGCGCGGCGTCTTCACGGCCGCGGATCTCGCCATCTACGCCGACGCCTGGGCGCAGCCGGGCGCGCTCACCGCCATGCTGAACTGGTATCGCGGCCTCACCCGGGCGCCGGCGCGGCTCGAGGGGCGACGCGTGCCCGTGCGCACGCAGGTGCTCTGGGGTGCCCGCGACCGCTTTCTCGAGGTGGGCCTCGCCCGCGAGAGCGTCGCGCTCTGCGACCACGGCCGCCTCGACCTCTTCGATGACGCGACGCACTGGATCCACCTGGAGGAGCCGGAGCAGGTGACGAACCGGCTGGTGGCGTTCTTCAAGGCGGGGTGAGGGGATGCAACGTCTCAAGGCTCCATGAGCGGGACATGGCGGTCCGAACTGGACTTCAGCAGCCTGCGATCGAAACTAACGAAGGCGGAGCAGCGCCAGCTCCTTACAAGATGAAGAGCGTCCGCGAAATCCAACCCGTTCTCGACCAGATCGAGGCACTCGGCCACGCGGTCCGCGTCTTCTATTCTTACGGTCGGAAGGCCAAGGAATGCGCGCAGCGCACCGCATACGGAAGCACGATCATACCCGTAGCCACTGATGAGCACCCAATTGGCTTCCAAAACAACCGTGATCGGCACGAATACCGGCTCACGGGAAACGAGTGCACGCGCTTGAGCCGATTGCGTATGGTCGTCGTCGACCAGGCAACGGACGACGATATTCGTGTCAATCGCGAGCACGTCGTTTCGCCTCCGCGAGGACTGCCTCGTCCATTTCCTCGATCGACTTGGCAGGACCGTCCCAAGGCAGGCAGCCGAAAACATCCTCGAACCGGGTCGCGGAAAACGCAGGCGCCTTGCGGAGAAGGACATCTCCCTCTGGCGTCTCCTCCACGACGAGCCGCGTCCCAGGGGCCCAGTCCAAGCCAGATCTCACCTCCTTGGGAAGGATCACCTGTCCCTTGCTGGAAACGACTGTCGTCGATTGCTTCCGTACAGACATCGGGTTGCTCCCGGTAAGACAGAAGTAAGATAGGTCGATCCAATCCGCCTCGCAAGCCGCGACCCTCCCGCATTTCCCCCCGCCCGCGACTCGCGCTAGAACGCTCGGCCCGTCCCGTTCGCATGAAGAGGTCGCCCGCATGCCGTCCATCTCGACAACCATCGCCTCCGAGCTCGGGGTCGGCGAGAGCCAGGTGGCGGCGGCGGTGAAGCTGCTCGACGAGGGGGCGACGGTGCCGTTCGTCGCGCGCTACCGCAAGGAGGCGACGGGCGGGCTCGACGATGCGCAGCTGCGCACGCTCGAGGAGCGGCTGCGCTACCTGCGTGAGCTGGAGGAGCGGCGCGCCGCGATCCGCGAGTCGATCGCCGAGCAGGGCAAGCTCACCGACGACCTCGCCGCCGCCATCGCCACCGCCGACACCAAGGCGCGGCTGGAAGACCTCTACCTGCCCTACAAGCCCAAGCGCCGCACCAAGGCGCAGATCGCCCGCGAGGCCGGGCTCGGGCCGCTCGCGGAGGCGCTCCTCGCCCATCCCGAGCGCGCGCCGGAGGAGCAGGCGGCGGCCTTCGTCGCGCCGGACGAGGGCGTCGAGGACGTCAAGTCGGCGCTCGAGGGCGCCCGCCACATCCTGGTCGAGCGTTTCGCCGAGGACGCGGACCTGATCGGGCGGCTGCGCGAGGATTTCTGGCGCGACGGGCGTCTGGTCGCCACCGTGCGCGAGGGCAAGGAGCAGGCGGGGGCCAAATTTTCCGACTATTTCGCCTATTCGGGCAAGCTCGCGGAGCTGCCGGCGCACCGGATCCTGGCGATCTTCCGCGGCGAGAAGGAGGACGTGCTCTCGGTCTCCCTCACCGAGATCCCGGACAACGCGCCCGACGGCGCCAAGGACGCCTATCCGGCCAAGATCTGCGCGCGGTTCCGCCTCGCCGATCGCGGCCGGCCGGGCGATGCCTGGCTGCGCCAGGCGGCGAGCTTCGCCTGGCGGACCAAGATCTCGCTGTCCATCGCCCTCGACGCCCGCGCCCGGCTCTGGGCCAAGGCGGAGGAGGATTCGATCAAGATCTTCGCGGCGAACCTGCGCGACCTGCTCCTCGCCGCCCCCGCCGGCGCGCGGGCGACCATGGGGCTGGACCCCGGCTACCGCACCGGCGTCAAGGTCGCGGTCGTCGACGCCACCGGCAAGGTCGTCGCCACCGACACGATCTACCCGCACGAGCCGCAGCGGCGCTGGGACGCGGCGCTCCACACCCTCGAGGCCCTTGTGCGCCGGCACGGCGTCGAGCTGATCGCCATCGGCAACGGCACCGCCTCGCGCGAGACCGACAAGCTCGCCGGCGAGCTGGTGGGGCGGCTCTCCGACCGCAAGGTGACCAAGGTCATGGTCTCGGAGGCCGGCGCCTCGGTCTATTCGGCCTCGGCCTACGCCTCGAAGGAGCTCCCCGAGCTCGACGTCAGCCTGCGCGGCGCGGTCTCGATCGCCCGGCGCCTGCAGGACCCGCTGGCCGAGCTCGTCAAGATCGACCCGAAGAGCATCGGTGTCGGGCAGTACCAGCACGATCTCGCCGAGCACGCCCTCTCCCGCTCGCTCGACGCCGTGGTCGAGGATTGCGTGAACGCGGTGGGCGTCGAGGTGAACACCGCCTCCGCGCCGCTGCTCGCGCGGGTCTCCGGTCTCGGCGAGGGCGTGGCGCGGGCGATCGTCACGCGGCGCGACGAGACGGGGCCGTTCCGCTCGCGCAAGGAGCTGATGAAGGTGCCGGGCCTGGGGCCGAAGACGTTCCAGCTCGCGGCGGGCTTCCTGCGCATCCAGAACGGCGAGGACCCGCTCGACCGCTCGGGCGTCCACCCCGAGGCCTATCCGGTGGTCCGCCGCATCCTGGACTTCACGAAGTCCGACATCGTGCGCTTGATCGGCGACGCGAAGACGTTGAAGGGCCTCGACCCGGCGCGCTTCACGGACGAGAGCTTCGGCCTGCCGACCGTCACCGACATCCTCGGCGAGCTCGAGAAGCCCGGCCGCGACCCGCGCCCGGCCTTCAAGACGGCGACCTTCGCCGAGGGCGTCGAGACGCTCTCCGACCTGCGACCCGGCATGACGCTGGAGGGCGTCGTCACGAACGTCGCCGCCTTCGGCGCCTTCGTCGACATCGGCGTCCACCAGGACGGGCTGGTGCACGTCTCGGCGCTCTCGAACACCTTCGTGAAGGATCCGCGCGCCGTGGTGAAGCCCGGCGACGTGGTGAAGGTGAAGGTGCTCGACGTGGACATTCCGCGAAAGCGCATCTCGCTGACGATGCGCCTCACCGACGAGCCCGGCCAGGCCCGCGCCGGCGCCCGTGCGCGCGGCGACGACCGCCCGCCGAACGAGCGCGGGCCCCGCGGACCCGGTCCCCGCGGCCCGAAGCCGCCCGCCGGCGGCGGGGGCGGAGGCGGCGCGCTGGCCGACGCGCTGCGCCGGGCCCAGTCCCAGACGCGGCGGTGAGGGGAGGGCTGGATGATGGGCGCCGATCGCGACGGGGCTGCACGAGAGCATGCGGCGCGCGCCTTCCCCTCTCCCTCGTGGAGAGGGGCTAGGGGTGAGGGGCGTCGCGCAGGTCTCCAAGCTCGCGGAGCGAGCGCGCACGCAAGGCAGTGCTGCATCCAGAACGGAGACAGTCCTGCACGCCCCTCACCCCCGGCCCCTCTCCGCGAGGGAGAGGGGAGAGCCGGCATCGTCGTCGCGGATCATCACCGATCGCGTGCGGGAGCGTGACCGCCATGCCCCAGCGCTCCCGAATCGCCGTCGCGACGCTCGCCCTCGCCGGGGTCGACGAGACGCTGTGGCCGCGGCTCGCGGGGCTCCTCTCCGAGGAGGAGCGCGCCCGCGCGGCGCGGTTCCATTTCGAGCGCAACCGCCGCGAATACGTCGCCGCGCACGCGTTGAAGCGCGCGCTGCTCTCCGCCGCGACCGGCGACGACCCGCGCGCCTGGCGCTTCGCGGCCGAGGCCGGGGGCAAGCCGTTCGTCGCCGGAGGCCGCGGGCCCCATTTCAACCTCTCGCATTGCGAGGGCCTCGTCGCCTGCGCCGTGAGCCGGGACGTCGCGCTCGGCGTCGACGTCGAGCCGATGGACCGCCGCGCGCCCTTCGAGATCGTCGAGCGCAATTTCGCGGACGCCGAGCGCGACTGGCTCCTCGCGCTGCCCGAGGCCGAGCGAACGCGGGGCTTCTTCGCCCTGTGGACGATGAAGGAGGCCTTCATCAAGGCCACCGGCAAGGGCGTCTCGCAGGGCCTGCGCAGCTTCGCCATCGGCTTCGACCCGCTCGCGGTGAGCTTCCCCGATCCGAGCCTGGCCGAGCCGGGGCCCTGGCGGCTGCGGCACGAGACCATCGCGCCGACGCATCTCCTCGGCCTCGCCTGGCGCGGCGCGGAGGCCGATGTCGGGCTCTTCGAGATCACGGGGGAGGACCTGCCGCAGGCGGACGCCTTGCGCGAATACTTGCGCGATACGTAGGGTTGGCAGCTTCGCCGCTACTTTAGAACGATTCTCGACTGGAAATCCGTTCTTTTCAACGCTTCTAAGCTTACGATTTCTGCTTGACGTCTTGCGAGCGAATGGTCTTTATGCCGCCCGACGCCGCAGCTGCGCTTCGCGCGCCGCCGGCGGACAGGTTCGCTCGCCCGGGCGCCTTTACCGCCCGGATCAGGGAGAGAGACACGCCATGACCGACTTTTCGACCGCTCGCCGCACCCTTCTCGCCGGCACCGTGCTCGCCGCCGGCCTCGTCGGCCTGCCGGCCCTCGCCGTCGCGCAGAGCGGGGAGCTGAACCTCTACTCGTCGCGCCACTACGACACCGACGAGGCGCTCTACGAGGACTTCACCGAGCAGACCGGCATCAAGATCAACCGTATCGAGGCGGGCGCCGACGAGCTGATCGAGCGCATGATCTCCGAGGGCGAGAACTCCCCGGCCGACGTGCTGCTGACGGTCGACGCCGGGCGTCTGGAGCGCGCCCAGCAGGCCGGCCTTTTCCAGCCGGTCGATTCCGAGGTGCTGGAGGAGCGCGTCCCCGACTACCTGCAGGATCCGGAGAACTTCTGGTTCGGCTTCTCGAAGCGCGCCCGCGTGATCATGTACGCCTGCGACCGCGTCGAGAACCCGCCGCAGACCTACGAGGCGCTGGCGGACGACGAGTGGGAGGGCCGCGTGCTCAGCCGCTCCTCCACCAACATCTACAGCCAGTCGCTGACCGGCTCGATCCTCGCCGCGCTCGGTCCCGAGGCGACGGAGGAGTGGGCCCGCGGCCTCGCCGAGAACTTCGCGCGTGAGCCCCGCGGCGGCGACACCGACCAGATCCGCGCCGTGGCGGCGGGCGAGGGCGATCTCGCCATCTCCAACACCTACTATCTCGGCAACCTGATCCGTTCCGAGAACCCCGAGGACCGCGCGGTCGCCGAGCAGATCTGCGTCGTCTTCCCGAACCAGGACGGCCGCGGCACGCACGTCAACATCTCCGGCGGCGGCGTCGCGGCGAACGCCCCGAACCCCGAGGCGGCGAAGCTCTTCCTCGAGTACCTCGCCTCCGATTCGGCGCAGACGTACTTCGCCGAGGGCAACAGCGAGTATCCGGTCGTCGAGGGCGTCGCCGCTCCCGAGTGGATCCAGACGCTCGGCGAGTTCCAGGAGGACGACCTCTCGGCCGAGATTTTCGCCCAGAACAACGCCGAGGCCCTCATGATCATGGATCGGGCCGGCTGGAAGTGATGCGGCGGACCGAGACGGCGACGGCGGGGGCTACCCCGGCCGTCGCCACCGGCCTCATGAAGGAAGGCTTCGCCCTCGCCGGGACCCGGCGGGGGCGAAGCCGTTCGCGCGCCCCCCGCGCGCTCGTCGCGGCCACGGCGCTGGTGGCGGGGCTCGTGCTCCTGCCGATCCTGTCGGTCGCCTCGAGCCTGCTCTCGCCGCGAACCGACGTCATGGCGCATCTCGCCTCGACGATCCTGCCGGACCTCCTGGCGAACACCGGCATCCTGGTGCTGGTGGTCGGGCTCGGCTCGATCTCGATCGGCGTGGTGAGCGCCTGGCTCGTCACCCAGTGCCGCTTCCCGTTCTCGCAGGCCTTCGTCTGGCTGCTTCTGCTGCCGCTCGCCATTCCCGGCTACATCATCGGCTACGCCTACGCCGACTTCCTCGCCTATGCCGGGCCGCTGCAGACGGGCTTGCGGGAGCTCTTCGGCTGGGCGACGCCGCGCGACTATTGGTTTCCTGACGTCTACAATGTCTGGGGCGTGAGCGCGATGCTCACGGCGGTGCTCTACCCCTACGTCTACCTGCTCGCCCGTGCGGCCTTCCTGGAGCAGACGGCGAACGCTTTCGACGCCTCGCGCGCGCTCGGGCACGGGCCCTGGAGCGCCTTCTTCCGCGTGGCCCTGCCGCTCGCCCGCCCCGCCATCGCCGCCGGCGCCGCGCTCGCCCTGATGGAGGCGCTCGCCGATTTCGGCACGATGCAATATTACGGCGTGCGGACCTTCACCACGGCGATCTACCGCACCTGGTTCGGCATGGGCGACCAGACGGCGGCGGCGCAGCTGGCGACGGGGCTCCTCGTCTTCGTGCTCGCGCTCATCGCCCTCGAGCTTCACGCCCGCGGATCGCAACGCTACACCCAGGTGGGGCGCGGCGCCCGCAAGGGACCCGCCTTCCGCCTGCGCGGCTGGCGCGCGGCGCTCGCCTTCGTGGCCTGCGCCATTCCCGTCGTCGTGGGCTTCGTCGCGCCGGTGCTGATCCTCCTGCGGCTGCACCTGATCGGCGGCGACCCGTTCATGAGCGATCGCTTCTGGCGCTACGCCGGCAACTCGCTGATCCTGGCGGGCATGGCGGCCGTGCTCCTCGTCTGCGTCGCGGTGCTGCTGGCCTATGCGACGCGGCTCTCCCAGGGCAAGCCGCTGCGGGCTCTCGTGCGCGTCTCGACCATCGGCTACGCCGTGCCGGGCACCGTGGTGGCGGTCGGCGTGCTCGCGCCGCTCGGCGCCTTCGACAACGCGGTGGACGGCTTCTTCCGCGACGCCTTCGGGATCTCGACCGGGCTCATCCTCTCGGGGACCGTGGTCGCGGTGCTCTTCGCCTACCTGGTGCGCTTCCTCGCCATCGCCTACGGCTCGGTGGAATCGGGCTTCCTGAAGATCCCCCGCACCATGGACGACGCGGCGCGCATGCTCGGCGAGAGGCCCGGCGGCGTGGTGGCGCGGGTGCACGCGCCGCTGCTGCGGGGCTCCCTGCTCACGGCGGCCTTGATCGTCTTCGTCGACGTGCTGAAGGAGCTCCCCGCGACGCTCATCGTGCGGCCCTTCAACTTCGACACCTTGGCCGTGCGCGTCTATCAGCTCGCCTCCGACGAGCGCCTGACCCAGGCGGCGACCGGTGCGCTCGCCATCGTGGCGGTGGGCATCCTGCCGGTGCTGCTGCTCATGCGCATGATGGCCCGTGGCGAGAGCGCGCGCTGAGGGACCCCGGCCGCGGGGGGCGCGTTGCCGGCCCATGGACGCGACCACTCCTCCACACGGCCCGCCCCCGCACGCCCGACCCGCGCGCCTCGGCTTTCCCGTCAAGGTGATGGCGCGCGACGATCTGAAGTCGAACGACAGCCGCCGCGCTGCCTCGGAGCCTCATCTGAAGGTCTCGCTCGACTACGTGAGCGCGATCCTCGACCATTGCGCGCGCCACGACATCCGGATGTACCGGCTCTCGTCGGACCTCGCGCCCTACGCCACGCACCCCGACATGCCGCGCTTCCACGGCATGGTGCGCGAGAGCGCGGCCGAGCTCGCCGCGCTGGGCGCCAAGGCGCGGGCGCTCGACATCCGGCTCTCCTTCCATCCGAGCCAATACGTCGTGATCAACTCGCCCGACCCGAAGCTGGTCGAGAAGAGCGTCTGGGACCTGACGTCCCAGGCCGAGATGCTCGATCTCATGGGCTGCGGACCGGAGGCCGTGCTCGTGCTCCATGTCGGCGGGGCGTACGGCGACCGGCGAACGAGCGCGCTTCGATTCGCGGAGGTGTTCCCCACGCTGCCGGAGCCCGTGCGGCGACGGCTGGCGCTCGAGCACGACGACCTGCGCTTCTCCGCGGCGGACACGCTGATGATTCACGAACGCACGGGCGTGAAGCTGATCTTCGACCATCAGCACTTCTGGTGCCTGAACCCCGAGCGCCTCGCCCTGCGCGACACGCTCGCGCGGATGCTCGCGACCTGGCCCGACGGCGTCGTGCCGAAGGTCCACATGTCGACGCCGCGCACGGAGCTGCGGCAGGTCACCCGGACCGATCCGAAGACCCGCAGGAAGACCGTCTCGAACCTCGCGCCGGTCTGGACCGGCCATGCGGATTTCTGCAACCCCTTCGAGGTCGCGACCTTCCTGCGTCAGGCGGAGGGGCTCGCCTTCGACATGATGCTGGAGGCCAAGGCCAAGGACCTCGCCCTGATCCGCCTGCGCGCCGATCTCGTGCGCTACGCGCCAGACGTCGCGCCGCGCTTCGGGCTGGGGGAGGGGGACGTCGCTCGGCTCGAGGCGGAGGAAGCGGCGGTTCTGGAGGCGGCGTCGGGCGCGCTCTGATCCTATTGCGCCTGCGCGGCCGGCTCGATCGCCGGGGTCGCGGCGGCCGCGGGCTCGACAGGCGCGCCGAGGAGCAGGCGCGCGGCGCCCGAGCGCTGGATCAGCGCCTTGGCGTCGGGCACCAGGGTCACGTCCGAGAGCGGGCCTTCGAAGGCGAAGGTCAGAGCCGAGATCAGGTTGCCCTCGCCCACGGGCGTGACGCTCTCGACCGCGGCCTTGGCGCCGATCGTGCGCTCGGCGAGCGAGATCACGCCCTCGAGCATGCCGGAAAGCTGGCTGCTCTCGAAGGAGGCGGACAGGATCTGCCCGACCCCCTGCTCGACGAGGAGGCGCGCCGAGGCCTCCTGGAAGGGCGTGCGCCCGGAGCGGAGCGTCTGCGTCGCCGTGAGGGGCTGGCGCTCGAAGCGGCGCAGGGCCTCGGCGAGATCGAGCCCGACGAACTCGCCCGGTCCGACGGCGACGTCGACGAAGCCGGCGAGATCGCGCGCGAGCGTCTGCGAGGTGTCTCCCACGCCTGCGAGCGCGACCTCGGCGACCGCTCGTCCCGCGATCCAGGGCGCGCCGAAATCGCGGCCGAGCGCGGCGAGGTCGACCTGCGTCCCCTCGACCTCGAGCTTCATCTCCACCGGGCCGCCCTTGTCGGCGAGGGCGAAGCGGCCCCGCAGCTCGCCGCCGGCGAGCCGAGCGCGGCTCACCGAGGTCTCCACCCGCCCCTTGGCGACGAGAACGCTCATGGCGAGCTCGGAGAGACGCGCCGCGCCGATCTCGGCCGCGGTGGCCGAGAGCCTGAGATCGAGGTCGGCGGCCGTGTGCTGGGACAAGGTGAGGGGCGCATACCGCAGGGACGAGGCGGGATCGGTGGCCTCGATCACCGGCGCGACGTACCGGGTGAGATCGAGGGTCTCGGCGGCGAGCGTGCCGCTGATGGCGATCCGCTCCTCCTGGAACCGCGCGGCGAGGGCGCCGTCGAGGCGGTCGCCGTCCAAGGTCAGCCGCAGGGTGTTGAACGAGAGCGTGCGGCCGGCCCCGTTCGCCTCGCCGTCCAGCGACACCGGCCCGAGCAGCGGGCCGAGCGGAAGGCGCAAGCCGCTCCAGGCGAGGACGTCTCGGGCAGAGCGCGTCTCGAAGGCGACCCTGCCGGTGAGCCAGGGGCTGTCGCGACCGGTGGCGATCGTGCCGGTCACGGTCAGGCGGCCGAGGCGTCCGGAGAGCCGCAGGTCGACGGGGCTGCGCGCCCCGCTCGCGAGCGCCGCTGGCGACAGGCCGGAAAGCGAGATCTGCACGAGCTCGCCCCGGATGCCGGCCGTGCCGATCAGGCTCGCAGCGCCTCCGGGATCCGGCCAGGACAGCGTGACGTCGACGTTGCGCACGACCTCGCGCCGGCTCGTGGCCGCGTCGGTATAGACGAGGGTCGAGCCGAACAGGCCGAAGCTCTCGACCGCCGGCTCGCCGCCTTCCGCGATGCGCGCCTTCAGGCTCCGCACGACCGCGTCCCAGGGCGAGCGGCCGGCTTCGTCGATCGCGATCGAGAGCCGGCTCTGAGAGAGCGAGGCGTCGGTGATCTGGATACGGCCGTAGAGCAGCGGCCCCCAGGCCAGCTGCCCGCGCAGCGCGCCGCCGCGGGCGATCTCGGTTCCGTCCAGGCTCCGCAGCGCGACGTCCTCGAACTTCACCCGGGGCGTCGGCAGGAAGGCGATCGTCGTGCGGCCGGCTTCCGGAAAAGCGATGGCGAGCTCGCGCTCGAGCTGCCGCGCCACCGCCTCGCGCAGCGCGTCCGACGACACCGTCCAGGGCGCCAGCGCCAGCACGAGCCCCGTCAGCCCTGCCGCTACGACGGCGAAGGCGAGGGCTCGCTTAGCGAAGGAGGTCGTCTTGCGCATGCCGGACCGATACTCGAAGGTGGGGCCGCCTGGTGAACGCGCGCCGCGACGCCTTCATAGACGCACCGGGGGCGGTTTCGAAACCCCCTGAGACGAACACCTTGCGCGAAAACGCGGCGATCGTGCGGCATATTCGGGCAGGCTCTCCGGACCGGGGTTCGGAACGCGCTCCGGCGGCCCGTCGTTTGCGCACGATCAAGGCGCGACGCGTCGCCGCGTGCTCCCATCGCGGCGTCCAGGCAGTCACAACGGGAACGGAAGCGTCATGAGTCTCCCCCACAACTTCAAGCGAATCACCCTGCATCTGGCGCGCAGCCACGACCATCCCAACGGCTCCGAGCGTCACGGCTACGACATCGTCGCCCCGCTCGACCCGGAGGGGAAGATCGACCCGGAGGCCTGGCGCTCGCGCCGCGACGTCTGCCGTGTGCGCCGCTTCTGGAACGGCGAGGAAGACCAGGTCGGTCATCTCGTCCACCGCGCCGGCGGCAAGGGCGGCCACAGCTGGATCTTCGACTACGATCCCACGCGCGAGGACGACGACGAGGCCGCCTTCCGGCTCGGGGATCACGTGATGCAGATCGGCGAGTACGTCTCGATCGAGGACGACATGGACGAGATGCACACGTTCCGCGTCGTCTCGGTGATCAACGCCGATTGAGGCGCCCGACGCGCGAGAGACGCGCCAGGGCGAGAGACGCGAGAGGAGACGCCGCATGGCCATCCGCACCGTCACCCTGCCCGACGGGACAGCCGTTCCGGCGCTCGGCCAGGGCACCTGGCGCATGGGCGAGGAGCGCGCGCGCCGAGAGGCCGAGGTCGCCGCCCTGCGGCTCGGCCTCGATCTCGGCATGACCCTGATCGACACGGCGGAGATGTACGGCGAGGGCGGCGCCGAGGAGGTCGTCGGCGCGGCGATCGACGGGCGGCGTAAGGAGGCCTTCGTGGTCTCGAAGGCCTATCCGCACAATGCGGGCCGGGCGGACCTGAAGGCCGCCTGCGCCCGCAGCCTCTCGCGGCTCGGCCTCGAGCGGCTCGATCTCTACCTGCTGCACTGGCGCGGGAGCGTGCCGCTCGCCGAGACGGTGGCGGGCTTCCGCGACCTCCAGGAGGCGGGCAAGATCGCGCGCTGGGGCGTGAGCAATTTCGACCGCGACGACATGGAGGAGCTCTGGGCTCTCGACGGCGGCGCGGGCTGCGCGACCGATCAGGTGCTCTACAACGCGACCGAGCGCGGTCCCGAATACGATCTCCTGCCGGCGCTCCAGAGGCGCGGCGTGCCGCTCATGGCCTACAGCCCCATCGGCCAGGGCGACCTGCCGACGCGCGACCTCACGGACATCGCCGCGAAGCACGGGGCGAGCCCCTATCGGGTCGCTCTCGCCTTCGTCCTCTCCCGCGAGGGCGTCGTCGCGATACCGAAGGCCGCGAACGAAGCGCATCTGCGCGACAATCGCGCGGCCGCGGATCTGGCGCTCGACGCGGACGATCGCGCCGCTCTCGACCGGGCCTTCCCGCCGCCGCGGTCGAGACGACCGCTCTCGATGATCTGAGACCGTTTCGTCACGCCGGCGTCACGAAGGGGGTAGACAAGCCCCACCGGCCTCGCTATCTAGCCGCCATTGCCGGACGGGAACCGAGGCCGAGCCTCCGAGTTTAACCGGCGAGCGGCACGTGATGCCCCTGCTGGGGGATAGTTTAACGGTAGAACCGCGGACTCTGACTCCGCTAGTCCTGGTTCGAATCCAGGTCCCCCAGCCAGTCGCTCCCCAAATCCCCGAAAGTCACACGCTGTCGACGACGCGGAATTCCGCGTCCCGACCACGGGAAGCGGCGACGCTATGGGTCGGCACGAAGACGACGGGCGGCGTCGACGCCGCAGGTGGGGCGAACCGACCACCCCGAACGCCACGGCGGCGGCCGGCGGGATGGGTCAGAACCAGGGCGGCCGGGGTGGGCGCGGACGAATAGGGTCCGAGAGCGATCGTCGCTCACGGCGATCGGCGGGCAAGCTTCTCAGAGAGATCAAAACGCCTCCCGATACCCCGCCAGCCCGACCCGCGCCGCGATCACCCCGAAGGCCTCCCCCGCGAGCGCCTCCGCCAGCGCCGTGCGCAGCTCGTCCACCGAGCCCACGTTCCAGCCCCGTCCGCCGAACGCCCGCGCCGCCGCGGCGTAGTCGGTCGCGCCGAGGCCGACGCCGGCGCGGGCGAGGCCGGCCTGGGCCTGCTTGAGCTCGATGAGGGCGAGCGACTCGTCCTGGAGGACCAGCACCACGACCGGCAGGCGCTCGTCGCGCAGCGTTCCGAGCTCGCCGAGCGTCATCTCGAGGCCGCCGTCGCCGATCACGGCGATCGCGGGGGCGTCGGGGCGGGCGAGGCGGGCGGCCATGGCGAGGGGGAGGGCGGGGCCCATCGTGCACCAGCCGGCGGACTGGATCAGCGAGAGCGGGCGGGGCGCGTTCCACATCTGGGAGAGGAGGATGCGGTGCGCGCCGGAATCGACGCTCACCGTCGCGTCGGCCGGCAGCGCCTCGGCCAGCGTCCGGAACACCGCGTGCGGGGAGAACGCGCGGTCCTGCGGGCCGGCGAAGGCCTCGCGCAGCGCGGCCTTCGCCGCGGCGACCGGCGCGGCGGGCGCGTCGGAGCGGCGGCCGGGGAGGCCCGCGGCGAGCGCCTCGAGGATCGCCGGTATCGGCCCGAGGACACGCGCGTCCACCCGGTGCATGCCGTGATCGACCGGCGCCGCGGAGATCTCGACGACGTGCGCGCCCGCGGCGAAGGGGTCGAGCCAGCCCGGGCGCATCTCGATCGGGTCGTAGCCGACGCACAGGACGAAATCGGCCGCCCGGGCCACCGGCAGCAGCGCCGCGTCGGCCTTGGGTGACAGCCCCGCCGCGCCGAGCGAGAGCGGGTCCTGCTCGTCGATCGGCCCCTTCCCCTTGTAGGTCGTCACCACCGGCGCGCCGGCGGCCCGCGCCAGCGTGACGAGCGCCTCCGCCGCGCCCGCCCGCGCCGCCTCGAAGCCGGCCACGATCAGCGGCCGGTTCGCGTGCGCGAGCCGCTCGCGCAGATCGGCGAGGGCCGGGTCGTCACGGCGCGGCGCGGGGCGGGCGAAGGTCGGCGCGGGGGCGACCGCCGCCTCCGGGGCGGGATCGGGGAGGGCCGCGACGCCCGGCGCGAGGTCGAGATGAACGGGGCCCATCGGCGGGGTCAGCGCCAGCGCGATCGCCCGGCGCACGGTCGCCTGTGCGCTACTCGGCTCGATCTCGAACGAGCCTTTCACGAGCGGGCGCAGCAGCGCGGCCTGATCGACGATCTGGTGGGTGTAGAGCGCGCGGATCGGCCGGTCGACGACGCCCGTGAGCACGATCAGGGGCGTGCGCTCCTGCGCGGCGTCGGCGATGCCGTTGACGGCGTTGGCGAGGCCGGGCCCGATCGTGGTGACGAGGACGCCGGGCCCGTCCGTCAGGACGCCGATCCCCCCGGCCGCGATGGCGCCGGCGGTCTCGTTTCGTACGAGCAGGAACCGCACACCCGCGGCATTCAGGGCGTCGACGAGTGTGACGACCTCGCCGCCGGGCATGCCGAAGGCGTAGCGCGCGCCATGCGCGTGCAGGGTGAGCGCCACGGTGTCGGCGACGCGTCTCATGAGACCTCTCCTGGACAAGACGAGCCCTTCTCGCGCTTCAGCTTAGGGCGAGCGCGGTCGTCGCGCATCCGCTCTCGTGCATTGCGCTCTGCGTCAGCCGCGCGGCGAAGCGGTCCGGCCGCTTCACCCGGCGGCGCGCGGCGAGCACGACGCCGAGCCCGCGCCGGTCCGACGCGCGTGCGGCGAGGGTGCGCAGGAAGACGTCGCGCTGGGCGTGGCTGCCGCCGATCAGCGGCAGGCGGCGCGCCAGAGCCGCGAGCCGAACCGGCGCGAGCGGCGCGACGGAGGCGAGGGCGCGGGCGAGGTCGAGCCCGACCGCGCGCAGCACAGCCGCCTGCTCGCCGTCTCCCGCGGCGCGTTCCTCCAGAGCCGCGAGGCACTCCGCCGCCGCCGTGCGTTCGCCGGCGGCGACGAGGGCGAGGAGCGTGTGCAGGGCGGCGAAGGTCAGCGTCGCGTCCCGCCGGCGCGCCCGCGCGGTACGCGCCACATCCTCCCACCGGTCGCCCACATCGATCCCGTCCTGGCGCAGCCGCCACAGCAGCGAGACGGCGTTCGCCACGTCGCGGAAGTCCTCGCTCGGCGCGGGTCGGATCTCGCGATCGTAGAGCGCCAGCACCACGTCGATCTCGCCGCGCTCCAGGTGGAACAGGGCGAGGTGCCAGGCCATGTGGAAGCCGAAATTGTTGCAGCTCGTCCAGACCGGCCGTGCCGCCTCGATCCAGGAGACCCCTTCGCCGACGCGCCCGTCGGTCTCCATCACGTGCGCCACGGCGTGCAGGCCCCAGGCGTCGGCGGGCTCGGCGGCGACGGCGCGGCGCCCGGCGCGCTCGGCCTCCGCCAGCCGGCCGGCCTCCTCCAGCGCGAAGGCGTGGCAGCCGGCGGCGAAGCCGAAGCCCGGCGCCTCCGGGTCCCAGCCCGCCAGCGCGTGCGTGGAGCCGGCGAGCATGCCCGGCAGGTCCCCCGCCATGAAGCGTAGCGCCTGGGCGATCTTGAAGGGGAGCAGCAGTCCCGGCCGCGTGGCGCAGGTCGCCTCGAGCCGGTCCGCCGCCGCGCGGAAGCGGCCCGCGACCGCGTCCCCCAGCGCCGCCACGAGGGCCGCCTCGTCCGGCGTGCCGCCGCGTTTCGCGGCGAGCGCCGCATCGGCCGCTGCGAGGGCCTTGCGGGCGGGCGCGTCCAGCTCCCGGCGCGCCAGGATCAGGCAGGCGAAGCCCTCGAGCGCCCGGGCCGCGACGCAGCCCGGGTCCGCGGCGAGGGCGGCCTCGAGCGCCGGCGCGGCGCCCGGCCGGTGCGCGGCGACGGCGAAGGTCGCGTCCGCCATGGCGGCGAGCGCGGCGTGATCGTCGCACGAGTGGCGCAGACCGTAATTATCGCTCGGCATGGATCGCTCCGTCATTCGGGTCGGTGCATCGGGGGCGGCGACGGGGGGCGAAGCCGGGGGCGGCCGTGCGGTGAGGCACCGACGAGGACGATCGCGTCAGCGCCTCGACGAGGGCGCGTTCCGCGTCGGCGCGGCTCCCGCAGGCGAACGTCGTCGCTTCGTCCGCTGCTTCGACGAAGCCCGGACCGCGTAGAGACCCGCCCCGGCCGGCGCCGGTCGCCTCGCGGCGGCGAATGTCGGGAGGCGTGAGAAGGCGATCGGCTTGCGCTCGCGAAGCATGGTCACCTCCTGCGTCGGACGCGTCGGGTACGGCGGAGCGGTCAGGGTGCGGTCGCATCCTCTGCGATCTCTCCGAAGACGTCGTCGAGCTCCTCGGCGACCGCGCGCAGGTCCGGGCCGGCCGCGTCGAGATAGGGCGCGAACACCAGGGACGGCGGCGCGTAGGAGAGCGTCGCCGAGCCGTCCGGGTTCTCCGTCAGGTAGAAGCGGATGGGCGCCTCGATCCCGGCGGGGACGCTCGCCTCGAGCATCCGCCGCGCGAAGTCGTTGCGGAAGACGCCGACGACCCGGTTGCCGGGGATCTCGATACCCTGCCCGCGGGCGCCGTCGGAGGCGCTCGCGCGGGTCACGAGGCCCATCTCGTTGGCGCGCACCGCCTCGTCGAGCCGGGCGGAGAGCGCCTCGAAGCCGTGGGGCGTCTCGATCACGACCCAGCCCTCCGGCGCGGTCTGCGGCGTCAGCCGCTCCTGCGCGAGAGCCACGCTCGAGGCCGCCAGCGCGAGGCCGACGGCGAGGACGATCGCGAGCCGCCGGGCGGTGCCGGCGCTCTCGCGCGAGAACATCTCTCGGCTCATGGCGGATCTCCTCACCAGCGCAGCCAGCGATGGCCGGCGATGGCCCCGATCCCGGCGACGCCGAGGATCGCGAGCGTGTACCAGGTCGCGACGAAGAGCGCGCTGTCGTCCTGGCAGTGGAAGGCGTAGAGCGAGGCGCCGGCTGCGGCGCTCGCCAGGCCCGCGACGGCCCCGGCGAGGCGCGGCCGCGTCGGCGCCTCGTGGCGCAGCAGCAGGATCGCCGCCGCGAGCAGCGGGGCGGCCAGCGTCGGGATCGCGGTGAGGCAGACGAGGGCGTTGTCGCCGAGCCAGGCGGCGCCCCAGGTGGCGAGGGGCCGGTGCGCGAGCTCGACGGCGACGAGCGTGGACGCGAGCAGCGGCGCGAACGCGAGCCCGATCGCCCAGCCCTCCAGCCGAGCGCCCGGTCGCGCGAGCCGCCTCGCGGCGCCCAGCGCCGCGAGGCCGAGGCCGACGGTCAGCACGGGCTTGGCGACGAAGGGCGCCGTCGCGAGCGCCGCGGAAAGGTCGGCGCGCGGCCCGAGGAGCGCCGCGAAGAGAGCCGCGGAAACGATGGCCGATACGGCGAGCAGGGCCGTGCCGCCGCGCCTGGCGGGCCGCGCGTCGAGATCGTTCGCCAAGGTCTCGATCAGGGCGTCTGTTCTCATCTCGGATCTCCTCCGGGCAGGGCGGGGCGGCGCTGGGCGGCTGCGGCCGGCGCGATGGCGCATGGGGGTCCTCCCTGTTCGCCCGAACGGACGCTTTCGTTACGACCGCTCCGGCGCGGTATCCTGCGTCCAGGCGATGGCGCGGTCGTCGAACCCGGCTGCGAGGGGCGGCTTCACGAGCTCGAAGCAGGGGGACAGATCGAAGTCGTGCGGGACGAAGAGCGAGTGATGGCGCATCTTGTTTCGCGCGCGACGTCGCCGGCGCTGTCCCGCGCGGTGTCGCGGATCGGGAGGATCGGGTCCCCGATCGACTGGAACGCCTTCGCGATCGGCGTCCCGCGGATCGCGCGCGTCGGCGCGCCGGACGAGCCAGCCGGGACGCACCCGATGGGCCCGGCGACGCGCAGGCGCTTCAGTCGTGGTCCTCGGCCCGGGTACGGGAATATTCGTGCGCGCCGTAGAAGGGCATGGCGCCGGGCCGGGCGATGCTGCCCGTCGCCGAGACGTCGGGAACGATGCCGCGTCGGGACTGGAAGAAGAAATCCTGCTGCTGCGGCTGGTCGTAGAGGGTCACCTCGGGATTGACGTGCTGCGCGGAAGCCGGCGCGGCGATCGCGGCGAAGGCGGTGGCGGCGAGGAACCGGGACAGATGGGTCATGGCTGATCTCCCTGTGTCGGCGGGCGGCGCTGCGCTGCCCCTGTGCCGCTTTTTTCGGGAGAGGGTCGCGTGAAGTTACTCGACAATTCGGCCCAGATCGTCTTGCGGGTCTGCATGTAACGAAATGTCCTGCCGGAGCGAAGACATTGCTTGACGTCCGAATGCGTCGTCACGGCTTCGTGACTAGCCGCGAAAGCTCAGCCCTGCGAGCCTTCGCGGCGGTCGAGCGCGCTTCGGCCGTCGGTCGCCAGGGAGGACCTCATGAAGCGCATTCTGCTCGTCGCCGCCGCCGCAGCTCTCGCCGCCGCGGGCGCTCGCGCCCAGGACGACATGCGGGAGGCGGTGACGCCGCCTCCGGACGTGCAGCGCTTCGAGGCGCTCGCAGCGCTGACGGCCTACGTGGTCGCGCTGCGCGAGGAGTTCGCGACGCGCTGACGCGTCGAAAGCCGCGCTCGACCCGGACTTGCGAGCAGACGCGAGCACGTCCGGAAAGCGGGTGTGCAGCAATAGCCGAGACGAGAACTCGTCATCGTTCCAGCGTCCAGCTGACCATGCGGAGAAAATCGGATGGAAAGACTATCAGTCGAGAGGGTGGCGAAACAGATCCGCTCCTTGCCCCTGTATCTGCAGGCTTGGCTCATCTGGCTGACGGTGACCACGCTCATCATACCGTTGGTCTATATAGAGAGCCCGTTCTTTCAGTCCATGATGATATGCCAGATCGGAAATATCCTGTTCGGCGGATGGCTGATGCTCCGGTATGGCCTCGTCAAGTTGCTCAGCTTGGCCCATATCGTGTTCTGGACGCCGATTCTGGCGAAGTTCCTCTACCATTTCGAAGGCCTGCAGCCGGGGCCGATTTTCCTCGCGGCGACGGTTACCAGCGCAAGCGTTCTCGTCTCCTTGATCTTGGACGCGAGGGACTACCGGGCCTGGCTTCACGGTGACCGGAGATCGGTGGGGCAGTAATCCGTCCGCCCTCAGCGTCGCCGGGGCGTCCCCTCGACGGAGGCCTTGTCGACGATGCGCCGGTAGAGGTGCCAGGTGGCGTGCCCGAGGATCGGCATGGCCACGGTGAGCCCGACGAGGAGCGGCGCGGATGCGACGATCAGGATCGCCGCGACGAGCGCGGCCCAGAGCGCCATCGGCCGCTTGTTGCGCCGCACCGCCTCGACGGACGTCCGCAGGGCCACGCCCGCGCCGACGTCCCGATCGACGAGGAGGGGAAGCGAGATCACCCCCAGCGTGAAGGCGATCGCGGCGAAGACGACGCCGACGGCGTGCCCCACCACGATCATCCCCCAGCCGCGCGGCGTGGTCAGCACGTCGGTCAGGAACGGGAGGAGGCTCTCCGGTCCCTGCGCGCCGTAGAAGGTCTTGTAGATCAGGCCCGCGCAGAGCATCCAGGCTGCGAAGATCGCGGCGAGCAGCGTCGCGGCGAACACGAGGGACACCCCCGCCCGGCCGAGAGCGCCGAGGGCCTCGGGCCAGCTCGGCGCGAGGCCGGCCTCGCGCCGCCGGCTCGCCTCGTAGAGCGGCGCCGCCGCGACAGGCCCCACGAGGGCGAAGCCCGAGACGAGCGGGAAGACGAGGGCGAAGCCGAGATCCGTGAACACGACGAGGCCGAGCACGACGCCGAAGAGCGGATAGAAGAGGCCGACGAAGACGAGATGCGAGGGCATCGCGAGGAAGTCGCGATAGCCTGCGGCGAGCGCGGCACGGACGTCGCCGGAGGTGATCCGTCGAACCGCGGGTCGCGGCGCGGCCGAGGCGACGGAGAGGGAGGCGGCTCGAGGCTCCATGGTCGGTTCCTTCCGTGGCGTCGTGCCCAACCCATAGCAAGGGTACAGGGATTTCGTCTCTGCGTGCAGATGTCGAAGCACGTGTTCGCTACACAGATTCGTGAATGGACGCGGCCATTCGGTGCCGATCCTGAAGCATGGTCGGTGCGTTTATCCCCCGTGAGCCTCTAGCGAACTTAGGTGTTCCGTGAAGAGGTCGGCCTTTTCTTCCAATATGCATAGACGCAAGTCGGGTTTGCGTGATGGAATCTGTAACAGACGCACCCGGCGTCGCGAAGAAGGGGCATGCGAGCGGGCAGGAGGCCCGCTCGGCGAAACCGACAAAGGAGACACGAGATGACGATGTTCACCCGTATCCTCGCGATCGCCGCCCTCGCCGCCGTCATGACGTCGCCCGCCGCGGCGCAGACGCGCAATCCGGAGGTCACGGTCTACGACCAGCCGCAGCAGCAGGACTTCTTCTTCCAGATGCAGCGCCAGGGCATGACCGACCGCCGCTTCTGACGGCGACAAGCCCGAAGGCCCGGCCGGAGATCCCTCCGGCCGGGCCATTTTTTGCGACCCGGAGCTGTCGACTCGACGAGCCATGCGTCGCCACCGAACGGGGCTGGTGGCCGACCTCGTCGCGCCCGGGAGCGCGGGGGCGCGCAACGAGAATGGGCCGCGCGCTCGTCCTCACCAGGCGCTTTGCGCCGTCCCGAGAAGGCGAAGCGACGGCGTGAGCGCGAGCAGCTCCCGCGCATAGGGCGCGCGCGGGCCGGCGAAGAAGGGCTCGCTCTCGCCGGCCTCGACGAGCCGCCCGTCCTTCATCACCGCGATCCGATCGGCCATCTGGCGCACCACGGCGAGGTCGTGGCTGATGAACAGGATCGAGAGCGAGAAGCGCTCCTGCAGGTCCTTGAGCAGATTGAGCACCTGCGCCTGGATCGAGACGTCGAGCGCCGAGGTCGGCTCGTCGCACACCAGCACGTCCGGCCGCGCGAGCAGCGCGCGGGCGATGGCGACGCGCTGGCGCTGGCCGCCGGAGAACTGGTGCGGGTAGCGCTCCGCCGCGTCCTCGGGCAGGCCGACGAGGGCGAGCATGGCGCGTACGAGCCGGGCGCGCGCCGCGGCGTCCGGCTCGATGCGGTAGAGCGAGAGCGGCTCCGCCAGGATGGCGCCGATACGCCGGCGGGAATTCAGCGAGGAATACGGGTCCTGGAACACCATCTGGATCGCGCGCCGCGCCGGGTGGGAGCGTGGCCGCGACCGGCCGGGCGGGAGTACGGCGCCGTCGTGCCGCATCACGCCCGCGCTCGGCTGCACGAGACCCAGGATCGCCTTGGCCAGCGTCGACTTGCCCGAGCCGCTCTCGCCCACGAGCCCCAGCACCGACCCGCGCGGCAGCGCGAGCGACACGTCGGAGACGGCGCGGATGGGCTCGCCCTTGCGGAAGAGGCCCCGGCGCGGGCCGTCGAAGGCGACGCTCAGGCCCTCGACCGCGAGCGCCTCCGCGGCGGGCGGCGTCGCCGCCGCGTCCCGGCGCGCCCGGAGCCAGGCCTCCGCCTCGGCGGCGAGGTCCGCATCGACCGGCGCGGGGGCGCCGCCGACGGCGATCAGCGGAAACCGGTCGAGCCGGCGCTCGAGCCGCGGCACCGAAGCCATCAGGCTCTTCGTATAGTCCGCCCGCGGGGACCCGAGCACCTCGCCCGTGGAGCCGGCCTCGACCACGCGGCCGTGGCGCAGGACCGTCACCCGGTCCGTCACCTGCGCGATGACGCCGATGTCGTGGGTGATCAGCACCATGCCGATGCCGCGCTCGTCTACGAGCCTTCGGATCAGCGCCAGCACCTGCGACTGGACGGCGACGTCGAGCGCGGTCGTCGGCTCGTCGGCGACGACGAGCTGCGGGCTCGTGCACAGCGCGAGCGCGATCACCACGCGCTGGCGCATGCCCCCCGAGAACTGGTGCGGATAGGCCTTCATCCGCCGCTCGGCGTCGCGGATGCCGGTCTCGGCGAGGAGCGAGGCCGCCCGCGCCCGCGCCGCCGTCTCGCCGAGGTCCGGCTCGTGGGCGAGGATCGTCTCGACGAGCTGCGCCTCGACGGTCATCAAGGGGTTGAGGCTCGTCTGCGGGTCCTGGAAGATCATCGAGATGCGCTTGCCGCGCGCGGCATGGCGCGCCGGCGGCGGGAGCGCCAGGAGGTCGGTCTCGCCGAGGCGGATGGCGCCGGCCGCCACGCGCCCGGGCTCGGGCAGGAGCCCCGTGATCGCCGCGGCGATGGTCGACTTGCCGGCGCCGCTCTCGCCGACGAGGCCGTGGATCTCCCCGGGCCCGACGGCGAGATCCACGGCCTCCACGGCGCGGAGCACGCCGCGCCGGCCGGGAAACTCGACCGTGAGGCTCTCGACGTTCAGAAGGTCTTGCGCCAGCATCAGCGCAGCCTCGGATTGAAGACGTCGCGCAGGAAGTCGCCGAGCATGTTGATGGCGACGACGAGCACGACCAGGAAGGCGGTGGGCAGCCACAGGATCCACCACTCGCCCGAGAGCAGGAACTGCATGCCGATGCGGATCAGCGTGCCGAGCGAGGGCGCGTCGGCGGGGAGCCCCACGCCGAGGAAGGAGAGCGTGGCTTCCAGCAGGATCGCCGAGGCGAGATCGACGGTGGCGATGACGAGGAGCGGACCGACCACGTTCGGCAGGATCTCGACGAAGAGGATGCGCGCGGGGTGGACGCCCATGGCGATGGCGGCGTTGACATAGTCCTCGTTCTTCGCCCGCAAGGTCGAGGCGCGGGCGGTGCGGGCGAAGTTCACCCAAAGCGACAGGCCGATGGCGACGATCAGCACCGTCACCCGCGTCTCCTCGTGCGCGTCGCGCGGGAGGATGCCGCGAGCGATACCGTCGATCAGGAGCGCGGTGAGGATCGCCGGCAGCGCCAGCTGCACGTCGGCGACGCGCATCACCACCGCGTCGAAGCGCCCGCCGATCCAGCCGGCCGCGAGGCCGAGCCCGACGCCCAGCACGGCGGCGAAGGCCATCGCGGAGAGGCCGATCACGAGCGAGAGCCGGGCGCCGTAGAGGATGGCCGAGACCATGTCGCGGCCCTGGTCGTCGGTTCCGAGCAGGAAGCGCGGGTCGGCGCCCTCCAGGAACGTGGGCGGGCGCAGAGCATCGATCAGGCTGAAGCTGGCGAGGTCGTACGGATCGGTGGGCGCGATCCAGGGCGCAAAGGCCGCGCCGGCCAGGATCGCGAGTGCGACGAGCGCGGAGGCGATCACCAGCGGGCTGCGGGCGAACAGGTGGAGCGCCTCGGACTCGCGGAGCATCGCGCGCATGTCAGGCCGCTCCCGTGACGCGGATGCGCGGGTCGATCGCCGCGTAGAGCAGGTCGACGAGGAGATTGATCGCGACGAAGACGAAGCCGATCAGCACCAGGTAGACGGCCATGACGGGAATGTCGACGAAGCGGATGGATTCCAGGAAGAGCAGCCCGAGCCCCGGCCACTGGAACACGCTCTCGGTGACGATGGAGAAGGCGATCACGCCGCCGAACTGCAGCGCGACGATGGTGACGACGGGCACCAGCGTGTTGCCCAGCGCGTGGCGATAGTGGATCGAGCGCAGCGGCAACCCACGCGCCATGGCGAAGCGGATGTGGTCGGTGCGCATGACCTCCATCATCTCCGCGCGCACGAGCCGCAGCGTCAGCGTCAGCTGGTAGAGGCCGAGGGTGATCGCGGGCAGGATCAGCGAGCGCCAGCCGTCGAGGGTCAGCAGCGACGTGCGCCAGGGGCCGATCTCGACCGTGCCGCCGCGCCCGAAGGTCGGCAGCCAGCCGAGCTGCACGCCGAACAGGAAGACGAGCAGGATGCCGATGACGAAGGTCGGCACGGAGACGCCGATCAGGGTCCCGATCAGGAGGGCCTGCGTCCCCGCCGAGCGCGGCTTCAGCGCCGCGTAGACGCCGCCGGGCACACCGACGACGAGCGAGATGAGAAGCGCGACGAGGCCGAGCTCGAGCGTCGCGGGGATGCGCTCGGCGATCATCTCTCCCACCGGCTGGCGGGTGCGGTAGGAATAGCCGAAGTCGAACGTCGCGAGATCGCCGACGAAGCGGGCGAACTGGACCGGGACCGGGTCGGTGAGCCCGAGCTCGACCCGCAGCCGCGCCATGTCCTCCGGCGCGGTCTCGACGCCCGTCATCTGCGAGACCGGGTCGCCGACGAAGCGGAACAGCGCGAAGGCCAGCGCCGCCACCGCGAGCATGACGAACAGGGACTGGACGAGCCGGCGGGCGATGAAGGGGATCATCGCCGAGCGCTCTCGCGCGCGCGCCGCGCCGAGCCGTCTCCTTCCCCTACAGGGAAGGAGCGGAAAGGCGCCGTGGACGGCCGGGATGCGGGCAAGTCAGTTCACCGTCACCCAGCGCAGCATGAAGAAGTTGTCCGGCCGCTGCACCAGCCCGACGCTGTCCTTCGCCGCCCAGATCAGCGGCTCGACGTAGAGCGGCACGTAGGCGACCTCGGCCTGGAGGATGGCGGAGACCTCGTCGAGCATGGCCTGGCGCGCGGCCGGGTCGAGCTCGCGCTGGATCTGCGGCAGGAGCTCGTCGACGCGCGGGTTGGAATAGCCGCCGAAGTTCCACGAGCCGACGCGGGTCTCCTCGTTCGGCGTCGCCGCGAGGAAGCGGATCGGGTGCTCGGCGTCGAAGGTGCCGGGCGACCAGCCGAGCAGGTACATGTCGAAATTGTCGGCCCGCAACTCCTCCCAGTAGTTCCGCACCGGCATGGCGGTGAGCTCGGCGTCGATCCCGACCCGCGCCAGCATCGAGGCGACGGCGCGGCACACCGCCTCGTCGTTGATGTAGCGGTCGTTCGGGCACATCAGGCCGAAGGAGAAGCCGTCGGGATAGCCCGCCTCGGCGAGGAGCGCGCGGGCGCCGGCCTCGTCGAAATGGAGCGGCGCGTCGTTCGCCTCCGAATAGCCGCTCAGGCCCGCCGGCAGGAGCTGGCTCGCGGGCGCCGACTTGCCGCGCATGATGACGCGGTCGATCGTGTCGACGTCGACGGCGAGCGCCACCGCCCGGCGCACGCGCGCGTCGAGGAAGGGGTTCGGCGCGCCGGCGTCGGCGCCGTAGTTCAGCGTCTGGCGGTCGTGGCCGAAGCCCAGCATGATCACGCGTGTCTCGAGCCCTTCGAGAACCTGGAAGCCCTCGCGCCCCTCGACCTGGGCGACGTCTTGCAGCGGGATCGGCGAGATCATGTCGATCTCGCCCGAGAGCAGCGCGGCGAGCCCCGTCGCCGGGTTGCCGATCGGCGTGTAGATCGCCTCCGTCACATTGTGCTCGGCCTCGTCCCACCAGCCGTCGAACGGCGCGAGCCGGGTCTCGATGCCGGGGTCGCGGGAGACGAGCCGGAAGGGGCCCGTGCCGTTGGCGTCGCGGGTGGCGACGTTCTCCGCGTCGCGGGCGGGGCGGGTCGCCTCGTTCGCCTCGGCCCAGCCGCGATCCATGATCAGGAAGTTCGCGATCGAATCCGGGAAGAGCGGGTTCGGCGCGTTGGTGACGAAGTCGATGGCGAAATCGTCGACGACCTGCACCTCGGAGACCGGCGCGAACCAGGAACGCACGTCGCTCTCCTCGGAGGCGGCGCGCTCGTAGGAGAACAGCACGTCGTCGGCGGTGAAGTCCGCGCCGTCGTGGAAGGTCACGCCCTCGCGCAGGGTGAAGCGCCAGCCGTCCTCGCCTTCGAGCGGCGCCCAGGAGGTCGCGAGCGAGGGCTCGATCGCCATCTCGGCGTTGCGGCGCACCAGCCCCTCGTAGACGTTGTTGAGGAAGGACGTCACCGGCGCCGCGTTCACCGCATGCGGGTCCATCGTCTGCGGGTCGGTGGCGCTCGACCAGCGGAAGGTCTCGGCCGAGGCCGGGACGGCGAGAGCGATGCCGCCCACGAGCGCGGCGACTTGCAGATTGGGACGCATCATGGGGAGCTCCACCTGTAATTCACGTGCGTGCACGTGATTTCTTTATTTCTACATAGCGTGCACCATTTCCACCGCTGCGGCAATCGGCGCCGGTCCCGCTCGCGACATCGTGTTCGGCCCGGGCGAGCCGCGAGCCCGGCCGGGCACACCCTCCGGCCGGGTCGCTCGTCTCGAATGCCCGCAGCGTTACTCGCCTGCCGAAATCCTCGGCTGAGCGGAGGAGGATTGGTAGACGACAGCCGAAGGCGCGCGCCTCGATCGCCGCCGGAAAGGCCGTCAGCCCTCCGCCGGCGCCCCGTCGCGCAGCCGGATCAGGCCCGCGTCCGTCAGCACGTCAGCGTCGGGGTCGAAGGCGTCGAGCGCGAAGGCGAAGGTGGTGTCGTGCACCACCGGCTCGCCGGACGCGTCGGTGACGGTGACGAAGCCGAGGTCGCGCCCGTCCGCGATGCGGCGGGTGTCGAGAGCGGAAGCCTTTCCGGGCCGCCAGGCGAAGCGCACGCCGCGGTGCTCCACGACGCCCTGCTCGGCGATATGGGCGAGCGCCACCGCGGCCTGGCCCTGCGGCCCGCGGGCGACGACCACGTGGGCCATGGCCGGCATGCCCTCGGGCGGCTGGCCGAGGAAGAGGCCCAGGGGCGCGTCGCGGGTGTCGTAGCCGGCATAGGGGTTGGCGCCGTAGCGGCGGGCGCTCGGGTCGTTCGGCACGAGCACCGGCCCCTCGGGATGCGCGGTGCGGAACTCGGAAAACGGCGCGACGCGCGAGGGCAGCATGTCGAGCTCGGTTCCCGCATAGTCGCCGGCGATCGCCTCTCCGGTGAATTGCTGCCACCAGCTCTCGGTTTCGCGGTCGTACATGACGAGGTCGGAATGGCGCAGCTTGCCCGTCGTGCCGAATTCCAGCGTGCGGCCGTCGACGGCGCGGTCGAACACGACGGCGGCGTTGCACAGCGGGCAATAGGTCACCGCCACTGGCGCGCCGTCGATCTCGTCGTTGACGATCTCGTGCCACATCAGCACACGCAGTGGATAGGCGCGCGCATTCTCGCCGAGCGGAAAGACGATCACCGGCTCGCGGTCGGGGATGTCGACGGCGCTCGCCGGCTCGAACACGGGATCGTCGATCGAGGGGATGCCGTCCTTGGGCGGGCCGCCCGAGACGATCTCGTCGAATGGGACGGTCGCCTGCGTGAAGTCGGTCGCCCAGCCCTCCTGCGCCCAGCGGGCGGGATCGGCGGCGGCCGGCGCTGCGAGCGCGAACGGGACGGCGAGGGCGGCGAAGGCCGCGGCGCGGAACGGGAGCATGGGGATCTCCGGGCTCGAGAGTGTCTATCGGTGGCGCTCTGGACAGCGCGGCTGGCGTCGGAGCGAGGCCGCGCCGTCTGCGATCTCCGGGAAAGCCACCTCGTCGACGTGTTCGACCGGGACCTCCGTCGGTGCGTCGGTGCTCATCTCGTTCTCCTTCGGGCTCGGCGGGCGCGCACGGTGGGGAGGCACGGTGAAACGCTACTTCGCTGCGCCGGACGCCTTCGTTACATCGACCCCCTGCGGTCCCGACGCCGCCGGCTCCGGGCGCGATCGTTCCCCCTTTTTTGTCCGCTCCCGAAGGCCTCGCTCATGGGCGCGGCGTCCCCGCGTCCGCCTCTTCCAGCGCCAGCGCACCGAGCTCGGCGAGCGCTAGGCCCGGCGAGCGCGAGGCCCGGTGCAGCCGAGCGGGGCCGGGACGGGCGGGCGCCGACCGCGCGCACGTGCCGGGGAAGCCAGCGCTCGGGTTCTGCCGGCGCGGCATCGCGCAGCCCTCACCATCCCGTGAGCCGCGCCGCCAGGAACCGACCCTCTCGCCGGTCCGTTCGCCGCTCGAACCGCTCGAAAGCCGCGCATCCGAACGGAAGGGAACGAGCATGGCCGCGTTTCGCCCATCGTCCATCGGCCCCGCATTCTTCCTCGCAGCCGCCCTCGCCACCGGCCCCGGCATCGCGCAGGAGCCGGCCGCCGTCGTCGAGATGACGAACGATCTCGAGTTCGTCCCGGAGAGCGTCACGATCCGAGCCGGCGAGACGGTGGAGTGGCGCAACGTCGGGACCGCCGCGCACACCGTCACCGCCGACCCCGACGAGGCCGCCGACCCGGATCACGTCGTCCTTCCCGAGGGAGCGGAAACCTTCAACTCCGGCGTGATCACCGGCGGCGGGAGCTTCACGCACACCTTCGAGGCGCCCGGACGCTACGCCTATTTCTGCATCCCCCACGAGCGCACCGGCATGCTGGGCGAGGTGATCGTCGAGGAATGAGCATGACCCGCCTCCGCTTCGCGCTGTCGCTCGGCGGCGCCCTCGCCCTCGGGCCCGGCGCGGCCGTGCTGCTGCCGGCGATCGCGCCGGCCCAGGAGACGGGCGAGGGCGAGCGCGACTCCGACTCCGCCGTCGCCGCCACCGTCGGCATGGGCGATCTGCGCTACGATCCCGAGCGCGTGACCATCACGGTCGGCGAGACCATCGAATGGCGCAATTCCTCGCAGGTGGTGCATACCGTGACGGCCGACCCGGAGAAGGCGGCCCTCGACGACAGCGTGCGCCTCCCAGAGGGGGCGGAGCCCTTCGGTTCCGGCGACCTCGAGCCCGGCGACACGTTCCGGCGCACCTTCGAGACGCCCGGGCGCTACACCTATTTCTGCATCCCCCACGAGCGGGCCGACATGATCGGCGAGATCGTCGTCGAGGCGGCGCCGGAGGGATCGGGACCGAAGCAGGCCGACGCCGCCGAGGCGGCCGAGGAGGCCGGCGCGGCGAGCGCCGACGGCGAGGAAAGCCGGTCGGCCGAGCAGGACGACGCGGAGGGCGCCGCCACGGAGCAGGCCGCAAGCGAGAGCGCCGAGGACGGTACCGAACAGGACGGGGCCGCCGAGGACGAGACGCGCCGCACCGCCGTCGCCCGCGGCGAATACCTGGTCACCGCCGGGGGATGCGAATCCTGCCACACGGCGGACGAGGGACGCTTCGCCGGCGGCGCGCGGCTCGAGACGCCCTTCGGCGTCTTCCACCCGCCGAACCTCACGCCCGACCCCGAGACCGGCCTCGGGCGCTGGAGCGAGGACGATTTCGTCACCGCCATGAAGCAGGGCGTCTCGCCGCAGGGGCATCCCTACTACCCGGTCTTCCCCTACGCCTGGTTCACACGCATCTACGCCTTCGACCTGCGGGACATCTGGGCCTATCTCCAGACCGTCGGGCCGGTGGAGAACGCCACCCCGCCGCACGCGCTGCGCTTCCCCTTCGGCGAGCGGGAATTCGTCCACGGCTGGCGGGCGCTCGATTTCGAGCGTGGGCCGGCGCCGGCGGACCCGGCGCGCTCGGCGTCCTGGAACAGGGGCTCCTACCTCGTCAACGCGCTCGCCCATTGCGGCGCCTGCCACACGACGAAGACCGCCTTCGGGACCTGGCGCGACGAGATGCATCTCGCCGGCTCGACCGGGATCCCGGGCGCCGTGACCGTCGCGCCCAACATCACGCCCGACGAGGAGACCGGCATCGGGTCGTGGACGAAGGGCGAGATCGTCGAGCTTCTGCGGACCGGGGTCGATCCGGACGGGAACTTCCTGCGGGGCGAGATGGCGAAGGTGATCGCCGAGACGACGAGCCGGCTCGACGCCGCCGATCGCGAGGCGATCGCGGACTATCTCCTCTCGATCCCCCCGGTCTCGCACAGGCCGGGGGAGGGGGACGCCCCGGAGCGGCGCGCGGAGGCGGGCGATGAGTGATCCGAACGTGCGCCCGCCCGACGCGCGGCGCGGCCCCGGCCTGCTCGCCTGGCTCGGCCTCGCCCTTCTCGCCACGGGACGCCGGGGACCGGCGACGGCGCCCCCGCCCAACCGTCCGCTGCGGACGCGGGGAGCACGCAGGCCCCGCCCGCCCCGCGCCTCCTGGGGCGCCATCCTCGCCGGCGCGGTCCTCGCCGGCGCGCTGCTGCTTCTGCTCGGCTGTCTCGGCGCCGGGCTCGTCCTCCTCACGCGCGGGGAGGGAGGACCCTGGCTGTTCGGCTCGCCGGCCCTGACGGGCGCCGGCGCGCTCCTCGCGCAGGCGCTCGCCCTCGGCCTGGGCGGCTGGGTCGCGGCGCGCTGGGCGGCGGCTGCGCGGATCGTTGACGGCGTGCTGCACGGCGCGCTCGCCTGGGCGCTGGTCTCCGCCGTGATCGCCGGCCTCGTCCTCGCCGCCGCCGACCGCGCGGGCGACCGCGCCACCCTGATCGCGTCTGCGGGCATCGCCGGTGCGGCCGAGATCGCCGCCGGCGCCACGAACGCCCTCGGCCGCGTCGCCGCCGCGTCCGTCGACGGCGTGGACGTCCCCGTCTCGCCCGCGGCGGCGACGAGCGAGGCGGCCGATCTCGCTCGGCAGGCGGTGCGCGCGCCCGAGGAGACGCTCGACGACCTCGCCCGTGCCCTCGCCGCCGCCCTCGACGTCGTCGCCGACCCCGAGCCGACGGCCCCGCGCGGCGTCCTCCCCGGCGCCGCCGGCCCGATTCCCGACGATACGGTGCTGACGGAGCTGATCGCCCAGCAGACCGGCGCGCCGCCGCTGCGCGCCGTCGAGGGCGTCGCCGAATGGCGCGCGGCCGCCGCGCCGGCCGAGCGCTCGCTCCCCGAGGTCATCGAGGCGCGCGTGCAGCACCTGCGCGAGCGGGCGCGCGCCGCCGCGGCGCGGGCGGCCGAGCCGATGCTGCGCGCCGCCGCGATCGGGGCGCTCTCGGGCGGCGTCCTCCTCCTCGTCGGAGCGCTGGCGGCCGTGGTCGGCGGCGCGCTCGCCGGGCGGCGCTGAGCGTGACGGGCCCGAGGCGGCCGGTCGCAATCGCGTGAACGAGGCGCACCTCGGGGAACGCGCGCCGGTGCGAAGTCTTGACCCAGCGTCACGATGAAGCGGAAAGGAGCCGCCCATGAAAGCCGCCATCCTCTCCGGCGCCACCGCTGCCGCGCTCGTCCTCGGCGTCGGTCTCGCCACCGCACAAGAAGAGGCTCCCTTCGGAGACGAGGCGAGCGTCGGATATGCCGAGCAGCTCTACGCGGCGATGGAGGAGCTTTGTCTCGCCGGCGAGAACGCCATCGACACGATGCCGTATCCCGGTTCGGACCCGCACGGGGCCATGCTCGAGACCTTTCACACCACCCTGGAGCTGGAGGGGCATACGGGCCACCTCTCGGTGAAGCGCAACTACGCGCCGGCCTCTCGCGAAGAGGTGCAGGGCGCGCGCGACGAGCATCTCGCCTCGATCACGGTGATGTACCAGCGCGAGGACGGCTACGACCCGGACAACATGAACTGGTTCTGGGTCAAGTACCTGCCGGACGGCTCGCTGGACCGGAACCCGCAGGGCATGGCGCTCGCGGGGCGCGTCGCCAAGGGGGCGGACCAGGGCTGCATCGCCTGCCACGGCGCCGCGCCGGGCGGCGACTATCTCTACACGACCGACTTCGTGCGCTGACCGGGCGTCGGTCCCGCGCGTCCCGCCGCGTCGCGTCCGGCGGGGCGCGGCGCTCCCGGACGAGTCGATCTCGTCTGTCGCCGGGCGCGAGGCGCCGCCGCGATCACGCCCGCCCCACGCTGATGTGACGGCCGCCCCCGGTGAAACGGCCGGCGGCGCGGGCCATAAAGCCCGGCGACAGACCGGAGAAAGCCCATGACCGACATCCGCCCCCTCGTCCCCCGCGAGCCCGTTCCCGCCCTGGCGCTGCCCCTCGCCGGCGGCGGGCGCTTCGACATCGCGACGGAGACGCCCGAGACTTTCACCCTGCTCGTCTTCTACCGCGGCCTGCACTGCCCGCTCTGCAAGACCCAGCTGCGCGAGCTGGAGCGCCAGATCGGCGCCTTCGCCGAGCGCGGCGTCGTCGCCATCTCCTCGGACGACGCGGAGCGCGGCGAGCGGACCAAGGCCGAGTGGGGCCTCTCCGACCTGCGGGTCGCCTACGGGCTCGACCTCGAGACCGCGCGGCGCTGGGGGCTCTACGTCTCCTCCGGGCGCGGGCCGACGTCGCTCGGGATCGAGGAGCCCGCCCTGTTCAGCGAGCCGGCGCTCTATCTCGTGCGCGCCGACGGCACCCTCTATTTCGGCACCGTGCAGACCATGCCCTTCGCCCGCCCGCACCTGTCCAACGTGCTCGGCGCCGTCGACTTCGTGCTCGCCAAGGGCTACCCGGCCCGGGGCGAGGTGACGAGCCTGCCGAAGGCGGCCGAGTGATCGCCCGTCCGTGACCTGGAGGAGGATGGCATGGCCCTGAACGAGAAGCAGCGCGCGCTGGCGGAGGGGAACCGGACGGATTTCTCCGACCTGCGCGCCGTCTACCTGAACTGCACGCTCAAGCCGGGCCCGCAGCCCTCGCACACGGCGCTGCTGCTCGGCACGTCGGCTGAGATCATGCGCAAGAACGGCGTCACGGTCGACGAGATCCGCCCCGTCGACCACGCCATCGCCTTCGGCGTCTACCCGGACATGACCGAGCACGGCCGGGAGCGGGACGACTGGCCCGCTTTGTGGGCGCGCATCGCGGGCGCGCACATCCTCGTCGTCGGCACGCCGATCTGGCTCGGCGAGGAATCCTCGGTGTGCCGGCTCGTGATCGAGCGGCTCTACGCGATGTCGGGCGAGCTCAACGACAAGGGCCAGTCCACGTTCTACGGCAAGGTCGGCGGCGCCGTCGTCACCGGCAACGAGGACGGGATCAAGCACTGCTCGATGTCGATCCTCTATGCGCTGAGCCACCTCGGCTACGCGATCCCGCCGCAGGCCGATTGCGGCTGGATCGGGGAGGCGGGGCCGGGCCCGAGCTACGGCGACGACGGGGCGGGGTTCGACAACGACTTCACCCAGCGCAACACCACGATCATGACCTGGAACCTGATGCATCTCGCCCGCATGCTGACGGATGCCGGCGGCCTGCCGAACCACGGCAACGACCGTCGCGCCTGGAAGGCCGGCTGCCGGTTCGACTTCGAGAACCCCGAGCACCGGGCCTGAGAACGAAAGCGACGGCCATCTCCACTCGCGGCGGCTCGAGCGGGGAGCGGAGCCTGCGTCACTCGCCGGCGCGGGTCCGCTGCGCATAGGCCGAGGCGTGCGCCCGTGGCTCGATCGGTTCAGGTCGTCGCTGCGTTCGTGATCGGTCATGCCGGGTCTCCGCGCGGCGCGAAGCGCGTTTCCTCCTGGGAGGGAAGCTTGTCGTCGTTGCGGTCGGCTGCTATGTTGGCCCGTCAACAACAAGCGCCGAACCAGGCGCGTGCGAGCCCGAACGGGCCCGAGCGGGAGGAAATCTCATGCGACGCATCGCCATCGCGGCGATCGCGGCCGGCGCCGCCTTGTGCGCCGCTGCCGCGTCCGCCACCGAGCTCAAGCTCGCCCATTTCATGTCGCCGCAGCATCCGATGGACCGGCACGTGATGACGCCGCTGGCCGAGGAGATCGCGGCGAAGACCAACGGCGCGCTCACCATCAAGGTCTACCCCGCCGGCGAGCTCGGCGCGGGGCCGAACCAGCAGTATCGACGCGCGGTCACCGGCATCGCCGACATCGCCTTCAACCTGCCGCAATACACGCCGGCGCAGTTCCAGCGCTCGGTGATGCTGCACGTGCCGGGCCTCTTCGCCGATCCGGAGAGCGCGACGGCCACGATCTGGGACAACATCGACGCGCTGGAGGGCGACTTCGAGCAGGTCGAGCTCCTCGCCTTCTGGACCAACAACCCGGCGATCCTGTTCACGCGCGAGACGCCGGTGCGCTCGCTGGAGGATGTCTCCGGGCTCAAGGTGCGCATCCCAGATCCGGTCACCGCGGCGATCGTCGAGGCCTGGGGCGGCATCCCGGTCTCGCTGCCGGCGACCGAGGTCTACAACGCCATGAGCACGGGCGTCGTCGACGCCGTGATGATCGACGCCTCGGCGGTGGGCTCCTACAATCTCCACGAGGTCGCCGAGTACGTGACCACGAACGTCCCGGGCGCGCTCTCGACCTTCACCCTGATCATGAACAAGGGCGCCCATGAGAAGCTCTCCGACGAGCAGCGCGCCGCCTTGGACGATCTCACCGGGCGCGATCTCTCGCTGCGCGCGGCGGCGGCCTTCAAGGCGGCGGGCGATCGCGGAATCGCCATGCTGCGCGAGGCGAACGTCGAGCTGATCGCGCTCGCGCCGGAGGCCCGCGCGGCCTTCGTCGAGGCGATGGCGGCGCCGGTCGCGGCCGAGCTGAAGACGCAGGGCGAGGCCGTCGGCATCGACGGCGAGGCCTTCCTCGCGCGCTTCGCGGCGGCGAACTGAGGCGGCCGAGGGCGAAGGGCGCAAGCATGGACCCGGTCTCGGATCGGCCGTCTCGCGGGGGAACGCGGCTCGAGCGATGGGCGGCGGCGGCGATCGCCGTCGTCGGCGGCGTCGGCGTCCTCGCGCTGATGCTGCTCACGGTGGCCGACGCGCTGCTGCGCTCCTTCGCCAACGCGCCGATCCTCGGCGCCAACGACCTCACCCAGGTGATCCTCGCCGTCGTGGTCGCCGCCTCCGTGCCGCTGTGCATCGCGAGCGACCGGGCGGTGGCGATCACGGCGCTGATCGACCGGATGCCGCGGGCGGCGGGCGGGGCCCTGCGCCGCGCCGGCTACGCGGCCTCCGCCGCGGCGCTCGCCTATCTCGCCTGGCGCTGCTTCGTGAACGGCGGCGAAGCGGCGATGTTCGGCGAGACCACGATGCTGCTGCGCATCCCCTACGGCCCGTTCTACTACGCGCTCGCCGCCGGCTTCGGCCTCTCCGCCGTCCTGTTCGCGGCGGGCGCCCTGCGCGGGAGGCTGGCGCCGTGAGCGCGGCGGCGGTCGGCGTCCTCGGCTTTCTCGGCCTGTTCGCGCTGATGGGGCTCGGCGTGCCGGTGGGCGTCGCCATGCTGATCGCGGGGCTCGCCGGGCTCGTTGCGCTCACGGACCCGATCTCGGCGGCCTACACGCTTTCGGGCCAGGCCTTCGCCACGGCCTCGCATTACGAGCTCACCGTGCTGCCGCTCTTCATCCTGATGGGCAATCTCGCCTCGGCGGCGGGCCTGTCGAAGGACCTCTACGACGCCGCCTATCGCTGGCTCGGCGGGCGCAAGGGGGGGCTCGCGGGGGCGACCATCGTCGGCTGCGCCGGGTTCGCGGCGCTCTCGGGCTCCTCCATCGCCTCCGCGGTGACGATGGGGCGCGTCGCCTACCCGAACATGCGCCGCTACGGCTACGGCCAGCGGCTCTCCACCGGCGCCATCGCGGCGGGGGGCACGCTCGGCATCCTGATCCCGCCCTCCACCGGCTTCGTGCTCTACGCGATCCTCACCGAGCAGTCGATCGGGCGGCTGTTCATGGCCGGCGTGCTGCCGGGGCTGCTGCTCACCGCGCTCTTCCTCGTGACCATCGCCGTCGTGGTGCGCCTGCGCCCGGAGGAGGGGCCGTCTGGCCCGGCTTCCACCTGGGGCGAGCGCCTCGCCTCGCTCGGGCGCGCGACCGGCATCGTCGGCATCATCCTGGTGACGATCGGAGGCATCTACACGGGCGTGTTCACGCCGGTGGAGGCGTCGGGCGTCGGCGCCTTCCTCGCGGCAATCATGCTGACGATCCGCGGCGGCCTCACCCCCGGCACGATCGCCGCCTGCCTCCTCGATACGCTGCGCACGACGGGGATGTGCTTCCTCATCCTGATCGGCGCCAACGTCTTCGCCCCCTTCGTCGCGCTCTCGGGCCTGCCCGGCATCGTGGCGAACGGCTTCGTCTCGGCCGAGCTCGGGCCCTACACGGCGATCCTCATCATCGTCGCGCTCTACGCCGTGCTCGGCATGGTGATCGAGGGGCTGTCGCTGATGGTGATCACCCTGCCGATCACCTTCCCCGTCGTGGTCGGGCTCGGCTTCGACCCGATCTGGTTCGGCGTGATCATGGTGATCGTGCTCGAGATGGGCCTGATCAGCCCGCCGGTGGGCGTCAATTGCTTCGTCGTCTCGACCATCGCGCAGGACGCCAAGCTCGAGACGATCTTCGCCGGCGTGATGCCCTTCTGGGGCGCGATGCTCGTGTGCATCGCCCTCCTCGTCCTCTTCCCCGAGATCGCGCTCACGCTGCCGAACGCGATGTTCGCGACGCCCTGACGGATCCCATGCGCTTCTTCTCGTACCGACACCGCCCCGTCCATCTCGGCCCCTATCCGCTGGAGCGCCTCGCCCGGCAGGACGAAGCGCCCGACCTCTCGCGCCTGCCGCCCCACGAGACGCTCGACTGCGACGCCTCCGGCGACGCGGCCACGATCTCCGGCGCGATCGGGCTGTTCATCGGCATGCTCGACGCGATCCGCGAGGGCGCGGTCGCCGCGACGAAGGCGCCGATCCCGGACGACGCCCGAGAGCGCGCGAACAACCTGAAGGCCGCCGGCTACTTCTTCGACGCGAGCCAGATGGGGATCTGCCGCCTGCCGCCGGAGGCGCTGCTTTCCGAGCCCACCCGCAACCCCGCCCTCGACGCCCTCGTCGCGCGCATCGAGAGCGGCCAGACCAAGACCTTCTCGTCGGGCATCGACGTGATCATGGCCGACGTGAAGGAGGCCGCCGCGACCCCGCCGGGGCCGATCGACCACCACACCCACGCCATCGTCGTCCTCGTCGAGGACCCGCGCGAGCCCGATCCGGCGGAGCCGGGCGCCACCTGGATCGCGGGGACGACGCGGGCGCGCTCGGCCGTGCGCGCGGCGGAGGCCGCGGTGGTGCTGGCCAACTACCTGCGCCTCCTCGGCCATCCGGCGCGGGCGCACACCGCGACCTCCTCCGACGTCGACCTCGAGCGCCTCGGCGTCGCGGCGGGGCTGAACGAGATCGGCCCGGACGGGCGCGCGGCGAACCCCTATGTCGGGCGCGGCTACGCGCTCGCCGCGATCACGACGACGCTCGACCTCGCCACCGACCGGCCGCTGGCGCCCCGCGGCCTCGCGGCGCGGCTCGCGTCGCACGGGCCGGCCTGGTGGGCGGGGAGGGGCACGCTCAAGAGCGCCCGCGACCGGCTGCCCTTCGCGCGGCGCCGCTTCAAGGACGGCGCCTTCCCCTTCGAGCGCATCGCGACGCGGGAGAAGCCCACCACCTTCATCGACGAGCCGCGCGTGCCGCGCTTCCCCAAGCGCGCCGACTTCTTCGCGCGGGCCCTGTTCGGGGACATGGGCAAGGCGGTGCAGGAGAAGGCGAAGAACGGCTTCTACGTCCTGCGCAACCCGCTCGGCTATTGCTCGCGCCGGGCGCTCGGCGCGCTGCTCCTGCTCCAGCAGGGCGAGGCCCATCGCGCGCCCGCGCCGGAGGCGCAGGACCCTCAGGCGAACGCCGACGCGGTGAAGGCCGCGCTCTACTTCCTCGGCGCGGACGCGGTGGGGATCTCGCGCTGCCCGGACTGGGCCTATTATTCCCACGACGCCGCCGGCGAGCCGGTGACGCCCTATCACGCAGAGGCGATCTCCATCCTGGTCGACCAGGGCCACGAGACGATGGACGGCACCACCGGCGACGACTGGATCTCCGCCGCCCAGTCCATGCGCGCCTATCTGCGCACCTCGCTGATCGGCGGCATCGTCGCCGAGCAGATCCGGCGGCTGGGCTATTCGGCCCGGGTGCACTCGGTGCTCGACGGCGACGTGCTCCAGCCGCCGCTCCTGCTGCTCTCGGGGCTCGGCGAGGTGAGCCGGATCGGCGAGGTGATCCTCAACCCCTATCTCGGCCCGCGGCTGAAGTCCGGCGCGATCACCACCGACATGCCGCTCGCGCACGACCGGCCGATCGACTTCGGCCTGCAGTCCTTCTGCGGGAGCTGCAACAAGTGCGCCCGCGAATGCCCGTCCGGCGCCATCACCGCCGGGCCGAAGCTGATGTACAACGGCTACGAGATCTGGAAGTCCGACGCGGAGAAATGCGCCCGCTACCGCATCACCAACGACGCGGGCTCGATGTGCGGGCGCTGCATGAAGACCTGCCCGTGGAACCTCGAGGGCCTGTTCCAGCAGGCGCCCTTCCGCTGGCTCGCCATGAAGGCGCCGTTCCTGGCGAAGGCGCTGGCGAAGCTCGACGACGCCGTCGGCAACGGCCGCCAGAACAAGGTGAAGAAATGGTGGTGGGACATCGACATGGACCCCGCCACCATGAGCTACATCCCCGCCGCGCAGACGAACAGACGCGAGCTCCAGACCTCGCTCGATCTGCGCTACGAGGACCAGACCCTCGCCGTCTACCCCGCCGACGCCATGCCGCCGCCCTATCCGGTGCCCTATCCGATGGACCGCGAGGCCGGCATCGCGCGGTATCGCGCGCTGCTCACGCCCGGAATCTACAAGCAGAAGCTCCTCGCCGGGGAGACGGACGGGCTCGCGCCGCCCTTCCGCATGCCCGACGGCCCGCCGCCGGTGATCGCCACCATCCTCTCCGCGCGCGTCGAGGAGACGGCGGATACCGCGCGCTTCGAGCTCGTCGCGCCGGACGGGGCGGAGCTGCCGCCCTTCGAGCCGGGCGCCCATGTCGACGTCGTCATCGCGCCGGAATATTTGCGGCAATACTCGCTCGCCGGCGACCCGGCCGACCGCTCGCGCTGGGTCCTCGGCGTCCTGAAGGAGGCCGAGGGCAAGGGGGCCTCCAAGCTGATGCACCGCGCCTTCCGGCCGGGGCGGCGGGTCTTCGTCTCGCCGCCGCGCAACCATTTCCCGCTCGTCGAGGACGCGACGCGCACGCTGCTCTTCGCCGGCGGCATCGGCGTCACGCCGATGATCCCGATGGCGCACCGGCTCCACGCGCTCGGCCGCGACTTCGCGCTGCACTATTCCTGCCCGAGCCGCGACCGCGCCCCCTTCGCGAAGGACCTCGCCGCCGCGCCCTTCGGCGACCGGGTGACGCTCCACTGCTCGCAGGAGGGGACCCGCGCCGATCTCGCCGCGCTCACGGCGGGATACGAGCCCGGGATGCATCTCTACGCCTGCGGGCCGGTCCGCTACATGGACGCGGTGCTCGACGCCGCGCAGGCGAACGGCTGGCCGGAGGAGGCGCTCCACCGCGAGTACTTCGCGGTGCCCGAGGAGCCGGACCGGCCGAGCTTCCCCTTCCGGCTGGTCCTGGCGAAGAGCGGCCGCAGCGTCGACGTCGCCGCCGACGAGAGCGCGACGGACGCGCTCGCACGCATCGGCGTGCATGTCGAGACCAAGTGCTCGAGCGGCATCTGCGGGGTCTGCGCGGCGGGCCTCGTCGCGGGCGCGGTCGACCACCGCGACTTCGTCCTCTCCGCCAAGGAGCGCGAGCGCAAGGTGATCCTGTGCTGCTCGCGCGCGGCGGAGGCCGACGGGGAAATGGCGGTCGACCTGTAGGGTTCGCCGTCGCCCGCGCGCCTCAGTCGAACATGTCCGGCTCGTCTTCCACGAGCTGGTTCCAGATCGTCTGGAAATGCAGCCAGCCGATATACTCGCTTCCGACGTGCTCCCGGCTGTAACGGGCGCGGTCGGCGGGAATGCGGATCGGCTGGATTCCGGAGGCCGCGACGTCGAGCTGCTGCTGGCAGCACCGCTCCAGCGCGATGAACCAGAACGCGGCCGACTCGATGCTGTGCCGGCTGGCCGTCAGCAGGCCGTGGTTCTGGTGGAGCGCGGCCTTGACGCCCTTGAACGCCTTGGCGACGTCCGAGCCGGCATGGTTCTCCACCGCCACCTGGCCGCCCTGCTCGCCGATGACGACGTGATCCTCGAAGAAGGCGCAGGCGTCCTGGGTGATCGGGTCGATCGGCCGGCCGGTCGCGCACCAGGCGGTGCCGTAGGTGGTGTGCGCGTGGCACATGGCGATGATGTCGGGATGCTCCTCGTGCACGTTGGCGTGCAGAACGAAGCCCGCGCGGTTCACCGCGTACCGGCCCTCGATCACCCTGCCGGCGTGGTCGACCAGGATCAGGTTCGACAGCTTCACCTTGGCGAAATGGACGCACATCGGGTTCGTCCAGTAGAGCTCCGGCCGCTCGGGGTCGCGCACCGTCAGGTGCCCGGCGAAGCCGTAGTCGAAGCCCTGCCGGGCGAAGGCGCGGCAGGCGGCCACGAGCCGTTCCTTGCGGTGGCGCCGCTCCTCCTCCACGGTGTCGAATTCCGGCAGGTCCGGGAAGATCAGGCCCGGCTGCTCGGGCTGGTAGATCGAGACGCGGTTTCCGAGGTCGAGCATGGGGGCTTTCCTACGATGAACGGATGTCGGCGAACGGCGGCGGCGGTGCCGCGGTCCTGATCCGGGTAGAGTGGGAAAAGCGGCGAGACCGATCAACGCAACATCGGCAATAAGAGTTATCGCCGCCATGCGAGCGGCCTCTGCGGGATCGGTGCGATGCGGGACGACAGGTTGGTGGAGATGCGGGTGTTCCAGGCGTTGGTCGCGACCGGCGGCTTCGGCGCCGCGGCCAACGCTCTCGGGGTGAGCCAGCCCTTCGTCAGCCAGACGATCCAGCGTCTCGAGGCGCGGCTCGGCACGAAGCTCCTGCACCGCACGACCCGAGGTCATCGCCTCACGGAAGAGGGCGAGCGCTACCTCGATGCCGCACGACGGGTGATCGACGCCGTGGAAGCGGCCGAGGCCGATTGGCAGCGCAGCGAAGCCCAGGTCGAAGGGCTCCTGCGCGTGTCGGCCCCCATCGCCTTCGGGCTCGACCGGATCACGCCGCTGATGCCCGATTATCTGCGCCGGCATCCCAACGTCTCGCTCGACCTGCGTCTCACCGATGACGTCGAGAACCTGATCGACGACCGGATCGACGTCGCGGTGCGCATGGGAAAGCCGACCGACTCGAGCCTGATGCACCGTCGGCTCTGCGGCTTGCAGCGGATCGTCGTCGCCACGCCCGAGCTCGTGGCCCGCTTCGGCACGCCCGAGCGCCCCGCCGATCTCGCGCGCCTGCCCTGCGTCGCCTGGGACGGCAGCCGGGAGCACCTCAATCGCTGGAAGTTCGTCGAGGACGGCGAGGTGGTCACCTTCCACGCCGAAAGCCGGTTCAGAAGCAATCAGGGCATGTCGCTCTACCAGATGTGCCTCGGCGGGTTCGGCGTCATGCGCATCGCCGAGCATCTCGCGCGTCCCGCCATCGCCGACGGCCGCCTCGTGCAGCTTCTGCCCGATCACCACGCGGTCGACGACACGGAGATCTACGCGCTGTTCCTGCCGGATCGGCGCATGGCGCCGCGCATCCGCAGCTTCGTCGATTTCATGGTGGAGGCGTTCCGTGCGCCGGACTGGGAGGCCGTCGGGCGTGGGGCCGAGCCCGAGCCGTAGCCGTTCTCGTGGCCCGCGCCCCGCTTCGAGGCGGGACGCGGGCGGTCTTCGACGCAGGCGCGGCCGCGCCGCGCGTCATGCCGCCTTGCGCTTGCGCGCGCGCATCAGCAGCGGGCTCGCCGCCACGAGCCCCGCCGCGATCCAGAACACGATGGCCGCCGGCGTCTCGAACAGAATCGCCCAGTCGCCGGCGCTGATCGACAAGGCCCGTCGCAGGTTGCTCTCGAGCAGCGCGCCCAGCACGAGGCCGAGGATCACCGGCGCGAGGCTGAAGCCGAGCTTGCGCAGGAGATAGCCGAAGAAGCCGAGAAGCAGCATCAGGAAGAGGTCGAAGGTCGCGCCGTAGAGCGAGAACACGCCGACGAACGTGAGCATCACCACGAGCGGCACGAGGTAGGCCGTGTCGATGGAGAGCAGCCGCGCGAAGATGCCCACCAGCGGCAGGTTGAGCACGAGGAGCGCGATGTTGCCCATGTACATCGAGGCGATGAGCCCCCAGGCGACTTCCGGCCGCTGCTCGAACATCAGCGGGCCGGGCGTCACGTTGAACAGGAGCAGCGCGCCGAGCAGGATCGCGGTCGTCCCCGAGCCGGGGATGCCGAGCGTCAGCATCGGCACCATGGCGCCGGCGGCGGCCGCGTTGTTGGCCGTCTCCGGCGCGACGAGGCCGCGCGGATCGCCATGGCCGAACCGGGCGTCGTCGCCCTGCGCCAGGCGCTTCTCGACGCCGTAGGCGACGGCGGACGCGATCGAGGCGCCCGTGCCGGGCAGCACGCCGACGAAGAAGCCGATCACCGCCGAGCGCGCCATGGTCCAGCGGTAGCCGACGATCTCGCGCACGCGCGCGCCGACCTTGTCGCGTTGCGCCTTGATGGTGGAGGCGACCGGCGTCCAGCTCTCGAGCAGCAGCAGCGCCTCCGAGATGGCGAACAGCCCGATGACGACGATGAGGAATTCCATCCCGTCGAAGAGGTTGGGGATGCCCATGGTGAAGCGCATCACGCCGGTGGCGGAATCGATGCCGATCGTGGCGAGCATCAGTCCGATGACGACGCCGATGATGGTCTTCAACGGCCGCGCCCCGACCAGCGTCGCGAGGCAGGAGAAGGCGAAGACCATCAAGGCCACGTAGTCGCCCGGCCCGAAGCCCACCGCGATTCGCCCGAGGAACGGCGCGAACACGGTCATCATGACGAGCGCCGCCGTGCCGCCCACGAAGGAGGCGAGCGCGGAGAGCGCCAGCGCCCGGCCGGCCTCGCCGCCCTTCGCCATGGGGTGGCCGTCGAGGGTCGTCATCACGGCGGAGGCGTCGCCGGGGACGTTGAGCAGGATCGAGGAGATGCGCCCGCCGTACTCGGCGCCGTAATAGACGCCGGCGAGGAGGATCAGCGCGCTCTCCGCGGGCAGGCCCAGCGAATAGGCGAGGGGGAGGAGGATGGCGACGCCGTTGATCGGGCCGATGCCGGGCAGCGCCCCGACCAGCGTGCCGAAGAAGCAGCCGGCGATCAGGAGCCCGAGATTGAGGGGGGTCAGCGCGACCGCGAAGCCCTCCGCGAGGCCGGCGAGGATGTCCATGGCGGATCAGCTCCGGAAGATGTCGCCGAAGGGGACGTTGAGGCCGAGCGCCTCGGCGATGCCGAAATAGCCGACGACGGCGAGCGCGACGCCGTAGAGCGCGGCCTTCGTCGCGGGCATGCCGAACAGGCGCGCCATCGCGAAGGTCATGAGCGCCGTCGAGATCATGAAGCCGAGGGGCACGAACAAAGCCGCGTAGACGCCCATGACGACCGCCCCGGCGCCCACGCGGAAGGCCTGGTCGCGGCTGGCGAACCAGCGCACGCGGTCGGGCCGCGCGACGAGCAGCGCGCCCGTCGTCGCCAGCACGGCGGCGAGCAGCAAGGGGAAAGCGGTCGGGCCCAGCGGCTCGTACTGGAACGGGACCCGGATGGTCCGGGCGTCGAGGGCGTAGAGGCCCGCGACGCCCGTGAGGACCGCGCCGAAGGCGCGGTCCCAGAGCGTGGTGGCGCTCATTGGATGAGGCCGGCTTCCCGGGCGAGGTCGCGGAAGGCGGAGACCTGGCTCTTCACGTAGGCGTCGAACTCCGCGCCGGCCATGTTGAACTCGAACAGGCCCTGCTCGGCGCGGATCTCGGCGAAGCGCGGGTCGCCGTAGAGCTCCTCGAAGCGGGCGACCCACCAGTCGTAGGCCTCGTCGGAGACCTCCTGGCCCATGTAGTAGCCGCGGAAGATCGTCCAGACGACGTCGTAGCCCTCCTCGCGCGCCGTCGGGAAGTCCGCGAAGGGCTCCGGCAGGCGCTCCTCGGCGAGCACGGCGAGGATGCGCATCGTGCCGGCGCCGAGCTCGCCCGCCATCTCCGAGACGTCGCCGGTATAGACGTCGATCTGGCCGCCGAGGAGGGCTGCCTTGGAGGCGCCGCCGCCCTCGTAGGCGACGTAGCGCAGGTTGCGCGGGTCGACGCCGATGGTGCGCATCAGGAGCGCGGCCTTCATCCAGTCCTGGCTGCCGATCGAGCCGCCGGCGCCCAGCACGATGCCCGACGGGTCGGCCTTCGCCGCGTCCATCAGCTCGCCGAGCGTCTGGTAGGGGCTGTCCTCGCGCACGATGACCGCGCCGAAATCGGCGCCCGCAGAGGCGAGCCAGCGGGCGTCGTTCTCGTCGAAGTCCGCGCCGAACTTGCCCTGGGCGATGTTGAGCGCCGAGCCCGAGGAGAGCGCGACGATGACGTTGGGGTCGTCGATGCGGTTGGAGTTCATGTGGGCGTAGGCGACCGCGCCGATGCCGCCGGGCATGAAGGTGACCTCCATGGGCGAGGGCAGGGCGGGCTCCAGCGCGCGCTGCGCGACGCGGCAGGTGAGGTCGAAGCCGCCGCCGGGATTGGCGGGGGCGATGCATTCGGGGCGCTCGGGCTCGAAAGCGGCGGCCGGCATGGCGAAGCCGGCGAGGACGAGCGCGCAGAGCGCCGTCGTCAGGCTCTTCATCGGGTTTCCTCCGGTTCGGCGCGCGTCTCGCGCGCGTTCTCGTTCGAGCGCGCCGTCCGTCCCGGGCGGCTGGCGTTCCGCCCCGATGGCCACGCTCCATGGTGACAATATCCCACGAAGCTGTCATTCACCTGTCATCGGTCCCCGTGGCCGATGACGGGTGAGGGGCAGCGTCGAGGGAGCGCCGACGGGCGATGCGCATCCTGATCGTCGAGGACGCACGCAAGATCGCCGAGGCGGCGGCCGCGCCGCTGCACCGCGACGGCTTCGCGGTCGACATCGTCGAGACCGGCCAGGCCGCCGACGAGGCGCTCGCGCTGCAGGCGTTCGACCTCGTCATCCTCGACCTCGGCCTGCCCGACGTCGACGGGACCGCGCTCATCGTCCGCTGGCGGGCGCGCGGCACGGCGACGCCGATCCTCGTCCTCACCGCCCGAACCGCCGTCGAGGCGCGCGTCTCGGCGCTGGACCGCGGCGCGGACGACTACCTGATCAAGCCCTTCGAGGCGGACGAGCTCGCGGCGCGCTGCCGGGCGCTGCTGCGCCGCGCCCGCGGCGAGGCCCACGACGTGCTGCGCGCCGGCGCGCTCGTGCTCGACCGGGTGCGCAAGAGCGTCAGCGTCGCGGGGGTGGGCATCGAGCTGCCGAACCGCGAGTTCCGGCTGCTCGACGTGCTGCTCACGGCGCAGGGGCGCGTGCTCTCCAAGGAGGAGATCGCCGGCAAGCTCTACGGCTTCGACGACGCCGCCGGCCCCAACGCCATCGAGGTCTACGTGGCGCGCCTGCGCAAGCGTCTGGAAGGCTCGGGGATCACGATCCGCACCCTGCGCGGCCTCGGCTACACCGTCCAGGAGGACGCGTCGTGATCGAGGCGCGCGGCTCCCTCGTCCGCCGGCTGGTGATCGGGCTCGCGCTCGTCTTCGCCGCGAGCGCCGTGGCGCTGGGCGTCGGCGCCGCGAGCTGGGGCCGGCGCGCCGCCGATGCGGCCTACGACCAGGTGCTCGCCGGCGCGGCGCTCTCCATCGCGGAGACGATCGCCTTCGTCGAGGGCCGGGTCGTGGTCGACGTGCCGCTCGCCGCCTTCGACATGCTGGCGCTCGCCCGCGACGACCGGGTGTTCTACCAGGTCGTCGCGCCCGACGGCGCGCTCGTGACCGGCTACGCCGACCTGCCCGCCATCGCCGAGGAGGGCCTCTCCGCCGCAGCCGCCTTCGGGGACAGGATCTACCGCGGGGAGACCGTGCGCATCGCCACGGTCGGCCGCCTCATCGCCGACCCGGGCCTGCAGGGCTGGGCGCGCGTCTCCGTCGGGCAGACCCGCGGCGCGCGCGAGGCGCTGGCCCGGGACGTGGCGCTCGGCGCGATCCTGCCCCTCGTGGGCTTCGCGATGGTCGCGCTCGTCCTCGCCGGTGCGAGCGTGATCGCGGCCCTGCGGCCGCTCAGGCGGCTCGAGCGCGATCTCGCCGCGCGCGGCGCCACCGATCTGCGCCCGCTGTCCGGCGAGGTGCCGGGCGAGATCGCCCGCCTCGTCGCCGGCTTCAACACCTTCGTCGGCCGATTCGCCGGCCAGCTCGACGCCATGCGCGCCTTCATCTCGGACGCCGCGCACCAGATGCGCACGCCCCTCGCCACGATGAAGGCGGAGATCGCCCTCCAGCGCGAGCGGGCCGGCGGCGCGGAGACGCTCGAGGCCCTCGCCGCGCTCGAGGCCCAGGTCGACGGGGCGAGCGCGCGCGTCGATCAGCTCCTCGCCCACGCCTTCGTCTCGAACCGGTCCCAGCTCCTGGCGCTCGAGCTCTGCGACCTCGCCCGCCTCGTCCCGGACGCGTTGCGCGAGATCTCCCCGCTCGTCCTCGCCCGCGGAGCCGACATCGTGTTCGACGGCACCGAGGCGCCCGTGCCCGTGCTCGGGGACGCCGTCCTCCTGCGCGAGGCTCTGCGCAACCTCGTGGTCAACGCGCTCGAGCACGCGGCGCGTCCCGGAAGGCCGGTGCGCATCCGCGTCGCCGTCGAGACCGCCGCGGACGGGGCGCGGCTGATCCGGGTCGAGGACGACGGGCCGGGCATCCCGTTCGCCCGCCGCGCGCAGGTCCTGGAGCGCTTCAACCGCCCGGGCGGCGGCGGGCTCGGCCTCGCCATCGTCGACCGCGTCGCCCGCGCCCATGGCGGCGCGCTGGCGCTGGAGGACGGCGCGGCCGGCGGGCTCGCCGCCGTCGTCCGCCTGCCGGCGGCGCCCGGCGCGGCGCGGCGTCCGGGAAATCCGCGGCGGGCGGCGACCCTCGCCCTCGCCGCCTGTCTCGCCGGGCTCGCGGCCGTCGCGCCGGAGCCGCTCGGCGCCCAGACCATCGTCGAGGAGTTTCCGGCCCGCGCGGCGCCGGCCCGCGCGCTGCGCATCCATTCCGCCACCGATCTCGACGCCATGCGCCCGGTGGTGCGCGCCTTCCAGGAGCGCCATCCGGCGGTCGCGATCACCTTCGTCGACATGAACACCAACGATCTCTACGAGGCCGCCCTCGCGGCCGCCGAGGGATCGGCCCCGGCGGCGGACGTGATCGTCTCCTCCGCCATGGACCTGCAGCTGAAGCTCGCCAACGACGGGCTCGCCGCGCGCCATGTCGGCCCGATCGCGGCCGGCCTTCCGGACTGGGCGCGCTGGCGCGACGAGGTCTTCGCCTTCACCTACGAGCCGGCGGTGATCGTCTACAATCCCCGCCTCCTCGCGCCGGCGGAGGCTCCGCGCACGCGCTTCGACCTGGTGCGGCTCCTGCGCGACGAGCCGGAGCGCTTTCGCGAGGCCGTCGTCACCTACGACATCGTCGACAGCGGCGTGGGCTACCTGATGGCCTCGCAGGACGCCGCGCAGGCCGGCACGTTCGCCAACCTCGTCGCGAGCTTCGGGCGCATCGACGCGGACCTCGTCTGCTGCACCTCGATCATGCTCGAAGGCCTCGCTGCGGGGCGTTGGGCGATCGGCTACAATCTGCTCGGCTCCTACGCGCAGGAGGCGATCGAGCGCGGCGCCGAGCTCGCGATCGTGCTGCCCGAGGACGTCACCCTCGCCGTCTCGCGCACGGCGCTGGTCTCCGCCCACGCGCCGAACCCGCAGGACGCCGCCCGCTTCCTCGACTTCCTGATCTCCGTCGAGGGCCAGGCGGTGCTCGCCGAGGAGAGCCGGATGTTCGTCGTGCATCCGGCGATCCGCGGCCCGCGCTCGCGCACGGGGCTCGAGGCCCGTCTCGCCGGGCCGATGCGCCCGATCCGGCTCACCCCGTCGCTGCTCGCCTATCTCGACGGGCAGAAGAAGCCGCGGTTCCTGGCGGAGTGGAGCGCGCTGATCGGGTACGAGCCGGGGGAGAGGGCGCCGTGAGCCGGGCGCGCCGTGAGCCGGTCAGCGTCCCTCCTCGGGCAGCACGCTCGCCACGATCGAGGCGTCCAGCGCCTCGTAGGCGGCGAGGTCGATCAGCTCGTAGAGCTCCGCGCGGGTGAGCATCTCGTCCAGGAGCCCCCGCGTCGTGCCCTCCGCGGCGAGAGCCGCGTAGAGCCGCGCCTGCGCCTTGGCCGCCATGCGCAGCGAGGAGACCGGCCAGATCGCCATGCGGTAGCCCATCGCCTCCAGCTCGGCCGCCGTCAGCGCCGGCGTGCGGCCGAACTCGGTCATGTTGGCGAGGAGCGGCGTGCCGGGCATCGCGCGGGCGAAGGCGGCGAGCATGTCCGCGCTCGTCAGCGCCTCGGGGAAAATCGCGTCGGCGCCGGCCTCGACGTAGAGCCGCGCGCGGGCCACGGCGCCGTCCAGCCCTTCGCTCGCGGCGGCGTCGGTGCGCGCGACGATCACGAGGTCGCGCCGGGCGCGGGCCGCGGCGGCGATCTTGGCGGCGGCGTCGCGCGGATCGGCGAGGCGCTTGTCGTTGAGGTGGCCGCATTTCTTCGGCAGGATCTGGTCCTCGATCTGCACCGCCGCGGCGCCGGCATCCTCCAGCGTGCGCGCCGCGTGCATGACGTTGAGCGCCTCGCCGAAGCCGGTGTCGATGTCGACCAGGACCGGCAGGTCCGCGGCGCGCACGATCGTGCGCGTGAAGAAGGCGACCTCGTCCAGCGTGATCATGCCGAGATCGGGAATGCCCATGGAGGCCGTCATGGCCGCGCCCGACAGGTAGAGCGCCTCGAAGCCGGCCCGCTTCGCCTGCAGCGCCGCGAGCCCGTCGTGCGCGCCGGGCATGACGAGAATCCTGTTCTGGGCGAGGCGCTCCCTGAGGCGGGCGCCCGGCGCGCGCATCGATCGATCGGGGACGAGGTAGGGCATGGCGAGCTCCGGTATGCCGCGGTGCGATCGCGGTAGCATGGCAGCGCGGCCCCCGTCGATTTCCCTCGCGGGCGATGACGGCGACGACACGAGGCCGCCTGAGGCGCAAGCCGCCCGCGCGTCGAGCTCGGCTCGCCGCGCGGGCGCGGCGTCAAGGGCCGCGTTCGCCGATGTCCCAGAACAGCCCGGTCATCAGGTCGAGCGCCGAGCGGCAGGTCTCCAGCACCACGTGCTCGTTCGGCGCATGCTGCGAGCATCCCGGATAGGAGTGCGGCACCCAGACGGTGGGCAGGCCGAGAACCTCGGTGAAGCTGTCGTTGGGGAGCGAGCCGGCCAGGTTCGGCTGGATCACGGGCGGCCGCCCCGTGGTCTCGGCGATCGACGCGGCCACGCGCGCGACCCAGGGGTGATCCGGGTCGAGCCGGGTCGCCTTGAAGAAGACCCGGTCGGCGGGGGTGATCTCGACGTCGGCGAACCCGTTGGCGTCGAGATGGCGCCGGAGCGCCGGCAGGATGTCGTCCGGGTCCGTGCCCACCACGTAGCGCAGCTGGCAGGTGGCGCGCGCGTGCCCCGAGATCGCGTTGACCGGCGCCTCCGGGACGCCGCTCTTCATGGCGAGGACGGCGAAGGAATTCCAGCCGAAGACGCGCTCGGCCGGCGTCAGCCCCTCCTCGCCCCAATCCGCGTCGATCGGCGGATCGCGCTCGCCGAGCGGGCAGCGCGCGATCGCCTCGCGGATCTTCGGCGTCAGGCTGTCGGGGCGCCATTCCGGAATGCGGATCTGGCCCCGCGCGTCGACGATGCAGGCGATGGCGTGGGCGAGGCGGGTCGCCGGGTCCTTGATGAGGCCGCCCCAATTGCCGGAATGGTGCGCGCCGTCCCGGTAGTGGACGGAGAGATCGAAGTTCACGCCGCCGCGGCTGCCCATGAAAAGCGTGGGCATGTCCGGCTGGATCCGCGGCCCGTCGGAGGCGATCAGCACGTCCGCCCGCAGGAGGTCCTTCTGGTCGGCGAAGAACTGCGCGAGCCCGGCCGAGCCGGTCTCCTCCGACATCTCGATGACGACCTTGAGGTTGAAGCCGAGACGCCCGCGCGCCTTCAGGATCTCGCGGAGCGCGGCGAGATTGATCAGGTGCTGGCTCTTGTTGTCCGCCGTGCCGCGGCCGTAGGCGCGGTCGCCCTCGACGACGAGGCGGAACGGCGCGAGGCCCTCGCGCCACTGGTCGGCCTGCGCGCGGATGACGTCGCCATGCCCGTAGGTCAGGACGGTCTCGTAGCCGGGATCCTCGATGCGCACGCCCACCAGGAACGGCCCGCCGCGGGGGTCGGTATTGGCGACGATCCGCGTCTCGCAGCCCAGCGCCTTCAGGAGCGGCTCCATCTGCTCCACGAGATAGCGCATCAGCTCGGGCTTGCGATCCGGAACCTGGCTCTCCGTCTCATAGGCGACCAGCCGCGCGAGCTCGTCGAGAAAGGCGCCGGTCTCGAAGTAGTCGCGAATGCCGGCGAGGGCGGTCTCGCGCGTGGTCATGTGGGATGGTCCTCTCGGTCTCGTTCGGCGACGGCGTCGCCCCAGGGCGACAGGGGCTCGGTGGCGCCGGCATTGACGTCGCGGGTGCGCGACACGCCGGCCGGGCAGGCGAACGCGAAGGGATAGGGCGTCCGCTTCGTCGTCTGTACGGGAAAGCGCGCCCGCAGGCTCGCGAGCGTCGCCTCCGGCATCGCCTCGTCGGCGACGACCGGCGGACCGCCGCTGAAATCGAAGCGCGGCGCGTGGAAGGCGGCGTCGAGGTCGAGGCCCTCCTCGACCATGAAGAGCGCGAGCTGCGCCACGGCGGGCAGGATCTTGCGGCCGCCCGAGGCGCCGATGGCGAAGCGGGTCTCGCCGATCTCGCCGATCACCGGGCAGACGTTCATCAGGCAGCGTCGGCCGGGCGCCAGCGCGTTCGGCCGCCCGGGCTCGGGGTCGAACCACATGATGCCGTTGTTGAGCAGAAGCCCGGTCGAGGGCGAGACCACGCGCGCGCCGAAGATCGACAGCAGCGTCTGGGTCATCGCGACCATGTTGCCGTGCCGGTCGACGATGGAGAAATGCGTGGTGCAGCCCGGCGCCTGCGGGCTCTCGTTGTCGCCCATCGTCGACAGCCGCTCCGCATAGGCCTCGCCGAGCGCCGCGGCGAGGCGCGCCGTGCGCTCGCCCGGCGCGAGCGCCCGCCGGGCGCCGGCGTCGCCGAGGCGCCGGATCGTGCCGGCGAGGGTCGGGCCGGCGGTGAGGCCCGGCACGGCGAAGAGGCGGCCTGCGCCGGCCTCGATCTCGAGCGGGTCCTCGAAGCCGGCGCGATAGGCCGCGAGGTCGGCGTGCGCGAGGCTGCCGCCCTTGTCGCGCACGTCGCGGGCGAGCGCCTCGCCGACCGCGCCCTCGTAGAGCTCGCGACGGCCGCCGCGGGCGAGCGCATCGAGCGTGTCCGCCATGCGCGCAAAGGGGATGCGCTGCTCGGAGATCGCCGTCCAGGGCGCGATGGTCGGCCAGCGGCCGTCCTCGAGGAAGAGGGCGGCGGCGTCCGGGTCGCGGGCGAGGGAGCGCGTCGCGCTCGCGATGATCAAGGCCGCGTACCAGTCGACGTCGAGGCCGTCCCGGGCGAAGCCGATCGCCGGCTCCAGCAGCTCGCGCCAGGGCATCCGGCCCCAGCGCTCGTGCGCGAGGCCGATCCCGTCGACGAGACCCGGAACGGCGACCGCCGTCGCGCCCTCGACGTTGCGGTCGTCCACGACCGCCCGCCACGGGAAGAGATCTGAGGAGCGGCCGTCGCCCGAGAGCGGATAATCGGCGGGATCGAGCCCGGCGGGCGAGCGCATGCCGTACCAGACCGGCACCGCGCGCTGCTCGTCCGCGCGCCAGACCATCATGGCGCCGCCGCCCGCCGGGCCGCTCATCCACGGTTCGAGCACGCCCATGGCGAAGGAGACGGCGACCGCGGCGTCGACGGCGTCGCCGCCCTCGGCGAGGACCGCGGCTCCCGCCTCGGCGGCGTGGACGTGCTGGGCGGCGACGACGCCGTGCCTGGAGAGGGTCGCGGGCTTCACCACCCGCTGGCTGCGCGAGAAGCTGCTCATGTGGGCTCCGATCAGAGGCCGCGAAGCTTACGCGACCCGGCGCGCATCGTCGCCGGGAAGATGCCGTGCGAAATGGCCTGTCCGGTTTGCGAGCGAGGGCGGAGCCTCGTTCCGGCGCCCGATCGGCTCGCCCTCCGGCCCGCTGCGCGACGGTGCCGGCTGCTCCGACTTGAACAACCGGTCCCGATTGAGTCACGATGTCGCGGCATTCTCGGCTGCAGACGCACGACGGATGGCGGGGGCGCTCCTCGAGGGAGAGCGCGATGGACGGCTTCGACTGGCGCAGGGCGGGTCTCGGCAGGGCGACCTCCGGCCTCCGGGTGCGAACCATGTCGCTCGCGGGCGCGGGCGTGCTCGTCGCGAGCGTCGCCGCCTTCGGCGCGATCCGCACCGCGCTCGCCCCCGAGCCACCGCTGCCCGAGCCGCCCTCGGCCGCACCGCCCGCCTGGGAGGCGGCGACGGCCGGCACGGCCATCGCCGAGGGGAGGCTCGTCCTCGCACAGCTCGACCCGCAGCCGGAGGCGCCCGCCGAAACCGCACCCGCGCCGACCCTCGCCGAGATCGTCGATCTGCCGATCCGGCGGGTCACGACGACGCGCATCGTGCTCGGCGCCGAGGAGGAGGTCGCGCCGTCGTCGGGCGAGGGGGCGACGCCTGCGGCGGAGCCGATCGCCGCACCCGAGCCCCACGCCGCGCCGTCGCCGGCGCCGGATCTCGACGCGCTGCTCGCCCAGGAGCCGTCCGCCCTCTACCCGGCCCCGGAGGCGACGGTGCCCGTCCGCTACGCATCGCTGCCGGAAGCGTCCGCCCCGGGACGCTTCGACCTGCATCCGCCGCCGCTGCCTCTTCTCGCCCGCCTCCCGGCGCCGCCGCCGCCGATCGAGACGAGCGCGACCCCTGCGCCGGAAACGAACGCGCAGGACGAGACGTCGGCGCTCGCGGTCGCCGCTCCCGACGCCGCCGAGCCGCTCGCGACGCCGCCGGATTCGGAAGAGGCACTCGTCGCGGCGCCCACGCTACCTCCCCCGCGCCCCCCGAGCCTCCCTGCGCCGGAGCCGCGGCCCACGCCCGAACCGGTCGCGCCGGCGACGGCCGCGCAGGATCAGGCGACGCCGGCCCGCGAGCGGACGCTCGGCTCGCTCCTGCGCGCGGTGCTCGGCGTCGGCGGCATGCCCGGCGTCACGGAAGCGGCGGACGGCGTGACGCCGACCGGCTGCCTTCCGGAGCCGCTGCGCGACATTCTCGTGGACGTCGCGCGCACGTTCGGCGAGGTGACGCTCGTCTCGACGCAGACGCTCAACACCGGCAACCATTATGTCGGCAGCGCGCGCCATCGCTTCCATCAGGACTGCGAGGCGGTGGACTTCCGCGTCGAGGGCGACCCCCGGGAGGTCGTGCGCTGGCTCCGGGGGCGGCCGAACGTCGGCGGCGTCGCGAGCTACCGGAACGGCGTGATCCACGTCGATCTCGACCGGGCCGTCGCCGCGCGGCTGCGGCGCGAGGAGGCCGCCGCCCGCTGAGGCGCGCGGGGCCTTCGCAGCCGAGCAGCTGCTGAGCCGGCGGGGTGAGCGCCGCCATCAGGTCCTGCTTCTGCGGATCGAACGGCGCGACGAGGGGGCGAACGAGGCGCAGAGCGCGAGAAACGCGAGGATGCCGGGCCGGTCAGCGCCTCGAACGTCGACCGAAGAGATCCCGAGCCCGGTCGAGCCGCTCGGCCACCTCCCGGAGATCCCGCCCCTCGTGGAGGTCGGCCCCGGGCATGTCCTCCAGGCCGGGTGAGAGGCGGGCCCGGCGGCGTCAGGAGCCCCCTTCGCGCTCGAGCTCGCGGGCGGCCTCGATGGACGTGCGCGCCTCCTCCAGGTCGCCGTCGTCGAGCGCGGGGGCGGCCTGGCGCGCGGCGGCGTCGGGGTCGCGGCAGAGGACGGCGAGCACCGGGTAATGGTCCGAGCCGAAATCGGGCAGGACCTCGAACGCCTCCAGCGCGAACGCGTCCTGCGCCAGCACCTGGTCGAGCGGCCAGGTGACGAGACGGCTGCCGGTCATGAAGGTCGGCCGCCAGCCTCGCCCGACGCGCGGGTCGAGCAGCGCCCCGATGCGCAACGCGCGCCGCATCGTGCGCTCCCAGGGCACGGCGTTGAAGTCGCCGGCGAGGATCGCCGGGGCGTCGCCGTCGCGCACGGCGAGGGCCGTCGCCAGGATATGGGCGTCGCGCATCGTGGTCGGCTGCGACCAGGCCAGCGGCGGCCGCGGGTGCATGCCGTAGAAGCGCACCGTCTCGCCGGTCTGGAGCGAGAGCCCGGTGTCCAGCGTGGGCGTGCCGGATCCGAACAGGTAGGCGAAGCGCGGCTCGACGAGCGGCAGGCGCGAGAAGACGTGCATGCCGAACGCGGCGTCCTCCGGGATCGACTGAGCGCTGTATGCGTAAGCCTCGTCGAGCGGCCGCAGCGCCTCGTTCCAGAAGGCGTCCGTCTCCATGACGAGGAGGACGTCCGGATCGGTCTCGGCGACGAGAGCGAGGAAGGGGTCCGCGTTCTCGTGGCTCTCCTGCACGTTGGCGATCATGATCCGCAGCCGTGCCGGCGCCGGGCATTCCGCGGTCGCGACCATCGCCTCGTCCATGAAGGCGGGATAGGGATGGAGCCGATAGACATGGTAGGCGATGCCGGCGATGCCGAGCGCGATCGCGGTCCACACGGCGGCGCCGCGGCGCGGGGCCAGGAGCGGATAGACCAGGACCAGGATCGCGAGCGCGACGAGGATCTGCACGCGGGCGAAGTCGAGCGAGCGGATCCACCAGACGTTCGTCTCGACGAGCGGGAGCAGCGACGCGCCCGCCGCCAGCAGCAGCAGCGGCAGCACGATCCAGTGGGCGACGACGCGGCGCCAGGTGGCGCCCGCCGCCGCGCGGTCGGGCGACCCCTTCGCGGGCATGGGCGACCTCCTCGCGTTCCCCCCTCGCGAATGACGCGAGCCGCGCATAGGTTCCGCGCTGACGCGGGCCCGGCAGGCGTCGGTTGTCGCGCGGACGGCGCCGCAGCGGCGCGCTACCGGCGCGCGGGCTAGAAACCACCAGAAAGGATCGGAGTATTTCGCACTGCAATACGGGTCGTCCCGCCGTTCGTTCGTGCCGAACGCCGATATGTCGTTTCAACCTTGATCTCTTTCGCTGTCGAGAACAAGATACCCTCAAGAACAAGCGCCCCGAAGCGGGCTGGGGAACCCGGGAGGAACGCGATGACGTCGCATTTCGCGACGCGTCCTCGCTCGTTTCCATGCCGAGACAGCAGCCGCGCGCAATCGAGCGCCGCGGGCGCGCGCCGACGAACGAGAGGGTCGAGATCGCATGGCATCCGTCGACATTCGTGAGGTCCGCAAGAGCTTCGGGACGACGCAGGTCATCCACGGCGTGACGATCGACATCGAGGACGGCGAGTTCGTCATCCTCGTCGGGCCGTCCGGATGCGGGAAGTCCACCCTGCTGCGCATGGTCGCCGGGCTCGAGAACATCTCCGGCGGGGAGATCGCCATCGACAAGCGGGTGGTCAACCACGTCCCGCCCAAAGAGCGCGACATCGCGATGGTGTTCCAGAACTACGCGCTCTATCCGCACATGACGGTCGCGCAGAACATGGCGTTCTCGCTGAAGCTGCGCGGCGCCCCGCGCTCCGAGATGGACACGCGCGTCAAGCGCGCCGCCGAGATCCTCGGCCTCACCAAGCTCCTCGACCGCTTTCCGCGCCAGCTCTCCGGCGGCCAGCGCCAGCGCGTGGCCATGGGGCGCGCCATCGTGCGCGACCCGCAGGTCTTCCTGTTCGACGAGCCGCTCTCCAACCTCGACGCCAAGCTGCGCGTGCAGATGCGCACCGAGATCAAGGAGCTGCACCAGCGCCTGACGACGACGACCGTCTACGTCACGCACGACCAGATCGAGGCCATGACCATGGCCGACAAGATCGTCGTCATGCACGACGGCATCGTCGAGCAGATCGGCGCGCCCCTCGATCTCTACGACCGGCCCGACAACATGTTCGTCGCGGGCTTCATCGGCTCGCCGGCCATGAACTTCATCGCGGGCCGCATCGAATCGGACGGCTTCCACGCGGCCGCAGGCGCGGTGCTGCCGCTGGCGAACGGGCCCGCGGCCTCGTCCGGGCGCGGCGCCGTCTACGGCGTGCGGCCGGAGCACTTCATCCTGTCCGACAACGGCATTCCGGTGGAGGTCGTCGTCATCGAGCCCACCGGCTCCGAGATGCAGGTCGTCGCCCGCCTCGGCGACCAGGAGATCACGGCGGTGTTCCGCGAGCGGGTGAAGGCCCGCCCCGGCGAGACGATCCGCATCGAGCCGGACCCGGCTCTGGTTCATCTCTTCGACGAAGGCAGCGGCCAGCGCCTCGTCTGACGGGACGACGCGCGCGACGGATCCGGGACGTCCGCGCGCGCCGCGACTGCTCAACGATCCATCCCGGAGACGGAGGAACGCCTGACATGTCGATCTCAAGACGCGACCTTCTTCTCGGCGCGACGGGCCTCGCGGGCGCGGGACTCGTCGGCGGCGGCGGCCTCGGCGGCGTTCGGCCCGCCTTCGCGCAGGCGGCCGAGCCGACCTACACGCCCGAGGCCGGCGCCTCCCTGCGCGTTCTGCGCTGGGCGCCCTTCGTCAAGGGCGACGAGGACCAGTGGATCGAGAACACCCGCAAGTTCACCGAGGCGACCGGCGTCGACGTGCGCATCGACAAGGAGAGCTGGGAGGACATTCGCCCGAAGGCCGCGGTGGCGGCCAATATCGGCTCGGGCCCGGACATCATGCTCGTGTGGTTCGACGATCCGCACCAGTACCCCGATAAGCTCCTGCCGGTGACGGACCTCGCCAACTATCTGGGCGACAAGTACGGCGGCTGGTACGACGGCCTGCGCGGCTACGCCGAGCGCGGCGACCAGTTCGTGGCGCTGCCGCTCGCGGCCATCGGCAACGGCATCATCTACCGCGACAGCATCGTCAGGCAGGCGGGCTTCAGCGAGTTCCCGCAGGACACGGACGGATTCCTCGAGCTCGCCAAGGCGCTCAAGGGCAACGACCTGCCGCCCATGGGCTTCGCGCTCGGCAAGGCGGTCGGCGACGGCAACAACTTCGCCCATTGGTTGGTCTGGTCGCACGGCGGCAAGATGGTCGACGAGAGCGGCAAGGTCGTCATCAACTCGCCCGAGACGATGAAGGCGCTCGAATACGCCCGCGAGCTCTATCAGCAGATGATCCCGGGCACCGAGGCCTGGCTCGACATCAACAACAACCGCGTCTTCCTGGCGGGCGAGATCGGCGTCACCGCCAACGGCGTGTCGCTCTACTACTCGGCCAAGAACGACCCGAACATGGCCGAGATGGCGGCCGACATGCGCTCGACCAACCTGCCGGTCGGCCCGGTCGGGCGCCCGATGGAGCTGTGCCAGACCACGTCCTGCGTGATCTTCCAGCACACGCCCTACCCGGAAGCGGCGAAGGCGTATCTCAAGTTCATGTACGAGGCCGAGCAGATGAACGCCTGGATCACGGCGTCGTCCGCCTATTGCTGCCAGCCGCTGAAGGCCTTCGCCGACAACCCGGTCTGGACCTCGGACCCGCTGCACGCGCCCTACGCCAAGGCGTCCGCCACGCTCGTCCCCAACGGCTACGCCGGCCCGCTCGGCTACGCCTCGGCGGCGGTCATGGCCGACTACGTCATGGTCGACATGGTGGCCGAGGCCGCGACCGGCCAGCGCTCGCCGCAGGAGGCGATGGAGCGCGCCGAGCAGCGCGCCAATCGCTACTACCGCATCTGACGCGATCCGAGCGCGCGCCCGTCGCGGGCGCGCGCTCATCCCCTCCCGACGCGAGCCGAGAGACCATGGCCGACACCGCCGCGAAAGCGAACCAGCTCTACATGGCGCCGCCGAGAAAGCGCAGACGCGCGCTGCTCGAGAGCCGCGGCTTCATCGCCGCCCTGTTCATGCTGCCCGCGGCGGCCTTCCTCTTGATCTTCCTCACCTATCCGCTGGCGCTCGGGGTCTGGCTCGGCTTCACCGATACGCGGATCGGGCGCGCGGGCGAGTTCATCGGGCTGTGGAACTACGAGCTCCTGTGGACCGACCACGTCTTCTGGCTCTCGGTCTTCAACACCATCCTCTACACGGTCGTGGCCTCGATCCTGAAGTTCGCGCTCGGCCTGTGGCTGGCGCTGATCCTGAACGAGCACCTGCCGTTCAAGGCCCTGTTCCGCGCCGTGCTGCTGCTGCCATGGGTCGTGCCGACCGTGCTCTCGGCCATCGCCTTCTGGTGGATCTACGATACGCAGTTCTCGATCATCTCCTGGTCGCTGATCAAGCTCGGCATCCTCGACCAACCGATCAACTTCCTCGGCGACGTCGAGAACGCGCGCGCCTCGGTCATCGCGGCCAACGTCTGGCGCGGCATCCCCTTCGTGGCCATCACGCTGCTCGCCGGCCTGCAGACGATCTCGCCCTCCCTGCACGAGGCGGCGACCCTCGACGGCGCCACCTCCTGGCAGCGCTTCCGCTACATCACGCTCCCCATGCTCTCGCCGCTCATCGCCGTGGTGATGACGTTCTCGGTGCTGTTCACCTTCACCGACTTCCAGCTGATCTACGTGCTCACCCGCGGCGGGCCGCTCAACGCCACGCACCTGATGGCGACGCTCTCCTTCCAGCGCGCCATACCCGGCGGCCAGCTCGGCGAGGGCGCGGCCATCGCCGTGGCGATGATCCCCTTCCTGCTCGCCGCCATCCTGTTCAGCTATTTCGGCCTCCAGCGCCGCAAATGGCAGCAGGGCGGCACCGACTGATCCCATTCGAGGAGGACGAGAGCGCCATGGGCGTCGTCACCAACGCCACACCGCGGGACCAGGGCTCGCCGGACGAGAGCGTCGGCATGAGCTATCTCGACCGCCTGCCGCGGCGGGTGGTCGTGGTCTACCTGCCGCTCGCGGTGTTCGTCTTCGTGCTGCTGTTCCCGTTCTACTGGATGGCGGTGACGGCGCTGAAGCCGAACATCGAGCTGACCGACTACGAGACCTACTCGCCGTTCTGGCCCGTGCAGCCCACGCTCGAGCACATCCGCTACCTCCTGTTCGAGACGTCCTATCCGGGCTGGCTCTGGAACACGATGCTGGTCGCCTTCGGGTCGACCTTCCTGTCGCTGATCGCCTCCGTCTTCGCCGCCTACGCCATCGAGCGCGTGCGCTTCAAGGGCGCGCGGGTCACGGGCCTGTCGATCTTCCTCGCCTATCTCGTGCCGCCCTCGATCCTGTTCATCCCGCTCGCGCTGATGGTCTTCCGCTTCGGCATCTACGATTCGAAGCTCGCGCTGATCCTCACCTACCCGACCTTCCTGATCCCGTTCTGCACCTGGCTGCTGATGGGCTATTTCCGCTCGATCCCCTACGAGCTCGAGGAATGCGCCCTCGTCGACGGGGCGACGCGCTGGCAGATCCTCACCCAGATCATGCTGCCGCTCGCCGTGCCGGGGCTGATCTCGGCGGGCATCTTCGCCTTCACCCTGTCGTGGAACGAGTTCATCTACGCGCTCACCTTCATCCAGTCCTCCGAGAACAAGACCGTGCCCGTCGGCGTCCTCACCGAGCTCGTACGTGGCGACGTCTACGAATGGGGAGCCTTGATGGCGGGGGCGCTGCTCGGCTCGCTGCCGGTGGTGCTGCTCTATTCTTTCTTCGTCGACTACTACGTCTCCTCCATGACCGGCGCGGTGAAGGAATGAGCCGGGGGATCGCGCGCGTCGGCGTCGTCGGGCTCGGCGCCATGGGGCTGCCGATGGCGTCGCGGCTCGCATCGGGCGGCTTCGCCGTCGCGGGCTTCGACCTGCGCGAGGCCGCGCGGGCCGCGCTGGCGCAGGCGGGCGGCGAGGCGGCGGGCAGCGCCGCCGCGGCGGCGGAGGGCGCCGACGCGCTGATCCTCATGGTGGTGAACGCCGCCCAGGCCGAGGCCGCCCTCGACGCGGCCCTCGACGCGCTCGCCCCCGACGCCCTCGTCCTCCTGATGGCGACCTGCGCGCCCGCCGACGCCGCGCGGATCGGCGCGCGCGTCACGGAGAGCGGCCGCACCGTCCTCGATGCGCCGGTTTCCGGTGGCGTGAAAGGCGCGCAGAGCGGGACGCTGACGATCATGGCGGCGGGGGAGGGGGCCGCGTTCGCGCGCGCCCGCCCGCTGCTGGAGCGGCTCGGCGACAAGATCTTCCATGTCGGCGAGCGGGCCGGGCAGGGGGCGATGGTCAAGACCGTCAACCAGCTCCTGTGCGGCGTCCACATCGCCGCCTGCGCCGAGGCGCTCTCGCTCGGCGAGAAGGCGGGGCTCGACAGCGGGCAGCTGCTCGAGATCCTCTCGGGCTCGGCGGCCTCGTCCTGGATGCTGCGCGACCGCGGCCCGCGCATGCTGGAGGACGACCCGAGCGTCGCGAGCGCGGTGGACATCTTCGTCAAGGATCTCGGCCTCGTGCTCGATGCGGGGCGTGAGGCCCGCGCGGCGCTGCCGCTCGCGGCGAGCGCGTTGCAGATGTTCCTGGCGGCCTCCGGCCAAGGCCACGGCGGCGCCGACGACAGCCAGGTGCTGCGCGCCTATCGCGCGCTGAACGCACCGAAAACCTGATTCCGGGCGCCCACGTCCGGCTTCTCTCGAGGAGATTTCACATGACGGACACGCGTGATCGGATCGGCTTCATCGGGGTCGGCCTGATGGGGCACGGCATGGCCAGGAACCTGCTGGAGAAGGGCTGGCCGCTCACCGTCGTCGCCCACCGCAACCGCGCGCCCGTGGAGGATCTCGTCTCCCGGGGCGCGCGGGAGGCGCGGAGCGTGGCGGATCTGGCGAAGGCCTCCGACATCGTGCATCTGTGCGTCACGGCCTCGCCGCAGGTCGAAGCCCTGGTGCGCGGCCCCGGCGGCCTGAAGGAGAACCTCGCGCCGGGCTCGGTCGTGATCGACACCTCGACCTCCGACCCGAGCTCCACCCTCGCGCTCGCGGCCGAGCTCGCCGAGGCGGGGATCATCCTCGTCGACGCGCCCCTCGGCCGGACGCCGAAGGAGGCCTTCGCGGGAACGCTCGACTGCATGGTCGGATGCGACGCGCAGACCTTCCGGCGAATTGAGCCGGTGATCGGCGCCTGGGCCGGCAAGATCGTCCATGTCGGCGGGACCGGCGACGGCCACAAGATGAAGCTCGTCAACAACTTCCTCTCCATGGGCTACGCCGCGCTCTATTCCGAGGCGCTCGTCCTCGCCCAGAAGGTCGGCATCCCGCCGGCGCGGTTCGACAGCGTCGTCCGCGGCGGGCGCATGGACAGCGGCTTCTACCAGACCTTCATGAAATGGGTGCTGGAGCGCGACCCGGACGCCCACCGCTTCAGCCTCTCCAACGGGCTCAAGGACACGCGCTACATCGAGGCGATGGCGGACTCCGTCGGCATGGCGAACCCGATCGGCAACGCCGTGAAGAACGCCTTCGCCATGGCCGTCGCGCAGGGGAGGGGAGACGACTACGTGCCCATGCTCTCCGACGTCGTCGCCGAGCTGAACGGGACGCGGCTCGACTGATCCGCGCGGCCCGGGACTTCTGCCCTCGACCGGAGCGGATCGCACGATCCGGCGGCCTCGCGCGTTTGCGATCGGGCGCGGCCGTCGCGCCGGGACGGGGAGGGCGCCGCCAGGCATGCGCACGGGATGGCTTCAGCACCGCAAGCGACACGCGAGCGTCCGGCCGCTCGTGCGCGCGGGCGGGCCGCGGCGGGCGCTGCCGCGGCTCCTCGCCGTGCTCGCGACGCTCGCGCTCCTGCATGTCGGCGCGATGATGGCGCTCGAGGGTCTCGGCGCCTTCGAGGCCGTCTGGCTGACGCTGACGACCCTCACCACGGTCGGCTACGGCGATCTGTCGGCGCGCACGCCGCAAGGGCGGCTCGCCACGATGCTGCTCGTGTTCCTGGGCGGCATCTGGATCGCGTTCCAGTCGGCCGCCACGTATTTCGAGCTGCGCGGGGACCGGCGCGAGCGCAAGCGCGTCGGCCGCTGGAGGTGGGACATGCGCGATCACATCCTCGTCCTCAATGTCGAGTTCGAGAACGCCCCGGCCTTTCTCGCGGGGCTCGTCGCCGAGTTCCGCGCGAGCCGGCGCTTCCACGACCGCGTCGTGGAGCTCGTCTCCCCGCGCTTCGCGACCGGGCTGCCGGAGGCGCTCTCCGAGCGCGGGGTCGTGCATGTCGCGGGCGAGCCCTGGAGCCGGAGCGCGCTCGAGGCCGCGGACGCGCAGGACGCCGAGGTGATCGTCGTCCTCGCCCTCGACGACGGCGACGCGGCCTCGGACGGGCGCACCTTCGACATCGTGGACCGCCTGCGGGAGATGGGCGCCGGCGGGCGCATCATCGCCGAATGCGTCGACGACGCGAACCGGCCGCGCATGGTGCGCGCCGGGGCCGACGTGGTGGTGCGGCCCCTGCGCGGCTATCCCGAGATGATCGTGCGGGCGCTGGCGGCGCCCGGCGCCGAGGCGATCCTCGAGGACCTGTTCACCAGCCGTGGCGACGAGTGCTGGCGCTACGACGTCGAGGTGAGCGGGCGCCCCTGGCGGGAGATCGTCCGCCTCCTGACCGACGAGGATATCGGCGTGCCGATCGCCTACCGCGCCGCGGTCGACGGGCGGATGGTGATCAATCCGCCGCCCAAGTCCCGCGTCGAGGCCGACAAGCTCTTCGTGCTCGTGCGCGAGGGCAATGCCCGCTCCGACGCCGAGATCGCGGCGCTGCTGAGGCGCTGACGCCGTGGCGAGACACCGACACGCTCTGCGCGAAGTCGGGGATCGTCGGGGGCGCAAAGGCGTTATCATCCTCTTAGCCGCCTAAGGGAGCTTCGCAGATGACCACCGCCCTCGACCTCCTCGCCGGTATCGCTCTGCTCGTCTTCGCGACGCGCATGGTGAAGACGGCGGTACTGCGGGGGTTCGGCGGTCGTTTGCGCGAGGCTCTGGCCCGCGCGACCTCCGGCCCGCTGCGCGCGGCCGCGACGGGTCTCGGTCTCGCCACCGCGCTGCAGAGCGCGTCCGCCACGGCCGTCCTCGCCGCCTCCTTCGCCGACAGGGGCTTCCTCGCGCTCGCCGCGGCGCTCGCCCTGATGCTGGGCGCCGACGTCGGCTCGACGGTGGCTGTGCAGATCCTCTCCCTGAAGCCGGTCTGGCTCGGGCCGCTCCTCATCGCGATCGGCGTGCCGGTCTTCGTCGTGGCGACCCGGCCGGCCCTGCGGCAGCTCGGCCGGGTGGCGCTCGGGATCGGGCTCGTCGTGCTCGCGCTCGGCATGATCGGCGCGGCGAGCGCGCCTTTGCGGGACTCCATCGCGCTGCAGGCGCTGCTCGCGGGCGCGGAGGCGCAGCCGATCCTCGCCTTCGCGGTGGGTCTCGGGCTCGCCGTGATCGCCCAGTCGAGCCTCGCCGCGGTGCTCACCGCGATGGCCTTCGCGGCCGCGGGGGCCGCGCCCCTCTCCGTCGTTCTCGCGGTCGTGCTCGGCGCGAACGTCGGCTCGGCGCTGGTGCCCTTCGGGCTCGCGCCGCGCACCGGCCCGGCCGGGCGGCGGCTGCTGATCGGGAACCTCGCCTTCCGCGCGCTCGGGGCCGGCGCCGCCCTCGCGCTCCTCGCCTACGACGTCCTGCCGCTCGGCTGGCTCGGCGCCGACGCCGCGCGGGCGACGGCCAACGCGCACACCCTGTTCAATCTCACGCTCGCGGTCCTCTTCCTGCCGCTGACCCGCCCCGCGGCGGCGCTCCTCGCGCGCCTCGTCCGCGAGGAGCCCGCCATCGCGACCATCCCCCCGGTCGACGCGCTGTCCGAGGCCCCGGCCGACGCCGATCCCGACGTCGCCCTCGCGGCGGCCGCGCGCGAGACCATGCGCCTCGCCGACACGGTGGAGGTGATGCTGCGCGAGAGCATCGCCGCGCTCGCCGATCCGGACGAGCGCCGGCGGGACGCCGTACGCAGGCTCGACGACGCCATCGACCGCCGCTACGAGGAGATCAAGCTCTTCCTGATCCGGCTCGAGCGCGGCCGGCTCGACGAGGCGCAGGCGCGGCGCGCCATGGCGCTGATCTCGCATGCGACCAATCTCGAGCATGCGGGCGACATCATCGACAAGGGCCTGATGCGGCTCGCCTCCCGCCGCCACCGCCGCGGCCTCGCCATCCCGGAGGCCGACTGGACCGAGATCCGCGCCCTGCACGAGCGGGCGCTCGGCCAGATGCGCCTCTCCGGCGGGCTCCTCGTCGCGGAGGATCCCGCGGTCGCGACCGCCCTCGTGCGCGAGAAGGACGCCTTCCGCGAGGCCGAGCGCATCGCCACCGAGCGGCACCTGCGCCGGCTGCGCGCCGAGCCGCCGGCGAGCGTCGAGGCGAGCGCGCTGCATCTCGACATCCTGCGCGATCTCAAGCGCATCGTCGCCCACCTCACGGCGGTCGCCTATCCGGTGCTGGAGGCCCGCGGCGGGCTTCGCGACACGCGCCTCGTCGAGCCGCCGCCTCGCGGGCCGGCGCCGCAGGCCGTGGCGTGAGACGCGGTGAAACGAAGCGGGCGGCCGCCGCGTTGGCGGGGCATAGGCAGCCAGTCACAAGAGGAGCCGTCCCATGCGCATCGCCGCCCACATCAAGACGTCTGTCGCCGCCCTCGCCCTCGCGGCCTTCGCCGTCGCGCCCGCGACGGCCCAGGACATGGATCTCACCGACGAGATGATCATGGAGCGCGACCCCGTCGCCGAGGAGATGATCGGCGAGGGCTATGTCGGCGCCGAGCGCGCCTGGGTGCGCCCCTCGGAGGTCGTCGCCATGCTGCGCGAGCGCGGCTACACGAACATCCGCGAGTTCGACGTCGAGTTCAATCAGTACGAGGTCGAGGCGATGAGCCCGGTCGGCGAGGACGTCGAGATGGACATCAATCCCTACACGGGCGAGATCGTGAAGGTCGAGCGCAACTGGTTCTGACGGATGCGCCCGCGCGCCGGGGTCACCCCGGCGCGCGCCCCCGGATCGTGATCTTGGAGGACGGTCGGATCGTCGAGGACACCGGCCCGCGCCGGCGTCAATCGCGCACGCCCATCTCCTCGGCCGTGAGGGGCGCGGCCTCGAGCACGCTCTCCTCGCGCGCCGTCCCGCCGGTATAGGGCACGGCGACGTCTGCGAACGGGTCGCGCGTCGCCGAGACGACGACCGCCTCGAGCGCGCCCTCCATCGTGAACAGCACGTCGTGCACGTAGCCGAGCGTCTCGCCGTCGAGCGGGGCGTGCATGCCGAGCATCAGGTCCTCCAGCAGGAAGACGTCCGAGCCCGTGAGAACGGCGTCGAGATCGTTCTCGGCGATGGCGGTCACCTCGTTCGAGACCGTGTCGGCGGTCAGCGTCGGCTCCTCGAAGATCGCGTACATCTGCAGGCCCTCCTCGTCGATCGGGGAGCGCACCAGGCCCTCGGCGGGCAGGGGCTCGAGCACCGAGAACGGGACCGAGAGCATGGTCTCGTCGAACTCGAGGAACTCGTCGAGCTCGACCACCACCGCGAGGGCGTATCCGTCGACGCCGACGAGGATGTCCTCGACGTCGCCGATATCCTCGTCGCCGGGGCCGAGGACGTCGGCGCCGAGCAGCTCCATGGCGCTCCAGAGATCGCGGTCGACGGGATCGAAATCGAGCCGCGAGAGCGGGATCAGCACGGCGTCCTCGATCGCCCGGCCCGCGGCGGGGCTCACGTCGATGGCCTGAGCCTGTGCCGCGCCCGCCGCCACGCCTGCGGCGGCGAGGCCGATGATGAGGCTGCGCATGGTCCTCTCCTGTCGTTCTGCTTGTCGGATCCTCCTTCCTCAACCGTGGCCGAGGCGGGGCGGTTCCGCTTCGGGCGCGGGCCATTGGCGCGACTCGGAGCCGCGACGATCGGAAATCGAGCGCTCCGGCGGCGCCCGCTCTCCCCTTTCCTTCCTTTCCTACAGGGAAGACGAAGGGTCGGCGTGCTCGTCGAACCGTTCCCGACCGGCACTGTCTCGGCACGCTGCGGTGCGGGACGATGTGCGAATCGACGAGCCCTGGTGGAGAGTGGCCGGGGGTGACGGGCGTCGAGAACGATTTCGGCGGCGATGACGGGCTGCCTCCGTCTCCCCGGTCGTGAGGTATCGCGAGCCGCTGCGGAACGTACTGGTGGTCGCGCGGCATCGACGGCACGAAAATCCTGCGCGCCCCTCACCCCTAGCCCCTCTCCACGAGGGCGAGGGGAACCACCGTGCGCTCTGCATCGGGCGGCGCGCGTCCGGGGTGACGCGGTCCGCGGCCTTCTGTATGCGGGATGGACGAGCCGCGAGGAAGGGAGGGCCATGACCGTGAGCGAGACCGACGAGATCCTGCATTCCGTCGAGGGCGGCGTCGCCCGGATCGTGTTCAACCGGGCGCAGGCCCGCAACGCGCTCACCTTCGCCATGTACGAGCGGCTCTGCGCATTGTGCGAGAGCTGCGAGGCGGATCCGGAGGTCAGGGTCGTCGTCATCGCAGGCGCCGGCGGAAAAGCCTTCGCGGCCGGCACCGACATCGCCGCCTTCCGCGACGTGCGCACGGCGGAGGACGCGCTCGCCTACGAGGCGCGGATCGAGCGGGTCGTCGGGCGGCTGGAGGGACTCTCCAAGCCGACAATCGCCATGATCGCCGGCGCCTGCACGGGAGGCGGCGCGGCGATCGCGGCCGCGTGCGACCTGCGCGTCGCCGAAGCCGGCGCGAAGATCGGCTTTCCGATCGCGCGGACGCTGGGCAATTGCCTGTCGGTGAAGAATCTCGCCCGGCTGGCCTCGCTCGTCGGCGCGCAGACGGTGAAGGAGATGATCTTCACCGCCCGCCTGCTCTCCGCCGAGGAGGCGCTGGCGAAGGGCTTCCTCACCGAGGTCGCGCCGGACGCCGCCGCGCTCGAGGCGCGCGTCGCCGCGCTCGCCGAGACGATCGCCGGCCACGCGCCGCTGACGCTCTCCGCGACCAAGCGCGGCCTCGCGATGCTCTCGGCCGACATGCCCTCGGGGGCCGGGGACGATCTCGTCGTCGCCTGCTACACGAGCGCGGATTTCCGCGAAGGCATGGAGGCCTTCCTGGCCAAGCGTCCGCCGCGCTGGCAGGGACGCTGATCGGGGTCGACCGACGCCGAGGGCGGCTCAGCGCTCGGTGATGCCGAGCTGGGCCGGGATGCCGCGGCCGCCCTCGTAGTGCCCGATCCAGATGTCGTACTGGCCGGATAGCGGGTTCGAGAAGGTGAGCTGCGGATCGAGGTTGCCGCCGCTGTCGTCGTCGCAATACCAGGCGCCGCTCGGGTCGTTGACGACCACGATCGTGTCCGCGTTCGAGCGCACGAAGAAGGTCAGCGCGAAGCCGCCGCCGGCATTGTAGTTGAGCCGCACGTCCGGCGCGTCGGCCATGGAGCCGCCGCAGCTGCTGACCGACGAGGCCGGCCTCGTTCCGCCGGCGCGCACGCGCACCCAATAGGGATCGGGCGCGAAGCCCGCGTTGAGGTTCACCGTGCCGAAGGCGGGACGGCGATTGTAGTTCTGCGCGTCGGACGGGATCGCGGCGGCGAGGACGGCCGCCGCGGCGAACCCGGCGAAGACGGTGCGAAGCATGGAACGAGCCCCCTGTTTTTCGTGGCGGAGGCCGACTGCGTCGCGAACGCCCAAGCTTCCGTCGACTCCGTTATAAACTTACCCAGCGGGAGCGTGGAATACAGGAAAAGCCTGAGCCCGTCCGCGCGCGACGGCGCGCGGCTTGCGGCGGCGCGCCGATCGGACTAGGTCCGGTGCACCACGCGCCTCGAGGACGCCCGCATGACCATCGATCGGCTGAACCTGCATTTTCCCGCCGCCGAGTACGAGGCGCGCCTCGCCGCCACGATCGCGGCCATGGAGCGCGAGGGGCTCTCGGCGCTGCTGATGTTCCGGCAGGAGAGCATGTACTGGCTCACGGGCTACGACACGTTCGGCTACGTGCACTTCCAGTGCATGGTGCTCACCGCCGACGGCCGGCTCGTGCTCCTCACCCGCTCCGCCGACCGGCTGCAGGCGCGCTTCACCTCGCGCGTCGAGGACGTGCGGATCTGGGTCGACCGCGAGGGGTCCGAGCCCGAGCGCGAGCTCGCCGCGATCCTCGCCGAGCTCGGGCTCGCGGGCAAGACGCTCGGCGTCGAGTACGAGGCCTACGGGCTCACCGCCGCCAAGGGCAAGCGGCTCGAGGCGGCGCTGGCCGATAGCTGGAGGCTGGCCGACGCGTCCTTCCTGATCACCCGCCTGCGGGCGGTGAAGAGCGCCGCCGAGCTCGCCTACGTGCGCCGCGCGGCGGAGCTCGGCGACGCGGCCCTCGCGGCGGCCGAGGCGCGGGCCGGGGCGGGCGTGTTCGAGGGCGACATCCTCGCCGACATGCACGGCGCCATCGCCCGGGGCGGCGGCGACGACCCGGCGAACGAGTTCATCATCGGCTCGGGGCCGGGCGCCCTGATGTGCCGCTACTTCAGCGGCCGGCGCACGCTCTCGGAGAACGACCTCCTCACGCTGGAATTCGCCGGCGTCTACCGGCACTACCACGCCGCCCTGATGCGCACCTTCGTGATCGGGACGCTCGATCCGCGCATCGAGGCGATGCATCGGGCCGCAATCGACGCGCTGCTCGCGGCGGAGGACGCGCTGCGCCCGGGCCGGCCCATCGGCGCGGCGTTCGACGCGCATGCCCGGGTCCTCGACGAGGCGGGGCTCGGCCATACCCGGCTCAACGCCTGCGGCTACTCGCTGGGGACCACCTTCGCGCCGAACTGGATGGACTGGCCGATGCTCTACACGGGCCAGAGCTACGAGGCGCGGCCGGGCAACGTGTTCTTCGCGCACATGATCCTGTTCGATGCCGAGGCCGGCCTCGCCATGTCGCTGGCGCGCACCTGCGTCGTCACCGAGAGGGGGGCGGAGCCCCTGTCGAGCGCCTCGCTCGACCTCGTCAGGCGCTGAGGCCGGGGCGGCGCACGAGCTGGCAGCCGGAGATGCGCCACGTGCCGTCCGGCTGCTGCTCGAGCGAATAGAGCGCCGTCCAGGTGACGCCCGCCTCGTCGACGACGGTCACCTCCTGCACCGGCCCGCCCGGCGTCTCGCGAAGGGTCCCGAAGCTGTAGTCGCGCGGCCGGTAGACCGGGCGGTAGCCCTGGCGGACCATGCCCATGAACATCTCGGCGCTGGGGAAGATCCGCTGGATGCCGGGCGAGGCGTAGGAATAGGCCCGCGCGCCGTCGTCGGCGCGGAAGGCGTCGATCTGGCTCTCGATGACGGAGCGGATCGCTCCCTCGTCCGCCTGCGCGGGCGCAGGCTGCAGGAGGGCGGCGGCGAGAAGGCAGGCCAGTCCGGCGAGAAGGGCGCGCATGGTCGTGTCCTCCGATGCGGGTCACCGGGAAGGAGCTAGGCCGCGGGAGCTGCGCGGCAAGTCACGCGGCCGAAAGCCGGGCCAGCGCCCCCTCCGCCGCGGCCCGGCCGGTGGCGAAGCAGCCCTGCAGCAGGTAGCCGCCCGTGGGCGCGTGCCAGTCGAGCATCTCCCCGGCGACGAAGATTCCCGGCATGGCGCGCAGCATGAGCCGATCGTCGAGCCCCTCGGCGCGCACGCCGCCGCGGCTGGAGATCGCCCAGTCCAGCGGGCGCAGGCCGGCGACCGGCAGCGGGCAGTCCTTGGCCAGCGCCGCGAGCGCGTCCGCCCCAGGCGGGAGGGGCCCGCCGCCGCTCTCGCGCATGAGCCCGATCGCGACCAGCGCGAGCCCGGCCCGGCGCAGGCGCTCGGTCGTGGTGCGGCTCTTCGGGGAGGCGGCGATCTTCGCGGCGAGCGCCTCGGCCGCGAGGTCCGGCCGCAGGTCGAGGCGCAGCGTCGCCGCGCCGCGCGCCTCCAGCGCCTCGCCGATCGCCGCCGAGCGGGCGTAGATCCCCGTGCCCTCGAGGCCGTGGCGGGTGGCGACCGCCTCGGTGATCGCGCCGGGATCGGGCGGCTCGTCGACGCCGATGGCGACGCGCTTCAGGGGCGCGCCCGCGAAGCGCTCCCGAAAGACGTCGCTCCAGGCGATCTCGACGCCGGCATTCATCGGGGCGAGCGAGGCGAGGGGAATCCCGCGGGCGGCGAGGAGATCGGTCCAGGCGCCGTCGGAGCCGAGCCGCGGCCAGGAGGCGCCGCCGAGCGCGAGGATGGTGGCGTCCGTCGCGAGGCGCTGCTCGCCCTCCGGCGTCTCGAGGAGGAGCGCGCCGTCCTCGGCGAAGCCGGTGAAGCGGGCTCGCGTGAGGAGCGTGACGCCCTGCGCCGCGAGCCGCGCCAGCCAGGCGCGCAGGAGCGGGCTCGCCTTGAAGCTCTTCGGGAAGACCCGGCCCGACGAGCCGACGAAGGTCGGCTCGCCCAGCCCCTCCGCCCAGGCGCGCAGGTCCCCGGGGCCGTAGGCGCGGATCGCGTCCGCGACGAGGCCGTCGGCGCTGCCGCCGTAGCGCGGCAGGAAACGATCGAGCGGCTCGGAATGGGTGAGGTTGAGCCCGCCACGCCCGGCGAGCAAAAACTTGCGCGCCGGGGTCGGCATCCGCTCGACCAGAATCACCGCGAGCCCCTCCTCGCCCGCGAGCCGCTCCGCCGCGGCGAGGCCGGCGGGGCCGGCGCCGACGATGGCGACGGTGCGGGGATGCGCGGGGGAAGGCATCGGCTGGAGGCTCGTGTCGGAATGGGGACGGGACGCGTAGCGCATCGGCGCGGGTCTGTCATGCCGCCCGCCTTGATTTCGCCCCCGCGCAGCGTCATCCAGAGCCGGTCGCGTCACAGGCCCGCCTCGCAATGAAGCCCCTTCTCGCCGCCGCTCTCGCGCTTCTCGTCTCCGCCTGCGCCCTGATCCCGCAGGCGCGCGGGCCCGTCACGATCGAGACCGGGCACGCCGCCGCCATGGCGCGGATGGTCTCGGACTATCGAGGCGCGCGGGGGCTGTCCGCGGTGCGCGTCGATCCGAGCCTGATGGCGGCCGCGGAGGAGCAGGCGCGGCGCATCGCGGCGCGCGACGACGTGAACCACGGCAATTTCGCGGGCCGCATTCACCGCAACGGCGTCGACGCCTACACCGCCTTCGAGAACCTCGCCGCCGGCGACCCGACCCCGCGCGCCGCACTCGCCACCTGGCAGGCCTCGCCCGCGCACCAGCGCTCGCTGGTCAAACCCGAGGCGACGCGGATCGGATACGTGCGCGCGCTGGCGCCGGAGACCCGCCACCGCTATTTCGACGTCCTGGTCCTGGCCTCCGATTGAGCCCGGCCTCCGATTGAGCCCGGCCTCGGATCGAGCCCGGGCGCGGGTCACTCCTGCGCCGGCTCGGGGGTCATCCAGCCCATCGCCGCGCCATGCGGATCGGTGAGCATCGCGATCCGCCCCACGCCGGGAACGTCGAAGGGCTCGCGCAGGATGGTCGCCCCGCGCGCCCGCGCCGCCTCGATCGCGGAATCCACGTCGTCCACGGCGATGTAGACCATCCAGCTCTCGGGCGCCTCGGGGCCGAGCTGCTCCGTGGCGTCGAAGATGCCGCCGGCGTTCTTGCCGCCGGCCTTCGCGACCGAATAGGTGGTGCCGTCGGGCATCGGCATGTCGTCGAAGGTCCAGCCCAGCGTCTCGCCATAGAAGCGTTTCGCCGATGCCGGATCGCGGGTCATCAGCTCGTTCCAGTAGAATTGGCCGTGAGGGGTCATCGGATCGTGCTCCGCTCGTTGCGAAAGCCCCCCTGCGGAGCCTAGGCCGGCGGACGTCCCCGCGACATCCGGACGCGTCCGGAGGCGATGCCGCAGGCCTCTCCCCGCGCGCGGCGAGAACGCCTAGATTACGCTCATGGCACTCGTCCTCGGCCTTCTCGCCGTCCTCTTCCTGGCTGCGATCTTCCTGCCGCAATGGTGGGTGCGCACCGTCATGCGCCGCCATGCCGTCGAGCGCGACGACTTTCCCGGCACCGGCGGCGAGCTCGCGCGCCACCTTCTCGATCTCGCCCGGCTCGGCCACGTGCGCGTCGAGCTGGCGCAGCCGGGCGGCGACCATTACGACCCCGTCGAGAAGGTCGTGCGCCTCTCGCCGGACAATCACGACGGCCGCTCCATCACGGCGGTCGCGGTCGCCGCGCACGAGGCCTCTCACGCCATGCAGGACGCCGACGGCGACACGCTGCTCGCAACCCGCGTCAAGCTCGCCGGCTCGATCCGCGCCGTCGAGGTCTCCGCGGCGATCGTGCTCGCCTTGACGCCCCTCGTCGCTGTGCTGGTGAAGTCGCCGGTCCTCGTCGTGCTCCAGATCGGCGTCGTCGTGGCGCTCCTCGGCTCGCGGGTGCTGGTGCACGTGCTGACGCTTCCCGTCGAGCTCGACGCGAGCTTCAAGCGCGCGCTGCCGATCCTGGAGAAGGGCGGGTTCCTCGCGGAGGCGGACCTGCCGAAGGCCAAGAGCGTGCTGCGCGTCGCCGCCATGACCTACGTCGCCTCGGCGCTGGTCTCGCTCCTCGACATCGCCCGGCTCCTGCGCGTGCTGCGCTTCTGACGGCGTCGCCTCAGGCGGGGCGCTCCAGCACGATCTGGCGGACGTCGGTGTTGCGGGTGGCGAAGCCGACCTCGCAATAGGCGAGGTAATAGATCCACAGCCGGCGGAAGCGCGCGTCGAAGCCGAGCCGCGCGATCTCCGGCCAGGCGGCCTCGAAGCGCGCGCGCCAGTCCCGCAGCGTGCGGGCGTAGTCCTCCGCGAAGCGCCGGTCCGAGACGACGCGGAAGCCGTGCCGGGCCGCCAGGGCGTCCACCACGCTGTCGGAGGGCAGCATCCCTCCGGGAAAGACGTGGCGGCGAATGAAGTCGACCTGGCCGCGATAGGCCTCGTAGCGCGCGTCCCGGATGGTGATGAGCTGCAGCCCCGCTCGCCCGCCGGGGCGCAGCCGCGCCTTCATGGTCTCGAAGAAGGCGTCCCAATAGGGCTCGCCGACGGCCTCGAACATCTCGATCGAGACGATGCGGTCGTAGGTCCCCGCGATGTCGCGATAATCCTCGAAGCGCAGGTCGATGCGCTCGCCGAGCCCCGCCTCGGCGATCGTGCGCGCGGCGTGGGCGTGCTGGGCGCGCGAGATGGTCAGCGCCGTCACCCGGCAGCCGAGCTCCTTCGCGGCGTAGAGCGCGAACGAGCCCCAGCCGCAGCCGATCTCGAGCACCCGCTCGCCCGGCTGGATTCCCGTCGCCTCGGCGAGAAGGCGGTGCTTCTCGGCCTGCGCCTCCTCCAGCGTCCCCGCGCCCGTGGCGTAGACCGCGCTGGAATAGGTCATGCTCGGGTCGAGCCAGGCGGCGTAGAAGGCCTCGCCCAGATCGTAATGGTCGGCGATGTTGCGCTTGGCGCCTTCGCGGGTGTTGCGTCGCAGGGCCTCGCGCAGGCGGCGCAGGAGACGCAGCGGCCAGGGCTCGTCGACGACGCGCTCGCCTTCGGGCCGATTGATCGCGAACAGCGTCAGGAGCGCGCCGAGATCGGGGGTGTCGATGATCCCGTCGCAATAGGCCTCGGCGAAGCCGATCTCGCCGCGCAGGAAGACGCGTCTCGCGAAGGACGCGTCGCTTATCGTCATCTGCGCCTCCGGCCCCGGCCGCGCCCCGCCGAAGGCGAGACGCCGCCCGTCCGGCGCGAGGATCGTCAGGCGGCCGGTCTCGATGCGCAGCCCGACGGCGAGGAGCCGGCGCAGCAGGAAAGGCAGCCCGCGGGTCGCGGCGGGAAAGGTCTCGCTTGTGACGATAGGGTCGGGGCGCAACGCGAACAGGCTCCTCGAGGGAGAGCCGAGTGCGCTTCAGGACGCCGCGCCGCCCGGCTCGGAACGGGGCCTTCTCGCATGCCGCGGATGCGGCATGATCCGCAAGCCCTTCGCCCACAGCCGCGCCGCCTCGTAGTGGATCGCGGCGACGACCTTCGCCGTCATCAGCGGCGTTCGGGCGAGCGTCGCGAGCAGACCATGCGTCGTGAGAGCCCGGCGACGCCCCTTGAAGAGCGCGGTGAGGATCGGCCCCGCCGCGTCCCGCTCGACGATGGTCACCCGCGCCTCGTCCCCAGGCGCCGGAAGCCCAAAGCGGTAGGTCTGCGCCATGTCGAGGAAGGGCGAGACGTGGAAGGCCTTCGCCGCCTCCGGCCGCTCCCCGCCGCCGGGGAGGACGTAGCAATGCCGCTCGCCGAAGGTGTTGCGCACCTCGGCGATGACCCCCGCGAGCCGCCCGTTCGCATCGAAGCCGTAGAACAGGCTCAGCGGGTTGAAGGCGTAGCCGAGGAGGCGGGGATAGGCGAGGAGCCGCACCCGTACGGCCTCGATCCCGTGCGCGGCGAAGGTCTCGCGCGCCCAGGCGGCGAGCGGCCGCGCGTCGCGCGCGCCGTGGTCGGCGGGGCGGAAGGAGACGAGATTGACGCGCCCGACGGAGAAGAGCGGCGAAAGGCGGTCCGCCTCCTCCAGGCGGTCGAGGTCGATGGAGAGGGTGAAGACGCGATAGCGGAAGCGGTGCGCGCGGGGCTTGAGCCGGGCGTGCATCACGTCGCCCACGTAGAGGCAGGCGGGCGCGTCGCGCTCGTCCGCCGCCGCGCTCACGCCGCCGCGTCCTTCAGGCCACGGGGCGCCACCCGCCAGGGCGCCGCCGCGCCGAGCGCCTCGGCGACGGCGAGGCCCGAATGCAGGCCGTCCTCGTGGAAGCCGTACTTCGTCCACGCGCCGCAGAACCAGATCCGGTCCGCCCCCTGCAGCCCCGCGAGCGCCGCCTGCGCGGCGATCGCCGCCTGGTCGAATTGCGGATGCGCATAGGAGGCCTGCGCGAAGATCGTCTCCTCACGCGGCGGGCGCGGCGGGTTGAGCGAGACGAAGAGCGGGCGCGAGGGGTCGAGGCCCTGGAGCGCGTTCATCCAGTAGGTGACGCAGACCGCGTCGCGATCGCGCTTGATCACGTTCCAGGCGGCCCAGGCGCTCCTCGAACGCGGCATCAAGGACGCATCGCGGTGGAGGTAGACGACGTTGTCGCGATAGCGGATGGCGGAGAGCATGGCCCGCTCCGCCGGCGTCGGGGCGGCGAGGAGGCGGAGCGCCTGGTCGCAATGGCAAGCGAGGACGACCTCGTCGTAGTGTGCGCTCTCGCCCGTCGCGGTCTCGACCAGCACGCCCTCCGCCCCGCGGGAGACGCGCGTCACCGGCGTGGAGAGCCGCAGCCGGTCGCGATAGGCGTCCGTCATCGCCGCGACATAGCGGCGGCTGCCGCCCGTCACCGTGCGCCAGGTCGGCCGGTCGAGCCGCATCAGGCGGTGGTTCTCGAAGAAGGACAGGAAGGAGGCGGCCGGGAAGGCGAGGATGTCGCCCGGCGGCATCGACCAGATCGCCGAGCCCATGGCGACCACGTAATCCTCCCGGAAGCGCCGCGAATAGCGCTCGTGCTCCAGGTAGTCGCCGAGCGAGAGCCCCTCGAGCCGCCCCGCGCGCAGGTCCGCCGATCCGCGCCGGTTGAAGCGCACGATGTCGCGGATCACGCGCAGGTGGACCGGGGAGGGGATGCCGGCGCGAACCGGAAGAAGCCCGCCGAGCGCATCCGCCGCCCGCGACGTCCAGGCGAGCTCGACTCCGGCCTGCGCGTCCCACTCGGAGACCGAGAAGCTCATGTCCGACTGCTGTGTCTCGACGCCGAGATGGGCGAAGAGCCGCGTCAGGTTCGGGTAGTTCGGCTCGTTGTAGACGATGAAGCCGGTGTCGACGGAGAGTGCGGCGCCGTCGTAGTCGATGTCGAGCGTCGCGGCATGGCCGCCGGGGCGCGCGTCCGCCTCGTAGACCGTGACGTCGTGCCCCGAGGCGACGCTCAGCGCCCAGGCGGCGCCGTTGCCCGCGATGCCGGAGCCGATCACGGCGATGGTCCTGCCCGCCCCTCCGCTACGTACACCCAAGATTCCGCCTCACGCCGCAGCCTGCTTCATTCGCGCGAGGGCGTCGAGCGCCCGTCGGCGACCCTCGTCGTGCGCGACGACGGGGAGCGGATAGGTCTCGCCGAGCGTCACGCCCGCTCTCTCTAGCACGTTCCGAGGCGCTTCCCAGGGCTTGTGCACGAATGTCGCAGGCACGTCGGCGAGCTCCGGGACCCAGCGGCGCACGTAGTCGCCCTTCGGATCGAACTTCTCGCCCTGCGCCACGGGATTGAAGATGCGATAGTAGGGCGAGGCGTCGGCGCCAGAGCCCGCCACCCATTGCCAGGAGGCGGAATTGTTGGCGGGATCGGCGTCGCACAGCGTGTCCCAGAACCAGTCCTCGCCGTGCCGCCAATCGACGAGCAGGTGCTTGACCAGGAACGAGGCGACGACCATCCGCACGCGATTGTGCATGAAGCCGGTGCGCCAGAGCTGGCGCATGCCGGCGTCGACGAAGGGGTAGCCCGTGCGGCCCCGTTGCCAGGCGGCGAGCGCGGATGCGTCCTCGCGCCAGGGGAAGGCGTCGAAGCTCTTCGTCAGGTTCGTGCGCGCCATGTCCGGCTCGGCGTAGAGCAGCTGGTGCGAGAAGTCGCGCCAGCCGAGCTCCGAGCGGAGCATGTCGTAATCCTCCGGCGGGATCCGCCCCGCGTCGCGCGCGTGCAGCGCCGCGTGCACGATCTGCCGGGGCGAGAGGTCGCCGAAGCGCAGATGCGCCGAGAGCATGGAGGTGGTCTCGAGATCGGGCCGATTGCGCGAGCCGACATAGCCCGAGAGCGCGCCGTCGAGGAAGGCTTCGAGGCGCGCGCGCGCGCCGCCTTCGCCGCGGGTCCAGGTCTCGCGCAGGCCGGACGCCCAGTCCGGCGCGCTCGGCTCGAGGTCGAGATCGGCGAGGCGCACGGCCGCCCCGCGCAGGGCGGCGGTCCAGGCGCCCTTCTCGACCCGGTTCGGCGCGGGGAGCGGCGCGGGCGGCGGGTCGTAGTGCAGGGTGGCGTTCTTGTAGGGCGTGAAGACGCGGTAGAGCCCGCCGGTCTTCGTCGTCACCTCGCCCGGCTCGTAGAGGAGGCGCGCCTTGCAGCTCCTCGCCTCGACGCCGGCCTCCTTGAGCGTGCGCTTGACGTCCGCGTCGATCTCCCGCTCGGCCCCGTAGCGCCGGTTCCAGACCACGTGGGCGGCTTTCGTCTCGGCCGCGACGCGCGGGATCACGTCGCGCGCCGCGCCGCGCAGGATCAGAAGCTCGCCGCCGATCCGGGCGAGGCTCTCGGAGAGCTCCGCCAGCGAGCCGTGCAGGAACCAGCGCGCGGCGCCGCCGAGCGGGCGCACCTCCGGGCTCTCCTCGTCGAACAGGTAGAGGCACAGGACCGGCGCACCGGTCTCGACCGCATGCGTCAGCGCCGGATTGTCGGCGATGCGAAGATCCTCGCGAAACCAGACGAGCGCGGGCCCGGACACGTCACACCTCCCTCGGGACTCGATGGCGCCCTTGATACGGAGCTTCGCCGGGAGATTGAACCGGAGGAGGCGCGAGGCGCCGCGCGACTTGGGGCCGCAGCGGGAAGAGGAGGGCTACGGCGCAGCTCGGGTGCTCTCACATGCACGCAGCACATGATCCGCAGCGGTCGCGCTTTCGGGAATCGAGGTGGTGGCTCCGGCGGTAGGATTCGAACCTACGACCAACGGATTAACAGTCCGCTGCGCTACCGCTGCGCCACGCCGGAATGGGCCACCTCGGGGGGGGGAGCGCTGGGCGCCTCCTCCGCCGGTGGAGAGCGATATATCGGCCCGGCTCGGTCGATGCAAGCCCCGGAAGTCGGAAAAGCCGACGAAATGTCCCGGAGCCGTCCGTGAATCGCAAGGCCGGGATCGCCATGCGAAAAGCCCCGGATCGCGGCGCGGTCCGGGGCGTTGCGGCGTCCTTTCGCGTGGCGCTTCAGCCGAGGCGGCCTGCCACGGCGTCCAGCGCGGCCTGCGCCTTCGCTCCGTCCGGGCCGCCGGCCTGGGCCATGTCGCGGCGTCCGCCGCCGCCCTTGCCGCCCAGCGCCTCGGAGGCCGCGCGCACCAGCTCGACCGCGTCGTAGCGCTCCGTCAGGTCGGGCGTGACGCCGACGACGACGCCGGCCTTCCCGTCCTCGGAGACGCCCACGATGGTGACGATCCCCGAGCCGATTCGGCGCTTGCCCTCGTCGACCAGACCCTTCAGGTCCTTGGGCGCGACGCCCTCGACCGCGCGCGCCATCAGCTTGACGCCGGCGATCTCGCGCACGTCGTCCGCTCCCCCGCCGCCGGATGCGCCGCCCATGGCGAGCTTCTTGCGCGCCTCGGCGAGATCGCGCTCGAGCTTGCGGCGCTCCTCGACGAGGGCCGCGATTCGGCCGGGCGCCTCGTCGACCGTGGTCTTGAGCAGGCCCGCAATCGTGTGGAGCGCCTTCGATTCCTCGGCGAGGTGCCGGCGCGCGGCCTCGCCGGTGAGCGCCTCGATGCGGCGCACGCCGGCCGCGACCGCGCTCTCGCCGACGATCGAGACCATCCCGATCTCGCCCGTGCGCGCGACGTGCGTGCCGCCGCACAGCTCGATCGAGTAGGGCTTGCCGGCGAGCGGGCCGTCGACATTGGTGCCCATCGACACGACGCGGACCTCCTCGCCGTACTTCTCGCCGAAGAGCGCACGGGCGCCGGACGCGATCGCCTCGTCCACGGCCATCAGCTTGGTGACGACGGGCTGGTTCTGAAGGACGAGGGCGTTGGTCAGGCTCTCCACCCGGCCGAGCTCCTCCTCGGTGATGGGCTTCTGGTGCGAGATGTCGAAGCGCAGGCGATCGGGCGCGACGAGCGAGCCCTTCTGGGCGACGTGCTCGCCCAGCACCTGGCGCAGCGCCTCGTGCAGCAAGTGCGTCGCCGAATGGTGGGCGCGGATCGTGGCGCGCCGGGCGTGATCGACGGTGAACTCGGCCGGATGGCCGACGACCAGGTGCCCGTCCTCGACGGTGACGTGATGGACCCACAGGTCGCCGAGCTTCTTCTCGACGTTGGTCACGCGCGCCCTGAAGCCGGCGCCGACGATCGTGCCGGTGTCGCCCACCTGGCCGCCGCTCTCGGCGTAGAACGGCGTCTGGTTGGCGACGAGGAGGCCCGTGTCGCCCACCGCGATCGTGTCGACCCGCTTGCCGTCGCGCACGAGGGCGGCGACGACGCCCTCGGCCTTCTCGGTCTCGTAGCCGAGGAACTCGGTGGCGCCGGCCTCGTCGCGGATCGCGTACCAGACGGTCTCCGTCGCCGCCTCGCCGGAACCGGCCCAGGCGGCGCGCGCCTTCTCGCGCTGGCGCTCCATGGCCTCGTTGAAGGCCGCCGTATCGACGCCGATGCCGCGCGCGCGCAGGGCGTCCTGCGTCAGGTCGAGCGGGAAGCCGTAGGTGTCGTAGAGCGTGAAGGCCGTCTCGCCGGAGAGCTCGTCGCCGTGGGCGAGCGCCTTCGTCTCGTCGTCGAGGATGGCGAGCCCGCGCTCGAGCGTCTTGCGGAAGCGCGTCTCCTCGAGCTCCAGCGTCTCGCGGATCAAGGGCTCGGCCCGGTTCAGCTCGGGATAGGCCTCGCCCATCTCGCGCACCAGGGCGTGGACGAGACGGTGCATCAGGGGCTCGCGCGCGCCGAGCAGCTGGGCGTGGCGCATGGCGCGGCGCATGATCCGACGCAGCACGTAGCCGCGCCCCTCGTTCGAGGGCAGCACGCCGTCGGCGACGAGGAAGGAGGCGGCGCGCAGGTGGTCGGCGATGACCCGGTGCGACGCCTTCTGCGGACCCTTGGCGTCGACGTTCGTCAGGGTCTCGACCGCGCCCGTGAGCAGGCGCATCGTGTCGATCTCGTAATTGTCGTGCGTGCCCTGCATCACGGCCGCGATGCGCTCGAGGCCCATGCCCGTGTCGATGGAGGGCCGCGGCAGGTTCACCCGCTCCTCGGGCGAGATCTGCTCGAACTGCATGAAGACGAGGTTCCAGATCTCGATGAACCGGTCCCCGTCCTCGTCGGGCGAGCCGGGCGGGCCGCCGGGAATGTGCGGGCCGTGATCGAAGAAGATCTCGGAGCAGGGGCCGCAGGGGCCGGTGTCGCCCATCTGCCAGAAATTGTCGGAGGTCGGGATGCGGATGATGCGGTCGTCGGAGAGACCGGCGATCTTGCGCCACAGCACGGCCGCCTCCTCGTCCTCGGAATAGACCGTGACCAGCAGGCGCTCGGCGGGGAGGTCGAACTCCTTGGTGACGAGGTTCCAGGCGAGCTCGATCGCCCGGTCCTTGAAATAGTCGCCGAAGGAGAAGTTGCCGAGCATCTCGAAGAAGGTGTGGTGCCGGGCCGTGTAACCGACGTTGTCGAGGTCGTTGTGCTTGCCGCCGGCGCGCACGACCTTCTGCGCGGTGGTCGCGGTCGTGTAGGGCCGCTTCTCGACGCCTGTGAACAGGTTCTTGAACTGCACCATGCCGGCGTTGGTGAACATGAGGGTCGGGTCGTTGCGCGGCACGAGCGGCGACGAGGCGACGACCTCGTGCCCGTTCTTGGCGAAGTAGTTCAGGAAAGCCGACCGGATCTGGTTGACGCCGCTCATGGAGACACTCTGCGAAAGGGAGGCGGACGTGACGCCGCCGAAGCGTTGCGCGTTATTAGAGTTGGGGAGGGGACTTGTCGAGGGAAAGGGCGCGTGCGCGCAGCTTGGTCGGGATCGCCGCGCTCCCGGGTCGCCTGTCTGCGCTCGCTCGTCTTCGCGCCGCCACGGGAGCGACGCTGCGCATCATGGGTCCGGCGCGCGCGGCGTCGCTCCGGTGTGCGGCGCGACGTAGCCGATGATGGCCGGCGAGACCGGCACGCGCTCGAAGCCCGCCTCCACGAGCGCCTGCTGCGCCGCCTCCGTGCGCGGGATCGAGACGACGCGCCCGCCGATCCAGAAGGCCGCGACGTCGGCGTCGATGGGGACGCCGATGCGGGAGAGGACGATCGCGGGATCGGTCTCGGTCCGCTCCAGCCCGCGGGCGATCTCGTCGATCTGCTCGCCCCGGCGCAGCAGCAGCGCGCGATTGTCGCGCACCACCTCGTCGATGGCGGAGAGCCGCTCGTTGGTGCGGGCGAGCTCGACGGCGAACGCGTCGAGCCGCTCGTCACGCGCGGCCCCGGCCGCCTCGAGCCGCTCCAGTCGCCTGCCGGTCTCGGCGAACCGGTCGCCCGACCGCGCCTCGGCCGCGGTGAAGCGGTTGTTCAGATGCGCCTCGGCCGCGGCGAAGCGCTCGTCCAGGCGAGCCTCTGTCCACGAGCGCAGGGCGTCGAAGTCGGCGCCGACGCCCACGAACCGGGCGTCCACCTCGTCGGACCGCGCCACCCCGTCGAACCGGGCGTCGATCTCGTCGAACCGGGCGTCCATCTCCTCCGACAGCGCCACGCCGTCGAAGCGCGCGTCCACGCCCTCGAAGCGCGCGTCCACGCCATCGAAGCGCGCGTCCACGTCGTCGAAGCGCGCGTCCACGTCGTCGAAGCGCGCGTCCACGTCGTCGAAGCGCGCGTCCACGTCGTCGAAGCGCGCGTCCAATCCGTCGAAGCGCTCGCCGTTCGCGGCGTCGGTGCGGTCGGCGCGCTGCTCCAGCCGCTCCAGATGGGCGTTGATCCGAAGCAGTTCCCCCTTGATCTCCCCGATGTCGCGGGACATGGCGAACCCGAACGGGACGATGAGCGTGATGAGGAGCGGCACGCCGACGGCCGTCACCCATCTCAGCGTCTGCTCCAGGACCCGCATCGCCACCCCCGGCAATCTTCCTTTGCGTCGGATGATTAACACACCCTCGCGCGACCGGCAAGAACAAACCGGGGCCTAAACCGTCAGCCGGTCGCCCAGCTCCGCGAGCCGCTCCACCCCCGCATTGGCGAAGGCGACGCGCAGATGCGTCTCCTGGCCCGGCCCGAAGAAGCTGCCCGGCAGCATCAGCACGCCACGCTCCGCCGCGATGCGCTGCGCCGCCTCGACGGCGGGCGCGCCGGCGAAGGGGTGGCGGACATAGGCGAAATAGGGCCCGATCGAGGAGATCTCCCAGCCCGGCAGCGGCGCGAGCGCGTCGGCGAAGGCGCGGGCGCGGTCCGCGAGCGTGTCGCGGGCGGCGGTGCGCCAGTCGCGCAGGCCCTCGATCGCCCAGGCGACGGCCGCCTGGCCGGCGCGGGCCGGGCAGATCTGGATCGTGTCGAGCAGCTTCGCCACCTCGGCGATCACGGCCTCGCCGCCGACGAGCGCGCCGAGCCGATGGCCGGGGACGGCGTAGCTCTTCGAGAAGGAGTAGAGCTGGACGACGTTGTCCCGCCAGGCGTCGCCCGCGAAGAGCCCGTGCGGCGCGCCGGCGCCGTCGGGGAGGAAGTCGCGATAGGTCTCGTCGAGGACGAGCCAGAGCCCGCGCCGGCGGGCGAGATCGGCGAAGGCGGCGATCGTCTCGGGCGGGTAGGTCGCGCCGGTGGGGTTGTTGGGCGTCACCAGCACGATGGCGCGCACCGTCTCGTCGAGGAGCGCCTCGGCGTCCTCTGCGCGCGGGACGAAGCCGTCCTCGGCGCGGCAGGGGAGGGGGCGCGCCGCGACGCCGAGCATGGTCAGCGCCATCTCGTGGTTGAAATACCACGGCGTCGGCAGCATCACCGCCTCCCCCGGCGCCGCCGCGAGCAGCATGGCCGCGACGAAGGCCGCGTTGCAGCCCGCCGTGATCGCGACCTCGCTTGGCCCGACCCGTCCGCCGTAGAGCTCCGACACGTCCGCGGCGAGCGCGGCGCGCAGGGCCTCGTCGCCGAGGATCGGCCCGTAGCGCGCGGCCTCCGCCGAGCCCGCCGCCTGCGCCAGCCGCTCGAGCAGCGCCGGATGCGGCGCGCCGCCGGGGGCGGCCTGGGAGAGGTCGATCAGCGGGCCGCGCTTGCCGTCGTAGGCGCGCGCCCAGGCCTGCGCGGCGGGGATCGGCGGGGCCTGGAGGGCGGCGACGTTGGGGTTCAGGCGGGGCGGCATGCGGGCTCGGGTCCTTGCGTGGCGCGCGAGCTTACGCGGAGGCCCCCGCTGCGCGATAGGCCCTCACCGCTCGAAGCGCGTGGACAGCACCACCGACGTCTGCGTCCGCTCGACGCCCTCCAGCGCCCCGATCCGGTCGATCACCGCGTCGAGATCGGCGACGCTCGCGGCGGCCACCTCGGCGATCATGTCGAAGGCGCCGGAGACCGAGAGCAGGCGGCGCAATTCCGGCATGGCGGCGAGCGCCTTCGTCACCGCCGGCGCGGCCTTGGGGCTCGCGACGATCATCACGTGGGCGCGCACGAGGCCGGCCTCGTAATCCGCCGCGAGGCGGGCGGTGTAGCCGACGACGATGCCCGCGCGCTCCAGACGCTCGATGCGGCTCTGCGCGGTGGTGCGGGAGACCCCGAGCCGCCGCGCGATCTCGGCGACGGGCGCGCGGGCGTTCTCGCGCAGCAGGGCGATGAGGGCGCGGTCCTTCTCGGTCGTCGTCGAATCGTCGATCGGCATCGTCGGATCGCCATATCGGGGGCTGCGGAGCGCGCGAAGCGTAGCGTCGTTTCCGGAAGCGCGGAAGCGTAGACTTCCCGTCCCAGGAACAGCCCCCGCGAGGAAGAGCCCATGAAGGACATCGTCGTCGTCGGCGCCGGCAAGATCGGCCGCATCGTCGCCCGCATGCTGGCCGAGACCGGAGACTACCGCGTCACCCTCGCCGACCGCGACGAGACGGCGCTCGCCCGGGCCGTGCAGGGCTCCCCCGTCGAGGCCGCGCGCGCCGACATCGGCGATGCGGCGGCGCTCGGCGACCTCCTCGCGGGCCGCTTCGCCGTGATCTCGGCGGCGCCCTTCCACCTGACAGGCGCCGTCGCCGAGGCCGCGGCCGCGGCCGGCGTGCACTATCTCGACCTCACCGAGGACGTCGCGACGACGCGGCGCGTGAAGCAGCTCGCGGACGGCGCGGCCACCGCCTTCATCCCGCAATGCGGCCTCGCGCCGGGCTTCGTCTCCATCGTCGCGCACGATCTCGCTTCCGGCTTCGAGAGCCTCGACGAGGTGAAGCTGCGGGTCGGCGCGCTGCCGCAATTCCCGACCAACGCGCTCAACTACAATCTCACCTGGTCGACCGACGGGGTGATCAACGAGTACATCGAGCCCTGCGAGGCGATCCGCGACGGCCGGCTCGTCCAGGCGGCGGCGCTCGAGGAGCGCGAGGAATTCTCGCTGGACGGCGTGCGCTACGAGGCGTTCAACACCTCGGGCGGCCTCGGCACGCTGTGCGAGACCTACCAGGGGCGGGTGCGCGCGCTCAACTACCGCTCGATCCGCTATCCCGGGCACCGCGCCATCATGAAGGCGCTCCTCGACGACCTGCGCCTGCGCGAGCGCCGCGAGGTGCTCAAGGACATTCTCGAGCAGTCCGTGCCGACCACGATGCAGGACGTCGTCATCGTCTTCGTCACGGTGTCGGGGCGCAAGGAGGGGCTCCTCACCCAGGAGACCTTCGCCAAGAAGATCTACGCCGAGCGCGTGAACGGCCACGTGCGCTCCGCGATCCAGATCACCACGGCGTCGGGCGTCTGCGCCGTGCTCGACCTCCTCGCCGAGGGGCGCCTGAAGCAGGCCGGCTTCGTGCGCCAGGAGGACGTGCGCCTCGCGGACTTCCTGGAGAACCGCTTCGGCCGCGCCTACGCCCGCGGCGAGGACGCCCGCGCCGCCGCGTGAGGCGCCCCCCGCGCTCCTGCCCAGACGGGTCTGGCGGGTTTTCCGGGTTTGGCGCGCCGTACCTTTCGCGCTCTACTCTCCTCCTGACGAAGGAGGGGACGGAGCTTGGACGAGCGCGTGACGGAAGGCCTCTTCGCGCCGGGGGACTGGCGCCGCGAGATCCACGAGGCGTTCGGCGCCTTCCGCGTGCGGCAGGTCGCCTACGTGCCGGACGCCGGCCATGCGAGCCTGATCACGGCCTGCCACGCCGACCCCGCGATCACCGCGATCCCGCTCACCACGGAGGAGGAGGGCGTCGGCGTGATCGCCGGCGCGCATCTCGGCGGGGAGCGCGGCGCGCTGCTGATGCAGTCGAGCGGGGTCGGAAACTGCCTCAACACCTTCTCGCTCGTGAGGAATTGCGGCTTCCCCGTGCTGATCCTCGTCACGATGCGGGGCGAATGGGGCGAGTTCAATCCCTGGCAGGTGCCGATGGGGCAGGCCACGGCGGAGACGCTGCGGCTCGGCGGCTTCGTCGTGCACCGCGTCGATGCACCCGCCGACATCGGTCCCGCCATCCGCGCCGCGGCGTCGATGACCTATGACGGCGGCACGTCGACGGCACTTCTGCTTTCGCAGAAGCTCATCGGTTCCAAGGCCTTCTGAGGAGCGGTGCAGACGATGGACGAAGATTTCCGCCTCGACCGCCGCGCCCTCGTCGCCGATCTCCTCGCGGATCGGCCGGACGATCTCCTCGTCGTGACGAGCCTCGGCTCGCCGACCTACGACGTCGCCGCTGCGGGCGACCATCCGCTGAACTTCTATCTTTGGGGCGCCATGGGCAGCGCCGCGACGGTCGGGCTCGGCCTCGCGCTGGCGCGGCCGGAGAACCGCGTCCTCGTCTTCGCCGGCGACGGCGAGCTCCTGATGGCGCTCGGCGCGCTGGCCACCATCGGCGTGCAGAAGCCCGTGAATCTCGCCGTCGCCGTCCTCGACAATGCCCGCTACGGCGAGACCGGCGGCCAGCCGAGCCATACCGGGCTCGGCGTCGACGTGCCCGCCGTGGCGCGGGCCTGCGGATTCGCCGAGGCGCGCGGCTTCGCCGCCCCGCTCGACGCCGCGGCGGCGCGCGCCTGGCTGCGGGAGGCGCCGGGGCCGATCCTCGGCAGCTTCGGCATCGACGCCGCCGAGCGCCCGCGCGTGATGCCCTCGCGCGACGGCCACCACCTGCGCTCGCGCTTCCGCGCCGCGCTGCTCGGCTCGGCGGCGGGATGAGCGCAGCGATGCGCGCGTCTTGGGCGCGCCTTGGGCGAGTCTTGGGCTTGACCCTCGGGAAAGGCCCGGACACGCTGACCGTCACCGGGAGCGGCGCGCGGAAGACGCCGCCCCATCCAGAGAAGGGCGGCCGCGAGGCCGCCCGGGGGACAAAAAGGGGAACGACAATGAAGAACCTGTTCGCGTCCGTCGTCTTCGTCGGCGCCTCGGTCGGCCTCGCCGCCACGGCGAGCGCCCAGACCACCTGGGACATGCCCACGCCCTATCCGGACGGCAATTACCTGACCCAGAACGTGCGCGCCTTCGCCGAGGAGGTGAAGGAGCTCTCCGGCGGCAAGCTCGAGATCACCGTCCACTCCGGCGCCTCGCTGTTCAAGATGCCGGAGATCAAGCGCGCGGTGCGCACCGGCCAGGCGCAGATCGGCGAGATCCTGCTCTCGGCCTACGGCAACGAGAACCCGATCTTCGAGGTCGACGGCGTGCCGTTTCTCGCCGCGGGCTACGACAACGCCGAGAAGCTCTGGCTCGCCCAGGAGCCGATCCTCGAGGAGGTTCTCGCCGAGGAGGGCCTGATGCCGCTCTTCACCGGCGTCTGGCCGGGGCAGGGGCTCTACAACCAGGAGGAGATCGAGGGCCTCGACGCGATGGAGGGCGTGAAGTTCCGCGCCTACAACGCGGCGACCTCGCGCCTCGCCGAGCTGATGGGCGCCGTGCCGACGACGGTGCAATACGCCGAAGTGCCGCAGGCCTTCTCGACCGGCGTCGTCAGCTCGATGCTGACCTCGGCGACGACCGGCGTCGACGTGAAGGCCTGGGACTTCCTCGAGGTGTTCTACACGACCGACGCCATGCATCCGAAGAACCTCGTCTTCGTCAACAAGGACGCCTTCGACGCGCTCGAGCCGGACGTGCAGGAGGCCGTGCTCACCGCCGCCGAGAACGCCGAGCAGCGCGTCTGGGCGAAGGCGCGCGAGGAGGGCCAGGCCGCGGTCGACGAGCTCGCCGCCAACGGCATGACGGTCGCCGCGCCGGGCGAGGCGCTGATGACCGAGCTTCAGGGCATCGGCGCGCAGATGACCGAGGAGTGGATCGAGAAGGCCGGCGAGCGCGGCCAGCGTCTCGTCGACGCCTACAACGCGCTCTGAGCGGGCTCTCCCGAGGGGCGCGCCGCTCGTCCGCGACCGGCGCGCCCCGCTTCCTACCGCGGGGAGACCCCTGATGCGCATGCTCCGCCGGGCGCTCGATCTCGCCTACAAGGCCTGCGGCGTCCTCGCGGCGATCGCGCTCGCGATGATCGCCGTCCTGATGCTGGCCCAGATCGTCGGGCGCTTCTTCGACGTGCTCGTGCCCGGCGTGAACGAGGCCTCGGCCTTCCTGCTCGCGGCGACGAGCTTCCTCGCGCTCGCCTATTCCTTTCGCGCCGGGACGCATATCCGCGTCTCCCTGTTCCTGCATTACCTCCCGGCCAAGGCGCGGCGCGTCGTCGACCTGATCGGCGTCGCGCTGGGCGTCGCGCTGATGGGCTACTTCTCCTGGTACACGTGGCGGCTCGTGGCGGATTCGATGCGCTTCAACGAGGTCTCCGACGGGCTCCTCGCCATCCCGCTCGCGATCCCGCAGGGCGCGATGCTGCTCGGCCTCGTGATGCTGACGATCGCGCTCGTCGAGGAATTCTTCCACATCCTCGCGGGCGGGACGCCCTCCTTCGAGGAGAGCCGCGACGTGGTCGGCGCCGCCGACGAGCGCTTCGCGGACGAAGTGTAGGGGCGCCGCGCACATGGACCTCCTGATCCAGTCGATCGTCCTCGTCGGCGTCCTGTTCCTGCTGCTCGGCGGCGGCTTCTGGGTGGCCATGGCGCTCGCCGCCGTCGGCCTCGTCGCGCTCGAGATGTTCTCCAGCGCGCCGCCGGGGCTGATCATGTCGACCAGCGTCTGGGGCGCCACCGCGACCTGGACGCTCGCCTCGCTCCCGCTCTTCGTCTGGATGGGCGAGATCCTGTTCCGCACGAAGCTGTCGGAGGACATGTTCCGCGGGCTGGCGCCCTGGCTCGGGCGCCTGCCGGGGCGGCTCATCCACGTCAACATCCTCGGCTGCGCCGTCTTCGCGGCGGTGAGCGGCTCGTCCGCGGCCACCGCCATGACGGTCGGCAAGATGGCGATCCCCGAGCTGCTTCGACGGGGCTACGACGAGCGCTTCGTCATCGGCTCGCTCGCGGGCTCGGGCACGCTCGGCCTCCTGATCCCGCCCTCGATCATCCTCATCGTCTACGGCGTCTCGGCCGAGGTCTCGATCGTCCAGCTCTTCATCGCCGGCATCCTGCCCGGCGTGATGGTGGCCGGCCTGTTCATGACCTATGCCGGCATCTGGGCCCTGATGCGCCCGGGCAAGGTGCCCGCCAACGACTTCAAGCTCACCTTCTGGGAGAAGGTGAAGGCCTCGCGGCGGCTGATCCCGGTGCTCCTCCTCATCGGCTTCGTCATCGGCTCGATCTACCAGGGCTGGGCGACGGCGACCGAGGCCGCCGCCTTCGGCGTCTTCGGCTCGCTGGTGCTCTCCGCCGCGACCGGCTCGCTCACCTGGAAGAGCTTCTCCGAGAGCCTGATGGGGGCGACGCGCACCTCGTGCATGATCGTCTTCATCATCGCCGGCGCCGCCTTTCTCTCGGTGGCGATGGGCTATACCGGCATCCCGCGCACGCTGGCGCAGCTCATCCGCGACTTCGACCTCTCGCCCTACTGGCTCCTCGTCGCGCTCACCGTGCTCTTCGTCATCCTCGGCTGCTTCCTCGACGGGATCTCGGTCGTGGTGCTGACCACGGCCGTGATCCTGCCGATGGTCGAGGCCGCCGGCATCGACCTGCTCTGGTTCGGCATCTACGTCGTGCTCGTCGTCGAGATGAGCCAGATCACGCCGCCGGTGGGCTTCAACCTGTTCGTGCTGCAGGGGCTGACCGGGCGCGACATCCTCTACGTCGCCCGCGCGGCCCTGCCGTTCTTCCTCCTGATGGTGGTCGCGGTGGGGCTGCTGATGGCCTTCCCCGAGATCGCCACCTGGCTGCCGGCCCAGGCCACCGCCCGGCCGTGAGGAGAAAACGTTGAGCGAGCTGCGCGCGCCCTGGCGAATCGGCGTCGACGTCGGCGGCACCTTCACGGATCTCGCGCTGATCGACGCCGCCGGGCGATCCCTCGTCCTCAAGGTGCCCTCGGTGCCGGCGGACCCGGCGCAGGGCGTCCTCGACGCGGTGGAGAAGGCGGCGGCCGGGCTCGGGATCGGCGTGGAGGCGCTCCTCGCCGGCTGCCGGCTCTTCGTCCACGGCTCGACGGTGGCGACGAACACCGTGCTCGAGGGCAAGGGCGCCAGGGTCGGCCTCCTGGTCACCCACGGCTTCCGCGACAGTCTCGAGATCCGCCGCGGCCTGCGGAAGAACCCCTGGGACCACCGCACGCCCTTCTCGCCCGTGATGGTCCCGCGCTATCTCCGCCGGCCCGTGCGCGGGCGCCTCGACCCGGACGGCCGCGAGATCGCGCCCCTCGACGAAGGCGACGTGCGCGCCGCCTGCGCGCTCTTCCGCGAGGAGGGCGTCGAGGCGGTGGCGATCAGCCTGTTCAACGCCTATGCCGACGGGCGGCACGAGCGGGAGGCGGCGGCGATCGTGCGTGCCGAATGGGGCGGCGACTGGGTGTCGCTCTCCTCCGAGGTCGCGCCGACGATCGGCGAATACGCCCGCACCTCGACCACCGTCACCAATGCCGCCGTCGCGCCCCGTGTCGTCACGTATCTGCGCGGCCTCGCGGCGGCCTTGCGCGCGCGCGGCCTGCCGGGCGCGCTGCTGGTGAGCCAGAGCAACGGCGGGGTCGTCTCGGTGGACCAGGTCGCGGCGCGGCCGGTGAACCTCGTCCTCTCCGGCCCGGCGGCGGGCGTCGGGGCGCTCGGGCTCGCGGCGCAGGCGCTCGGCGACGCCGACCTGATCTCGATGGAGATCGGCGGCACCTCCTGCGACGTGGCGCTGATGAACGCGGGCCGGGTCGCGACCAGCGACGACCTCGACATCGCCGGCTATCGCCTCTCCGTCCCCTCGGTCGAGATCCACACGGTCGGCGCCGGCGGGGGCACGATCGCGGGCGTCGACGCCGCCGGCATGCTCTACGCCGGCCCGAAGGGCGCCGGCGCGCGGCCGGGACCTGCCTGCTACGGCTTCGGGGGCGAGGAGCCCACCGTCACCGACGCACAGCTCGTGCTCGGGCGTCTCGCGCCGGGCGCCTATGCCGGTGGCTCCGTGACCCTCGATGCCGAGCGCGCCCGCGAGGCGATCCGCACGCGCCTCGCCGCGCCGCTCGGGCTCTCGGTGGAGGAGGCGGCGGCGGGCGTGATCCGCCTCGTCGAGCAGCACCTGCTCCACGCCGTCGAGCGCATCTCGGTCCAGCGCGGCTTCGACCCGCGGCGCTTCACCCTCGTTCCCGCCGGCGGCGCGGGGCCGCTGCACGGGCCGAGCGTCGCCGCGCGGCTCGGCGCACGGCGCGTCTACGTGCCGCGCGAGGCGGGGGCCTTCTGCGCGCTCGGGCTGCTTCAGTCCGACGTGCGGCAGGATTTCACCCAGGTCTTCATGCGCCCCCTCGCCGAGGACGCGATGCGCGACGCGCAGGCGGGCTTCGCCGCGCTGGAGGCCCGCGCCCGGGAGGCGCTCGCCGCGGAGGGCTTCTCGGGCGACGGCGTCGCGCTCACCCGGGCCCTCGACCTGCGCTACGCCGGTCAGCAATGGGACGTGCGGGTCGACCTGCCGGACGGCGCGGGCCTGGACGAGGCGGCCATCCGCGGCCTGTTCGAGGCGGAATACGATCGCCAGTTCGGCCACGTCCAGCCGGGCGGCGCGATCCGGATCACGGCGCTCCGCGTGGCCGGCTTCGGGCTGATCGAGGCCGCGGCCCCCGCCGCCGCGGCGCGAGGGGAGGGGACGCCGCAGCCCGTCGGAACGCGCCCGGTCTGGTTCGAGGAGGGCTGGCGCGAGGCGGCGGTCTACGACGGCGCGGCGCTCGCGCCGGGGCACGCCATCGAGGGCCCCGTCATCGTCGCCGAGGGCACGATGACCGCCATCGCCCGGCCGGGCGACGTGCTGGAGGTCGATGCCGCCGGGAATCTCGTGATCACCCTCGCAGAGGCTGCCGCGGCCCCGACGGGGGAGGGCGCCGGCATCGACCCGGTCACCCTCGCGCTGGTGCAGAACCGGCTCGACCACGTCGCCCAGCAGATGGGCCGGGTCATGGTGCGCACGGCGAGGAGCCCCATCTTCTCGCAGGCCCACGACTTCTCCTGCTTCCTCGCCGGCGCCGACGGCGCGGTGGTGAGCCAGGCCGACGGCATCCCGATCCATACCGGCGGCGGCGGCTTCGCCACCCGCGCCATCCTCGCGGCCCGCGGGAAGGCGATCGCCGAGGGCGACGTCTACCTCCTGAACGACCCCTACGCCGCCGGCGGCAACCATCTGCCCGATTGGGTGATCGCCCGCCCGGTCTTCGCCGGGGGGCGGCTCCTCGCCTTCGCCTGCAACCGCGCGCACCAATCCGACATCGGCGGCGGCGCGGCGGGCACCTACAATCCACAAGCGACCGAGATCTTCCACGAGGGCCTGCGGCTCCCGGTGATGACGCTCGTCGAGCGGGGCCGCGTGCGCGAGGACCTCTGGGCGCTCTTGAAGCTCAACTGCCGCACGCCGGACCTCCTCGACGGCGACCTGCGCGCCATGCTGGGCTCGACGCGCATCGGCGCCGAGCGCATCGCGGCTTTGGCCGCGGAGCTCGACCCCGAGCGCGCCCGCGCCGCCTTCGCCGGCATCCTCGACCATGCCGCGGCGCGCTTCCGGGCCGCGATCGCGAGCCTGCCGGACGGCGTCTATCGTGCCGAGGACCGCTCGGACACAGCCTGCTTCGGCGAGGCCGACATCCGTACGCGGGTGACGCTGACCGTCTCCGGCGAGACGATGACGGTCGACTTCACCGGCACCGACCCGCAGATCGCCGGCTTCAAGAACTCCTCGCTGGCGAACACGCATTCGGCCGTCTACACGGCGCTCTATTCCTTCTTTGAGGCGGATCTGCCCCGCAACGAAGGCTCGTTCCGCTCGGTGCGGATCGTTGCGCCGGAGGGCACGCACGTGAACGCGCGGGCGCCCGCGCCGATGACGATGTGCACGGTCTTCCCGGCGCACGACATCATCCACGCGGTGTGGAAGGCGCTCGCCCAGGCCGACCCCTCCCGCGCCTGCGCCGGCTGGGCGCGCAACGTCTTCGGCGTGACCTCGGGCACGGCGGAGGGGGCGCGCGAGCCCTTCGTGATGTACCACAACAACCTCGCCGCGGGCGGCGGCGCGATCCCCGGCCGCGACGGGTTCGAGCAGATCGGGCATCTGTGCACGCTGGGCGGCCTCTCGATCCCCGATCTCGAGGTGTACGAGCGGATTTACCCGGTGCGCTTCCTGCGCCAGGAATTCCGCTGCGATTCCGGCGGCGCCGGCGCCTTCCGCGGCGGGACGGGGGTGGACTACGCCGTCGAGGTCCGGGTGCCGGCGCGCTACTCGTTCCGCGGCGAGGGCCTGCGCACGCCCTCCGGCTACGGCGTCGACGGCGGCGGATATGGTACGGCGGGTACGATGACGCTCTTTCCCGCCGACGGCGCAGCGCCCATCGCCGCGCCGCAATACGGCCTGATGGACCTTCCCGCGCTCCGCTACGAGGCCTCCTCCCCCGGCGGCGGCGGCCTCGGCGACCCGCGAACCCGCGACCCGGCGCGGGTGCTGCGCGACGTGCGCGACGGCAAGGTGAGCCGCGAGGCAGCGCGGCAGGTGTATGCGGTGGCGCTGACGCCCGACGGCACGGGCGTGGACACGGCGGCGACGCGGGCTCTGCGCGGGGGGTAATGCAGCGTCGCTCGAGGAATGGGGCTCCTCTGCAACGTCCAGCCCTGCATCGCTTCGGCTACGCCGAACGCGTCGCTTCGCTCCGCGCCCCATCCGTCTCGCCGCTGCGCGGCGATCCACCTTCCCCTACAGGGAAGGACGAGCGCCGCGACGGCCGTTCGACCTTTCGAGCAGCGTCTCGCTCTGGAGCCGGCCACGGTCCTCCTTCCCTGTAGGGGAAGGTGTCTCGGCGAAGCCGAGACGGATGGGGCGCGCCGGAGGCGCGTTCGGCGCAGCCGAAACGGTGCGAAACTGGACGGTGCAGGACGGCCCTCTTCCGCTGGGCGGAGCACGCCTGTCGGCAAGCCTCATCCGCCCCGCCGCCGCGCCCGCTCCGCCGCGCTCGCGTCCTCGTCCACCCGCCCGGTCGCGTCCGCCACCACGCCGTAGTCCCGCAGCGCGCCGTCCACGGAGACGATCCCGTTCCTCACGTCCCACGCCACCTCGGCGAGAGGCCGCTCCAGCGGGTCGCCGACGCCGCCGCCGCCGGGCATCTCCAGGATCAGCCGGTCGCCGGCGGGGACGGTCTGGCGGCCTTTCGGGCGCAGCTCCAGACCCTCCGAGGTGCGCACGCGCCCGAGCCCGCCCGGGCCGCCGCCCTGGCGCCCGCGCGCCGGGTGCTTGCAGCGGTCGAACATGGCGGAGACCGCGAAGGGCGCGCCCTCCAGATGCTCGATCTCCATCACCTGGCCCGTCCCGCCGCGATACCGTCCCGCGCCGCCCGAATCCGTGCGGTATTCCTTGCGCCAAACGACGAGCGGCGCGATCGTCTCGTTGATCTCGACCGGGGTGTTGCGCACGCCCGACGGGAAGGCGGTGGCGGAGAGGCCGTCCTTGGCCGCGCGCGCGCCGGTGCCGCCGGTGTGGAAGATGTTCATGGCGAAGGGCCGCGCGTCCCCGTAATCGGCGTCGACGACGCCGTGCCCGCCGAGCAGCATCGGGTTCCACAGGCTCGACGTCCCCTCCGCCGGGACGCCGCCCGCCATCGCCTGCTCGAGGCAGCCGAGCACGACGTCGGGCAGCATCTGCCCGATCACATGGCGCGCGGCGACCGCGCAGGGGTGGGGCGCGTTGAGGATCGAGCCCTTCGGCGCGGTGACGCGCACGGGCGCGAGCGAGCCGGCATTGTTCGGCACCTGCCCGCCGATCACGCAGCGCACGCCGAAGGAGGCGTAGGCGTCGGTATAGGTCTCCGGCACGTTGATGCCGTGGATCGAGACGGGGGACGTGCCGGCGAAATCGACGTCGACGCCGCTCTGCGAGATCGTCAGCGCGCAGACGAGGTCGATCTCCTTCTCGTATCCGTCGATGCGCATGGCGTTGCGATAGGTGCCGAACGGCAGCTTGCGGATCTCCGCCAGCATCGCCTCGCGGGACCGGCTCACCACGTGCTCGGCGATGGCGTCGAGGGAGGCGAGGTCGAACTCGCGCATCATGGCGACGAGCCGGCGCGCGCCGGTCTCGTTGCAGGCGGCGAGCGAATAGAGATCGCCCTCCACCTGCACCGGCTCGCGGACGTTGGCGCGCACGATGGCGAGGAGCGACTGGTTCATCGTCCCGCGCTCGGCGAGCGGCATGATCGGCAGGTAGATCCCCTCCTCGTAGACCTGCCGCCCGTCCGGCCCGAAGCCGATCCCGCCGACGTCGACGACGTGGCTCGTCGAGGCGAACAGCGCCACCGGCTCGCCGTCGAGGAAGGTCGGCGTGACGACGGTGAAGTCGTGCAGGTGGCCGGTGCCGAGCCAGGGGTCGTTCGTCACGAAGACGTCGCCCTCGCGCATCGCCTCGAGCGGATAGCGCTCGAGGAAGAAGCCGACCGAGGCCGCCATGGCGTTGACGTGGCCGGGCGTGCCGGTCACCGCCTGGGCCAGCATGCGGCCCTTCGCGTCGAAGACGCCGGCCGACAGGTCGCCCGCCTCGCGCACGGAGGTGGAGAAGGCGGTGCGGATCAGCGTCTGGGCCTGCTCCTCGACGATGGCGAGGAGGCGGTTCCACATGATCTGCGAACGGATCTGCTCGAGCGCGGCGCTCATGCGAAGCTCCCCTTGCGGGTCAGGACGATGTGGCCGGCGGCGCTCACCGTCGCGTCGAAGGCGGGGGAGACGACGGTCGTCGTCTGCGCCTCGGCGATCAGCGCCGGGCCGGGGACGCGCATGCCGGGCGCCAGCGCCGCGCGGTCGTGGAGCGCCGCCTCGATGGCGCGGCCGAGGCCGGGATCGAAGACCGCGCGCCGGCCGATCGGCTCGGGCGCCGCGGCGGCGGCGGGCGGCGCTCCGGCGGGGGAGGGCGGCGCCTGCGCCGTCTCGACGGTCAGCGTCCAGGACAGGATCTCGACGTCGAGATTGGGGATCGTGCGCCCGTAGAGCGCGACGTAGGCCGCCTCGAAGGCGGCGTGCAGCGTCGCGCGGTCCTCGGGCGTCAGCGCCCGCACGGGGAGCGCCACGCTGATCTCGTGGCCCTGGCCGGCATAGCGCATGAAGGCCTGGCGGGTCTCGACGAGCGCGGCCTCCGGCGCGCCGCGGCGCACGACCTCGGCGGCCTCCGCCTGCATGCCCGAGACGATCTCGTCGGCGAGGCCCGCGTCGAAGGCGGAGAGCCGCATGAAGCGCGAGCGCACCACCTCGTAGGCGATGGGCGCCTGCAGGAAGCCGATGGCCGAGCCCACGCCCGCGCCGGTGGGCACCACCACGGCCTCGCAGCCGAGCTTCTCGGCGAGGCGCGCGGCGTGGAGCGGCGCCGCGCCGCCGAAGGCGATCATCGTGCGCCGGGCGACGTCCTTGCCCCATTCGATGGCGTGCACGCGCGCGGCGTTGGCCATGTTCTCGTCGACGATCTCGCACACGCCGAAGGCCGCGAGCGCCGGCTCGAGCGCGAGCGGGCCGCCGACGTGATCCGCCAGCGCCCGCGCGGCCGCCTCCGCGTCGAGCGTCACCGCGCCGCCCGCGAAGCCCTCCGGGTCGATGCGGCCCATGGCGAGGTCGGCGTCGGTGACGGTCGGGCGCTCCCCGCCGCGGCCGTAGCAGGCGGGGCCCGGCTCCGAGCCGGCGCTCTCCGGCCCGACCGCGATGCGGTTCAGCGCGTCGACGGAGGCGATGGAGCCGCCGCCGGCGCCGATCTCCACCATCTCGATGACGGGGATGCGCACCGGCAGCCCGCTGCCACGCTTGAAGCGGTAGACGCGGTCGACCTCGAAGGTGCGGCTCTTCAGCGGCGCCCCGTCGTCCACGAGGCAGATCTTGGCGGTGGTCCCCCCCATGTCGAAGGAGAGCACCTCGGGCAGGCCCATCTCCGCCGCGAGCCGGCTCGCGAGGATCGCGCCGCCGGCCGGCCCGCTCTCGACGAGGCGGATCGGAAAGCGCGCGGCCGTGTCGAGCGTGGTGAGCCCGCCGCCGGAAGTCATCAGGAAGAAGGGGCAGTCGAAGCCCTGCGCGGCGAGCTCGGCCTCGAGCCGGTGCAGGTAGCGCGCCATCAAGGGCTGGACGTAGGCGTTGGCGCAGGTGGTCGACTGGCGCTCGTACTCGCGGATCTCCGGGCAGACCGCGCTCGACAGGCTGATCGCGACGTCGGGCAGCGCCTCGGCGAGGATCTCGGCCACCCGCTCCTCGTGCGCCGGCGCCGCGTAGGCGTGGATGAGCCCGATGGCGATGCTCTCGACCCCCTCGGCCCGGAGCGTGGGGACGAGCGCGCGCACGCTGTCCTCGTGGAGCGGGACGAGCACGTCGCCCGCCGCCGTGACGCGCTCGCGGACCGGCAGGCGCAGATGTCGGGGCACGAGGGGCTTCGGGCGGTCGACGTTCACGTCGTACTGCTCGAAGCGGTTCTCGTAGGCCATCTCGACCGAGTCGCGGAACCCCTCGGTCACGACGAGCGCCGTCCGCGCGCCCTTGCGCTCGATCAGCGCGTTGGTGGCGAGCGTCGTGCCGTGGATCACGAGGCCGATATCCGCGGGCGCGAGCCCCGCCTCCTCGAGGACGCGACCGATGCCCGTCATCACGCCCTCTTCCGGCGCGCGCGGCGTGGTCAGCGCCTTCGTGGTGACGGTGCGTCCGGCGTGCTCCAGCGCCACGTCCGTGAAGGTGCCGCCGATATCGACCGCGAGCCGTGCGCCGGCGCCCCGACCTGCCATGTCCGTCCTCCGCGAGAGCCGCCGGTTCGGTGGCCGAGTGAGAGGCTAGCCGCGGCGCGTCGCGGGGGACAAGCGAGGCCGCGCGCATCCGGATCGGGGAAATCTGAAGGGGAGGGGCTGCTGTCGACGTCGCATTGCGCCGATCTTAACCCGAGCGCCCGCATGATGATGACGGAGATCCGCCCGGAGACCCGTGATGACGCTCGCCCTGATGTCCCTCGTCCCGCTCCTGAGCCTCGCCTTGATCGCCGGCGCGCTCGTCGCCCTGCGCGGCGCGACCGGCGCGGCCCGGGCGCTGCTGATCGCCGGCTTCGCCCTCTTCGTCGTCGCCTGGGCGCCGCTCCTCGTCGGCATGGCCCTCGATCCCGACGGCTCCGTCATCGGCAACGCCCTCGGCCTCGGCCTGCTCGCCTGGGGCGGCAGCGCGTTGGCGCTCGCCGTTCTGCTGGCGGGGTTGGTGACGCGCTGGGCGCGGGGGTAGGCCTCAGGCGTACAAGTCTCCCCGCGTCAGCGGCACCTCCGCCGGCCCCCGTACGCGCTTTGAGGCGAGCGTCTGGTTCACGTAGGCGCCGCCGCGGGCGAAGGCCATGGAGCAGCCGGCCAGGTAGAGCGACCACATCCGTGTCTTTTCCGGGCCGACCAGCGCCTCCGCCTCGGCGCGGCGGGCCTCCAGCCGCTCCCACCAAGAGTACGTCGTCCGCCGGTAGTGCTCGCGCCAGCCCTCAACGTCGTGGACCTCGAAGCCGGCGCGCTCGAGGTTTGCGATCGACATGCCCAGATGATCGAGCTCGCCGCCGGGAAAGATGTAGCGCACCAGCGCACGGTATTCCGGCGTCATCCTCGCGAAGCGCTTTTCGCTCTTCTTCGCGCGCCGGGCTATGCAATGGTGCAGGTACAGCCCGCCCGGGCGCAGCAACCGGTTCATCGCGGCGAAATAAGCGGGGTGGTTGGAAATGCCGACATGCTCGAACATGCCGATGGAGGCGATCTTGTCGAACGGCCCCTCCATGTCGCGGTAGTCATTCAGGTGGAAGGTCGCACGATCCGCGAGTCCCTCCGCCTCGGCCCGCTCGCGGGCGAGGGCGAGCTGCTCCTCGGCCAGCGTCACGCCGTGAGCCTCCACGCCGTAATGGCGCGCGGCATGCCGCACCAGCGCGCCCCAGCCGCAGCCGATGTCGAGAAAGCGCTCGCCGGACTTCAGCCGCAGCTTGCGGCAGATCATGTCGAGCTTGTCGCGCTGCGCCCGATCGATGTCCGCGTGGTCCTCGACGAAGTAGCCGCACGTATAGACCATCGCCTCGTCGAGGAAGAGGCGATAGAAGTCGTTGGAGACGTCGTAGTGATACGCCACGTTGGCCTTGTTGGTGCGCGCCGTCCCGTCGCGGGCGAGCTCGTCGCCGCGCACCCGGTCGAGCACGCTCGGCGGGCCGCGGTCGACGAAGGCGAAGCGCCGCGCCACCGCGAGCGCCTTGCCGGCCGGGATCTCGCGCAGCATGCGCCCGATCTTGCCCTGCGGGCGCGCGGCGGCGAGGTCGAAGATCGTGCCGTTCTCGAGCGTGAGTCGCCCGTCGACGTGGAGCTTGACCAGCGTGTCGAGCCGTGGGCGGCGGATCAGGGCGGCGACGACGCCCTCGTCGGCCAGCGCGATCGCCATCGCGTCCCGCGGCCAGTCCGCCGGCACGCGCGAGCCGTCCCAGAGCCGGAAGCCCACCGCGAGGCCGAGCGCCCCGCGCGCCTCTTCGAGCAGGTCGGCGAGGGCGTCGCGGCGCTTGCGGGCGGGCTCGGCAGGAGGTGCGGTCATGCGGAGGTCCTTTCCCCGGCGGTCGCCGAGCGCTCACTCGGTGGGATGATGCTGTAGAGCATGCGTGCGCGCCGCGGAAGCGTTCACCCCGTCGAAAGCCGACGCGCCGCGCCTGCGTCTTGCGCTGGCGACGGCTGCTCGCTACCTTTCGGAGCGAGCGATGTCGATGAAGAAAAACGCACAGGCTTCAGGGTAATCAGTCATGACAACGTAAGTCGTGCGTCGTTTTCAAGTCGAAGGTGCGGTCATAACGAAAGTTAAACATGGGTCGGGCTGGAGACGAAAGCGGGGGTGACGCCCCCACATTCGCATCGGCGAGCGGCGTCGAGCCCGTGTCTGCTCCCGCTTACCCGCGCGGCTCCGGGGCCGCCGTGGCGCGCGTCCGATCGCACGACTGGAAGGCGAGCTCGCTCGGCGCGCCCGAGACCTGGCCCGCAGCCGCGCGCGTCCACGCGCAGAGCGTCCTCGACAACCCCTTTCCGATGGTTTTCCTGCTCGGCGCGGACCACGTCGTCGCCGCCTACAACGACGCCTACCTGCGCCTCCTCGGAGCGAAGCCGGAGGCGCTCGGCCGCCCCGTCGCCGCGGTCTGGTCCGAGCTCGAGGATGAGATCGCGCCGCTTCTCGACCGCGCCCTCGCGGGCGAGGCCTGTCGCTTCGAGAATGCCCGCTTCTCGCTGCATCGCGGGCCGGAGCCGGAGGACGCGCATTTCGACTACGCCTTCAGCCCGGCGCGGGACGAGGAGGGGCGCATCGTCGGCGTCCTCGTCGTCGCCGTCGAGATCACGGAGCGGATGCGCGCCGATGCGGCGCTCGCGGAGGTCCGCACCGAGGAGGCCCGGCAGCGCCTTTTCCTGGAAACGCTGCTCGACGCCGCCGAGGCCCGTATCGCGGTGCTGCAGGGCCCCGAGCTGCGCTTCACCCTGGTGAATCCGGCCTACCAGGGCCTGCGCCCCGATACGCCGATGCTCGGGCGCGGCTACGAGGAGATCTTTCCCGAAGCCCGGGAGGCGGCCGCGCTGCTGCGGCGGGTCCTCGCCACCGGCGAGCGGGAGATCCGCACCGGTTACCATGCCCCGATTCCCGGCGAGCCCGACGCGCGCTGGGACCACCAGATCACCCGGCTGCCGGCGTCGGGCGAGCCGGGCTCGCTCCTCGTCCTGACCTGGGACGCGACGGCGCATTGGCGCGCACAGCGCGACCTGCGCCGCTCGGAGGCGCGCTTCCGCAGCTTCGCCGACGGCCTGCCGCTGCTGGTCTGGGTGCACGACGCGGCCGGCGGGCACGACTTCGTCAACGAGACTTTCCGCCGCTTCTTCGGCTTCTCGCCGGCGGAGCGGAGCGACATCGACTGGCGCGACGTCGTCCATCCCGATGATTACGACGCCTATGTCGAGACCTTCCTGGCGCGCTTCGCCGCCCGCGAGCCCTTTCGCGCGCAGGCGCGGGTGCGGCGGGCCGACGGGGCGTGGCGCTGGATCGAATCCTGGGGCGAGCCGCGCTTCTCCGAGGACGGCGCCTTCGAGCGCTATATCGGCGCGAGCGCCGACGCGACCGAGCGCGTCGAGGCCGAGCGGCATCGCGACCTGCTCATGGCCGAGCTCGATCACCGCGTCAAGAACACGCTGGCCGTGGTCCAGGGCATCGCGCAGCACACGTTCCGCAACGGTGTCGTCGGCGAGCCGGCGCTGGAGGCCTTCAAGGGCCGTCTGCGCGCGCTCGCTGGCGCGCACGACCTCCTCACCCGCGAGAGCTGGGCGCAGGCGGATCTCGCCGCCGTCGCGGCGAAGGCGCTGGCCTTCGGTGGCGCGCGCGAGCGGGTGCGCATCGACGGGCCGCCGGTGCGCGTGACGCCGAAGCAGGCCGTCACGATGGGCATGGCGCTGCACGAGCTCGCCACCAACGCGCTCAAGCACGGTGCGCTCTCGCGCCCGCGGGGGCGCGTCTGCGTCGTCTGGCGCGTCTCGTCGGGTCACGATTGCCGACGGCTCGTCCTGGAGTGGCGGGAGACGGACGGCCCGCCCGCGGCCCCGCCCGCGCGGCGCGGCTTCGGCCTGCGCATGATCGAGCGCGCGCTCGCCGCCGATCTCGGCGGAACGGTCACGCTCGACTTCGCGCGGGAGGGCCTCGTCTGCCGGCTCGACGCGCCGCTGCCCACGGAGGCGCGACGTCAGGCGGCGCCCGCGCTCGACGCGTAGGGCAGGAGGCGCACGCCCCGCGCGACGTAGAGCGGGTGGCGCGGCGCCCCCGATCTCGTCGGCCCGAGATGCCACAGCCGCGCACCGGCGGCGGCGAGCAGCGCCGTCGTCTCGGCGGCGCGCACCGGGTCGGCATGGACGCCCCAGGCGCAGACCACGTCACCGCCTTCCGCAGCGAGCGCGGCGAGATGGGCGTCGTTCTCCGGGCCGACGGGATCGGGATGGGCGCGCAGCGCCTTCGGGTCGCGGGCGCGCAGGGCGTAGAGGTTCGCAACCACGATCCGGCCGCGGCCGAATCCGCGCGCCAGCGCCCGCACGCGCCGGATCGTGGCGTCGTCGCGCTCCGCGTCGGCGGTGGAGGGGTTGAGCATGACGAAGGCGATCGGCGCGCCCGGCCCCTCCGCCGGCCGCTCGAGCCGGTAGCGCCAGGTTCCGCAAGGCGAGACGATCGCGGTCATTGCCCCGACAGGTTCGCGCGCGGAACCCAGCCCTCGTAGCCCTCGATGCGGATCTTCTGCCAGCCCTCGCGGGCATAGGGAAGCAAGGCGATGCCGCAGGCGCGGGGGCCGAGCTCGGCCATCACCCGCGAGCCGTGGGACGGCCAGGCCCGCAGGGGCAGGCGCTCGCCTTGCCCGACCCCGGCCACGCAGTAGAGCGCCGGCGAGACCATCGAGATGTAGCGGGCGTGAACCCAGCCGGCATAATGCCCGTCCTCGACCGGGCACCAGGTCCCCCGGCAGTCGCCGCGCACCATGACGCCGCAGGTGCCGTAGGCGAGGCGCGTGAGGATCTGATGGCCGACGCCCGGGCCGGCGCGCATGTTCAGCGGATCGTCGGCGCGCACGTTGACGACGCAATGCTCCTCGCCCGGCACGACGTCCGCCGTCGGCGCGCGCTCGGCCCGCGCCTCGACGCAGGCGAGGCCCAGCACGGCGAGTGCGAGGACGCCGACACGGGCGAGCGCCGCGAGGCCGGCGGCGCGGAGCGGGGAGGGCGAGGGCAGAGTCGGGGGCAGGATCGTCATGGCGCGGTCCTCGGGGCTCGGGAGCACGAAACGTCTATCGGCACGAAACGTCTGTCGGTGGATCCGCTCATGCGGTTCAGCCACGACATCTAGCGGCCCGAAGCTGAGCGGAGCCTGAACGCCCCCCGAATCCGTCGGTTTCGCGGCGCATGCCGATTCGATTCGGGAATGCGGCGATTCTCCGGCCGTAACGGCCGCGCTTCATCCGTTGATTCACATAGGCTCCAGGCGCTTGCCGGACGCGCCTGCGACGGCGCCTGCGCGGGACGGGGCCCGGAAAGGCCCTGTGGCGGCCCGGCCACTCGACCGCCGGCTCTTGTGGATGCAGCGCCGGCGAAATTTCGCCCCCGCACCCTGCGCCGCCGCGTCGCGGGGCCGAAAAAGCGTTCGGCCGGAACGGCTTACCGAAAGCTCCTGAAGATATCCACAATCTTAACAGGCCACACCATATCTAGGGCTGGGGATGACCCCGAGCACTAGGTGTTGACGCGCGCCCCGGCTGGTGACAGCTTTTCGTCATCCGACGAGACGAGCGGCGGCGGGCCAGGAAGGCCCCGGCCGAGCCCTTCCAGAACGGAGCGCAGCGCCAACCCGACGCAGCCGCCGACAGGCGACCTGCGAACGGCCGCGCGCGTTCCCGACCAGGGGCCGGCACGGCTCGTCGGACGAGGAGGGGCGGCCCGTGCGGGGCCGTCCGGGGCTGAAACCCCGGCCGCGCTGCGGCGGGACCAGATTCAGGGACTTGGGGACGATGCGGATCGAGCGGCGATACACGAGTGCGGGGCGCGACCCCTACTCCGGCATCACCTTCCGGAAGGCGACGAGCGAGATCCGCAATCCGGACGGCTCCGTCGTGTTCCGGCTGGAGAACATCGACGTGCCGGAGGCCTGGTCGCAGGTCGCCTGCGACGTCCTCGCGCAGAAGTACTTCCGCAAGGCGGGCGTGCCCGCGCGCCTGAAGAGGGTCGAGGAGAACGACGTTCCCTCCTTCCTGTGGCGCTCCGTCGCCGACGAGGCGGCGCTCGCCGATCTCCCGGAGGAGGAGCGTTCCGGCTCGGAGGTCTCCTCCCGCCAGGTCTTCGACCGGCTCGCGGGCTGCTGGACCTATTGGGGCTGGAAGGGCGGCTACTTCACCGCCGAGGAGGACGCGAGCGCCTTCTTCGACGAGCTGCGCTATATGCTCGCCATGCAGATGGTGGCGCCGAACTCGCCGCAATGGTTCAACACCGGCCTGCATTGGGCCTACGGCATCGACGGCCCGAGCCAGGGGCACTTCTACGTCGACTACAAGACCGGCGAGCTCGTGAAGTCCGCCTCGGCCTACGAGCACCCGCAGCCGCACGCCTGCTTCATCCAGTCCGTCGAGGACGACCTCGTCAACGAGGGCGGCATCATGGACCTGTGGGTGCGCGAGGCGCGCCTGTTCAAGTACGGCTCCGGCACGGGCTCCAACTTCTCGCGGCTGCGCGGGGAGGGCGAGCGGCTGTCGGGCGGCGGCAAGTCGTCGGGCCTGATGTCCTTCCTCAAGATCGGCGACCGCGCGGCGGGCGCCATCAAGTCGGGCGGCACCACGCGCCGCGCGGCCAAGATGGTCGTCGTCGACATCGACCATCCCGACATCGAGGCCTATATCGACTGGAAGGTGAAGGAGGAGCAGAAGGTCGCGGCCCTCGTCACCGGCTCCAAGCTGAACTCGAAGCACCTCAAGGCGGTGCTCAAGGCCTGCGTCAATTGCGAGGTCGATGGCGGCGACGACGAGGCCTGCTTCGATCCCGAGAGGAACCCCGCCCTCAAGCGCGAGATCAAGGCCGCGCGCCGGGCGATGGTGCCCGACAGCTACATCAAGCGCGTGATCCAGTTCGCGCGCCAGGGCTACACCGACATCGAGTTCCCGATCTACGACACGGACTGGGATTCGGAGGCCTACCTCACCGTCTCCGGCCAGAACTCGAACAACTCGGTGTCGATCACCGACGACTTCCTGCGCGCCGTCGAGCAGGACGGCGACTGGAGCCTGACCTGGCGCCAGAACGGCAAGGTGAAGAAGACGGTCAAGGCCGCCGAGCTGTGGGAGAAGATCGGCTACGCCGCCTGGGCCTCCGCCGATCCGGGCCTGCACTTCAACACCACCATGAACGACTGGCACACCTGCCCGGCGTCGGGGAAGATCCGCGGCTCGAACCCGTGCTCCGAGTACATGTTCCTCGACGACACGGCCTGCAATCTCGCCTCGGCCAACCTGCTGCAATTCTACCACCGCGAGGCGAAGACCTTCGACGTCGCGGGCTACGAGCATCTCTGCCGGCTGTGGACGATGGTGCTCGAGATCTCGGTCACGATGGCGCAGTTCCCGAGCCGCGAGATCGCCGAGCTCTCCTACCGCTACCGCACGCTCGGGCTGGGCTACGCCAATATCGGCGGCCTGCTCATGACCATGGGCCTGCCCTACGATTCGGACGAGGGCCGGGCGCTCTGCGGCGCGCTCACCGCGATCATGACGGGCGTCGCCTACGCCACCTCGGCCGAGATGGCCTCCGAACTCGGGCCCTTCCCGGGCTACGAGACGAACACCGCGCACATGCTGCGCGTCATGCGCAACCATCGCCGCGCGGCCCACGGCGAGACCTCCGGCTACGAGGGGCTCTCCACCACCCCCGTGCCGCTCGATCACGCCTCGTGCCCGCAGCCCGATCTGGTGGCCCGCGCCCGCGCGGCCTGGGACCGCGCCCTGGCGCTCGGCGAGGAGCACGGCTACCGCAACGCCCAGGCGACCGTGATCGCGCCCACCGGCACGATCGGCCTCGTCATGGATTGCGACACGACCGGCATCGAGCCCGATTTCGCGCTCGTCAAGTTCAAGAAGCTCGCCGGCGGCGGCTACTTCAAGATCATCAACCGCGCGGTGCCCGACGCGCTGCGCACGCTCGGCTACCGCGAGCACGAGATCGCCGAGATCGAGGTCTACGCGCTCGGCCACGGCTCGATCGCGCAGGCCCCGGCCATCAACCCGCAGAGCCTCAAGGCGAAGGGCTTCACCGACGAGAAGATCGCGGCCCTCGAGGCGGGGATGAAGTCGGCCTTCGACATCAAGTTCGTCTTCAACAAGTGGACGCTCGGCGAGGACTTCCTCACCGGCGCCCTGAAGGTCCCGGCCGAGAAGCTCACCGACCCGTCCTTCGATCTCCTCGCCCATCTCGGCTTCTCGAGGAAGGACGTCGAGGCCGCGAACATCCACGTCTGCGGGGCGATGACGCTGGAGGGGGCGCCGCACCTGAAGGTCGAGCACTACCCGGTCTTCGATTGCGCCAATCCGTGCGGGCGCGTCGGCAGGCGCTACCTTTCGGTGGAGAGCCACATCCGCATGATGGCCGCGGCGCAGCCCTTCATCTCGGGGGCGATCTCCAAGACCATCAACATGCCCAACGACGCCACGGTCGAGGACTGCAAGAGCGCCTACATGCTCTCCTGGCGCCTGGCGCTGAAGGCGAACGCCCTCTACCGCGACGGCTCGAAGCTTTCCCAGCCGCTCAATTCCGCCCTCATCGAGGACGAGGCGGAGGAGGAGGACGCCGCCGATGCGGTGGAGGCGCTGCTCGCGCAGGCGGCCCCCGCCCGCGCGGCCGAGGTCGCCGAGAAGATCGTCGAGCGGGTGATCGAGCGCGTCGAGCGCGTGCGCGAGCGCGAGAAGATGCCCGGCCGCCGCAAGGGCTACACCCAGAAGGCGGTGGTGGGCGGCCACAAGGTGTATCTGCGCACCGGCGAGTACGACGACGGGCGGCTCGGCGAGATCTTCATCGACATGCACAAGGAGGGCGCGGCCTTCCGGGCGATGATGAACAACTTCGCCATCGCCATCTCGCTCGGCCTCCAGTACGGCGTGCCGCTCGAGGAATACGTGGAGGCCTTCACCTTCACCCGCTTCGAGCCCTCGGGCTTCGTCACCGGCAACGAGTCGATCAAGAACGCGACCTCGATCCTGGACTACGTCTTCCGCGAGCTCGCGATCTCCTATCTCGGCCGCTACGACCTCGCCCATGTCGACCCGAGCGAGATCGGCCACGACGTGCTCGGCAAGGGCGAGGACCAGTCCCGCGCCCCCGCCACCCAGCCGAGCCCGGCCGCCTTCGTCTCCCGCGGTTTCACCCGCGGCAAGACCGACAAGCTGATGCTCATCCCCGGCGGGGCCGGGGGCGCGGTGCCCCAGCCGCTCGTGACGGCGCTCGCCCGCGAGGCGGGCATGCCGACGGCCGGCGGTGCGCGCACGGCGACGGCGCTCAAGGCGGAGCCGGTGGTCGAGCGGGAGATGCAGGCGGGCGCCGCCGCCCCCACCGCCTCGGTCGCCGACCGGCGGGCGGAGGCGCGGATGAAGGGCTACGAGGGCGAGGCCTGCCCGGAATGCGCGAACTTCACGCTGGTGCGGAACGGGACGTGCCTGAAGTGCGACACCTGCGGGGGGACGACGGGGTGTTCTTGATGTGAGGTGATTGCCCCGGGCGCGCGAGCGCCCGGGGCTTTCATATAGCCGAGTACGAAGGGTGACCTTTATGGGAGAAGGCCAGGCAGGCTCCTGGCCTTTCCTGCTGGCGGCGACGAGATTCCCCTCCCTTCAGGGAGGGGCGACCCGCGGAGCGGGTCGGGGAGGGCCGTTTGCAGCGGCGCCCGCCGTCTCCCCAGCCACCCTGCCGGCGTGCACGCTGCGGACGTGCCAGGCTAGACGGCGGGGCGCACGCGGAGGGGCCGAGAGCGCGAGACCTGCGCCGAAGGCGCGCCGCATGCCGCCGCCCAGGCGGCTGGTCGCCGCCGCATCCGTGGCTTCGCCGCGACGTCGGGCGCCCTCAGGCCGGGGCGGCGGCCTGGCGTCGAGGGTGCGGGTCGGCGGCGGCGTCGGCGCGGACCCAGTCGCGCACGGTCTCGAGCTTGTTCTGCAGATGCGCGCGGAGCGTCTGGGCGAGGCCGGGGCCGTCGCGCTGCTCGAGACGGGCGAGGATCTCCTCGTGCTCCGCCACCGCCCGGCTCCAGCGCGCCTCCGTCATGTTGGCGACGTAGCGCGCCCGCCGGATGCGGATCGCCAGCGAGCGGTATTGCGCGATCAGCGTGCCGTTGCGCGAGGCCTGGAGAATGGCCTCGTGGATCTGCTGGTTGAGGGCGAAATAGGCGGTCAGCTCGCGGCGCTCGTAATGGCCGACCATGGCCTCGTGCAGCCGCCGGATCTCGGCGATCTCGGCGTCCGTGACGTTCCGGCAGGCGAGCTCTCCCGACAGCGCCTCGAGCGCGCCCATGACGGGAAACACCTCCTCCAGGTCCTCCAGCGTGATCCGCGTCACCCAGGCGCCGCGATTGGGCTCGAGCGTGACGAGGCCTTCCTTGGCGAGCACCTTCAGCGCCTCGCGCATCGGCGTGCGCGAGACGTTGTACTGCCCGCACAGCTCCCGTTCCGGCACCTTGGTGCCGGGCGGGAGCGTCCCGTCCACGATGAGCTGCTGGAGGCTTTGCGCGAGCTCCTCGTGCAGCGACGTTCGCTTGATCGCCTGAACGGTGGTCAGAACCGTCATCGAGCCGCCCCTTCGTCCAGCGCCATCTCCAGCAGTCGCGCGACGTGGACCGCGTCGCGGCCGGCGCCGTCGGCGATCTGGTGCCGGCAGGACGTCCCGTCCGCCACCACGATCGTGCCCGGATCGGCGGCGCGCACCGCCGGGAGGAGATCCAATTCGCCCATTTGCAGCGAAACGTCCAGGGTGTCGGCGCCGTATCCGAAAGATCCCGCCATTCCGCAGCAGCTCGTCTCCACCGTCTCGATCGCCGTGTCCGGCAGGAGGTCGAGCGTCTTGCGGATCGCGGGCACGACGTTCATCGCCTTCTGATGGCAGTGCCCGTGCAGCAGGACGCGCGGCGCCGGCGACTTCAGCGGCAGCGCGAGCCGGCCCGCGTCGCTCTCGCGGGCGAGATATTCCTCGAGCATCAGCGCCTGCGCGGCGAGCGCGCGGCTCTCCTCGCCCGGAAGCAGGGCGGGGATCTCGTCGCGCAGGGTGAGCAGGCAGCTCGGCTCCAGCCCGACGATCGGCCGCCCGGCCTCGACATGCGGCCGCAGCGCGGCCAGCAGGCGCTTCGCCTCCGCGCGCGCCCGGTCCACCAGGCCGACGGAGAGATAGGTGCGCCCGCAGCAGAGCGGACGGCGCGATCCGGGCTCCGCCGCGACGCCCGTGCGCCGCCCCGCGGCCGCGAGCACGCGGGCCGCGGCGCGCAGGTTCTGCGGCTCGAAATAGCGGTTGAAGGTGTCGGCGAGGAGCACGACGTCGGCCTCGCCCGCCGCCGCGCCGAGCTCCCCGTCGCGGAAGGGGCGCGACGACCAGCGCGGCAGCTTGCGCCGCGCCGAGAAGCCGGTCGGCCCCTCCAGAAGGCGCGCGAGGCCGGGCACCGCGTCCCGGGCGTTGAAGGCGAACGGCATCCGCGAGGCGAGGCGGGCGTAGACCGGAAGGTAGCCCACGAGCCGGTCGTGCAGGCTCAGGCCGTGCGTCGCGGCGCGGGCCGCGAGCACCTCGATCTTCATCTTGGCCATGTCGACGCCCGTCGGGCATTCGCGCTTGCAGCCCTTGCAGGAGACGCACAGCTTCATCGTCTCCATCATCGCGTCGGAGGCGAAGGCGTCGGGCCCGAGCTGGCCGGAGAGGGCGAGCCGCAGGCTGTTGGCGCGCCCGCGGGTGACGTCGCGCTCGTTGCGGGTGGCGCGGTAGGACGGGCACATCACGCCGCCCTTCAGCTTGCGGCAGGCGCCGTTGTTGTTGCACATCTCGACGGCGCCCTGGAAGCCGCCGCCGGCGCCGGGATAGGCCGACCAGTCGAAGGCGGTGGCGACCGGTCCCACGGCATAGCCCGGCGGGTAGCGGAACAGCGTCCGGTCGTCCATCTTCGGCGCATGCACGATCTTGCCCGGGTTGAGCCGCCCACCCGGGTCGAAGGCCTGCTTCACCGTCTCGAAGACCGTGGTCACCTCGCGGCCGAACATCCGCTCGTGGAACTCGGAGCGGACGATGCCGTCGCCGTGCTCGCCGGAATGCGAGCCCTTGTATTCGGCCACGAGCGCGAACGCCTCCTCGGCGATGCGGCGCATGCGCCGCACGTCGGCCTCCTGCTTGAGGTTCAGCACCGGGCGCACGTGCAGGCAGCCGACCGAGGCGTGCGCGTACCAGGTGCCGTGGGTGCCGTGGCGCTCGAACACCTCGGTGAGGCGCCTCGTGTACTCGGCGAGGTCCTCGAGCGCCACCGCGCAATCCTCGACGAAGGAGACGGGCTTACGCTCCTCCTTCATCGACATCATGATGTTGAGGCCCGACTTGCGCACCTCGGCGATCTGCGCCTGGAGAGGCTGGTCGAGCACCTCCACGACGCCGCCCCAGCGCGCGCCGGCGCCGCCCCACGAGAAGCCGAGCTCGGCCATCGTCTCCTCGAGCGCGGCGAGCCTGCGGGCGTTCTCGGCGGCGTCGCCCTCGTCGAACTCGACGAGCAGCACCGCGGCGGGCTCGCCGCGCACGAATCGATCGACGGTCGCGCGGAACATCGGGATCTCGCGCGAGAGCCCGATCATCGTGCTGTCGACCAGCTCGACCGAGAGCGGCGCGAGCGCGACGAGGTGTCGGGCGGCGTCCATCGCGCTGTAGAAGGTCGGGAAGTGGCAGACGCCGAGGACCTTCTCCCCGACGAGCGGCGAGAGCTTCAGCTCGATCGCCGTGAAGTAGGCGAGCGTCCCCTCCGAGCCGACGAGGAGGTGGGCGAGGTTGACCGGCCGCGCCGAGGGCACGAGGGCGTCGAGGTTGTAGCCGCCGACCCGGCGGGTGAGCTTCGGGAAGCGCTCCTCGATCAGCCGGGCGTGCCGCGAACCGAGATCCAGCATGTCGGCCGCGAGCGCGCTCGCGCGGTCGTCGCCGCGCCGCGGCGGCGTCTCCAGCGCGCCGAATCGCGCGAGCGAGCCGTCCTCCAGGAAGGCCTCGATCGAGATCACGTTGTCGCGCATCGTGCCGTAGCGCAGCGAGCGGCCGCCGCAGGAATTGTTCGCCGCCATCCCGCCGATCGTGGCGCGGGAGGCCGTCGAGACGTCGACCGGAAACCAGAGCCCGTGCGGCTTGAGCGCCCGGTTCAGCTCGTCGAGCACGATGCCGGGCTCGACCACGCAGCGGCGGCCGGCGACGTCGAGCTCGAGGATGCGGTTGAAGTGCTTCGAATTGTCGACGACGAGGCCGGCATTGACGGTCTGCCCGCATTGCGAGGTGCCGCCGCCGCGGGCGGTGAGGGGGATCCCTTCCCGGCGGGCCGCCTCGAGGGCGAGGCCGACGTCGTCGCGGCCGCGCGGCACGGCGACCCCGGCCGGCACGATCTGGTAGAACGAGGCGTCCGTGGCGTAGCGGCCGCGCGAGAAGCGATCGACCAGAACCTCGCCCGAGAACCCGTTCTTCAGCGCTTCGTCCAGCATCGCCGGCTCTTCCTTCCTTCTTGTCCGCTTCGCGGAACGCGTCCGCAGAGCGCTCGCCCGCGATGGGCCTTGACGCCGCGACAGAGCGTCGCGTATTCATAATGCAAAATTATTCATGCTGCCGACATCTGTCCAGAGGGATCGGCGGCGACGCTGAGGGAGGACGACCGATGGCGCGCCAAGCCGGCCGGCATTTTCTGCAGATCCCCGGACCGAGCGCCGTTCCGGACCGCATCCTGCGCGCGATCTCGGCGCAGACCATCGATCATCGCGGTCCGGCCTTCGCCGAGGTCGGCCGGCAGGCGCTCTCGGGCATGCAGAGCGTGTTCAAGACGAAGAACCCGGTGATCATCTACCCGGCCTCGGGCACCGGCGCGTGGGAGGCGGCCCTCGTCAACACGATGTCCGAGGGCGACCGGGTGCTGATGTACGAGACCGGCCACTTCGCGACGATGTGGATGAAGATGGCCCGCAAGCTCGGCCTCGAGCCGGAGTTCATCGAGGGGGACTGGCGGGGCGGCGCCGATCCCGAGCGGATCGAGGCCCGCCTCTCCGCCGACCGCGAGCACGCGATCAAGGCCGTGTGCGTCGTCCACAACGAGACCTCCACCGGCTCGGTCTCGCCGATCGCGGAGGTGCGGCGCGCCATCGACGCCGCCGGCCATCCGGCGCTCCTGATGGTGGACACGATCTCCGGCCTCGCCTCCATCGATTTCCGCTTCGACGAATGGGGCGTCGACGTCGCGGTCTCGGGCTCGCAGAAGGGGCTGATGCTGCCGCCGGGCCTGTCCTTCAACGCGGTGAGCGAGACGGCGCTCGAGGCGTCGCGGTCCGCGCGCCTGCGCCGGTCCTACTGGGACTGGGAGGACATGCTCGGCCCCAACGCCAACGGCTACTTTCCCTACACGCCGGCGACGAACCTGCTCTACGGCCTCGTCGAGGCCGTCGCCATGCTGCACGAGGAAGGCCTCGACCACGTCTTCGCCCGCCACGCGCGGCACGGCGCGGCCACCCGCGCCGCGGTGCGCGCCTGGGGCCTCGAGGTCCTGTGCCGGCGCCAGGGGCAGGAAAGCGGCGTCCTGACCGCGGCCGTGATGCCCGACGGGCACAGCGCCGATGCGTTCCGCGCCACCGTGCTGCGCCACTTCGACGTCTCGCTCGGCAACGGGCTCTCGAAGGTCGCCGACCGGGTGTTCCGCATCGGGCATCTCGGCGACTTCAACGACGCGATGCTGCTCGGGACCTTGTCCGCGATCGAGATGGGCCTCGGCAAGGCCGGGGTGCCGCATCGCGGCGGGGGCGTCGACGCCGCCATGGCGGCGCTCGACGGACGACAGGAGGCGCCCGCCGTCTCCTGATCCGACCCGCGCGGCGGCCGCGAGCCGACGAAGATCGGCGTCGCCGCGCCCGAAGAAGACCATTGAAAGGGAGGAAGACCATGTTGAACGCCATCAAGGCGGCGGGCCTCGCCGCGACCGGGATCGCCGCGCTCGCCGTCGGCGCCGCGCAGGCGCAGGACTATCCCTCGAGCCCGATCGAGGTGATCCACGAATACGGCCCGGGCGGCGGCACCGACCGCTTCATCCGCGCCATCGGCGAGCCCTTCGAGACGATCACCGGGGCGGCGCTGGTGCCGATCTCGATCCAGGGCGGCGGCGGCATTCCCGCCTACGCGAACTTCCAGCAGCGGCCGGCGGACGGCTACACGCTCCTCGCCATCAGCCCCGACCAGGTGATCAACCACGCGCTCGGGCGCATCGACATGGGCGAGCTGATGCCGCTCGCGCGCGTCCAGTACGATCAGGGCCTGTTCCTCGTTCCCGCCGACAGCCCCTTCGAGACGATCGAGGAGCTGATCGAGGCGGCCAAGGCCGATCCGGGCTCGCTCAAGGTCGGCATCACCGGCTCCGCCGGGTTCGACGACACGGTGATCGGGCTCTGGAACCTCGAGACCGGCGCCGAGCTCACGAGCGTGCCGTTCGGCTCGGCCGAGATGGTCTCGAACACGCTCGGCGGCCAGGTCGACCTGATGCACGAGGAGTACGGCCCGGCGCGGGGGCTGATCGAGTCCGGCGACCTGCGCCCGCTCGTGGTCTTCTCCGAGGAGCGCTTGCCGGTGCTGCCCGACGTGCCGACCGCCGTCGAGCTCGGCTTCGACGTCACCCTCGGCCGCTGGCGCGCCCTCGCCATGCACGACACCGCGGATCCGGCCCAGGCGGCCGTGCTGTTCGACGCGATCGCCGAGGCCGCGCAGACGGAGAGCTACAAGAAGTTCGAGGAGGACAGCGCCCTCCAGTACCGCTCCGTCGTGCTCGGCCCGGAGGAGTTCCAGGCCTTCATCGACAAGGAGATCGCCGTCTACACCGACGTGCTCGAGCAGCTCGGCTACGTCCAGTAAGCCCGCGACGACGGCGCGCCGGTCGGCCGGTCCCGGCCGGCCGGCGAGCCGTCCTTCTGCGATCGGGAGTTCGGCATGGCTCGAAGGCTCACGGATCTCACCTTCTCCGTCCTGGTGTTCGGGGGCTCGATCTGGTTCTGGCTGATGGCGGACGGGTTTCCGCGATCCCCACGCTACGCGGGCATCGACACGGATTTCTGGCCGAAGATCGTCTTCGCCGCCCTGACGATCGTCTCCGGCCTGCTCGTGGTGCGCACCGTGCTCGACCTCAGGGCGACGGCCGGCGGGTCGCGTGCCGGGCCGGCTTCGTCCAAGGAAGCCCAGCCCAGGTCGACGGCCTGGCGGGTCGTCGCCATGGGCGCGCTCATCCTCGGCTATTACCTGGCCTTTCGCTACACCGGCTTCGCCATCGCGACGCTGCTGTTCCTGTGGGCGGCGGGGCTCGTGATGCGCTTCGGGAACGTGAAGGCGCTGGTCCTGTTCTCGCCGATCTTCACCGTCGCGCTGGTCGTCGTCTTCTCGCGGTTCCTGTCGCTGCCGCTGCCGCGCGGCGTCGGCCCATTCTACGAGCTCAACCGGCTTTTCTACTGAGCGCGCCCCGGGGGAGGAAGCGGTGCTGGAAGCTTACGTCGACGCCCTGGCCTACATGGCCGGGAATCCGATCACCTTCGTCCTGATCGCGGCGAGCGTGGTCTGGGGCATCGCCTTCGGCGCCGTTCCCGGCCTCACCGGGATCGTCGGCGTGGCGTTGCTGATCCCGTTCACGTTCCTGTTCGACCCGACCGAGGGGCTGCTTCTGCTGGCGGGCGTCTACGTCGGCTCCACATTCGGCGGCTCGATCTCGGCGATCCTGTTCAACACGCCCGGCAGCCCCGAGGCGGCCTGCACCGCTCTCGACGGCTACCCGATGGCCAAGCGCGGAGAGGCGGGCAAGGCGCTCGGGATCGCGCTCGCCTCCTCGGCCATCGGCGGCGTCTTCGGCACCATCGTCCTGATGCTGCTCGCGCCCCCCATGGCGCAGCTCGCCCTGCAGTTCGGCCCGGCCGAATACTTCGCGCTCGCCGTGCTCGGCATCACGGCGATCGCCTCCATCGGCTCCGGGTCCATCCTCAAGGGGCTCGTCGCGGGGCTGCTCGGGCTGGCCGTGGCGACCGTCGGGCTCGATCCGATCACCGGCATGCCGCGCTACACCTTCGGCAGCTCGGAGCTGCTCACCGGCATCGGCTTCGTGCCGGCGATCATCGGCGTCTTCGCGCTGGCCGAGGTGCTTCAGCGCGTCAGCGAGAGCGACCGCAGCGCCGACGCCATCACGAACGTCTCGACCAAGCTGCCTTCCCTAGCGGAGTTCATGGCCACGCGCTACACGCTGCTGCGCTCCTCCGCGCTCGGCTCGTTCATCGGCGCGCTCCCCGGCGTCGGCGCGACCACCGCGGCCTTCATCAGCTACAGCGAGGCGGTGAGATGGTCGAGGCGGCCCGAGCGCTTCGGCACCGGCGAGCCCGAGGGCATCGCCGCCCCGGAATCGGCCAACAACGCCGCCGTCGGCGGCTCCATGATCCCGCTGCTCGCCCTCGGCATCCCGGGCAGCGCGACGACCGCGGTGATGCTTGGCGGCCTCACCATCCACGGCATCGTGCCGGGGCCGCTGCTGATGCAGCAGAACCCGATCCTGGTGTTCTCCGTGTTCATCGGCATGATGCTCGCGAACCTGCTGATGCTCGTCATCGGCATCCGCGCGGCGCGCTATTTCGCGCTCGTCCTGCGGGCGCCCTACGCGCTCGTCGGACCCGCGATCGTCGTGATGTGCATGACCGGCGTCTACGCCATCAACAGCAACGTCGCCGACATCGCGATCATGCTGGCGTTCGGCGTCGTCGGCTTCGGGCTGCGCAGGCTCGGCTACCCGATCGCCTGCTTCATCATCGGCCTCGTCCTCGGCCCGATCGCCGAGGTGAGCCTGCGGCAGGGCCTGATCCTGTCCGACCGCGACTTCGTCGAGATCCTCACCCGGCCGATCGCGGGCACGCTCCTGCTGCTCAGCGTGCTCTCGCTCCTCTACGGGATCTACGGGCAGTACCGCCGCAAGAACGGCGGGCAGGGGCTCGGCTCGGCAAACCCGGCGCCGCCCGCTGCGAAGGTCCGCGCGGGCGGGGAGGGGACCTGAGCGAAGCGCCCGCGGCCCCGGCGTTCTCGACGCCGGGGCCGCGCGGGCTCGCCGTCATGCGGCGGCTTGCTCCAGCGACCAGTGCGTCCGGCCCTCCGACAGGAGCGGCACGAGCTCCCCGTGCTCGGGCACCTCCAGGGCGCGCATCACGGGGCGGGCCCGCTCGGCGTAGGTGACGCGGCGCTCGGACGGGGCTCGGCCGTAGAAGGCCGGCCCGTTCAGGGACGCGAAGCCCTCGAAGCGGTCGAGCGCGTTCTCCTCCGCGAAGACCTGGATGTAGGCCTCGATCGCCACGGGGGCGCTGAACACCCCGGCGCAGCCGCAGGCCGATTCCTTGTCGTGGCGCAGATGCGGGGCGGTGTCGGTGCCCAGGAAGAACTGGCTCTCCCCGCTCGTCGCCGCCTCGCGCAGCGCGAGGCGGTGCTCCTCGCGCTTGAGGATCGGCAGGCAGAACATGTGCGGGCGCAAGCCCCCGGCGAAGAGAGCGTTGCGGTTGTACATCAGGTGCTGCGGCGTGATCGTCGCGCCCATGCGCTCGGGATGCGCCCGCACGAAGGCCACCGCCTCGCGCGTCGTCACGTGCTCCATGACGACGCGCAGCTTCGGAAAGCGCGCGAGCGTCGGCGCCATGACCTCGTCCAGGAAGCGCTGCTCGCGGTCGAACATGTCGACGTGCGGCCCCACCACCTCGCCGTGGGTGAGGAGGGGAACGCCCGCTTCCTCCATCGCCGCGAGCACGCGGTCGAGCTTGCGGATGTCGGTCACGCCGTGGGCGGAATTGGTGGTGGCGTTGGCGGGATAGAGCTTCGCCGCCGTGAAGACGCCCTCCACGTGCCCGCGCACCAGGTCCGACGGATCGGTGTCGTCGGTCAGGTAGCAGGTCATCAGAGGGGTGAAGTCGCAGCCCTCGGGGACGGCGGCGCGGATGCGCTCGCGATAGGCCGCGGCCATGGCCGCGTTCGTCACCGGCGGGGAGAGGTTCGGCATCACGATCGCCGCATGCACGGCCCGCGCGGTATAGGGGACGACCGTGCGCAGCATCGCGCCGTCGCGGAAATGCACGTGCATGTCGGCCGGCTGCCGGATGGTGATCGTGCGCATGGCTTCTCCTGTCGTTACCGTCTCGCTCGCCCGCGCACGGCCCCCGCCGTCCATCGCTGCGCTCTCCGGGCCTCTCTAGCGCCTCCGCACGGCCGGGGCCAGAGCGCGGCGTGCGCGGACGGGACGGAGCCACCGGCGCCGTGCTCGTTCTCGCGGAGAGATCGGTCGAGGGGGAGATGCGGCCCGGGAAGCGCGCGCGCAAGGGGCCCGCGTCGTGTTCCCCGTCGGCGGGACCGCGTCGCCCTGCGCGGCCCTCCGCCCTCACCCGGCGTCCGCGAGAAGGGCGATGCCCGCGGCCAGCGCGAGCGCAGCGAGGACGAGGCCGCTCGTCGACCACGACACGAGGAGCGGCTCGAGCCGCGCGAGCCGGTCCTGCGCCCGGTCGAGGAGGCGCCTGCCTTCGAGGCGCAGGCCGTGGCTGCGCATCTGCGAGCGGCGGCGGACCGCCCCGACCGCCGCTGCGGCCGCGCGTTCGAGCAGCCCGGCGAGATCGCCTTCCGGGATCGGCGCGCGGCCCGGCCGCAGTCGCGGGAGCGCCGCCAGAAGCGCGATGGCCCCGGCGAGGAGGACGGGCCAGCCCCCCGACCACAGGTTCTTCGGCTCGAGCGCGTAGCCGAGCGGACGCTCGGCGAACGGCGGGAATCCGATCCAGGGCAGGACGAGCGCGCAGACGGCGAGCGCCGCGAAGGGGCCGAACCGGAGCGCACGCTCCGCGGGGCGCGCGGCCTGCGCGGGCTGCGTGGCGAGGACGCGCCAAGCGTGCAGGAGCAGCAGCGCCGTCGTCGCCGCCGAGATCGTCACGAGGAACGCGACCAGGCCCGAGAGCGGCGCCTTCAGCGCGATCTTGGCGAGGGCGCCGCCGAGCGCCGGCAGGCCCGCGATCGAGAGCGCGACGAGCGCGACGAGCCCCAGCGTCGCGCGCCGGACGAGGCCCGCGCTCGCCGCGATCACGCCCACCGAGAGGAACAGGGCGCCCTTGGCGAGCCCGTGATGCGCCGCGTAGAGCGCCGCGTTGCCGAGCGCCGGCGCGCCCGAAGCCGCGGAGGCCGCGAGCGCGCCGAGAAGGAGGCTCATCTGGCTGACGGTCGAATAGGCGAGGATCGCCTTCGGATTCGTCTGCGCGAGCCCGGCGACGACCGCGAGGAAGGCGCCGGCGAGCCCCGCGCCGACGAGGAGGCTCCAGAGCGTGGTCGCGAGCGCCTCGAGCGGCACGAGGAGCATGACGCCGAACAATCCGGCCTTGACGATCGCGCCGGAGAGCACGGCCGAGGCCGGCGTCGGCGCGGCCGGATGGGCCAGCGGCAGCCAGACGTGCAGCGGGACGAGGCCGGCCTTGATCCCGAAGCCGAGGAGGAGGCACGCGCTCGCGAGATCGCCGGCCGGCATGGTCGCGAGGGCCGCGCGCACCGCCGCGACATCGAGGCTCTCCGCGCCGGCTGCGCCGATGATCAGGCCGGCGAGGATCGCCGCCTCGCCGAGCACCGCCAGCGCGAGATAGAGCCGGCCCGCGCGCAGGGCGCGGGCGTTCGCCTCGTGCACGATGAGGATGTAGGCGGCGAGCGAGACCGCGGCGAACGAGACGTAGAAGGTCGCGACGTCGCGGGCCAGGAAGACGCCGAGATTGCCGGCGAGGGTGAGGCACCAGAAGCCGGTGAAGGTGGCGGGCTTGTGCGTGCCGCGCATGTAGCCGAGGGCGTAGACGCCGGCGAGCGTCCAAAGCGCCGCGACGATTCCGAGCAGGAGGGCTGCGGCCGGATCGAGCGCGAGGACGACGCCGAGCAGGAGGTCGGGGGCGCGGGTCTCGACGCCGTGCGGTGCGCCGAAGGCGGCGATCAGCGCAGGCAGCGGCGCGAGGGGCAGGAGGACGAGCGCGCGCGGGCGCATCGCCGGCAGGGACGCGAGCGCCCCGAGCAGGAGCGGCCAGGCGAGCGCGAGGAATGGGAGGAGCGGGCCCTCGATCATGGCGCATACTCCCGCTCGACGATCAGCGTCGTCCAGGCGAGCGGCGAGATCGGCGACGCCGCCAGCAGCCCGACCGCGAGCGCGGCGAGCGCCGTCGCGACGGGAGGCGCGATCAGGCCGAGCGGGCGCTCGAGCGCGCGCGTGTCCGGCCCACGCGCGGGAAGCGTCTCCGGCGCGGGCAGGAACCACATGCGGTAGAGCAGCGGCAAAAAATAGGAGGCGTTGAGCAGCGAGGAGGCGACGAGCACGCCGACGACCCACGGCTGCCCCGCCTGCAGCGCGCCGATGCCGAGGTACCATTTCGAGACGAACCCGGCGATCGGGGGCACGCCGATCATGCCGAGCGCGCCGATCGAGAAGGCGCTCGCCGTCCAGGGCATGCGCGGGCCGATGCCGGCGAGCTCGTCGACGCGGTGGATGTGCGCCCGCTCGGCGAAGGCCCCGGCGCAGAAGAAAAGCGTCACCTTCATCAGCCCCTGATGGACGAGGTGGACGAGCCCGCCGATCGTGGCCAGCGGTCCGGCGAGCGCGACCCCGAGCACGATGTAGGAGACCTGGCTCACCGTCGAGAAGGCGAGGCGGCGCTTGATGTCGACCTGCTGCAGCGCCCGAGCCGATCCGTAGAGGATGGTCAGCGCGGCGACGAAGGCGAGCGGCGTCGCGAGCCCCAGCGCCGCGACCCGCTCGATCCCGTAGACGTCGTGAACGACGCGCGCGAGGCCGAAGGCGCCGGCCTTCACCACGGCGACGGCGTGGAGCAGCGCCGAGACGGGCGCCGGCGCCGCCATCGCCGCCGGCAGCCAGCCATGCAGCGGCACGAGCGCCGCCTTGACGCCGATGCCCACGACGAAGAGCGCGAAGACGAGGCGCAGCGTCGTCTCGTCCACGGCCTCGAGCGCCGCGGGCTGCGCGAAGGCGATCGGCCCCACCGCGCTCTCCAGCCAGACGATGGCGGCGAGCAGCGCGGCGCTGCCCGGCATCGTGTAGGCGAGATAGCGCCGGCCCGCGGAGAGAGAGGCCGCGTCGCCCTTGTGCACGACGAGCGGCCAGGTCGAGAGGGTGAGGAGCTCGTAGAAGACGAAGAACGTCACCAGGGTCCCGGAGAAGGCGATCCCCGTCGTCGCGGCGACGCACAGCGAGAAGAAGCCGAAGAAGCGCGACAGGTCCCGCGTCCCGTCGAAATAGGCGATGGCGTAGATCGTCGTGAGCAGCCACAGGGCCGCCGAGAGCGTGACGAAGAGGAGCGCCAGCGCGTCGACGCGCAGGACGAGGGCGAGGCCGGGCGCCAGCAGAAAGCGCGTCTCGTGGAGCGTCCCGGCGCCGACCTCCGCCAGCATGAAGCCGACGAGGGCGATCTTCAGGACCGCGCCGCCGAGATTGAGCCCGTTGCGCCAGCCGGTCTGGTCCTTCGCCAAGAAGAAGGTGACGAGCGCCGGGACGAGCGAGGTCGCGATGATGAGGACCGGGAGGAGCCCGTTCATTCGAGCCCCTCCACGGCCGCGCCGGGGCGGCCGATGGCGAGGAGCGCCGTCGGCCAGACGGAGGCGAAGCCGAGCGCGACGGCGAGCGCTGCGAGGAGGAGCGGGATCGCCTCGCGGGCGGCGGACGGCGGCGGGCCGGCCGGCTCCGTCTTTTCCGGGTCCTCCTTCGCGAGCAGCCTTCCGAGCACCGGAAAGAGGTAGAGCGCCGCGAGAAGCCCGCCGCCGAGCATGACGAGCGCCCAGGCTCCCTGGCCGGAGGCGAAGGCGGCGACGAGCAGCAGATACTTGGCGATGAAGCCGCCGCTCGGCGGCAGGCCCATGAGGGTCACGGCGGCGAGCCCGAGGGCGAAGGCCGTCATCGGCATCGCCCGGGCGAGGCCGGACAGGCCTGCGATCCGATCGTGGCCGAGCCGCGCCAGGACGAGACCGGCGGCGAGGAACATCGCCGCCTTGGCGAGCGCGTGCGAGACGCCGTGCAGCATCGCCCCGCTCCAGGCGCCGGCGGCCCAGGGCTGTGTTCCGAGCGCGCCGCCCGCGAGGGGGAACAGGAGAAAGAGGTAGCCGATCTGGGCGATCGTGGAATAGGCGACGAGGAGCTTGAGCCGCTCCTGGCGCAGGGCGAGCACGGAGCCGTAGAGGATCGCCGCGGCCCCGAGCCCGCCGAGAAGCGGCCCGAGCGCGGGCGTCGCGATCGCGGGCAGCGCCTCGAGCCACAGCCGCGCCAGCACGACGAACGACGCCTTCGGCACGAGCGCCGAGAGGATCGCCGAGGCCGGGGCGGGCGCGCCGGCATGCGCCGGCGGAAGCCAGGCGTGCAGGGGGAAGAGCGCCGTCTTGGCGCACAGGCCCGCCGTCATCAGGGCGCCGGCGACGAGCATGGTCGCGCTCTCGGTGGCGCGGGTCGCGGTGAGCGCGATGTCGAGCGTGCCGGCCTCGGAATAGAGCAGGATCGCGCCGGCGAGGTAGAGCAGCGAGCCGGTCAGCGCGAACCAGGCGTATCGGATCGCCGCGGCGAGGGTCTCGGGCTTGCCCTCCAGCGCGACGAGGGCGATCGCCGCGAGGCCGAGCAGCTCGAGCGCGACGTAGAGGTTGAAGAGGTCCCCCGAGAGGAAGACCGCGTTGAGCGCGCCCCAGGCGAGATGCGCCAGCGCGACGAAGGCGTAGCCCCGCCGCGTCTCGCGCAGGCGCGCGACGAGGCCGCCGCGGGCGATCGCCAGCGCCGCCGCCATGACGGCGAGCGTCGTCGCGACGAAGGTCGCCGCCAGCCCGTCGGCGACGAGCGCGATGCCGAGCGGCGGCGCGAAGCCGCCGACGGCGATGCGCGCGGGCCCGGTCTCGACGATCCCGGCGATCAGCGCCGCCGCGACGAGCGCCATGGCGGGGCCGGTGACGACGATCACGTCGCCCGCGCGCCGTCCCAGCACGAGCGCGGCGAGGGCGCCGGCGAGCGGCAGCGCCACGGCGAGCGCCGCGGCGAGGGCGGCCGTGTCGAGCGGCTCGGTCATGACGCCTCGGGCCGCCCCGCCGCGTCGCCGTCCGGCGGCGGGGTCTCCTCGGGCAGTCCCGCCCGGCCGGTGAGCGCGGCGTAGCGCCCGGCGAGCGCCGTGATCAGCGCCGTGGCGGAGAAGGCCACCACGATGCCGGTGATGATCAGCGCCTGCGGGACGGGGTCCGGGGCGAGCCCCGGCGCGGTCCCGGTCGCGCCGAAGACGATGAAGAGGCCCGAGCCCATGACGTTGAAGCCGACCAACCGGCGCAGCGGATGGCGTCGGGCCACGAGTCCGTAGAGCCCGAGCCCGACGAGGGCCGCGCCGACGAGGGCGTAGAGCGTGGCGTTCGGTGCGAGATCCGGGCTCACGACGCGCCTCCGGAGGGCGGGCGCGCGGGAGGCCCGAGGACGAGGAGCGCCAGCGTCGCGGCGATCGAGACCGTGAGCGCCGTCTCGACGACGAGGACGAGGGTCCCGGCGACGCCCTCCGGGAAGGCGAGGAAGGTCCCGCCGAGCGCGCCGACGACGCCGAGCCCCAGGAACACGGCCGGGCCGAGCGCCAGGGCGAGGCGCACCGGCAGGCGCGACACCGCCGGCGGCTCGACGAGACCCGCCATGGCCGCGAGCAGGTAGACCGCGGCGAGGATCGTGCCGCCCTGGAAGGCGCCGCCGGGCGCGTAGGCGCCGGCATGGACCACGTAGACGCCGATGACGATGCCGAGCGAGGGCACGAGCCGCGCGAAGCTCGCCATCACGCCGCCGGGACGGGCGTGCTGGCGCAGGCCCGGAAGCCCGCCCCAGTCCCGCTCGACGCTCGCCGCCCAGACGCCGACCAGCGCGGCGAGGAGGACGATCGATTCGATCAGCGTGTCGTAGCCGCGGAAGACGATCAGCACGGCGGTGACCGGGTTCTCGACCCCGCTCGCCGCGAGGCTCCGCGCGACCTCGGGCCCGAGCCCCGGCCGCTCCGCCGGGAGCGCGAGGACCGCCGCCGCGATCGCCCCCGCGACGGCCGTGGCGCCGAGCGCCGCGAACCGCTTTCCGAGGAGCGGTGTCGGCGCCGGGTCGACCGCGCCGATCCGCGCCAGCCGGGCGACGGCGCCGACGAGCAGCACACCCGTCAGCCCCGCGCCGATCGCGGCCTCGGCGAGGGCGACGTCGATCGCCCCGAGCCGGACCCAGGCGAGGGCGGCGAGGAGGCCGTAGACGACGAAGGCGACGACGCCGCCGAACAGGTCGCGCCCGGCGACCGCCGCGATCGCCGTCGCCAGGAGAAGCAGGCCGAGCGCGAGGTCGAAGGCGAGACCCGCGAGGGACCCGACGGCGCCCGTCATCGCTCCCCCCGCGGGCGACGGCGCGGCAGGGCCGCGCGGGCGACGAGCTGGGCCGCCGTTCCCGCCGCGAGAAGCGCGAGCGCCCAGACCGCGAGCACCTTCAGCGCCGGCAGGACCCCGCCGAGCTGCGGCATGACGCCGAGCGCGACGAAGCCGAGCCCGAGATTGTCCGCCTTCGTCAGCGCGTGCAGGCGCGTGTGCAGGTCGGGAAAGCGCAGGAGCCCCACGGTTCCCGCGACGAAGAAGCCGACGCCGATCGTGACCGCGACGACGCTGAAGAGGTCGAGCGCGCTCACGGTCCGGCGGCCTCCGAACGCTCGCCGATCTCGGCCTCCTCCTCCTCGGGATCGCCGAGGCCGTCCATGCTCGCGCTCTTCACGAAGGCGACGGTGGCGAAGGCCGCGAGCAGGGCGAGGACGAGGGCGACGTCGACCGCCGCCGTCTCGCCGGTCGCGGCCGCGAGGAGGAGGGTCACGGCGACGCCGCCGGTGCCGACGAGCTGGGCGCCCATCATCCGGTCCGCCGGGCTCGGCCCGCGCAGCACGCGCACGAAGGCGCCGGCCACGGTGAGCAGCAGGATCGCCGCGAGGGCGAGGAAGGCCGCGCTCATGCGCGCCGCTCCCCGTCGGCGCGCAGGGCGGCCGCGAGGCGCGCCTCTTCCGCCCGCGCGGCGCCGCAGACGTCCCCGCGCACGTCGAGGCAATGGACGAGGATCGCATCGCCCTCGCTGCCGGCGCTCAGCGTGCCGGGCAGGAGCGAGAGCTCGGTCTCGAAGGCGACGCGCGCGCCGCCGTCGGGCAGGCCCGTCGGCAGGACGCGCCAGCCGGGCGCGAGCGGCATGCGCGGATGCAGCGCCCGCCAGGCGACGTCGACGCCGCCGGCGACCGATCGCCCGAGAAAGCCCGCGAGGAACCGCGCCGTCGCGACGGGCGCCGGGCGCCGGCCCCCGCGCGGGAGCATCCGCAGGCTCACGATCGCGCCGGCGAGGATCGCGACGAGCGCGAGATGAGGCTTCCCGGCGCCCCCGGTCAGCACGAGCCAGAGCCCCGCGAACAGGGCCGAGCGCTCGAGAAACGCACGCATCCCATCTCCCCGTATCCGTTCGCGCCGAGCCCGCGCCGAACCCGCACCCTCGCGACGGTAGCCGACGCCCCGACGCCCCGGCAACAGGAACCGTTCAGGGCCTGCGCAGGGTCTGCGTGTCGAGGTCGACCGTCGTCGCGAGATCCTGGACGCTGTCGTGCAGGAGCTGCAGCAGATAGTCCGGATTGTGCACGTAGCCGCCGGGGTCCTTCGCCGCGACCTGGTAATTGTAGGCCGCCTCGAGCAGGCGCGGCGTCCAGCTCTGGTAGCGGTTGGGCATGACGGCCTCCTCCGGGGCGATCGCGCCGTCGCCGTCGGGATCGGCGAAGAAGTAGGGGAAGCGGTCCACGTAGACGATGGGCGTGCCCGCCACCTCCGCGGCATAGGCGCGGATCCCGCGATAGAGGAGCGCGTGCAGGCCGAGGATCTCCGCGCGCACGCCGCCCGAGACGTCGCCGTCGCCGTCGTAGTCCGTCCGGCCGAGCCGGATCGCGCGGATGTCGCTCGCGCCGTCGTGGCAGGTCGCGCACGAGGCGGTGTCGACGCGCGTCGTGTGCGGCGAATGGCACTCGACGCAGGTGCGGACGCCCGGCGCGTGCTCGAAGCGTCCCGCATAGGCGCGATCGGGATAGTGGAAGCCGCCGCGCACCTGCGCGCCGCGGATGACGGCCGCCGCCACGCCGTAATGTACGTTGACGAAGCGCAGGTCCGCGGACACGGCGTCCGCGTCGAGGCCCGCCGTCGCCGCCGCGACCGTGTCGCCGGAGGCGCGCCCCTGATGGCAGACGGTGCAGGTGGCGGAGGCGCCGAGCCCCTCCACGACGACGCCCGACGGGAAGGGCACGGCGTCGAGCGCGTGCGCCTCGCTGACGTGGCAGACGGCGCAGCCCACGGGCGCGTTGATCGCCGCCGGGCCCTCGACCGAGCCGGCCGGGCCGCCGTCGGCGCCGAGATAGTCGAGGAAGCCCGGCTGCGAATGGCAGGCCGCGCAGGTGGCGGGCACCGCGCCGTCCTCGTTCCAGTGCGTGAAGGAGGGCGAATGGTAGTCCGCGTGCGGCGAGGCGAGCCACGCCTCGACGATGGCCGCGAGCTGGTCGAGCTCCGTCGACGCCGCCGGCGGGGACACGAGCGCGACGCCCAGCGTCGCGGCGAGCATGGTGCGGATGATCCTGCGCGGCATGGGGCCTCCGGGCGTGCCTGAATCGCCCGGGCGGCCGTGCCGCCGGCGACGTGCGACACAGTGCGTCGACGGCGCCGCCGCCCGCAAGATCGCGCGGCTCCGGATCTCGCGCCGGCGCCGGCCGGGTGCGCGAAATACCGGGCAAGTCGGGCGACTACGGATCGTCACCCTGAGAACCTGCGTGTATTCTCAGATAAGAATGTATCACCGAAAGGAGCATCCCGTGACAGCACACCCGATTCGCACCCTCGCCGTGGCGCTCGCGCTGGCCGTCGCCCCCGCCGTCGCCCCCGCCGCGCTGGCGCAGGACGCGAAGCCCCCGCTCGTCACGGTGGTGACCGCGGAACACCCGCAGACGCAGCTGATGGCGATGGTCCTGACGATGCAGGCCGTCGAGCAGGGGCACGCGGTCGACATGCTGCTGTGCGGCCCCGCCGGCGACATCGCCCTCGCCGACGCGCCCGACAGCGCCACCGCCGGCCAGCCGCCCCGCGGCGCGAGCCCGCAGGGCCTGATGCAGGCCATCATGCAGGCGGGCGCGACGGTGCGCGTGTGCGCCGTCTACCTGCCCGGGAAGGACCTCGGCCCCGAGGCGCTGCTGGAGGGCGTCGGCGTCGCCCAGCCGCCCGCGCAGGCGGCCGCCATGCTGCGCCCCGACGCGGTCGTCTGGTCGTTCTGACGCCGAGGCGCCCCCGAAACGAGAGGCGCCGCCCCGAAGGGCGGCGCCGTCGTCGTCCGGCCCGGCTCACTGCCCGGGCGTCATCTTGTGGATCATGCCCTCGTCCACCGCGGCGTAGAGGCTGCCGTCCGGCCCCAGCACCACCGAGCGGAAGCGGCCCGCGTCCATGGGCAGCGTCATCTCGGTGACGTCCACCACCGACGTGCCCTCCTCGTCGAGCTCGATCACGTCGATGCGCTGGCCGATCGGCGTGCCGCCGAAGCCGATGCCCATGATGCCGACCACCATGGCGTTCTCCCAGTCGCCCCAGGCCTCGCCCTCGAGGAAGGCGGCCGAGGAGGTGCCCTGGGACCAGCCGTTGTTCTCCCAGATCGGGGGCATCGCGTCCGGATAGGTCTCGAAGTCGGTCATCGGCATGAAGGCGGCGCGCTCGAAGCGGTTCATCCCCTCCATCTGGTTGGGCATGTAGCCGCAATAGCCGTCCGGGCACTCGCCCCGCCCGGCCATCTCGTCCCGCGGGTCCCAGCCGCCGTTGCCGCCGTTGACGAGAACGGTGATCTCGTCCGAATGCCAGGGGCCGTGCTCCGCGATGATGGCGGCGCCCGTCACCGGATGGAAGGCGATGCCCTGCACGTTGCGGTGGCCGTAGGTGTAGGTGCGCGGATCGAAGCCCTCCGGCGGGGAATTGCCCGGCGCGGCCGCGCCGTCGGTGTCGATGCGCAGCACCTTCGAGCCCATCAGGGTGGGGCTCTGCGGGATCTCGGGGTTGTGGTTGTCGCCCGTCGTCACCCACAGGAAACCGTCCGGCCCGAAGCGGATGCGCCCGCCGTTGTGCGCGCCCGGCGCGCCGAACGGGTGGTCCGTCGGCGCCACCTTGTAGGGGATGTCGTCGACGATGTCCGTGCGCTCCGAGACGTCGGTGAAGTCCTCGTTCACGACGAGCCGCATCACCCGGTTCGTCTGCGGGTCGGACATCTCGGAGGCGGAGAACACGTAGATGCGCCGGTTCTCGGCGAAATCCGGGTCCACCGCGACGCCGAGCATCCCGGCCTGGCCCTCGCAGAACAGGTCGTCGGCCATGGAGGCGTAGCCCTGCGCGTCGTCCATGCCGAGGAGCTTGTTCACCGCGCCGTCCGGCATGCGCACGGACAGCCCCTCGCAGATCTCGGTGAAGAACATCGTGCCGTCGTCCAGGAACGCCATGTCCCAGGGGGTCTGGAGATTGTCGAGCACGACCTCGTGCTGCAGGCTCGTCGTGTTCATCCCCGCCTGCGCCAGCGCCGCCGGCGCGGCGGCGAGGAGCGCGGCGAGCGCGGTGGCGGTGGCTGCGGCGGCCGCGGTGTGGCGTCGATGGAGCATGTCGGTCCCTCCCGTTTTCCGTTCGTTGACCTCCCCCGCGAGCGACGCTCCGACGCCCGCCTCGCGGCGAAGACAAGCAAGTAGGGCGCAACTCCGCGGCGGAAACCGGGCGGGACGAAAGGGGAAGGTCGCACGGGGGATTGCGGGGCGGCGCACCGGGGGGAACCCCTCTCCCGAACGGGAGAGGGGCAGGGGTGAGGGCGTCCGGCGTCCCGGACGCGCACGCCGGCGCCGCGTCATCGACGGCGAGCCGAACCGCCCACCGTCCCGCCCTCACCCCCGGCCCCTCTCCCGCACGGGAGAGGGGAGGGTGGGCGGAGGGGCGCCGTCCCGTCCGGCCAGCCTGCCGGCGTGCTCGCTGCGGTCCGAGGGGACCTTTCGGCTTCGCCCTCCTCCACTGCGTTCCGGCCGCTCCGCGGTGACCTCTGCTGCGCGCGCCGGCGCGTGCGGAGGCACGACGGCTCCGGGGGGATGACGGTCGCCCGACCCACCAGGGGGATGGGACCGGAAAGCGAGGGCGCGGCGGCCCGCGACGGCGCCCCACCGCAAACGTTCCTGTTCCCCTGGAGAGTCGGGCGCCGCATTGTTTCCCCGGAGCCACGCTGGCAGGACAAGACGGCGGGGTGCCGAGGGTTGTCATTCCCGGCCGGAGCGCGCTTGCGCGCGGAGGGGAAGGGAACCCAGCGCAGAATGCTGCGCCGAAGGCGCTCCTTCGGCCGCCGACCAGGCGGCTAGTCGCCGCCGACGGCCGCGGCTTCGCCGCGACGAGTCGTGCTCACGTCCCCTTCCCCTGCGCGCCTGACGGCGCTCCGGCCGGGGATGACACGGGGGAGGGGGCGCCGTCCCGTGCGGAAGCACGACGGCTCCGGGGGGATGACGGGCGGCACCAAGACGCCTTGACCAAGCTCAATTGCAACGGACACGCGAGCGAAGGACATCTGCCTGTGGAAAAACCGAGCGTTTGCCTGCCGACTGTTGCGCGAACGGGAGACCTTCTCCCAAGTAGTGAGGCGCGCCGATTCGCGCGCTCCCGGACCCCACAGTGATGGGTCTTCAAGAGTCGGGATAACCACGTAGCAACCCGAGGTGAATATGTACTACAAGGTCTATAAAGACGCAGCGAACGAGTGGCGGTGGACCCTCTACGCTGCAAACTATCGGAAGATCGCCAACTCGGGCGAAGGATACACCAACAAGGCCGACTGCCTCGCGGCGATCGAGCTGGTGAAGAAGTCCGGCTCGGCTCCCATCCAGGAGTGATCCGAGCCGGACTTCGTCAGTGCAGACTTGGGGCGGCAAAAGCCGCCCTCTTTTTTTGCCCAGGAATTGCCCAGGCAAAATGAGGGAAGCACAAACCGAGAAGAGTTGCAAAGATTGCAACCAACTCTGCGCCGTCGGCGAATCGATAGGGGCGATTTCTCTATCGCTTAAGGCGTTGCCGCCGCAGCCTCTTTCGCCGGTCGTCGGCAAACGTCCTCGTCAAGTGAACGAATCGAACAGTGCTGTGGACAGCTGTGGAGTAAGTTGACGCGACAGAGGGTGGAGGCAGGCCTGCCGCCCGGCCGCCGCTGCACCGCCGTCCTGTGCGGCGAGCGTGCCGGCGTGCTCGCTCCGGTCAAGGGCTACGCCCTCCTCCACTGCGTTCCGGCCGCTCCGCGGTGACCTCCGCTGCGCGCGCCGGCCCGTGCAAGGCACGACGGCTCCGGGGGGATGACGGGTGTCCGACCCACCAGGGGGATGGTGGAGGGGAGTGCGCGGCGGCCGATGGCGTGCGCCCTGAAAACCTCCTGTTCCCCTGGAGAGTCGGGCGCCGCCGTGTTCCCCCGGAGCCGTCGTATCGCCGCGAATGGTGAGACACACCTGCCGCGAGCGCTCACATACGAGTTAATGCTCGATTGACAAACTTTTCGAGCATAAGAGATTGTCCATTCTGTCTGAATGAGGTTGATATGGGCTACTGGGACGCGCGAGATGCCTCGAAAGAAAACCTTAGGATGTTTACGGCGCCCAACGCATGGCTCCGGTATGCTGACGAGCGGTCGAGTGAGGATCCGGACCACATCCTCCAGCGGGGGTGTTCGATGGCGCTCGAAGCGGCTCTGTTAAATGCTCTCAACGCTACTAATTTGGTTATGCTGACCGGTGCCGGTTCCTCATTCTGCGTTCGGAATGAAGTTGCAGGTAAGCGAAAAGATATGGCGGCACCAAGCCTAGTAGATTTATGGAAAGTAGCTAAAGATTCGATTGGTGACAAATCATTCAAAAAGGTTCTTGAGATAATTCCTGGAGGCGATCAGCTTAAGGAAAAAGAAATTGAGCTTCTTTTGACGAAATGTAAACTATATCTAGAGTTACATGGGGAGAAAGGGGCCGGTTTTCAAGAAGTGCTAGACTTTGTCTCCTGTGCGGAGCGAGCCATTCTAAGGTCAGTTGATTTCATTGATGAAGAAAGTACATTGACAGCGCATCAGAGTCTTATACGCAAGCTAGGTCGCCGAGGTGCTCGCAAGCATAGGGCAAAAATCTTCACAACCAACTATGATCTTGCTTTTGAATATGCAGCAAGAAAGCAGGTATTTAGTATTATTGATGGGTTCTCAACGGCGGCCCCGCCTGCGTATGATAGGACCAATTTCGATTTAGATTTTGTACGGAGATCGGATGGCGACGAATTTCCTGATTTCATCGAAAATGTCCTGCATCTGTATAAGCTACACGGTTCCGTAGATTGGCGCCGCCGCGGAAGCGAGATATACCGTTCCCGCGAGACTGATGGGGATCCAGTTCTAATCTATCCGAGAAACTCAAAGTTTCAAGAGTCTTTCGAGCCACCTTACCTCGATCTCATGGCATCTTTCCAGACTGCACTCAGAAGGCCAGATACCGCTCTCCTCGTCTCGGGCTTCAGCTTCAGCGACTCGCATATCGCGCACCCTGTTCTTGCCGCTCTGGAAAGCAATTTGAGGTTTCGAATAATAGTGTGCGATGTTTCGTTTGTGCCCTGGGGGAAGCTGGATGATGCTACGATGGAGGTTTTCCACGAAGCGCAAGAAAATGACTTCTTCCATAAAATACTTGCCTTAGCTCAATTGGGAGATCATCGAATTACGCTGATTAATGGCCGATTTGAAGATTTTATCGATGCTATTCCAGATTTGATGGCTCAGACTGAGCGCGAAGAGCTTGCCGGCCGGATCGCGACAATGAAGGTTTTATCATGACACAAAGAACCCTTGTTCGAAGTCTGACCGATCCTGGCTTCTATGTGGGGACTGTGACAGGCGCGACCGCGGGTAGCGCTGTCGTTAATTTGCCGCATGCAGCGGCTCGCACCGAGCGTCGCGGCCTATCTCGCGGTACCGTAGGTGACTTCGTCTTTGTGGATTGCGAGGATGCCCGTATCCTGGGGCGTATCGTGGAGGTTAAGGTCCCCGATCGCGAGCGCCTTGCCCTAGAGCCAAAAATTGGTTCTGCCCCCGATTCCAATCCGATAGGGCTGATACAGCTGCTCGCAACGGTGCGGGTCTCGACGCGAAAATTACGGCGAGGTGTCGCAAGTTTTCCTAAGGTCGGCGACGCAGTATTTCTCGCCGACCCATCGACCGTAAGCCAGTTGTTTCGTTCTGCAACACACGATGACGGCGGCCTCAATTTCATCGTTGGAGAGCTCGATACCGCGTTCGGGTCAGAAATATCTCTCTCGGCGGAGAAACTCTTTGGACGCCACTGTGGGGTACTAGGGGCCACAGGAGGCGGTAAGAGTTGGACCGTAGCCAGTCTCATTGAGCAGGTTGCGGCTGCCGGTGGCCGTGCATTCCTTTTCGACCCGACGGGCGAATTCGGATCTGTAGCGGGCATCAAAAGGCACCTTGCATTTGGAAGGGCGGAGAACGGCGAGACGCTTGTTTACTTTCCGTACACATCGATGACGGAGAGCGATCTGTTCGCTCTGGTCAATCCTTCGGGACAGAGCCAAGGTCCGCGGCTTCGCGATGCGGTCCAGAGCTTAAAATTGGTTTCGGCGATGAGAGGGCAGGAAAGGCCCGGGCTACTTGTAGATAATGGCTTGATTTACAAAAGAGGGCAGCCGAGAAAGCCGTTCTTAGATGCCCTTATCGAATATGGGAAAGAGGTAAATTTATCTGCTTGTCGCTTTGATATTGAGAAGTTGTCTGATCAAATCGCGAATGAATGTGTCCGTACTGGTGCGCCCGGTAAGTGGGGTGGTGATGATCAGCAAATGCTCAGTTACTGCGAGACTATGATAGCGAGAATTCGTACGCAGACAAATTCGGCTGAAATGCAATGTCTTTTTGGACGTGAAGGAGAGCCTCTTGCGAAAATGTTGCGCGAATTTGTTTCGTCACAAGAGAGTGGAGTGATAAGGATCTCTTTTAAACATGTGAGTTTTGAGCATAATACACGCGAATTACTAATGAATATTATCGGAAGATACTTGTTAAATTGTGCTCGTAATAGGGTTATGTCAGACAAGCCGGTGCTGGTTTTTCTTGATGAGGCGCATCAATTCATAGGGAGAATTATCGGTGATACATATGGAAACGTCTCCCTGGACGCGTTCGGCTTGATCGCCAAAGAGGGGCGGAAGTACGGCCTCAACGTCATCCTCGCGACCCAAAGACCTCGAGATATTCCAGCCGACGTTCTTAGTCAGCTCGGCACGCTAATCGTGCATCGCCTGACCAACGAGGGTGATCGTTCAATAGTTGAGAAGGCGTGCGGAGATCTTGACCGAGAGGCTGCACGCTTCATTCCAACTTTGGGCCCGGGAGAAGCGATCATCATTGGGCCGGATGTTCCAGCCCCGTTGCCGGTGAAAATACGGGAACCTTCAAAGCCACCTCAGTCGGATGGGCCGCGTTTTGCGCGGCACTGGGGTGTCCTCACCCCACCACAATCATCACAGCCCGCTCCACCTCCGCCAGCTTCTCATCTTCCACGCGAGACACCCGAGATATCATTCTCTCCAGACGACGTGCCCGCTCCCCCGCCGGCGTCACCGGAGGCGTCGGGCTGAAGAGCATCGTGGGCTCGAGGTCGAAGGCGGCGGCGATGCGTTCGGCTCGGTTGAAGGAGGGGGCGGTCTTGCCGCGCTCGATCTTGCTGACCCCGTTGGCGGACAGGCCGACGCGCTCGCCGAGCTGGGCTTGCGACCAGCCGCGCGCCTTGCGCACCGCGCGCACGTTCGCGCCGAAGATCTGCTTGAGTCGCAACGCATTGCCCTCCGGGGGCGAAGCTGCGCAACGACCGGGCTTGGCGGAAGAGACGGAAAGCTGTAAGAAGGGGCGGATTGGAGCTTTCAGGGCGAATGTCCGTCGCCCGCCGACCCGGGAGCCCCCCATGCCCACCCTCCTCGCCGCCCTCGACCTCGCCGCCACCCTCACCACCATCGCGGTCCTCGTCGTCCTCCTCGCCCCGCTGCCGTGGCTCCTCGCGTGGTATCGGCCCTCGCGCGTCAGGGCGCGGCGGCTATCCAGCATGCGCCATGTGGTGGGGCGGGCCGTGCGGGCCGAGCGGGCGTGGGAGCGCTACTGGGCCGAGCGGGCGGGCTCGGCCGTGGCGCCGCCGCCGCGGCCCGGCGGCGGGGTCTATGGCGACGGCCGGCCCCTCGACATCCGCGCCATCGCCGTCCAGGCGCTCGCCGACGACGCGGAGCGCCGGCGTCGCCGCGCCGCGCGGGCGGGGTAGGGGGCGTCCTTCCCTGTAGGGGAAGGTGGATCGGCGCCGCAGGCGACGAGACGGATGGGGCGCGGCGCGGCAGCGACGCGTTCGGCGAAGCCGAAGCGCACCGGCAGGAGCGGACGCCGCCGGGCTTCCGCTCCGCGGAACGCGCCTGCGGCGCGCCCCATCCGTCACCGCGCTTCGCGCGGCGCCACCTTCCCCTACAGGGAAGGAGGGGGCAGGAACGCCTCGTCCACCGGCACCCTCAGCCCGTTGGCGAGACGGTTGGTCTCGTTGGCCTTGGCGGCGACGGCGAGCGCCTCGAGGATCATGGCGTCGTCGGCGCCCTTGGCGCGGGCGGCGGCGGTGTGGCTGTAGGTGCAGTATTCGCACCCGTTGGTGGCGGAGACGGCGAGGTAGATCAGCTCCTTCGTCAGCGGGTCGAGGGCGCCGGGCGCCATCACCGCCTTCACCCCCTCCCAGGTCCGCCGCAGCAGCTCGGGATCGTGCGCCAGCGCCCGCCAGAAATTGTTGACGAAATCGGACTTGCGGGTGGCGCGGATGTCGTCGAACACCGCGCGCGCCGCGGGCGCGGCGTCCGCGTCGGAGACGAGGGGGAGGAGCGGGGGCAGGGCGCTGGACATGGGTGTGGCCTCTCGGGTGGGATTCGCGAGAGGCCATGATGGACGCCGCCGGGGGAGCGACGGAAGAGGGCGCGCGGGGGGCGCCCCTTCCCCGCCCTCAGGCCGCGCGCAGGCGGCGGACGAAATCGCCGACCCGGGCGGCGAGGGCGTCGGCCTGGGCGCGCATGCGGCTCGCGGCCTCGCGGGCCTCCACCGCCGCGCCGCCCGCCTCGCCCGCCGCGGCGGACATGGCGGCGACGTTCTCGGCGACGGCGTCGGTGCCGGAGGCGGCGGAGGCGACCTTGTGGGCGATCTCGCCGGTGGCGCCGGCCTGCTGGTCGACGGCGGCTGCGATGGCCGCGGAGATCGTGTCGATCTCGCGCACCACCACGCCGATCTCGCCGACCGCGCCGACGGCGCGGGACGTCGTCTCCTGGATGGCGGCGATCTGGGCCGAGATTTCCTCGGTGGCCTTGGCCGTCTGGTCGGCGAGGGACTTCACCTCCGCCGCCACCACCGCGAAGCCCTTGCCGGCGGCGCCGGCGCGGGCGGCCTCGATGGTGGCGTTGAGCGCGAGCAGGTTCGTCTGCTCCGCGATCTCGGCGATGAGGCGCGTCACGCCCTCGATGCGCGTCGCCGCCTGGCTGAGCTCGGAGACGGTCTCGCCCGTGCGCTCCGCCGTGCGCGAGGCCTCCGAGGAGACCGCCGCGGCGCGCCGCACTTGGCCCGTGACCTCGGCGAGCGAGGCGGCGAGCTCCTCGGTGGCGGCGGCGACGCTCGCCATGACGGCGCGGCTCTCCTCGGTGCCCTCCGCCGCCGAGGCGGAGCGGGCGGCGGTGACCTCCACCGAGGAGGCGAGCGCCCCGCTCGCGCTCTCGGATTGCTGGGCGGCCTCCGCCAGGGCCGCCGCGGCGCGGTCGACGGCCTCCTCCAGCGTCCCGGCGATCTCGTCGAGGCTCGCGCGGCGGCGCGCGTCGGCGTCGGCGCGCTCGGCCTCCTGCGCCGCGCGCAGGCGCTCCATCTCGATGGCGTTGGTCTTGAACACGTCGAGCGCGCCGGCGAGCCGGCCGATCTCGAGATTAAGCAACGCTTATTCAACTTAGCGGACATTCACCGCATCGCAAGTTGTGAAGAATCGCGGAGCCGAGTCGTGGTCGCGCGGGGGCTCGCGCCGGCCGATGGCCTGCGCGATGCGTGGACCTCGGTGGTGGATCTCAGTCGACCGTCGCGAGGCGACGCACGGCCGGGCCGGCGCGGAAGCCGTTGGCGGGGAGAGCGGCGCCGTCGCGGCTGAAGCCCAGCGCGACGCCCGCGGCGGGGATGGCGACGAGGCCTGTCGGCCCACCCGCCCGCACGCTCGCCGACGCGACGCGCACGGCCGGGGCCGGGGCCGCCACGGGGGCGAGGCTGCGCGCGGCGAAGAGGGCGCGCAGCGCGTCGCGCTCGGTCTCCGGCAGGGCGGGGGCGGCGCTGCGCTGGCGCCGCTCGGCGCTCGCCGTGGTGGCCGGCGTCGGCGGCGCGCCGTTGCGCAGGCCGAGCGCGCTGGCGACGGCGGCGAAGGGCGCCTCGGCGGACGCGGTGCGGACCGGGGGCGTCGGCGCGAAGGCGGCGGCGACGGCCGGCGCCTGCGCCGAAGCGGGCGGAACCGCAGCGGCGGCGACGACGGAGGGCGCGCGGTCGAAGCGCGGCGGCGGAACCGGGGCGAGCGCGACCTGCACGGGCGCGGCCTCGGCCGGCGCCGTCTCGCCGCCGACCGGGCGGCCGTCGGGGCCGGCGGTCCAGACGAGGCGCGGACCGTCCTCGCGCGCCGGCAGCTGCGCCACGGTCCCGGCGCCGCCGAACTCGGCCGGTCGCGGAGCGGGGAGGGCGGCGACGACGGTCGTCTGCTCGCTCGCGGGCGTGAACGAGGCCTCGGTCGCCGTCTCCGCGGCAGCCTCGGCGAGGGCGGCGATGGCGCTGCGCTCGCCCTGCGACGGCGCGGGCGCGTCGGCCGGGCGTGCCGGCGGCAGCGGCGCGGGCGTGGCGGCGGCGATGGCGACGGGCGGCGTCGGAGCGGCCGCGGGCGCCGACGTGGGCGCCGGTGCGGCGGCGACGGCCCGCGGCGCCGGCTCGGGCTGCGCGACCGGAGCGGGGGCGGGAGCGCTCGGCTGATGGAGCAGCGCATAGCGCTGGTCGATCTCGGAGACGTTGGTCGGAAGCGCGGCGTAGGCCTCGTCGGCGTTCGCCTCGCCCTCGTCGTCGCCGAACAGCGCGCTCCACAGGCTGCGCGTGCCGCCGGTGCGGAGCCCGGCGACCTGCCGACCCGCCTCGCCGGCGACGACGCCGCCCGCCGCGAGGATCTCGCGACGGGCCTGGTCGTAGCGGGCGAGCGGACGGTTGTCGGAGGGCAGGTGCACCGTCTTCCCGTCCGGGAACAGGTTCGAGAGCTGCGAGCGCGTCATGCGCGGCCAGTGCCGCACGGAGCCGACGTCGATGTGGACGAAGGGCGTGTTGGCGCGCGGGTAAAAGCCCACGCCGCCGCGCTGCAGGCGCATGCCGATCTCGCGCAGGCGGGAGGCCGAGACGTCGGGCAGGTAGAAGTCGGTCGCCTTGCCCTCGATGTGCTGGCTCGAGCGCGCCACGCCGCGGGAGCGCTGGCGCAGCATCTCGTTGGTGCGCGGCGAGCGATAGGCGGAGACCACGTGCAGCGGCTGGCTGGAGCGCGCCGAGCGGTGCACCTCCCACAGCGTGTCGTAGAGGCGCGGATCCATCTCGCGCGCCTCGTCGCGCCGCCAGTCGCGCATGATCCAGTTGAGCTGCTTCAACGCGTCCCGGTCGTAGCGCCCGTTGCGGCGGAAGGTGACCGTCAGCCGCTCGCCGGTATGCATCTGCCGGACGGAAAGGGTGCGGGTGTCGCCGTTGGCGATGGCGTCCTGGGTTCCCTGGGTGCCCGCGACGAGCGTGCCGAGGGCGACGAGCGCGCAGGCGAGACCCTGAAAAAGGCCCTTGGACAGGCGCTTGCGGAGCCGGATGGGGCGCTGAACGGTCAAGAGCGTCTCGTCTCTCTGGTTCGGCGGCTCGGGGAAACCGCGTGTGGCTGTCGGGAGATGCGTCGGGCGGGGGCGCGTCGTCCAGATGTTTCGAGCAAAGCCGTTAACGGCTCGTGAACCAAGCCAGCGAGGTGGCCCGGTCCGGGAAAGCCAGTACGCCGGCTAGGCGTGGATTGCGGCGGCGATGCGGCAGAGTGGTGGCGCCGCCCTCTTTCCACCACGCCCGTGTCCTCACGGCCACATCGCCGGTCACGGATCGAGCCCGAGCGCCTCCCTGGTGAGCGTGTCGAAGCCGTAGATGTCCTCGTGCGGCACGATCCGGCCGGTCTCGTCGGCCTCGAGCGTGAAATAGGCGAGGTGCACCGGCACCGGCTCGTCGAGATGCACGTAGCGCTCGCGCGGGCCGATCAGGGCGCGCAACCGCGCCTCCGGCCAGCCCTGCTCCGCGAGCAGGAAGTCGGCGAGCTCGAAGGGGTCCTCCACGCGCACGCAACCGTAGGAATAGGCGCGGCGCAGCGTGTTGAACAACCCGCGGCTCGGCGTGTCGTGCAGGTAGACGTGGTGACCGTTGGGGAACATGAACTTGATGTGCCCCAGCGCGTTGCGCGGGCCCGGCGGCTGGCGAACCGTGATGTTGCCGCCGTTCTGGATCACGTCGAAGCCGCGGGCGGCGGCGTAGTTCGGGTCGGCGCGCAGGCCCGGCAGGAACTCCTTGCGCATGATGGTCGGCGGCACCGTCCATGTCGGCGAGACGACGACGTATTCCATCACGTCGGAGAAGATCGGCGTCTCCTGCCCGGGCTTGCCGACGATGACGCGCGCCTCGTGCACGGTCTCGCCGTCGTCGAGGAGCTCCATCCGGTAGGCGGGGACGTTGACGAACACGGCGCGCGCGCCGAGCTCCTGCGGGAGCCAGCGCCAGCGCTCCATGTTGGCGATCAGGTCGCCCTCGCGCCGCGCCGGATCGACGGAGGCGAGCGCCGCGATGGTCTGGTTGCCGACGATGCCGTCCACCGCGAGGCCGTGCTCGCGCTGGAAGTCCTCCACCGCCCCGGCGAGGGCGACGTCGTAGACCCGCGCGTCGTCGGCCTCGGGCGGCTCCATGCCGAAGCGGGCGCGCAGCAGCGGCACGCGCTCGTCGCGCATGCCGACCTTCAGCACGCGGCCCGGAGGCACGCGCACCATCGGCTCCGGCGTCTGGCCCGCCGCGCGCAGCGCCGCGAGCGCGTCGCGCAGATCCGCGTAGCCCGCGTGACGCGGCTGGTAGCCGGCGAGCCGGGCTGCCGGATCGTCGGCCGTCGCGAGGGTGGCGAGCACGGCGTCGGCGGCGGGGACGTCGAGGGTCGGCGTGATCAGCGCGTGCAGGCGGGAGGGCTGGAGGCGCCCGCCGCGGGCGTGCTGGGCGTAGCGCACGAGCGCCGCGGAGAGGCCGATCTCGGCCTGCGCCACGGCGGCTGCGTCGATCTCGGGGCCGGCCGGCAGGGCGGGCACGGGATAGGCGGCGGGATCGAGGCCCTCCGCGGCCGCGTCCCGCAGGATCGCGACGAGCGCGCGGGCGGCGTCCGTCCAGGCGACCGCGCCGTTGGAGAGGTCGAGCCAGAGCGGCGCGTTCTCCCGCGCGGCGTAGAAGGCCTGGAAGGCCGCGAGATCCTCCGCGCCGTGGCGCAGGGCGAGATCGTCGGCGGCGAGCCCGGCGAGACGGCCCGCCAGCATCGGGCCGACGAGCGCCTCCGCGCCGATCGTGCGCGGTAGGGGGATCTCGGGAATCGAGCCCGTCTCCGGCACGTACCGCCGGTATTCCGGCATCGCGTCGAGCGGAGAGATCCGCTCGCCGTCCGGCGCGGGCGCGGGGACGACCGCCGCCGGGCGCAGGCCGAGCTCGGCCTCGCTCGCCATCGCCGGCGGCGCGGCGGCGTCGAGCGCGGCGAGGCGCTCCGCCCCGTCGACGGGCGACGCGGCGAGGGCGGGCGCACCGGCCACGAGCGCGAGCAGCGCGCAGGCGTGAGCGGCGCGGCGGAGGCGGGCGAGCGGGATGGGCTGCGACGTCATGGGAGGAGCTTGCCCTTGTTAACATTTGTTCTCAATCGCCACGGGGCGGGCGGGAGCATTTTCCTCGCCCGTGTTGCGCCCGCGCCGCAAGATGCACCGCTTCGGGACGCGCCTCAGGCGGCCTCGTCCTCGAGGCCGTATTCCTTGAGCTTGCGGTAGAGCGTCGAGCGCCCGATGCCCAACCGGCGCGAGACCTCGGACATGTGCCCGCGATAGTGCTTGAGCGCGAAGCGGATGATCTCGCCCTCGAGCTCCTCCAGCGTGCGGGCCTGGCCCTCCTCGTCGACGAGGGAGAGGGCGTTCGGGTCCTTCACCTCCACGCGCACCACCTCGCGGACGGGCGCGTGCGCCGTGCCGGTCTCGGCGAAGACCGGGGCCGGGGGGATGCGCACGTCGTAGCCGTCCATCTGGGCGGCGATCTGCGGGAACTCGTCGACGCCGAGCTGGTCGCCGTCGCAGAGCACCACCGCGCGGAAGATGGCGTTCTCGAGCTGGCGCACGTTGCCCGGCCAGTCGTAGCGCGCGAGCAGGTCCATCGCGGCGGGCGAGACGCCGCGCACGCGCTTGCCTTCCTCCGCCGCCGTGCGCGCCACGAAGGAGCGCACGAGGTCGGGGATGTCCTCGCGGCGCGCGCGCAGCGGCGGCAGGGTCATCGGGAAGACGTTGAGGCGGTAGTACAGGTCCTCGCGGAACTTGCCCTGCTTGACGAGGTCGAGCAGGCTCTTGTTCGTCGCCGAGACCAGCCGGATGTCGACGCGCACGGAGCGCTTGCCGCCGACGGGGTCGACCTCGCCCTCCTGGATGGCGCGAAGCAGCTTCACCTGCGCGTCGAGGGGCAATTCGCCGATCTCGTCGAGGAACAGCGTGCCGCCGTTCGCCTCGACGAACTTGCCGACATGGCGGTCGGTCGCGCCGGTGAAGGCGCCCTTCTCGTGGCCGAACAGGGTCGATTCGACGAGGCTGTCGGGAATCGCGCCGCAATTCACCGTGACGAACGGCTTGCCGCGCCGGTCGCCCGAGCCCTGGATGGCGCGGGCGAGCACCTCCTTGCCGACGCCCGATTCGCCCTCGATCAGGACCGGGATGTTCGACTTGGCGGCGCGTTCCGCGAGGCGGATCACGCGCAGCATGTCGGGCGAGCGCGAGGCGAGGTCCTTGAAGGTGAGCGTGCCCTCGGCCCGGCGCTTCATGCGCCGGATCTCGTCTTCCAGCTGGTCGACCCGCATGGCGTTGGCGAGAGACACCTGCAGGCGCTCGGCGCCCACGGGCTTCACCACGAAGTCGAGCGCGCCCGCGCGCATGGCCTGCACCACGGTCTCGATCGAGCCGTGGCCGGTCTGCACGATCACGGGCGTGTCGAGACCCGCCTCGCGCATCTTCGCGAGCAGCCCCATGCCGTCGAGGTCCGGCATGACGAGGTCGAGCACGACGGCCGCGATCTCCGGATCGCCCTCGAGCGCGGCGTGCGCCTCCGCCCCGCTCTCGGCGACGCGGGCCTCGTAGCCGAATCGGCGCACCATTGCCTCGAGCAGGCGGCGCTGTACGGGATCGTCGTCCACGATCAGGATCGTCGAGGTCATTCTGGCATCCGGCGTGCGGGGGATGTGTCGTTTCGGGTCAGACTGGACGGATCCGGTGAACGGGGTGTTAACGGGGGACGACGCGGCTGTGGACGAGGCCCGCGGCCCATGCGGCGCGCCGCCCGGTTGCGCGTTTCGTCCGCGCGGCCAAAATGGCCGTCCCGTTTCGATCGTGCCCCCATGAAGGATAGACATCGTATGAGAAGCGCTTCCTCCGCCCTGTCCGTCGCCATCCTCCGCGCCACGAAAGGCGGCGCGAAGGGCGCCTCCGCCGGGCAGGCGGCCGATCTCGGGCGGCTGCCCGAATGGAACCTCGCCGATCTCTATCCCGGCATGGACGCGCCCGAGGTCTCCGCCGACCTCGCGAAGGCGCAAGGAGAGTGCGCCGCCTTCGCCGAAGCCTATCGCGGCAAGCTCGCCGAGATCGCGGCGGGGGAGGGCGCCGCGCAGGCGCTCCACGACGTCATCGTGCGCTACGAGGCGATCGAGGACCTGATCGGGCGGCTGATGTCCTATGCCGGGCTCGTCTATTCCGGGGACACCACCGACCCGAAGCGGGCCAAGTTCTACGGCGACACGCAGGAGCGCCTCACCGACGCCACCTCGCGGCTCCTGTTCTTCACCCTCGAGCTCAACCGCCTCGACGACGCCCGGGTCGACGCGCTGGTCGCGCAGGCGCCGCTGTCGCGCTACCGGCCCTGGATCGAGGACCTGCGCAAGGACAAGCCCTTCCAGCTCGAGGACCGGATCGAGGAGCTCTTCCACGAGAAGGCGACCACCGGGCGCGCCGCCTGGAACCGGCTGTTCGACGAGACGATCGCCTCCCTGCGCTTCACCGTGCGCGGCGAGGAGCTCGCCATCGAGCCGACGCTCAACAAGCTCCAGGACCCGGACGAGACCGTGCGCCGCGACGCGGCGATGGCGCTCTCGGAGACCTTCCGCGAGAACCTGCGCACCTTCACGCTGATCACCAACACGCTCGCCAAGGACAAGGAGATCTCGGACCGCTGGCGCGGCTTCGGGGACGTCGCCGATTCGCGCCATCTGGCGAACCGGGTCGAGCGCGAGGTGGTGGAGGCCATGGTCTCGGCCGTGCGCGAGGCCTATCCGCTTCTGTCGCACCGCTACTACACGCTCAAGGCGAAGTGGTTCGGCAGGAAGACGCTCGAGTTCTGGGACCGCAACGCGCCCCTGCCGAAGGTCGAGCAGCGCACCATTCGCTGGGAGGACGCCCGCACGACCGTGCTCGACGCCTATGCCGGCTTCTCGCCGAAGATGGCGGACATCGCGCGGCGCTTCTTCGACGAGCGCTGGATCGACGCGCCGACCCGCGCGGGCAAGGCGCCGGGCGCCTTCGCGCATCCCACCGTGCCCTCGGCGCACCCCTACATCCTGCTCAACTACCAGGGCAAGCCGCGGGACGTGATGACGCTGGCCCACGAGCTCGGCCACGGCGTCCACCAGGTGCTCGCCGCCCCCCAGGGCGCGCTGATGGCGCCGACCCCGCTCACCCTCGCCGAGACGGCGAGCGTCTTCGGCGAGATGCTCACCTTCCGCCGCCTGCTCGACCAGACGCGCGAGCCCGCCCAGCGCAAGGCCATGCTCGCCGCCAAGGTCGAGGACATGATCAACACGGTGGTGCGCCAGATCGCGTTCTATTCCTTCGAGCGCAAGGTCCACCTCGCGCGACGCGAGGGCGAATTGACGAGCGAGGACCTCAACGCCGCCTGGATGTCGGTGCAGGCCGAATCGCTCGGGCCGGCGATCCGCATCTCCGAGCCCTACGAGACCTTCTGGACCTACATCCCCCACTTCATCCACTCGCCCTTCTACGTCTACGCCTACGCCTTCGGCGACTGCCTGGTGAACTCCCTCTACGGCGTCTATCGCAACGCCGAGGAGGGCTTCGTCGAGCGCTATTTCGAGATGCTCGCCGCCGGCGGCACCAAGCACCATTCCGAGCTCCTCGCCCCCTTCGGGCTCGACGCCTCGGAGCCGGATTTCTGGAAGGTGGGGCTGTCGGTGATCGAGGGGCTGATCTCGGAATTGGAGGCGATGGAGGAGGGGTGATCTGGGGGGAGGGGCGCTGACGACGCGCGCGCCGCCGCCATCTCCCGGCAGGGGAGGTGGGCCGGGGAGCGGCCCCGGAGGGGATAGGGACGGACGCCATCGAACGCGCCACGCGCGACGGAACTCCCCTCTCTCTCGTGGAGAGGGGAGACCGTCGCGCCCCGGCGCCGGCCGCCCGGCGTGGATGCGCGACGGGCGCACGTCGGTCACCGCGCCCCCTGCGGCGCTCGGCCTCTCCCGGCGGAGGTGGCGCGGGCGCGCGCGCGCCATACATCTCCTCTCATGGAAGACCGCAAGGACACGCGCCCGCCCATGAGCGATCCCGAAGACCGCGACCGCGAAGGCAACAGATTCTCCGCCCGCGCCGCGCGCTATGCGCGGGTGGGCGCCAACATGGGCGGCGTCGCCGCGCGGATGGCGGGGTCGCGCGTGTTCGGGCGCGAGGATACGGCGAACGCCGCCGCGCTCGCGCAGGCTCTGGGCGGGCTCAAGGGCCCGATCATGAAGGTGGCGCAGCTCCTCGCCACCATTCCCGACGTGGTGCCGCCGGAATACGCCGCCGAGCTGCAAAAGCTCCAGGCCGAGGCGCCCCCCATGGGCGCGGCCTTCGTCAAGCGGCGTATGCAGGCCGAGCTCGGCCAGGGCTGGCGCGCGCGCTTCGGCGAGTTCGACCTGAAGCCGGCCGCGGCGGCCTCCCTCGGCCAGGTCCACAAGGCGACGACGCTCGAGGGCGCGCCCGTCGCCTGCAAGCTGCAATATCCGGACATGCAATCCGCCGTGGAGGCGGACCTGCGCCAGCTCGACTTCGCCTTCGCGCTCCACCGGCGCATGGACCCGGCCATCGACACCCGCGAGATCAAGGCCGAGATCGCCGAGCGCGTGCGCGAGGAGCTGGACTATCGCCGCGAGGCGAAGCACGCCAAGCTCTACGCCGCCGTCCTGGGCGGCGTCGACGAGGTGCGCGTGCCCGAGGTGGTCGCCGACCTCTCCACCAAGCGGCTGCTGACGCTGAGCTGGCTCGAGGGCCGCAAGATCCTCGAATACAAGGAGCGCGAGGTCGAGATCCGCAACCGGCTGGCCATCTCGATGTTCAAGGCCTGGTGGCACCCGTTCTCGTCGGCGGCGATGATCCACGGCGATCCGCATCTGGGCAACTACACCGTCTTCGAGGAGGACGGCGAGCCGGGCGGCATCAACCTGCTGGACTACGGCTGCGTGCGCATCTTCCACCCGAAATTCGTCGGCGGGGTGGTGGATCTCTATCGCGGCCTGCAGGAGGACGACCGCGCCCGGATGGTCCACGCCTACGAGACCTGGGGCTTCAAGAATCTCAATTCCGAGTTGATCGACATCCTCAACATCTGGGCGCGCTTCATCTACGGCCCGCTGCTCGAGGACCGCACGCGCACCATCGCCGACGGCGTCTCGCCGGGCGCCTACGGCCGGCGCGAGGCCTTCGAGGTGCACAAGGCGCTCAAGGAGAAGGGCCCGGTGACTGTGCCGCGCGAGTTCGTGTTCATGGACCGCGCCGCCATCGGGCTCGGCGCCGTGTACCTCCACCTGCGCTCGGAGCTGAACTATCACCGCCTGTTCGAGGCGGAGATCGCGCGCTTCGACCTCGACGCGCTCGCCGCGCGCCAGCGCGAGGCGCTCGAATCGGCCGGCCTGGAGCCTCCCGCCGGGTGAGCGGAAACGGCGGCCATTTGCCCCTTGCATCGGCGCGCGCGACGCTGATATGAGGATGGTCCGCGGCGGGAACGCCGCGGTGAGGCCTCGTGGCGGAGTGGTTACGCAGAGGACTGCAAATCCTTGCACCCCGGTTCGATTCCGGGCGAGGCCTCCAAACTTCCAATGGCTCGAAGCCGTGTCCGCGAGGGCGCGGCTTTTTCGTTGCGCGCGTCGCCGATCGCCTGAACGCGTCGACGGCGACGCGCCGGGCGTTCGCCTCAAACCCTGATCCCGCGCCCCAGCGTCGCCCCCTCGGAACGCGGCCGTGCCTCGTCCGTTCGCTCCCGACACGCTCACCCGAGCCTCGAGGAGCGACGAACTTGACGAGACCCACACGCCTCATCCCGCCCATCGCCGCCGCGGCGCTGCTCGCCGCCGCGCCCGCGCTCGCCCAGTCCCTCGCCCAGACCGGCGACGACGCGACCCTGAACGTGTTCGGCGACGTGGCGCCGCTCAACGACGCCCAGACCACCAACCAGGGCCCGCACGGCGAGGTGCGGATCGCGACGCTCGGCGATAGGCTGGAGATCGCGGTCTACGCCCGCGGGCTCGAGCCCGGCATGCACCGCGTCCACGTCCACGGCTTCACCGGCGACGACCCGCAGGCCGCGCGCTGCCCGACGCCGGCGGCGGACATCAACGACGACGGCTGGGTCGATCTCGCCGAGGCGCGGCTCGTCACCGGCGAGGCGCTGATCCCGATCACGACCGACACCGTCTCCCTCACCTACGACGAGGATTGGTACCCGGAAGCCGGCACCTGGGGCGTCCTCGACTTCGAGACGCGGGTGATGACGGAGGAGCTGCGCACGGCCGTGCGCGAGCGCCATGGAACTCCGCTCGCCCTCACGCGTCGCGTCGTCCTGATCCACGGCGTCTCGCCGGAGACCGAGCTACCGGTGACGGTCTACGCGCCGCAGGGGTCGAGCGCGCACGCGGCGACGCCCGTCGCCTGCGCGATGCTGATTCCCGAGACCGAGCGGCCCGTCTGATCGGCCGGCCGCGCCCGACGAGAGAGCCACACGAGACGAGGAGGACGGCATGAGCGCCCACGGACTCGAGGTGTTCGACAAGACCATCCAGACGACGGACGTCTGGCTCAAGGAGATCGGCGAGGACATGGGCGGCGACCGCCAGGCCGCCTACCACGCGCTCTCGGCGGTGCTGCGCACGGTGCGCGACCGCATGCCCATGGAGCTCGCCGCCCATCTCGGCGCGCAGCTGCCGATGCTGGTCCGGGGCATGTATTACGACCAATGGCGCCCGGCGGAGCAGCCGCACAAGGAGCGCTCGGCCGCCGAGTTCCTGGGCGAGGTCGCGGACAATCTCGGCCCGATGAAGCCGGTCGACGTCGAGGCCGCGACCCGCGCCGTCTTCGCCGCGCTCGCGCGCCACGTCACCGAGGGCCAGGTCACCAAGGTCCGCGACGCCATGCCCGCCGAGGTCCGCGCCCTGTGGGAGGGCATCGAGCCGCGGTGACCTGCGGCGCGCCCGGGCGGGCTCGGCCCGGCGGGCTCGCCACGCTTGCCTTTTGCGAGCCGATCCACCAAAAGCCTCACGGTTTCCGACGCGATTTCCACGAGGCTTCGATGATCGACTTCGCCCGCGTGCGCCGCATGATGGTGGACCACCAGCTGCGCACCTACGACATCACCGATCTCGGCGTCCTCACGGCGATGAACGAGGTCCCGCGCGAGGTCTTCGCGCCGTCGAACGCGCAGGAGCTCGCCTATTCCGACCAGAGCCTGCCGGTGGCCGCCGGCGAGGCCGGGCAGCGCTACCTCCTGCCGCCGATGATCTTCGGGCGCATCCTCCAGAACCTGCAGCTGCGCGCCGGCGAGCGCGCCCTCGTCGTCGCGAGCGGGCTCGGCTACGAGGCCGTGATCATGAGCCGTCTCGGCGCCGCCGTGACCGTCGTGGAGCCCGACGAGGCGATCGCCGCCACGATCCGCGAGAAGCTCGCCGCGCAGGGCGCCGGCGAGGTCGAGGTCGTCGTCGGGCCGATGGAGGCGGGCAGCCCGGACAAGGCGCCCTTCGACGTCGTCTACGTCAACGGCGCCGTGCAGAAGCGCCCGCAGGCGCTGCTCGAGCAGCTGAAGGAAGAGGGCCGCCTGGGCGTGATCGTGGGTGACGGCAGCCGCACCAGCCGCGCCACCCTGTTCGTCCGCTCGGGCGACGTGTTCGGCTCGCGCGCCATCTTCGACGCCGCCGCGCCTCTGCTGCCCCCCTTCCGGGAGGAGCCCGGCTTCGTCTTCTGAGCCGGGCGCGGACGCTGCGCGAATCGTGGTTTTGCGGCAACGGCCCGCGAGGAAATGCTCGAAAGGCGACGCATCGCCATTGCCCAGGCGGCGTCCCGACGTATTCTGCCGCCGCACGAAGCAACAAGTCCGCTCTCGTCGCCGCCTGCGCGCCGCCCCGCGGCGCCGCTCGGCGGAGCCAGCTCAGGGAAGTCTCGATGTCGCGCGTGAGGGTCTCCGGTAGGAACGCAGCGCTGGCCGCGGTCGCCTTCGCCTTCGCCGCGTCGGTGGCGCCCGGAGCCGTGACGCGCGCGGCGGCGGAAACGCTCGAATCGGCGCTGTCGCGCGCCTACATCGCCTCGCCGCTCATCAATGGAGAGCGCGCCGGCGTCCGCGCCGCCGACGAGCGCGTGCCGCAGGCCCTGTCGGGATACCGTCCGCGCATCAGCGCCAGCGCCGACATCGGTCGTTCCTGGTCGGAGAGCGAGAATCGCTTCGGCAACACCGTGCAGAGCGCTCTCACGCCGCGCGGCATCGGTTTGACCATCAACCAGACGATCTACAACGGCGGGCGCACCGCCGCCGGTGTTCGCCAGGCCGAAAGCCAGGTCTTCGCCGCCCGCCAGAACCTCGAGGCCTCGGTGCAGGACATCCTGTTCCAGGCCGCGCAGGCCTATATGAACGTGCTGCGCGACACGGCGATCATCAACCTGCAGCGCAACAACCTCGACGTCTTGGCCGAGCAGCTGCGCCAGACCCAGGATCGCTTCGACGTCGGCGAGGTGACGCGCACGGACGTCGCCCAGTCCGAGGCGCGGGTGGCCGCAGCGCGCTCGCAGGTGAGCCTCGCCGAGGCCAACCTGCGCTCCTCGATCGCGGTCTATCGCCGGATCGTCGGCGTCGATCCGCGCCAGCTCGCGCCCGGGAACGTGCCGGAGCGGCTGATTCCGGGCACGGTCGACGCGGCGGTCTCCATCGCGCTCGCGGACAATCCCAACATCACCGCGGCCCGGCACGCGCTCGACGCGGCCCAGGCTACCGTGCGGCGTGTCGAGGGCGAGCTGCTGCCGACGCTCGGAGTTCAGGGCTCTGTCAGCCATCGCTACGACAATTCGCAGAGCGGCGACCGCGCGACCTCCGCCTCCGTGGTCGCGCGGCTTGACGTGCCGCTCTACCAGGGTGGCGAGGTGTCCTCGCGCGTGCGTGAGGCCAAGGAGATCGCCCAGCAGCGCCGGTTCGAGGTCGAGTTCGTGCGCGATCAGGTCCGTGCCTCCGTGATCGCCGCCTGGGGGCAGTTCGAGGCGTCGACGGCGCAGATTCAGGCGGCCCAGGCGCAGGTCTCCGCCGCCGAGACGGCGCTCACCGGCGTGCGCGAGGAGGCCCGCGTCGGCCAGCGCACCACGCTCGACGTGCTCAACGCGCAGCAGGAGCTGCTCAACGCGCGCGTGAACCTGATCACGGCCCAGCGCGACCGGGTGGTCGCCGGCTACGCGGTTCTTCAGGCCATGGGCCGGCTGACGCCCGTCACGCTGTCGCTGAACACGCGCATCTACGATCCCTCTGTGCATTTCGAGCAGGTGGACGGGCTCTGGTACGGGACGCAGACTCCGTCCGGGCAGTGAGCGAAAGCGGGTGTGGGCGAGGGTCTCGGCACCTTTGCCTCGATACGTGAAGGCGCGTTAAGCTTTCGTTGACCATAACGGCCGATTCTCGGCCGCGACGGGAACCCGCGATCGACGAGTGCGCGCATGAGCTCCGCCAGCCAGAAGTCTCAAGAGCCCACGATGGAGGAGATTCTCGCCTCCATCCGGCGCATCATCGCCGACGATCAGGCTCCGGCTCCGGAGGCCGACGAGGAGGACGACGAGCCGGAAGCCCCGGCTTCGGGAAAGAATTCCCAGTCGGCCGTCGACGACATGTTCGATTCCTTCGACGAGGAGCCGGACCCGGAACCCGAACCGGAGCCCGAGCCCGAGCCCGAGCCCGAGCCCGAGCCCGAGCCCGAGGAGGACGAGGTGCTCGATCTCGGCGAGGTCGCCGAGCCGGTCGCGCGGGCGCCGCGCGAGCCGTCGCCGCTCGACCTCGAGCACGAGGACATCGACTTCCGCGACGCCGCGTTCGACCCCGACCCGCTGCCGGAGCCTAAGCCCGAGCCCGAGCCCGAGCCGATCTACATGGAGGAGCCGGAGGAGGAGGTCGCCTTCGAGGAGCCGGCTCCCTACGTCCCGCCGATCCCGGAGCCGCCGCCGCGGCGGCGCCTCGAGGAGGATCGCCTCCTGTCGGACACCGCCGACGCAGCGGTGAGCGGCTCCTTCAACATGCTCGCGCACGCGGTCCTGTCCAACCAGGGCCGCACCCTGGACGACCTCGTCAAGGAGATGCTGCGCCCGATGCTGAAGGAGTGGCTCGACGACAACCTGCCGACCATCGTCGAGCGCCTCGTCCGCGCCGAGATCGAGCGCGTATCGCGCGGCCGCTGACCGGCGCGCGAGCCATCCCAGCCCGTTGACTTGCGCGCCGGGCTCCGGTTGATAGCCGGAGCCTTCGGGCGCGCGTGCGCATTTCCGCTGTTTCGAGACACGATCGGCCGACTTCGATGATGGACAAGACGTTCGACCACCGCGCCGTCGAGGCGCGCATCGCCGGGATCTGGGAGAAGGCCGACGCCTTCCGCGCCGGGCGCCCCGAGCGTGTGGGCGCGGACCCCTTCACGATCGTGATCCCGCCGCCGAACGTCACCGGCTCGCTGCATATGGGCCACGCGCTCAACAACACGCTCCAGGACGTGCTCTGCCGCTTCGAGCGCATGCGCGGGCGCGACGTGCTCTGGCAGCCGGGCATGGACCACGCCGGCATCGCGACGCAGATGGTCGTCGAGCGCAAGCTCGCCGCCGAGGGCCGTCCCTCGCGCCGGGAGATGGGCCGCGAGGCCTTCCTCGAAGAGGTCTGGTCCTGGAAGGAGGAATCGGGCGGCAAGATCGTCAACCAGCTGAAGCGGCTGGGCGCCTCCTGCGACTGGTCGCGCGAGCGCTTCACCATGGACGAGGGGCTGTCGAAGGCGGTGCTGAAGGTCTTCGTCGACCTCTACCGCCAGGGCCTGCTCTACAAGGACAAGCGCCTGGTCAACTGGGACCCGAAGTTCCAGACGGCGATCTCCGACCTCGAGGTGCAGCAGGTGGAGACGAAGGGCCATCTCTGGCACTTCCGCTACCCGATCGAGGGGCAGGCAGGGCGCTTCATCACGGTCGCGACCACGCGCCCCGAGACCATGCTCGGCGACACGGCGGTCGCCGTCCATCCCGAGGACGAGCGCTACGCCGATCTCGTCGGCACGTTCGCGATCCTGCCGCTGGTCGGCCGGCGCATCCCGATCGTCGCCGACGCGTATTCCGACCCGGAGAAGGGCTCGGGCGCGGTGAAGATCACCCCCGCGCACGACTTCAACGACTTCGAGGTCGGCAAGCGGCATGACCTTCGTCTCGTCAACATCTTCGACCGCGCGGCTCACGTCGCGCTCGAGGACAACGAGGATTTTCTGGCGGACGCCGCGCCCGAGCCCGAGACGATGGCGCTGCACGGCCTCGACCGCTTCGCGGCGCGGGCGCGCGTCGTCGAGATGATGGAGGCGCGCGGCCTCCTCGCCGAGATCGTCGCCAACGTCCATGCCGTCCCGCACGGCGACCGCTCCGGCGTCGTCGTCGAGCCCTATCTGACGGACCAGTGGTTCGTGAACGTGAAGCCGCTCGCCGAGCGCGCGCTCGCGGCGGTGAAGGACGGGCGCACGCGCTTCGTGCCGGAAACCTGGGAGAAGACGTATTTCCAGTGGCTCGAGAACATCGAGCCGTGGTGCGTCTCGCGCCAGCTCTGGTGGGGTCACCAGATCCCGGCCTGGTACGACGAGGAGGGGAACGTCTTCGTCGCCTCCGACGAGGCGGAGGCACAGGCGCAGGCCCGCGACAAGCACGGCCGCGACGTCGCGCTCGTGCGTGACGAGGACGTGCTCGACACCTGGTTCTCCTCCGCGCTCTGGCCGTTCTCGACGCTCGGCTGGCCGGACGAGACGCCGGAGCTGCGTCGCTACTACCCGACGAACACCCTCGTCACCGGCTTCGACATCATCTTCTTCTGGGTCGCCCGGATGATGATGGCGGGACTTCACTTCATGGACGAGGTGCCCTTCGACACGGTCTACATCCACGCCCTCGTCCGCGACGAGAAGGGCGCCAAGATGTCGAAGTCGAAGGGCAACGTCATCGACCCGCTCGACCTGATCGAGCAGTACGGCGCCGACGCCCTGCGCTTCACGCTGACCGCCATGGCGGCGCAGGGGCGCGACATCAAGCTCGCGGTCTCCCGCGTCGAGGGCTACCGCAACTTCTCGACCAAGATCTGGAACGCCGCGCGCTTCGCCGAGATGAACGGCTGCGCGCGCACGGCCGGCTACGATCCGACGGCGGCCAAGGAGACCCTCAACCGCTGGGCGCTCTCCGAATGCGCCCGCGCCTTCGCCGAGGTGACCGCCGCGATCGAGGCCTACCGCTTCAACGATGCGGCCGCCGCCGCCTATCGCTTCACCTGGAACGTCTTCTGCGACTGGTATCTCGAGCTCTCGAAGCCCGTGCTCCAGGGCGAGGACGGGCCGGCCAAGGACGAGACCCGCGCCACCGCCGCCTTCCTGATCGACCAGGTCTGCAAGCTGCTCCACCCGTTCATGCCCTTCATCACCGAGGAGCTCTGGGCGGCGAAGGGCGAGGTCGGCCCCGCGCGGGACGAGCCGGTGCTGGCGCTCGCCGCGTGGCCGGACCATTCGGCCCTCCTCGACGCGGCGGCGGAGGCCGAGATCGGCTGGGTGGTCGACCTCGTCTCCGAGATCCGCTCCGCGCGCTCCGAGACCGGCGTCGCCGGCGGCGCGCAGATCCCGCTCCTGCTGCTCTCGCCCTCAGCCGAGGTGCAGGCGCGGGCGCAGGCCTGGTCCGACATGATCCGCCGCCTCGCCCGCGTCTCCGAGATCACCGCCGCCGAGACCGCGCCCAAGGCGAGCGCGCTCCTCGTCGTGCGGGGCGAGAGCGCGGCGCTCCCCCTCGAGGGCGTCGTCGACATCGAGGCCGAGCGCGCCCGCCTCCTCAAGGAGGACGGCAAGCTCGAGACCGACGAGACCAAGGCAAAGGCCAAGCTCTCCAACGAGGCCTTCCTGAAGAACGCCAAGGAGGAGGTCGTCGAGGAGATGCGCGAGCGGCTGGAGGCGGTGCGGGCCCGTCGGGCGAAGATCGCCGAGGCGTTGCGGCGGCTGGGGGGGTAAAGCCCTGTCATCCCGGATTGCGAAGCAAGTCCGGGACCCAGATCCACCATCGGTTCATTCAGCGTGCGCGAAAGCGCGCGCGTCCCGCGGCCTTCATGCCGTCATCACCGATGGCGGGACGCGGCGTTGCACGCCGCTGAGGAAAGCGCGGCGGCTCTGGGTCCCGGATCGCCTTCGGCGTCCGGGATGACATCCGTTAGCGCCCCCGCATCTGCGCCCAGATCAGCGCCACGAACACCGCGTCGAGCGCGGTGACGCCCATCAGCGCCCAGAGCAGCGCCGTCGGCCCGGCGGCGTCGAGCAGCCACGCGGCGGCGAGCGGCGCGAGCGCGGCGACGAGAAGCTGGGGGAGGGCGAGGCGGCCCATCAGGGCGGCGTAGCCGTGCGGGCCGAAGAGGGCGAGGGGCAGCGTGCCCTTGACGATGGAGCGGATGCCGATCCCCGCGCCGTACGAGATCAGCGCCAGCGGCAGGATCGCCGCGCCCGACGCCAGGATCGTCACGCCCGTGAAGGTCAGGAGCGCCGAGGCCGCGGCCGTCCAGATCGGGTGGTAGCGCCGGCCGATGGCGGCCTCCAGCACCCGCGCGCCGACCTGGCTCGGGCCCACCATCGCCGCGAGGCCGACCGCGGCGGCGAGCGCGAGGTCGCGGGTCTGCAGGAGCGTGATCAGGTGCACCGAGACGATGGCGGTCGCGAGCCCGCTGACCGTGAGGGCGGCCGAGAGGGTGAGGCGCAGCAGGCGGTCGTCGCCTGACGATCGAGCGGGCTTCGCGCCCGGGGTCGGCGCGCCGGCCGCGGCGGTCGTCGCGACGGGCGCCGGCGCCGGCCGGCGGGGGAGGAGCGCGAGGTAGAGCGGGGTCACCACGAGGACGTGGATCGCCGCATAGGCGAAGCAGGCGCCGCGCCAGCCGAAGGTCTCGACGAAGTAGGCCGAGAGCGGCCATCCCACCGTGGAGGCGAAGCCGCCGAACAGGGTGAGCGTGGTGATGGCGGAGCGCGCCGTGGAGCCGTAGAGCCGCCCCAGCGTCGCGAAGGCGGCGTCGTAGAGGCCGGCGCCCATGCCGAGCCCGATCACCAGCCAGGCGGCGAGATAGGCGATCCGGCTCTCCGCCAGCCCGAGCGCGAGGAGCCCCGCGGCCATGGTCAGCGCCGAGCCGACGAGCACCGGCCGGCCGCCGGTCGCCTCCACCATACGCCCGACCCGCGGCGAGACCAGGCTCGCCGCGACGAGGCCCAGCGTCAGCCCGCCGACGACGAAGGTCTTGGGCCACCCGGTCTCGGCCGCGATCACGGGGGCGAGCACGGTCAGGAGGTAGAAGGTCGAGCCCCAGGCGAGGATCTGGGTGATCCCCAGGACCGTGATCACCACGGGGCGGGAGGGCCTCGTCGGGGCGTCGGCCGGGGTCTCGCGGTCGAGGGCAGCGTCGGCGGCGGGCGGAGGGGTCAAGCGGCGGCTCCGCAGCAGGAGCGGGCGGGCGTCCTCGCCGGGGCTGCGGCGGGAGCGCAGCAGCCGACGTCGAGATCGCTCGTGCACACGCCGGTCTGCGGCAGCACCAGCGAGACCCGGTCCGCCTCCGCCCACGCGCCGGCGAGGGCGGCGACCACCGAGCGAACCTGCTCGTAGCCGGTCATCATCAGGAAGGTCGGCGCGCGGCCGTAGCTCTTCGCCCCGACGATGAAGAAGCCGGGCTCCGGGTGGGCGAGGGCGGCGTGGCCGTGCGGGGCGACGCTGCCGCAGGCGTGCAGGTTCGGGTCGATCTCCGCGGCGAGCGGGCGGGCGCATTCGAGCACCGGGTCGACGTCGATGCGCAGCTCGCGCGCGAGGCCGAGATCCGGCCGCTGGCCGGTGAGGGCGACGATCCGGTCGACCGGGCCGACCGTGCGGCCCGCCCCGTCGGCGACGACGAGCGCGCCGTCCGCGTCTTCCGAGATCGCGGCCGCGACGAAGCCGGTCTCGAGCCGCACCCCGCCGCCGGCGACGAGCGCCTGCAGCCGGGCGCCGAGGGCGCCGCGGGCCGGGAGCTCGTCCTCCTCGCCGCCGCCGAAGGCGCGGATCGGCCGCGCGCCGCGCACGGCCCAGACGACCGCGCCTTCGCCCGTCTCCTCCGCGAGGCGGGCGAGGTCGATGACGGCGTTAGCCGCCGAGTGGCCCGCGCCGACGACGAGCGTGCGCGCGCCGGCGTAGGGCGCGCGCTCGCGGCCGAGGACGTCCGGAATGCGGGTGGCGATGCGCGAGGCCGCCTCCGCCTCGCCGAGCGCGGGCACGCCCGCGCCGCCGAGCGGGTTCGGCGTCGCCCAGGTGCCGGTGGCGTCGATCACGGCCCGGGCGGCGAGTCGGCTGCGCCGGCCGTCCGCATGGACGACGTCGACGAGGAACGGCGTCCCGGCGCGCCCGGGGCTCTTCACCTTGTCCCGGCCGGCGCGACTGATCGCGACGGCCCGCGCGCCGGTCTCGACGCGTCCGTGGGCGGCGAGCGCCTGAGCCAGCAGCTCCAGGTAGCGCTCGGCGAGCTCGGCGCCGGTGGGCAGGGCGTCGGGCTCCGGCGGCGTCCAGCCGGCGCGCGCGAGCAGGCGCGCCGCGGCCGGATCGACGTCGTAGCGCCAGGGCGAGAACAGGCGCACGTGCCCCCAGTCCCGGGCATGGGCGCCGACCGCGGCGCCGGCCTCGAGGACGACGAAGGGCAGCCCGCGCTCGGCGCAATGCGCCGCTGCGGCGAGGCCGACGGGGCCGGCGCCGAGGATGGCGACGGGGAGATCGACGAGAGCGGGACTGGACGGCGCGGGCATGAGGGGCTCCTACGGTGGACGATAGTTCCAGAAATTTGGAAATAGGGGAGCGCGAAAAAGCGCTACACCGCCTCCTCGCGCGCGCTCCGGACGGGGCGGGGCGCGCAGCTCGAATCGACGCAGCACTCCTCCGACAGGAAGGCGACGAGCCCGTTCATCACGGGGTAGTTCGCCCGGCAGATCAGGCTCGTGCCCTGGCGCTCCTGCGTCACCAGCGCGACGCCGACGAGCGTGCGCAGGTGATGCGAGAGCGTCGAGGCCGGCACGCCGACGCGCTCCTGCAGCGCGCCGACCGCGAGCCCGGCCTCGCCGGCGCGCACCAGGGCGCGGTAGATGGCGAGCCGCGTGGGGTTGCCGAGCGCCTCGAGGCGCTTGGCGATGACGATCGTGGTGTCCATGGCGGCAGGGTGGCGCGGGGCGGGATCGTTGTCAACGGTATTTCTAGGAAAACCGAAATAGCGACGCATGCCGTCGTGCGGCGCCGCGCGCTGGTCGGTGGGTCAGCTCTTCTTGACGATCTTGGCCAGCTGCTTGAGCTGCGCCACCGCGTCCGCCAGCTCGTTCAGGGCGATGGTGCGCTGGCCGGCCTTGATCGCGGTTTGGCAATCGTCCAGCTGCTGCTTGACGATGTTCTCGATGATCGCGGCGATCTGGGCCTTGGTCATGCGCTCCTCTCCTGGGCGTTGAGGTCTGCGCCGCGGTTAGGGCAAGTGGCGGCGCGCGTCAACGCGGGTGAGCAGGCACGGCCCCTGTCGCTTCCCGTTCCGCCGGCGAAGCACGGCTCGCCGTCACTCGCCATAGAACCGATCGATCACGCGCAGCGGAAAGCGCATGTCGGCGAGCGTCGCGTGCAGGCGCGGCTCGATGGCGTCGAGGCTTTCCGAGACCGGGCCGACGGAGGCGAGCGAGAGGCCGGAGACGGTCAGGTGGAATCGATCGCCGACGAAGGCGCCGCCGACGGGACGCGGCTGCGCTTCGCCCTCGCCCTGCGAGAGCGCGAGCAGGGCGTCGAGGAAGGGACCGGTGACGAAGTCGCGCGCGGCCTGCGGGTTCTCGGCGCGCACCTCGAAGGCCTCCTCGAAGCCGGCATGGGGGATCTCGACCTTCTCGAGCCCCTTGAACCGGCTGTCGAAGAACCCGAACACGGCGTTGAGCACCCGCCCCACGTCGCGGCGGATGACGATCACCCCCGGCGCCGGGCGCGGCACGGAGAAGGTGGCGATCACGCCGGAAAAGACGGTCACCCGCTTCGTGCGGCTCCTGCCTTTGCTGTCGGTGTCGCGCTCGGTCTTGGAGAGGCTCGCCTCGCAGGCGGTGAAGTCGACGCCGCGATAATGGCCGGCGAGCCCGTCCGAGAACCCGGCGCGCTCGTACTGGGAGACGAGGCCGGCGTCCCGGAAGGCGCCGATGTCCGGCCGCTCGGCGGCCTTCGGATCGAAGCGCATGCCGAGAAAATCGGCGACGCGCGGCATGATCTCGGCCGTCACCCGCTCGGAGAACGCGTCCTGCCCGAAGCTGAACACGAGGATCGTCGCCGCCAGGGCGCCGAAGGCGACGAAGGCCGAGATCACCGCGGCGATCTCCCACCCGGGCGCGAACAGCCAGGCCGCGGCGAGCGCAACGACCGTGACGCCGCCGACGACGCGGAGCCGGTTCTTGCGCTTGGCGAGGATCGCGCGGCGCTTCTTCTCCAGCGGCCCGAGCCGCGGGACGATCTCGCGGGCGAAGACCTCGGCGAAGCCCTCCTCCCAGGGGTGCTGCTCGGTGAAGGTCGGCGTCACGGCTCTGCTCCCTCGGTCTCGCGATCAGGCTGCGCGATTCGCACGCGCCGGTCACGCGGCGTCGACATCGGCGCTCGCGCCGACCAGCCGGTCGACGAGGCGCTGCGGTAGGCTGAGGTCGGCGAGGAGCGCGTGGAGGTGCGGCTCGAGCCCGGAGACGCTCTCGCCCAGCGCGCCGGGCTCCAGGAACGGCGCGTTGCGGCGGATGGCGAGATAGAACGCCTCGCCCTGGAAGGCCGCGGTGACGGCGGGCTCTCCCTTCCAGCGCGCCTCCTCCGCCGCCAGCGCGACGAGGCCGTGCAGGAGCGAGGCCGGCAGCCAGGCGCGGGCCGCGTCGGGATCGCCGGCGCGCAGCTCGAACAGGCGCTCGAACGTCGGCAGGCCTGTCTCGACGCGCCGGAGGCCGCCGCCGCCATAGCGCCCGAAGGCGGCGGCGAGCGCGTTCAGCGGCCCGCCGTGCTCCGGCGCGATCACGATCGGCGTCGGCGCGGGCGTCTCGGTGGAGACGCGCAGCAGCAACCCGCGGAACAGGACCCTCTTGCCCTTGCCGCCGCGCCGCCGAACCCGCGCCTCCACGAGCGCGACGTCGAGATCGCGGTGGCGTCCGGCGACGCTGTCGCTGAGGGTGAGCTCGCCCTTCGGCAGGAGGCCGAGCCGCTCGAAGGGCTCGACGTCCGGCGCGCCCTTCGCCTCGCGGTCGTAGGCGAGGCCGTAGAGCCGGGCGGCGCGCGGCATGACGAGGTTTCTCAGCCGGTCGGAATAGGCCGCCTGGCCCAGGAAATGGCTCGCGACGATGGCGAAGGCGGTGAGGGCCGGCACGAAGCCGAAGGCGATGACGCGCCCGTCCCCGGGCGGGATCGCGGCGACGGCGAAGACGAACGCGGCGAGCCCGATCGCGACGCTCGCGGCGATGCGACGGTTGCGCGTCCGCCGCAACGCCTGCCGTTCGGCCTCGACCTCGCCGAGCTCGGGCGCGATCTCGGCGTCGTAGATCGCGGAAAAGCCGGCTTCCCAGGGGGCGGTCTCGGTGAAGCGCGGGATCATGGCGGGCTCTCCTCTGCCGGCGAACGGGTGCGGTGGTTTCGTCGGGGAGAGGGCCCGTGAGGTTCATTCTCGCTGCAGTGCATCATCCTCGGCGCTCTCCCGCGCGGCGAACCGGCCGTCGCGCTGCTGTGCCTGGACAGAAAGCAATCAAAGGAGTATGAATATGAATCGTGCAACTGCTGCCGGAGTTGGCTGATGGTGTCTATACAACGTGCGGGCATGCTTATTGACTCGTGATTGCGTAAATGCCTGATTGTGCGCCGCACCATCACTCCAACAGAGAGCCGCACGATGAACCTGACATTTCCCAAAGGCCACGTGCCGCGTTACGAGAATTTCGAGTTGACGGGTCTCCTCGACGAGACCATGCGCGAAGGGGCCGAGCGCTGCCCCTTCGCGGTTCCCGCCGACCGAAAGGCGGCCCTGACGAAGCGGATCGTCGCCACCGGCGTGCGCGACGTGGTCTTCGGCTCCGCCCCTACGGACCCGGACCTGATGGCCGAGATCCTCGCCGACCTGGAACGGGACGGCGACGCCGACGGCGTCCAGCTGGCGTTCATCCTGCTGCTCAATTGCTGGGAGCCGCTGTACGAGCGTTTCACGCGCTTCCCCGATCACCTCAAGGACCGGGTATGCATCAGCTTCGGCATGGTGGATCACCGGTCCGAGGAGCGCCTGTTCGAGCGTGCCTGCGAGAAGTTCCGATCGATCGGCTTCCGGCACTTCCGCGTGAGCCTTCTGAACAATTTCTCGTCGGGCGTCGACGAGAAGGCCTACGCGAGGATCGTCGACCAGATCGACCGGTCGGTGGCGATCGGGATCCGCACCGTCCGGATCAACGATTCGCTCGGGGTCTGCTACCCGGAGACGATGGCGGTGCTCGCCGCCAACCTGGTTCACGCGTATCCCGACCTGAGCTTCTGCGTCCATGCGCACGACGACAAGGGCCTCGGCCTGCAGAACGCCCTCACCTCGATCTATCACGGCTTCGATCTGATCGAAGGCGGCTTCGCCGGCTTCGGCAATCGTTCGGGCCTGCCCGCGATCGAGGTTCTCCTGAGAATATTCGAGGAGAAGAACATCACGATCCGCGGCCTCGCGCTCGATCACGAGACCGTTCGGGAGACGGCGTACGCCGCCGAGGACACGTTCCTCGTCGTCCCGAACGTCTACCGGCCCGTCTCGGGGCGAATCGTCAACTGGGAGAACCTCGGGGTGGCGAACATCCCGGACTACCTCGGGTCGGAACGGCGCGCCCGCAAGTTCCTGACCGACGTGGGAACGCACGACGAGACGCTCCGGGACATCCTGCGCAGAGCCGGAATCGCGACCCAGGAGAAGGCCAATGCGCTCGAGCCGCTTCGCGCCGCCCTGCTGGCCGAGATGGCGGAGACCTATGCGGCGAAGCGCACCGCCTACGAGGAGCTGATCGCGAACATCGTATCCCTCTACGACGAGGACGTGCTCTTCGAGGAGGCCGCCATCGCGCGGGCGCGTGAGCTCGCGCTCTGACCTTCGTCTCTGGACGGCGGATCGGCGGGGCATCCCGCCGGTCCGCATTTGGGGGCGTGAATCACGAGAATGAAAGAGAACGATAGATGATCGAGATCGTCGCGCCCATTTTCGCAGTCATCCTCGCCGGCTATCTGTTCGCGCTCTGGCGGGGCGTCGACAAGGCCGGGACGCGGCTGCTGAACGAATACGTGCTCTACGGGGCGCTGCCGGCGCTGCTGTTCGTCGCCGTGGCGCGGGCCGATCCGGCGGAACTGCAGCAATGGAGCTTCATGGGGGCGACGCTCGCCGGGATCGGCGCCGCCTTCGTGCTCGGGCTCCTCGCCGCTCGCGCGGCAGGCGCCGCCATGCCGAGGGCGACGATTCCCGCCATGGCCGCGTCGTACGGAACCACCGGCTACATGGGCGTCCCGATCCTGATCACGGCGCTGGGGACGGGGGCGGCGGTGCCGGCGGCCATCGCGACGATCCTGCACAACGTGCCGGTCATCATGACCGTCATCCTGATCAACGATCTGCTCGCACGCCGTGACGGGCCCGGCGGGGCGGGCGGCGCGATCGGCGGCGCGCTCAAGGCGACGCTGACGAATCCCCTCACGGTCGCCGTCGCGGCCGGCGTCGTCGTCAGCGTATCCGGTGTCGAGCTTCCCCGCTCGCTGGCGCTCTTCGCCGACTTCCTCGGAGCCGCCGCCGGTCCCACCGCGTTGTTCGCGCTCGGGCTGGGGCTCGCTCAGCTGGACGCCTCCGCGCTGCTCGACAGACGCCGGATCGCGACGATCCTGCCCCTCATCGGCATCAAGATCGTCATCCAGCCTCTGGTTACCTTCGTCGTCGCGGTCTGGGTGCTCGGCATGAGCACGAGCGATCCCTGGTTCGTGGCGGCGCTGATCATGGCCGCGCAGCCGATCGGGGCGGGCGTGTTCGTGTTCGCCTCGAAGTATCAGCATTTCGAGGACGAGACGTCCGTGGCGATCATCGCCTCCCTGCTCGTCGCGCTCGTCACGCTTCCGATCCTGCTGGCGGTCTACGCGGCCTGACGCGTCCCCGAAACGAAAACGGGGCCCCGCGGGGCCCCGTCCGTGATCCGATCCGCTCAGATCGCCTCGTTGTAGAGCTTCTCGACGTATTCCCAGTTCACCAGGTGGTCGAGGAAGGCCTTGAGGTAGTCGGGGCGGCGGTTGCGGTAGTCGATGTAGTAGGAGTGCTCCCACACGTCGCAGCCGAGGATCGGCGTGGCGCCGTGGACGAGGGGGTTCTCGCCGTTGGGCGTCTTCATGATGGCGAGCTTGCCGTCCTTGACGGCGAGCCAGGCCCAGCCGGAGCCGAACTGGCCGACGCCCGCCGCGGTGAAGTCGGCCTTCATCTTGTCCACGCCGCCGAGGTCCTCGACGATCTTCTTCTCGAGCGCGCCGGGGATCGGGCCGCCGCCGTTGGGCTTCATCCAGTGCCAGAAATGCAGGTGGTTGTAGTGCTGGCCGGCATTGTTGAACAGCGCCTGGTTCGTGCCGTAGGAGCCCTTGACGACCTCCTCGACGGACTTGCCGGCGAGCTCGGAGCCCTCGAGCAGCTCGTTGCCTTTGGTGACGTAGGCGTTGTGATGCTTGTCGTGATGGAATTCCAGCGTCTCGGCCGACATGTAGGGAGAGAGCGCGTCGTAGGCGTAGGGCAGCGGGGGGAGCTCGAAAGACATGGGGTTACCTCCTTGACCTGGGATCTCGGAGCGCGCTCGTGCGCGCGGCGCCTCAGAACTAAGCCTCGTACGTCGCCGCGGCAACCGGGCGCGGGGGCCCGCGGCACGTGAGGAAACGCGTCAGCGGGGTTTTTCGGCGAATTTTCCTCCGGCGAATGCGCGGCAGGATGGCGTCGAGATAACCTTGGTTGATTGGCAAGGGCGCAGGCAGCCCTTACCGTGGCGCGGCGTTCGACGGTCACGCGTATCGAAGGTGGGTTCATGTTCGCAGCTCTCTACGGCCTCGCCGCCGTCATGGTCCTGGCCGGCGCCTGGGCGGTTTTCGCGGGATGGGAGCTCCTGCTGCTCGAGCGCGGCTGGTCGATGCTGATCGCCGGCGCGACCCTCGCGACGGGCGGCCTCGTGCTCGGCGGCGTCGCGGCCGTGGCGCAGGCGTTGGCGAAGCGGCTCGACGCACTGGGCGAAGCCGTGCGCGCCGCGGCGCGGACGCAGGCGCCCGCCTTCCCCAAGCGTCCGACGCCGGCCGAGGCGACCGGCGCGCCAGTGGCGCGGGCCGAGCCCGTGCCGCCGCCGCCGGCGCGGGAGATCGAGCCCAAGGTGCCCCAGAAGATACCGCCGCAGGAACCCGTCGCCCCCGCCGGGCCGGCGCCGGTCGCGGCTCTCGGCATCGGCGGGGTGGCGGCGGAGGCGGTGGCGCCCGGCGCGACGCGGCCGGCGCCGGAGCCCGAAGGCGGCCTGCCCCCGCTCGATCTGGGCACGTCGGAGCCGGAGCCGGAAGAGAGAGGCCGGGTCGGCGAGGAGCCGGTCGAGGCGGATCTCGGCGAGCGGGATCGCGGCGAGGAGGAGCGCGCCGAGGAGGAGCGAGCCGAGGAGGAGCGCGCCGAGACGGAGCGCGCGACCCCGGTGTCGGACGCCGTGCGCGCCGGCGAGGCGGCGCAGCCGGCGCCCGAGCCCGAGCCCGAGGACGTCGCGACGTCTCCCGCGCCGGAGCCGGTTCCCGGGGCGGCGGCCGCCGCGGGCCCCGGCATCGAGGAGCCGGTCGTCGGCCGGCGCGAGCGCGGCCGCATCGAGGCCGAGGCGCAGGCGCTCAGCCGTCGCCTCGAGGAGAGCGCCGCCGCGTTCGGTGTCCCGGCCCAGCCGCAGGCGGCGCCCGCGCCGGACGCTCGGGAGGAGGAGGCGGCGGGCGAGGAGGTCGACCGCCTCGCCGCGGCGCTCTCCGAGCCGGCGCCTCCGCGCGAGCCGGGCCGCGCGCTCGCGGAGGTGGCCGAAGAGACCGAAGCCGAGGCCGCCCCCGCGAATGCGCCCGAGGCGGAGGACGCCGCCCTGGGCGAGAGCCCCGCCGAGCCCGCGGCCGAGGCGCCCGGGGCGCCGGTCGTCGTGGGCACCCACGTCTCCGGCGCGAACCGCTACGTGATGTATTCCGACGGCTCGATCGAGGCGGAAACACCCGAAGGCCGCCTCCTGTTCGGCTCGATCGACGAGCTGAAGGGCTACATCGCGTCCGCCGGCCAGGACCCCACCGGCGCGAGCCAGACGGAGCCGCGGTAGGTGGTCACTCCGAGAGGAGGCGCAGGAGCATGCGCCGACGGTGCTCCTGTCCCTCGAGGAAGACGCCGACCAGGATCACGAGTGCGCGTGGCTCGTCGATCGTGAAATAGTAGATCGCCCGGTCCATCGTCACGTGCCGCAGACCGGGCGAGACGTCATCGTCGCGCTGCCCACGAAACGGGTGCGCTGCCAGCGCATGCGCGCGCATTCGAATATCCAGGACGCGCTGCGTGGCGCGCAGCCGTGCGTCGGCGCTTGTTTCCCCGAAGCTCCGATAGCTCGCGTGCAGGTGGCGATAAATCAGGCGAAAGTCCCTCGACGCGCCACGCGCGACGCGGAGCTCAAAGGTCATCGTCGCGATGTTCTTTGGCAATCATGGCGAGGATCATGGCATCCATCTCCTCGCCGGTGACGAACTCGCCCTCCAGGCGGGGGAGGAGCACGCGCCGCAGCGCTTCGCGCTCCATTTCCTCGTCCTCGATCCGCTCGCGGAAGACTTTCAAGCTCTCCTGGACGACGGCGCTCACGCTGCCGAACCTGCCGGATTCGACCAGGTTCCGGACGAAGGCGTACTGGTCGTCGGTGAGCGAGATCGAGGGCTTCACGGTCATGGATCTGCTGCGCTCCCGGAGTGGCTCCAGGGACAAGGTAGCACCCGGTGGCACTCGCCGCAAATCGCGCGATCGCCGAGCGCCCCTCACTTCACCAGCGCCAGCACGTCCTTGAACGCCGGGTCGTCGCCCCGCTCGGCCCACTCGAACAGCGCCATCTCGCTGGTGACCGAGTGCCCGCCGGCGTGGAGCAGGCGCGCGGTGGCGGCGTGGACGCTCTCCTCGGCGCGGCTCGCCACCGCGTCGGCCACGACGAAGACCGCATAGCCGCGGTCGATCAGGTCGAGCGCCGTCTGGAGGACGCAGACATGCGCCTCGGTCCCGACGAGCACGACCTGGTCGCGCCCGCGCGCCCGGTTGGCGTCCAGCCAGCCGGCGATCTCCGCATCGGCGGCGGCGCTGAAGGCGATCTTCTCGAAGACCGGGGCGTCGTTCGGCATCGCCGCGCGGATCGCCCCCGAGAGCGGCCCGATGCCCTTGGGATAATGCTCGCTCGCCGCCACCGGAACGCCGAGCCGCGCCGCCGCGCGCGTGACGATCGCCGCGCGCGCGAGCGCCGCCTGGCCCCGCGGGATCGCGGCGAGGAGGCGCTCCTGCAGGTCGATCACCAGGAGCTGCGCGCGGTCGCGCCGCATCAGCATGGGCCGTGCTCGCGCATCAGGCCACGGCGCGGATGACGCGGCCCACCTTGTCGATCAGCTCGCCGATCTCGTCCTCGGTGATGATGAGCGGCGGGGTCAGCGCGATCGTGTCGGCGGTGATGCGGATCACCGCGTCGTGCTCGCGGAAGGCCTGGTCCATCGCCGCGAAGGCGCGCTTGCCGACGCCGTCCGCGTGCGGGGCGAGGTCGATGGCGCCGACGAGGCCCACCGCGCGGATGTCGAGCACGTTCGGCAGGTCCTCGAGCGACATCATCGCGTCGATCCAGACCGGCTCCAGCGCGCGGGCGCGGGCGAACAGGTCCTCCTCGCGGTAGATGTCGAGGGTCGCGATCGCCGCGGCGCAGGCCAGCGGGTGCCCGGAATAGGTGTAGCCGTGGAACAGCTCGATGACGTGCTCCGGCCCCTTCATGAAGGCGTCGTGCAGGCCCTTGCGCACGATGACGCCGCCCATGGGCACCGTGCCGGAGTTCACCGCCTTGGCGAAGGTGATCATGTCGGGCACGACCCCGTAGCGCTCGGCGGCGAAGGCGAAGCCCAAGCGCCCGAAGCCGGAGATCACCTCGTCGAAGATCAGGAGGATGCCGTGCTTGTCGCAGATCTCGCGCAGGCGCTTGAGGTAGCCCTTCGGCGGCGGCAGCACGCCGGTCGAGCCCGCCATCGGCTCGACCACCACCGCCGCGACAGTGGAGGCGTCGTGCAGGGCGACGATGCGCTCGAGGTCGTCCGCGAGATGCGCGCCCCATTCGGGCTCGCCCCTGGTGAAGGCCTGGTGCTCGCGGGAATAGGTGTGGGGCAGGTGGTCGACGCCGGCCAGCAGCGTGCCGAAGAACTTGCGGTTCGCCACGATGCCGCCCACCGAGATGCCGCCGAAGCCGACCCCGTGATAGCCGCGCTCGCGGCCGATGAGCCGGGTCTTCTGGCCCTGGCCGGAGACGTTCCAGTAGGCCAGCGCGATCTTCAGCGCGGTGTCGATCGCCTCCGAGCCGGAATTGGTGAAGAACACGTGGTCGAGGTCGCCCGGCGCCAGCTGCGCGATGCGCGAGGCGGCGGCGAAGCCCTGGGCGTGGCCGAACTGGAAGGCCGGCGAATAGTCGAGCTCCGCGGCCTGACGCTGGATGGCGGAGACGATCTCGTCGCGATTGTGGCCGGCGTTGCAACACCACAGGCCGGCGATGCCGTCGATCACCTGGCGGCCGTCGGGCGTGTGGTAATGCATGCCCTTGGCGCCCGAGATCATGCGCGGGGCCGCCTTGAAGGCGCGGTTCGCCGTGAAGGGCATCCACCAGGATGAGAGGTCGTTGGGCGCGTGCACGTCGTTCGCCGCCCGCATCGTCGTCCCCGTATCCATGAGCCGTCCTTCCCTCGTCGTCGCCGATCCGCGCGTGTCGCGCCCGCACGGATGCTAGCAGCGTCCGCGCGGGAAAGGAAAGCCGTGCGAGCGCGCGTTCGGGAATGCGATCCTGATCCCCGCCGCTCAGCCGCGGAAGGCGCTCTCCTCGAGGAACGCCGCCTCCTCGGGCGTCGTCTCCCGGCCGAGGATCGCGTTGCGGTGCGGGAAGCGGCCGAAGCGGGCGACGATGTCGCGATGGTGGCGCGCCCACTTCACTCCGTCCTCGTCCCCGGCCTCCTCGCTGAGCGCCACCGCGCGCTCCTGCATGGCGAGGTCCTCGGCGTGCTGGAAGGGCAGGAAGAAGAAGCGGCACATCGGCGGCGGGAAGGCCTTGTGGTGCCCGCGCTCGATCGCCCGCTCGGCGACGAGCAGCGCCGCCGCGTCCGTGCGGTAGACGTCCTTGGTGCCGCGGAACATGTTGCGCGGAAACTGATCGAGCAGGATGAGCAGAGCGAGCGATCCCTGCGGGGTGAGCTCCCACTCGTCGAGCCGGCCGGAGGCGGCCGCCTGGTGCGTCTCCCCGAAGCGCTCGCGGATCTCGCCGTCGAGGGCCTCGTCCTTCGAGAACCACTTCTCCGGGCCGGCGGCCTCCCAGAAATCGACGATCTCCCGGTCGGTGGCGAGCGCGCTCATCGGATCCTCCGCGTGGTGGCGTCGCGGGAGGGGATAGCACGCCCGTCCCGCTTTCGTCTCACGCCCGAGCCCTTTTTCGCGGAAGCCCTTGCGCCCGCCGCCATCCCCGCTACAAGCGTGCGCGGCGTGCAGCGATGTTGCGCGGCCGGACGGGCCTGCGCAACGAAACGCCGGCGGCACGCGGGGCGAGCCCCGAGAGGATGGAAGATCGATGGGGGTGCGCCCCCCGGGTGAGAAGGGAAACGACCATGCGCGTCTATTACGATCGCGACGCCGACATCAACCTGATCAAGGGCAAGAAGGTCGCCGTCGTCGGCTATGGCAGCCAGGGCCACGCCCATGCGCTGAACATGAAGGATTCGGGCGTCGCCGAGGTCGCGATCGGCCTGCGCGAGGGCTCCGCCTCCGCCCGCAAGGCCGAGGCCGCCGGCCTCAAGGTCATGAGCGTCGCCGACGCGGCGCGCTGGGCCGACGTCGTCATGATGCTCACGCCCGACGAGCTGCAGGCGGACATCTACAAGGACCACCTCGAGGCCAACATGAAGCAGGGCGCCGCCCTTATGTTCGCCCACGGCCTCAACGTCCACTTCAACCTGATCACGCCCCGCGCCGATCTCGACGTCCTGATGGTCGCGCCCAAGGGCCCGGGCCACACCGTGCGCTCCGAGTACCAGCGTGGCGGCGGCGTGCCGTGCCTCGTGGCCATCGCTCAGGACGCCTCGGGCAATGCGCACGATCTCGGCCTCTCCTACGCCTCCGCCATCGGCGGCGGGCGCGCCGGCATCATCGAGACGACCTTCCGCGAGGAGTGCGAGACCGACCTGTTCGGCGAGCAGGTCGTGCTCTGCGGCGGCCTCGTCGAGCTGATCCGCGCCGGCTTCGAGACGCTGACCGAGGCGGGCTACTCGCCGGAGATGGCCTATTTCGAGTGCCTCCACGAGGTGAAGCTGATCGTCGACCTCATCTACGAGGGCGGCATCGCCAACATGAACTACTCGATCTCCAACACGGCCGAGTACGGCGAGTACGTCACCGGCCCGCGCATCATCACGCCCGAGACCAAGGCCGAGATGAAGCGCGTGCTCGACGACATCCAGACCGGCAAGTTCACCCGCGACTGGATGCTCGAGAACAAGGTCGCCCAGACCTCCTTCAAGGCCATCCGCGCGCGCAACGCCGCCCATCCGATCGAGGACGTCGGCGCGCGCCTGCGCGACATGATGCCCTGGATCAAGGAGAAGGCGCTGGTCGACAAGGACAAGAACTGAGCCTTCCGGGCGCGGCGGTCGCCGCCGCGCCCGTCATGACGCGCGCGTTCGGGGATGCTATGGTGAGCGCATCCATTGCGAGCACGGCGCGCCCATGAACATCCTCTCGATCCAGTCCCACGTCGCCTACGGCCATGTCGGCAACGCCTCGGCCGTCTTCCCCATGCAGCGCCTCGGCTGCGAGGTCTGGCCGATCCACACGGTCCAGTTCTCGAATCATACCGGCTACGGCGCCTGGAAGGGCCGCGTCTTCGACGGGCCGGCCATCGAGGAGCTGGTGGAGGGCATCGCCGAGCGCGGCGTGCTGCCGTCCTGCGACGGCGTGCTCTCCGGCTACATGGGCTCCTCCGACATCGGCACGGCCGTCCTGTCGGCCGTCGCGCGGGTGCGAACGGCGAACCCGGACGCGCTCTATTGCTGCGATCCCGTCATCGGCGATGTCGGCCGCGGCGTCTTCGTGCGCCCGGGCATCCCGGAATTCATGCGCGACCACGCCGTGCCGGCGGCGGACATCGTCACGCCGAACCAGTTCGAGCTCGACTTTCTCGCCGGCCGCGACACGAAGACGCTCGCCGACGCCAAGGCCGCGGTCGGCGCCGTGCAGGAGCGCGGGCCGCGGGTCGTGCTCGTCACCTCGCTTCACGTCGAGGACACGCCCGACGGCTGCATCGACCTGCTGGCGGGGGAGGGCGGGCGCTTCTGGCGGCTGCGCACGCCGATGCTCTCGGTCTCGGTCAACGGCGCGGGGGATGCGATCGCGGCGCTCTTCTTCGTCCATTACGCCCGCTCCGGCTCGGCCGAGACGGCGCTCGCGGAAGCGGGGGCTGCGATCTACGGCCTGCTCAAGCGCACGCAGGACGCCGGCTCGCGCGAGATCCTCACGGTGGCGGCGCAGGACGAGTTCGTGAACCCGACGCGGCGCTTCCCCGTCGAGGCGGTTTGAGGGCGCCGGAACCGGAGCGGCGCGCTCCCGTTGGCGCGGGGACACGGTTCACCCCGCGCAACCGGGAGCGATTTCCATGACCCTCACCCTCTCGCGCCTGCACCATGTCGGCATGATCGTCAGCGACCTCGACGTCGCCATGGCCTTCTACGACAAGCTGCTCGGCATGAAGCCGACGCAGCGCGCCGACATCGACAAGTCCGCCGGTCTCGCCCGCCAGTTCCAGGTGGAGCGGACGGTGGCGCGCGTCGCCTTCTACGAGGTCTCCGGCGGGGTCGCCGTCGAGCTGATCGAGGTGCGCGAGCCGCCCGAGGCCAAGGTGCAGCCCCAGGCCTACGTTCCGGGCTCCAAGCACGTCTGCTTCCTCGTCGAGGACGTCGACGCCACCTACGAGGCGATGAAGGCGGAGGGCTACGTCTTCCACGGCGAGCCCTGCCATTTCGGCGACGAGACGCCGGAGCTGAAGGGCATGAAGTTCGCCTACTTCCGCGATCCCGACGGCAACATCGTCGAGATCATCGAGGACCCGAACAAGAAGGGCCTCCTCGCCAAGGCTGCGCAGACCGTCGGCCTGGGGTAGGATCGCAGCCATGCGGCTGCGGATCGCCACCTTCAACGTCGAGAACCTCGTCTCGCGCAACGCCTACGGCCCGAAGGCGCGGCCGCAGACGGGGCCGGCGCTGTCGCTGTTCGACTTCGCCGACCCGGAGATGCGCGATCACATCCAGGCGGCCACCGCCGTGGCGCTCGAGGACGACGAGCGCCAGGCCACCGCGCTCGCCATCGCCGAGACCCGCGCCGACATTCTCTGCCTGCAGGAGGTGGACGGGCTCGGCGTGCTCGCGCCCTTCCTGTCGAACTACGTCCACGCCGTGTCGGACATCCGCTACGGCCACATGCGGCTGATGCCGGGCAACGACCCGCGCGGCATCGACGTCGCCTTCGCCGCGCGCAAGGACCTCTTCGCCGACGAGAAGCAGGTGCGCGCGCGCTCCTGGAAGGACGCCACCTTCGCGGAGCTGGGGGTCTACGATCCCGAGCTGAAGGACATGGGCATCCCCGAGGACGCGAAGGTGTTCAACCGGGATTGCCTGGAGGTTTCCCTAGAGTTCGGCGAGGCTTCGCTGACGCTCTTCATCTGCCATCTGAAGTCCACCGGCTACGGCCCGCGCGGCGCCTCTCCGGCCCTGCGCGCCGCCGAATCGCGCGCCGTGCGCGCCATCGTCGAGCGGCGCTTCGGCGAGGCCTGGCGCGAGGCGCCCTGGATCGTCGCCGGCGATCTCAACGCCTCGCCGCTGGCGATCCTGCCCGGCGGGGAGGTCCGCCGCGCGGAGCGCAGCGGCGTCGAGCCGCTCCTCGAGGACTTCGCCGTCGATCCTTGCGCCGGACTGCCGGAGACCGAGCGCTGGACCTACTACCACCGCGAAACGTCCGAGGGCCGCGTCGTCGCCGACCAGCACGTCCAGATCGACCACGTCCTGCTCTCGCCGGCCCTCGCCGAGGCGAATTCCGCCCCCCGCGTCGAGATCCTGCGCCGCGGGCTGCCCTACCGCGTGCCCCTCGACCCCGCCCATCCCGACCGCTCGATCGGCTGGCTCGCGAGCCGCGCCGACCGCTATCCGCGCATCGGCTGGGACCGGCCGCGGGCGAGCGATCATTGCCCGCTCGTCGTCGAGATCGATTTGCCTGAACGCGCCGGCTGAGCCACAAAGACGCCCGTCCGCAAGGCCACGAAGGAAGCCCCGATGCCCCGCCGCTACGCCGTCCTCGACGTCTTCACCGAGACCGCCCTCGAAGGCAACCCGCTCGCCGTCGTGCTCGACGCGGACGGCCTCGACACGGCCGCGATGCAGCGCATCGCCCGCGAGTTCAACCTCTCCGAGACGGTCTTCGTGCTGCCGCCGGAGAGCGATCGTCATCGCGCGCAGCTGCGCATCTTCACGCCGGTCCTGGAGCTGCCCTTCGCCGGGCATCCCACCGTCGGCTCGGCCGTGTTGCTCGCGCTGGAGCACGGCTCCGGCGGCGCCGACGCGCAGGCTTTCGGGCTCGAGGAAAAGGTCGGGGTCGTTCCCTGCGTCGCCGAGACCCGTGGCCCTCGCGAGGGTCGCGCCCGCTTTCACCTGCCGAAGCTGCCGGTGCCGTTCGGGGAGGGCAAGAGCTCGGCCGATTGCGCCATGGCGCTCGGGCTCGATCCGGAGGACATCGGCTTCGACCGCCACCTCCCGAGCCGCCACACGGCGGGCGTACCCTACGACCTCGTGCCGGTGCGCTCCGTCGAGGCGCTGGCGCGGATCAAGCCCGGCGCCCAGTTCGAGGCGGTGTTCGGCGACAGCACGCATCCGGCCGCCTACGTCTACACCCGCGCGCCGTTCGGCGCGGGCCTCGCCTTCCGCGCCCGGATGGTGGGCATGGGGCTCGGCGCCGGCGTGATGGAGGACCCCGCCACCGGCTCCGCCGCGGCCGCCTTCGCCGGCGCGCTCATGGAGCACGAGCCGATGGGGGAGGGCACGCACGACGTGCTCATCGAGCAGGGCGTCGAGATGGGCCGGCGCAGCGTCATCTCGCTCCAGCTCGTCATCGAGAACGGCGCCCTCGCCTCCGCCGAGATCGGCGGCGGCGCGGTCGTGGTGGCGCGCGGCGAGTTCCACGTATGAGACACCCCGTGTCCACCTCTGTTTTTCTACGCGGCGCATTTTTGCGCGGCGAGATGGCGTGCGGGTTCGTATTCGGCTCGATCTCGCCAGGCATGCCAGAGGATGCGGATCCAGGCGCGTGCCAGGATACGGACGGCGTGGGGGTGACTGCATCCGCGCTGCCTGGCCCGCATGTAGACGTCGGCGGCCCAGGGGGAGGCATGGCGGGAGTTGTCGGCGAAGCAGGTGAGGGCGGCGCGCAGACGGTGATTGCAGGCCCATCGGAAGACGACGCCCCTGCTTTTTCCGGAGGCGTGGGTGACGGGGCAGACGCCGGCCTCCGCGGCGAGCTGGTCTGCGGTCTGGAAGCGCGCGCGGTCGTCGCCGATCTCGGCGAGGATCTGGGCGGCGTTGATGCGGCCGGCGCGCGGGAAGGACATGACGATGCGGCCGTCGGGCAGCTCGGCGACGTCGTGCTCGATGCGGGCGGTGAGGTCGCGGATCGCGGCGACGATGCGCTCGAGGGCGACGACGAGGGCGCGCACGATCTCGCCCTTGGCCTCGCTCTCGTCCCGGCCGGCGAGGCCGATCGGCGCGGCGCGCAGGCGGGCGAGGAGCTCGGCGGCGCTGCGGCGGCCGCTGTAGCGGGCCTGGGCCATGAAGGCGGCCATGCGCTTCTCGCCGAGTCGTGCGGCGCTCTCGGGCGTGGGGTAGCGGGCGAGGAAGGCGAGGGCGACGGGGCTGTCGACGTCGGCGAAGATCGCGGCGGCGCCCGGCCAGAAGCTTTCGAGCAGGCTGCGCAGCTGGTTTGCGAGGCCGACGCGCGTGGCGACGAGGTCGTCGCGCCCGCGCACGAGGGCGCGCAGCGCCTTGACCGCGTCGGAGGCCTGGCGCAGCGGGGCGAAGCGATGCCCGTCGGTGCGCAGGATATCGGCGAGCATGTAGGCGTCACCCGTATCGGACTTGCCGCCGGCGGCGCGATAGCGCGGACGGCAGGCCTTCACGACGTTCGGGTGGATCGGCACGACCGGATGGCCGGCGGCGACGAGCGTGTCGACGACGAGGCCGGACGGGCGCTCGATCGCCACCGGCATCTCGCCGACGGGCGCGATGCGCGCGAGCGCGGCCACGAGCTTGGCGAGGCCGGCGGCGGTGTGCGGGACGTCGAGGCGTGCGCGGACCGCACCCGTCTCGTCGAGGACGCAGGCCGCATGGCCCGCGCCGCCCCAGTCGAAACCAACAGTGAAAGGCATAGGCGACGTCTCCCGGTTCGGTGTACCCTCACCCGAGCCGGGAGGTCGTGCGGATCGCTCATTGGAAGGCGCTCCGGCTGGCAGGCTCAGGCGCTACACCCCGTGGTCCGTCCGGTCCTCCCGGCACCTGCCGCGCGGCGGGTCTCATACGGGCCCTCGAAGGGCAAGCGACGCCGGCCGTCGCGGCAGGCGCTCGGGCTGGCGAATACTACGCCGCTCCGCGGCTCCGCATCCGCCAGCCCGAAGGTGCACCAATGAGCGACGGGCCGATTCTGGCCGACGTGGCGCGGATCGACGCGCGCTACGATCCGCACGTCGTCTGGGAGTGGCGCGAGGCGAACCGGGAGGCGATCGCGGCGCATTGGGAGCGGCGCCGCGCCGAGAAGCCGCGCCTGTTCAACGGCCGCGTGCTGATGGCGCGCGCCCCGCAGGTCTCGGATGGCGTCTATGCGGCGACCTACTTCCCGGTCGATTACGCGACGCTGCTCCACTTCAAGGCCGAGGGATTCCCGGACCCGAGCGTCGTCAACGGCTTCGCCCTCGCGGCTTTGCGGTCGCGCGACGGCGCCTATCTCGTCGGCGAGATGGGCGCGCACACGGCGAATGCCGGGCGGCTCTACTTTCCCGGCGGCACGCCGGACATGGAGGACGTGCGCCCCGACGGATCGGTCGATCTCGCCGGCTCGGCGCTGCGGGAGCTGGAAGAAGAGACCGGGATCGCGCCGCACGAGGTCGAGGCGACCGGCTGGACGATCGTGCGCATCGGCGGCTTCTGCGCGCTGTTGCGGCACGTCCAGGCCTTCGGCGACGCCGAGCCGCTGGCCGCGCGCATCCGCGCGACGCTGGCCGCGCAGCAGGAGCCCGAGCTCGCCGACATCCACGTCGTGCGCCGCGCCGACGCGCTCGACCCGGCGCGCACGCCGCCCTTCATGCCGCTGTTCCTGGAGCGCGCCTTCGCGGATCAGGCGGGATAGCCGTAGCGCGTCTTCACCGCCCGCAGCTCGGCGCGCGCGGCCGCGTCGTTCCCGGCGCGGCAGGTCGCGGCCGGGCCGGCGAGGTCGCGCGTGGCGTCGCGGTAGACGGTGGGGCCGACGAAGCCGGTCTCCTTGTCCCGGTCGAGCAGGTCGCGGAAGGCGCGGATCTCCCGGGCGCAGGCGCCGGACCCCGGCAGGTCGAGGCTCGCCGCGGCTACCGCCGGGCCGGACGCGGAGGCCGTCGGGCCACCGGTCTGGGTGCAGGCGGCCAGCAGCAGGGCCGCCGCGGCTGCCGCGAGGAGGGGCTTGAAGGAGGCGGTTGCGAAGGGCCTGCGAGCGGTCACGGCGACGTCTCCCGTCTGCGAATCGGGTTCGTACGCGCGAGCCTAGCACAGCCGCTCGCGGATGCCGGAGCCTCGCCGCGCCGGGGCGCGAGGCGGCGTCGCGCCTTCGGCCTTGCCCTGAGCCGCGCCTGCGGGTACAAGACGAGCGTTCCCGCCGCTCCGTGCGGCGCAGTTCGATACGAGGAGAGAGCCTTGGCCGTGGCCGGCTCCCATCGCAGCGCCTTCCTTGCCGCGCCGGCTCTCGGCGGCGGCGCGCTTCTTCTCGGCCTCCTGCTCCTTATCAGCCCCTGAGGGCCGTCCGGGCGCGCGCCTGGGCCTTCAGGGGAGATCGAGACCCGAGCCGGCGCTCGCGAGAGAGCGCCCGATGCACGATCCCGATAGGAAGCAGACCATGTCCACCGATTCCAACCGCGTCCTGATCTTCGACACCACCCTGCGCGACGGCGAGCAGTGCCCCGGCGCGACCATGACCCTCGAGGAGAAGCTCGAGGTCGCAGAACTGCTCGACACGATGGGCGTCGACATCATCGAGGCGGGCTTCCCCATCGCCTCGATCGGCGATTTCGAGGCCGTGTCCGAGATCTCCCGGCGCGTGAAGCGCGCCGTCGTCGCCGGGCTCTCGCGCGCCAACCCCAAGGACATCGAGCGCGCCGGCGAGGCCGTGCGCCACGCCGTGCGCCCGCGCATCCACACCTTCATCTCCACCTCGCCCGTCCACATGAAGTACAAGCTCCAGAAGGAGCCGGACGCGGTGCTGGCGCTGGTCATCGACCAGGTGACGCGCGCGAGGAACCTCGTCGAGGACGTCGAGTGGTCCGCCGAGGACGGCACGCGCACGGAGATGGACTTCCTGTGCCGCTGCGTCGAGGCCGCGATCAAGGCCGGCGCGACGACGATCAACATCCCCGACACCGTCGGCTACACCACGCCGGACGAGTACCGCGCCCTGTTCGAGACCGTGCGCAACCGCGTGCCGAATTCCGACAAGGCGATCTTCTCGGTCCATTGCCACAACGATCTCGGCATGGCGGTGGCGAACTCGCTCGCGGGCGTCGTCGGCGGCGCGCGGCAGGTCGAGTGCACGATCAACGGCATCGGCGAGCGGGCCGGCAACGCGGCGCTGGAGGAGATCGTCATGGCGATCAAGACCCGCGGCGACGCCTATCCCTACGAGACCGGCATCGACACGACCATGCTGACCCGCGCCTCGAAGGTGGTGGCCAACGCGACCTCCTTCCCGGTGCAGTACAACAAGGCCATCGTCGGCCGCAACGCCTTCGCGCACGAGAGCGGCATCCACCAGGACGGCATGCTCAAGCACACCCAGACCTACGAGATCATGACGCCCGAGTCCGTCGGCGTCACCAAGACCTCGCTGGTCATGGGCAAGCATTCGGGCCGCAACGCCTTCCGCACCAAGCTGGCGGAGCTCGGCTACAAGGTCTCCGACAACGAGCTGCAGGACGCCTTCGAGCGCTTCAAGGCGCTGGCCGACCGCAAGAAGCACGTCTACGACGAGGACATCGAGGCGCTGGTCGACGAGCGTCTCGCGACGGCGCACGATCGCATCAAGCTCGTCTCGCTCTCGGTGATCGCCGGCACCCGCGGCCCGCAGCGCGCCACCCTCAAGCTCGAGATGGAGGGCCGCGTCGTCACCGAGGAGGCCGACGGCAACGGGCCGGTCGACGCCGTCTTCAACGCGATCCACGCGCTCGCGCCCCACGAGGCGACCCTCGAGCTCTACCAGGTCCACGCGGTGACCGAGGGCACCGACGCCCAGGCCGAGGTCTCGGTACGGCTCAATTCCGGCGGCCGCACGGTCACCGGCCGCGGCGCCGACCCGGACACGCTGGTGGCCTCCGCCAAGGCCTATCTCGCCGCCCTCAACAAGCTGATGGCGCGGGGCGCGGGGCTCCACGCCCAGCACGCCGCGGCGGAGTGAGGATCCTCGGGGAACCCCTCTCCCGGATCGGCTGGGGAGTTTCCCGCCCCCGCGGCGTTCGAGGCTGAAGGCGAGCGGCTTGCGCCGCTCGCCCTTTTTTCTGTTTGGGGGTTCGGCAGGGGCGCTGAGCCCTTTCCTTTCCTGTAGGGGAAGGTGTCGCCGCGCGACAGCGCGGTGACGGATGGGGCGCGCGGCACGCGCGTTCGGCGAAGCCGAAACAGCACGGTGGAGCGTGACGGCCGCCGGTAAGCTTCCGCTGCGCGGAACGCGTCGCTCGCGCGCCGCGCCCCATCCGTCTCGGCTTCGCCGAGCCACCTTCCCCTACAGGGAAGGAAAATCAGCGCTTGCGAACGAGGAGATCTGACGCGGCTTCGCCGGAGAGGCGTCGCGTCACATCTCCCCCTCGTAGCGGTGCCGCTTCCCGCGCCAGTCCTCCACCGTCTCCCCCTCCAGATATCCCGGCCCGATCGGGCTCTTGCCCGCGCCTCCCGGAATGTCGAGGACGTAGGTCGGCTGGCACAGGCCCGAGACACGCCCGCGCAGCGCCCGCATCAAGGCCTGGCCCTCGGCGATGGTGAGCCGGAAGCGGCTCGTGCCCGGCGCGAGGTCCGGGTGATGCAGGTAGTAGGGCTTCACCCGCGCCTCGACGAAGCCGCGCATCAGGGCGGCGAGCGTCTCGACGTCGTCGTTGACGCCGCGCAGGAGAACGCTCTGCGAGACCATGGCGATCCCGGCATCGACGAGCCGCGCGCAGGCGGCGCGGGCAGCCTCCGTCAGTTCGCGCGGATGGTTGGCGTGGAGCGCGACGTAGACCGTCTTGCCGCAGGCCTTCAGCGCCGCGATCAGCGCGGCGTCGACGTGCCCGGGATCGACCGCCGGCACCCGGGTGTGCAGCCGCACCACTTTCACGTGGTCGATCGCCGCGAGCCGGCGCATCAAGGCCTCCAGCCGGCGCGGCGCCAGCACCAGCGGGTCGCCGCCGGTGAGGATCACCTCCCAGATCTCCGGCCGGCTCGCGAGATAGGCGATCGCGCGGTCGAGATCCGCCTCCGGCAGGAGGCCGCCATGCGCCGGCCCGACGCTCTCGCGGCGAAAGCAGAAGCGGCAATAGACCGGGCAGACGGTGACCGCCTTCAAGAGCGCGCGGTCCGGATAGCGATGGACGACCCCGGGGACGGGGGAATGCGCCTCGTCGCCGATGGGATCGGCCATCTCCTCCGGGCGCGTCTCCAGCTCGGCCTCGTGGGGCACGAACTGGCGGGCGATCGGGTCGTGCGGGTCGGCGGGGTCGATCAGGGCCGCCATCTCCGGCGTGATCGCGATGGCGTAGCGCTCGGAGACGGCGTCGAGCCCGGCGCGCGCCGCCTCGGGCGCGAGGTCGGCGGCGACGAGATCCTCGACCCGGCGGAGCGTGCGCGCGCTCATGTCGTCTCCCACGGATCGGCGACCGGCGCCCACAGCACGTCCTCGATCCGCCGCGCGCCGGTGGCGAGCACGCAGAGCCGGTCGAAGCCGAGGGCGCAGCCCGACGCCTCCGGCATCCGGGCGAGCGCCGCGAGGAAATCCTCGTCGAGCGGATAGCGCTCGCCGTAGACCCGCGCCTTCTCATCCATCTCGATGGCGAAACGCCGGCGCTGCTCGGCCGGATCGGTCAGCTCCCCGAAGCCGTTGGCGAGCTCGACGCCGCAGGCGTAGAGCTCGAAGCGCTCGGCCGCGCGCGGGTCGCGGGCGCTCGCGCGGGCGAGGGCGGCCTCGCAGACCGGGTACTCGGCGAGCACGGTCGGCCGCCCGGTCCCGAGCCGCGGCTCGATACGCTCGACCAGGACCTTGGAGAACACGTCGGCCCACGTGTCGTCCTCGGCGATGCGCAGCCCGGCGGCGCGCGCCTGCGCGGCGAGGGCGTCGCGATCGGAGCCGCCGGCCGCGTCCACCGTCGCCAGCAGGCCGATCCCGGCGAAGCGCTCGAACGCCTCCGCCACCGTGACCACTTCCGGCTCCGCGCGCGGATCGCAGTCGATCCCGCGCCAGGAGAACAGCCGCGCTCCGGTCGCGTCCGCGGCGGCGGCGAGGAGGGCGGCGCAATCGGAAAAGAGCGTCTCGTAGGGCGCGTCGGCGCGATACCATTCCAGCATCGTGAACTCGGGATGGTGCAGCGGCCCGCGCTCGCGGTTGCGCCAGACGCGGGCGAGGGTGAAGAGCTTGCGCTCCCCCGCCGCGAGCAGCTTCTTGCAGGCGAATTCGGGCGAGGTGTGCAGGTAGACCGGCGCGCTCTCCCCGGCGGGGCCGGCGAGCCGCGTCTCGAAGGCGTGGAGATGCGCCTCGTTGCCGGGCGAGACCTGCAGGGACGCGGTCTCGACCTCGATGAAGCCGTCGCGGGAGAAATGCGCGCGCACGGCCGCGGTCACCGCGCCGCGGCCCAGGAGGAAGGGCCTGCGGTCGGCGTGACGGGCCGGATCCCAGAACGGGGAGGGGGCGTTCACCGTCGACCATCTCCGTGAGGTTCGGCCCCGTGCCGGACGAAAGCCGCGGGGGACCGTGCCGCCGGCTCACTAGACCCGGCGCGCCTCGTGGGTTAATGCGCTCCCCGAGCGGGTTCAAGCCCGGCGACATCATTCGGCCGCGGGACGCGGCGCACACGAAGTGGAAGAGACATGGCCAAGGTCATCGCGAGCTCCCTGCGCAAGGGCAACGTCGTCGACGTGGACGGCAAGCTCTACGTGGTCCTCACCGCCCAGAACATCCATCCCGGCAAGGGCACGCCGGTCACCCAGCTCGACATGCGCCGCATCTCGGACGGCACCAAGGTGTCCGAGCGCTACCGCACCACCGAGCAGGTGGAGAAGGCGACCGTCGAGGATCGCGACCACCAGTTCCTCTACGAGGACGGCGAGGGCTTCCACTTCATGAACCCGGAGACGTTCGACCAGGTCACCATGTCGCGCGACGACATCGGCGATCAGGCCGCCTATCTCCAGGAGGGCATGACGGTCTCGCTGAAGCTGCACGAGGGCGTCGCCATCGCCATCGAGCTGCCCCAGCGCGTCGTCTTCGAGGTCGTCGAGACCGAGCCGGTGGTGAAGGGGCAGACGGCCTCGTCGTCCTACAAGCCGGCCATGCTCAACAACGGCGTGCGCACCATGGTGCCGCCGCATATCTCCGCCGGCACGCGCATCGTGGTGATGACCGAGGACGGCTCCTACGTCGAGCGCGCCAAGGACTGAGCGCGCGCCGCTCAGTCCGGCGGCGGGCTCTCACGGAGGGTCTGCGCGACGCAGCCGTCGACGACGGCGTCGAAGCGCGCCTGATCCTCCGGGGTGGCGGGCCCGCGTGCGGCCAGGTCCGTCAGGCCCCGCGCCTCGAGCTCGCCCAGCGCGCAATCGCAATAGCGGGCGCAGAAATCCGCGCCGTTGCCGGACGCCTCGCAGGCCGCGCGGCATTGGCCGGCGAGCTGCCCCGCGCGCGGATCGAGGGCGAGCGCGACCGGGTAGAGCGCCCCCATCAGGATCGGCTGGTGCAGGAGGTAGATCACCAGGCTCCAGCGCCCCATCCAGACGAGCCCGCGCCCGATCCGCCCCTCCGCCCGCATCGCCGCCACCCGCTCGCGCAGGCGCGTGCCCATCATGACGCGCCCGAGCGCCACGCCCGCGAGCACGGCGGCGAGCCAGGGGAAGACCGGCTCGAAATCGTTGGTGTCGGGCGGCGTCTCGAAGAAGCCGATCCAGGCGAGCCAGCGGGTGTCGAAGGCGGGGTCCGCGTACAGGATCGGCGCCCCGAGCACGGCCGCGGCGGCGAGCGCGGAGAGCGCCGGGTGGAGCCGCAGGAAGGGGAGGGCGAGCACGCTCCCCACCGCGATCATGTGCAGGATGCCGAAGAAGATGAAGCTCGCCGGAAAGACGAGCCAGGTGGCGAGCGTGATCAGCGCGGCGGCGCCCGCGACCTTGGCGAGCCGGCGCAGGAAGGCGCGGGGCTCGAGACCCGCGTCGTGGGCGAGGACGAGGCTCACGCCCACGAGGATCAGGAAGGAGGCGGCGATGGCGCGGGCGAAATTGCGCCAGAACGGGTCGAAGGGGATCTCGACCGCGGTGAAGCCGTAGAACCAGAGGTCCCAGGCGAAGTGGTAGACGATCATGGCGAGGAGGGCGACGCCGCGCGCCGCGTCCACCGCCGCGAAACGCCTCTTGCCCGCGCTGCGGGTCTCGCCCGCTCCGACGACCTTCATGCCCTCTCCTTGCGTCCTGGCGTCGCATGAGGACGCCGCATTGTCGCCCGATTCTTGACCGGCCACCCCGCGCACGGGCGCGAAAGCGCCCCGGGACAGTCGAATCGGGCTCTGCACATCGCCGCACAAGTCTATGGGATCGCTTCTGATTTTATTAGACTTGCAACGAGCTGCGGTTTTGCCGATCTTTCGGGCTTTCGTTCCCGAAATAGAGTGTTATCCTGTTTTTAAGAATCAGGCGGCGTGGTTCGATCGGTGTAGTGCATGTCTGACGAATTCGACCAGGGATCGGCGGACGCGCGAGGCGTGAATGTCGATCGCAAGCCGGCCGGCGACGAGGTCGCGGCCGTTTCCTCCCAGGGGTCCAGCGCGTCCCAGGTCTCTCCTGCTGCGCGCCCGGCGGACGGCGCTGGCGAACGTCCGGTCGAGCTCATCGAGATCGCGGGCGTGATCAAGTGGTTCGACGTGGCCAAGGGCTTCGGGTTCATCGTCCCGGACAACGGCTTGCCGGACGTTCTGCTCCACGTCACCTGCCTCAGGCGCGACGGCTACCAGACCGCGGCGGAGGGCGCGCGGATCGTCGTCGAGGCCGTGCAGCGGCCGCGGGGCTTCCAGGCCTTCCGCATCCTCTCCCTCGACGAGAGTTCCGCCGTCCACCCCTCCGAGCTGCCGATGGCGCGCACCCACGTCACGGTGACGCCGACGAGCGGGCTCGAGCGCGCCGTGTGCAAGTGGTTCAACCGCCTGCGCGGCTTCGGTTTCCTCACCCGCGGCGACGGCACGCCGGACATCTTCGTCCACATGGAGACGCTCCGGCGCTACGGCATCGCCGAGCTCAAGCCCGGCGAGGAGGTCTACGTGCGCTACGGCGACGGGCCGAAAGGCCTGATGGCGGCCGAGGTGCGCATGGTGGACAGCGCGCTGCCGTCCTCGCACTGACGGACCTCTCCGCGTGACGCGTTCCCCCGCTCTCACCCCCGCGCGCGGTCTCGCGGCCGCACTCGTCGCGCTCTGCGCGCTCGTCCTCGTCGGCCTCGCGACCGCCTCGGCGCAGGAGCTGCAGCCGCTCGCCGTCGTCACCGACGAGGGCCGGCATGAATTCCAGGTGGAGCTCGCGGCGACGCCGGAGGAGCGCTCGCGCGGGCTGATGTTCCGCCGCTCCATGCCCGCGGAGCAGGGCATGCTGTTCGATTTCGGCCGGGTGCAGCCCGTCTCGATGTGGATGCGCAACACCTACATCCCCCTCGACATGCTGTTCATCTCGGAGACCGGCGAGATCGTGCGCATCGCCGCGGACACCGAGCCCTTGTCGGAGCGCACCATCTCCTCCGGCCAGCCGGTGCTCTCGGTGCTCGAGCTCAACGCCGGCACCGCGCGCCGCCTCGGCATCGCGGCGGGCGACCGGGTGGAGCATCCGCTCTTCGCCGAATGAGGCGCGGCGCTCACCGCTCGAGGATGGCGATGAGGTTGTCGTCGAACGGCAGGGCGTGGCGCCAGCGGATTCGCACGGTGAACCCGACGTCCTCGGCCAGGCGGCGCAGCGAGGCGGGATCGAAGTAGTTGACGTGGTCCGGCAGCCGGAAGCCGCACCAGCGCCTGCCCATGACGCGCCGGTTGACGCTGCCGTAGTTCGGCACCTTCACGGCCGCGAGCCCGCCGGGTCGCATCTTGGCGTGGAGCGCGGCGAGCACCTCGCGAGCCTGCCAATCGTGCTCGAGATACGAGCGCAGCAGCGCCGCGGCGAAAAAGCCGTCCGGGAAGGCGGCGATGCCCTCCAGCGCCGAGGCGTGGACCACGTGACCGCCCCGTTCCCTCGCGTAGGCGTCGGCCTGGGCGGCCAGCGCCTTGGAGATCTCGACGCCGTACGGTGTGAAGCGCGGCGCGAAGCGCGCGAGGTTGGAGCCCGTGCCGCAGCCCAGATCGAGCGCCGGCCCGCTCGGCGCCGCGCGATCGAGCAGATCCACGCCTTCGGTTCGCGGAAACAGATGCAGCCGCCAGCGGGTCTTGCGGTCGAGCCAATGAAGCACGGGCTGCTTGGTCTTGCGCCGCGCTCCCTCGCGCGCGAACTGCGCTTCCCACGCGAGCGTCTCGACGAGCGCCTCGGTTTCGGGGACCACGGCGAGGTGCGGGAAGCCGCAGCCCCGGCACGCGACCACGTCCCAGCCGTCCCGGCCGTAGGGCAGCGGCGACGCGCCGGCGTTCTCCTCCCGACAGATCGGGCAGGGCCTGCGGCGGGTCGCGACGGCGCCGTCCGGCGCGGCGGGATCGAGTGAAGCGGACATGGCCGGCAGCCTAGCCGTTCGCATCCGTAGCGCAACCCGTTCCCTGCCGCGGCCGGCGACAAATCGCTTGCGCCGCGCGACCCGAAATTCTATCTCGACGGGAGCGCCGGCATGTCGGGGCGTAGCGCAGCCTGGTAGCGCATCTGCTTTGGGAGCAGAGGGTCGCTGGTTCGAATCCGGCCGCCCCGACCAGTCCGGCCCTGTTCGTGCCGAGCGTACACACGGGAGAGGTTCGAGAGGCCGCCATGACCGCACGCATCTTCAAGCCTTCGCGCGGCGCCACCTCCTCGGGCAAGGCGCGCACCAAGCGCTGGGTGCTGCGCTTCGACCCGGAGAGCCCGCGCCAGATCGAGCCCCTGATGGGCTGGACGACGTCCACCGACACGCGCCAGCAGGTGCAGCTGACCTTCGACACCAAGGAGCAGGCCATCGCCTACGCCGAGCGCGAGGGCATCGCCTACATCGTGGACGAACCGGAGGAGCCGACCCGCAAGGTCATCTCCTATTCCGACAATTTCAAGCACAACCGCGTCACGCCCTGGACGCATTGAGCGCGGGCGCGGCCGGTTTGCGCCCCGCCGCCCCCGCTGCTATCCCTTGCCCCCGACGGCCCCGTAGCTCAGCTGGATAGAGCAAGTGCCTTCTAAGCACTAGGTCCCTGGTTCGAGCCCAGGCGGGGTCGCCAATGACAGCGAACAGCTGCGGCTCTACCCGATGGGATGGTGTCGGTCGGTTCGTCCCGATGACGGACCGGGTCACGAGTGCGCGTCACCGCGAGGGGACGGTCATCGCGCGGTGAGCGCCTGTGTCGCGTTTCTCCAAGACGCCGGCCCGCGCGCGTGGGAGCGTCGCTGCCCGACCCCTGGGAGAGGCGACGATGAAGCTGAAATACACGATTCTCTACGTCGACGATGTCGAGGCGACCCTCGTCTTCTACGAGCGGGCCTTTGGGCTCGAGCGGGGCATGCTGCACCCCTCGGGGGATTACGGCGAGCTCGCCACCGGCGCGACGACGCTGTCGTTCTCCTCGCGTCGGTTGATGCGCGAGCTGGGCAAGGCGCCCGCCGCGCCGGACGCGAAAGCGCCCACCTTCGAGATCGCCTTCGAAACGGGCGACGTCCCGGCCGCCTACGCCCGCGCGGTCGCGGCCGGGGCCCGTCCGGTTCAGGAGCCGCGCGAGGAGCCCTGGGGACAAACCACGTCCTATGTCGCGGACGCGGACGGCTACCTCGTCGAGATCTGCTCGCCGGTGACGCCTCAGGCGTAACCGACCTCCGCGAGCTGCGCGGCGAGCCGCGCATCGCGCGCGAGGCGCCACGGAGACGCGCCGAACCAGCGGACGAGCTCGCGCGTCATATGCGCCTGATCGCAATAGCCCTCGTCCGCCGCGATGTCCGCCAGCGGCTCGCCGGCGATCGCCCGCCGGGCGGCACGGCGGGCGCGCGCGAGGCGGCGCCAGAAATCGGGGCCTCGGCTCGTCTCGCGCAACGTCACGCGCTGCAGCGTGCGGGCGCGGACGCCAGCGCGTCCGGCGGCGTCGGTGACGCTGCGCGCCTGCGCGAGATGCGCGAGCGCGTCGGCCAGGACCTGCGAGCGAAAGGCGAATTCGGGTAGCCGGTCCAGGAGCAGCGCCTCGTCGTTCCCTGCGGCCGCTGCGGCCGCCGAGAGCGCGGTGGCGTCGATGCGCGCGCCGGGCAGGAGCCGGAAGCCGTGATAGGCGGCGCCCGCCGCGATGCGCACGGGCGTGGGCCCGTCCATCAGCGCGGAGACGCGCGGGCGCACCCGGCCGTCCCGGTCGCGCACGAGGATCAGGTCGACGCATCCGTCCGGGAGGATCGTCGCGACCTCGGCGCGCTGCGCGGGGTGGCTCCAGCGGGCGATGATCATGCCTCCTCCCGGGCGGTTGCTCCCTGTCGGGCGGCGATGATATAGCCGGCGCGACCCGACCTCCAGCCGGCTTGGAAGAGACATGTCCGTCGACACCGACACCGTGAGGCGCATCGCGCGCCTGGCCCGCATCGCCGTGACCGACGCGGACGTGCCGCACCTCCAGGGCGAGCTCAACGCGATCCTCGCCTTCGTCGAGCAGCTCTCCGAGGTGGACGTCCGCGACGTCGAGCCGATGACCTCGGTGACGCCGATGCGCATCAAGACCCGCGAGGACGGCGTCACCGACGGCGACAAGGCCGACGCCATCGTCGCCAACGCGCCTGCGACCGAGGACCATTTCTTCATGGTCCCCAAGGTGGTCGAGTAGACCCCGGAGCACGCCCGCCCGCCCGCGCCGCCGCACACCGAGAGCATTTCCGTGACCGATCTCACCGACCTCACCCTCGCCGAGGCCCGCGACGGGCTCGCCAAGAAGACGTTCTCGGCGCGCGAGCTGACGCAGGCCCATCTCGACGCGATGGAGAAGGCCCGCGCCCTCAACGCCTACGTCCTCGAGACGCCCGAGAAGGCGCTCGCGATGGCGGACGCCTCCGACGCCCGCCTCGCCGAGGGCGAGGCCGGCCCGCTCGAGGGCCTGCCCATCGGCGTCAAGGACCTGTTCTGCACCGAGGGCGTGCGCTCGACGGCCTGCTCCAAGATCCTCGACGACTTCACGCCGGCCTACGACTCTACGGTGACCGCCAATCTGTGGCGGGCCGGCGCGGTGATGCTCGGCAAGATCAATTGCGACGAGTTCGCCATGGGCTCGTCGAACGAGACGAGCGCCTTCGGCCCGGTGGTCTCGCCCTGGCGGCGTTCCGGCTCGGACGCGCAGCTCGTCCCCGGCGGCTCCTCCGGCGGCTCGGCCGCAGCGGTGTCGGCGCGGATCGCGCTCGCGGCGACGGCGACCGACACCGGCGGCTCGATCCGACAGCCGGCGGCCTTCACGGGGACGGTCGGCATCAAGCCGACCTACGGGCGCTGCTCGCGCTGGGGCATCGTCGCCTTCGCCTCGTCGCTGGACCAGGCCGGCCCGATCGCCAAGACCGTGCGCGATTCGGCGATGATGCTCAAAGCCATGGCCGGCCCCGACGCCAAGGACACGACCTGCGCCGACATGCCCGTGCCCGACTACGAGGCCGCCGTCGGCCGCGGCGTGCGGGGGCTCAAGATCGGCATTCCGAAGGAATACCGCGTCCCCGGCATGCCGGCCGAGATCGAGGCGCTCTGGGAGCAGGGCCAGGCCTGGCTGCGCGAGGCCGGCGCCGAGACCGTCGAGATCTCGCTGCCGCACACCAAGTACGCCCTGCCGGCCTACTACATCGTGGCGCCGGCGGAGGCCTCCTCCAACCTCGCGCGCTACGACGGCGTGCGCTACGGCCTGCGCGTCCCCGGCCGCGACATCGTCGACATGTACGAGAACACCCGCGCAGAGGGCTTCGGCCGCGAGGTCAAGCGCCGCGTCATGATCGGCACCTACGTGCTCTCGGCCGGCTATTACGACGCCTATTATCTGCGCGCCCAGAAGATCCGCACCCTGATCAAGCGCGACTTCGAGGAGGCCTACGCGAACGGCGTCGACGCCATCCTCACCCCCGCGACGCCGTCCGCCGCCTTCGGCATCGGCGAGAAGGGCTCGGGCGACCCGGTCGAGATGTATCTCAACGACGTCTTCACGGTGACGGTGAACATGGCCGGCCTGCCCGGCATCTCCGTTCCCGCCGGCTTCGACGCGCAGGGCCTGCCCCTCGGACTCCAGCTCATCGGCCGCGCCTTCGACGAGGAGACGCTCTTCGCCGCCGGCCAGGTGATCGAGGACGCCGCCGGCCGCGTGACCTACCCGCAGCCCTGGTGGGGGTGAGGCGCTGGGCGCCCCGCTCGTCGTGACCATCGCCGAGGCGGTCGCCACCGTCTTCTGGCTCGGCCATGTGGAAACGTTTCGCGTGGCGCTGGCGGTTGGCGTGACGGCGCCCGCGCTGTGGGCTGCTCGGACGCTGCCGGCCTGGGCCCGCGCGGCGTCGTTTCTCGCCATCCTCCTCGCCGGTCTCTGGGCGAGCGCGGTCTGGGCCGGCGCGACGGGGCTCGTCGACGACGGGACCATCGTCATCGACGAGGTCGCGGGCGCGGCCTTCCTGCTCTTCCTGCTCGTGACGCGCCGTGCGCCCGTCGCCGCGGCGCTCCTCGCCGTCTACGTCGCGCTCGACCGGCTGAAGCCGTGGCCCATCGGGCTGACGGAAGAGATCCCCGGCGCGCTCGGGGTGATGGTCGACGATCTGGCGGCGGCGCTGCCGGTGGCGGTCGCGGCCCTGGCGGCGCGGCCGCTGCTGCGGCGGCTCGGCTGATGGCCTCGCGCCGTTCGGTCTGCTAGGGAGCGCACGCGTTCTCGCGAAAGTTCCGCGCAGGAGATGTCGCCTTGGAAACCCCCTCCGTCCCGCTCGCGATCTGGCTGATGGCCGCCTTCGACCCGATCCTGATCCTCGTCGCGGGCTATCTCGGCTGGAAAGCGGACCAGCTCGGCAAGCTGTTCATCGCCGCCATGGCCGCGCTCGTCGTCGCCGTGCTGGCCGCGTGGGCGATCACGGCGATGGGGCTGCCCTGGATCGCGCCCATCGGCGACGACCATCCCTCGCTCCTGCCGGTACGCACGCTCGGCGCCCTCGTCTGGGCGAGCGCCGCCTACGGCGTGAGGCGGATGTCGCAGCGGGCGTGACGGCGTCCCGCGACGATCGCCGCGGGACGGTATTCAGCAGCCGTCACTGCGGCGTGATCGGCTCCGCCGGGGCGACGGGCGTGTCGGCCTGCGGGTCGATCGGCACGGGCTCGCCCGCCGTCGCGGGCTCCTCGACCGTGCCGGTGACCGGCACGTCGGTCGCCCGGTAGCCGTCCATCAGGAAGAAGCCGAGCACCACGGCGATCACGACGATCAGCCCGATCGCCCAGGCCCAGGCCGCGCCGGAGCGGCGGGCGGGGCGGGCCATCCGGTCGTCGCGCGGGGGCTCGCCGCCATAGGTGCGGTCAGTCCGGTTCAGCGCCGGATCGACCGGGCGCGGCTCGACCCGCGGGTCGCTCGGGCCGGCGCCGCGCAGGGTGTCGTCGCCGCGCACCTCGCCGGGGCGGGTCCCGAACGGGTCGGTGGTGGAGGGCGTGGGGTCGACCGAACGGTCTTCGCCGGCATGCGGCGTGCGGGGATCGTTCGGGTCGCGGCCTTGGTTCGTCGCCATCGTGGCCTCCTTTCGGCTCGAGCGGCGCGCATTTCGCATAACGCCGGGCGGGCGCGGCGGTTCGCGGAGCCGGATTCGCGCGGCCGCGGCGCGGCGGCGACTTGAAGCGCGCGCGAGAGAGCGCTAACCCGTGGTGCGACGCACACGAGGATCGAGAGCCGATGAACGCCCCCGTCGACCCGAAGAAGCTCATCAAAGGCGCCACCGGCGACTGGGAGGTCGTCATCGGCATGGAGATCCACGCCCAGGTGAATTCCCAGGCGAAGCTGTTCTCCGGCGCCTCCACCGGTTTCGGCGCGGAGCCGAACTCGCACGTGTCCCTCGTCGACGCGGCGATGCCCGGCATGCTGCCGGTGATCAATCTCGAATGCGTCCGCCAGGCCGTGCGCACGGGGCTCGGTCTGAAGGCGCAGATCAACCTGCGTTCGATCTTCGACCGGAAGAACTACTTCTACCCGGACCTGCCGCAGGGCTACCAGATCTCGCAGTACAAGCACCCGATCGTGGGCGAGGGCGAGGTGATCGTCGACATGCTCGACGGCACCTCCTTCACGGTGGGCGTCGAGCGCCTGCACCTGGAGCAGGACGCCGGCAAGTCGATCCACGACCTGCACCCGACCATGTCCTTCGTCGACCTCAACCGCTCGGGCGTCGCGCTCATGGAGATCGTGTCGAAGCCCGACATGCGCTCCTCCGAGGAGGCCAAGGCCTACGTCTCCAAGCTGCGCACCATCCTGCGCTATCTCGGCACATGCGACGGCGACATGGAGAAGGGCAACCTGCGCGCCGACGTGAACGTCTCCGTGCGCCGCCCCGGCGAGGGGCTCGGCACGCGCTGCGAGATCAAGAACGTCAACTCGATCCGCTTCATCGGCCAGGCCATCGAGTACGAGGCGCGCCGGCAGATCGGCATCCTCGAGGACGGCGGCACGATCGACCAGGAGACGCGGCTGTTCGACCCCAACAAGGGCGAGACGCGCTCGATGCGCTCCAAGGAGGAGGCGCACGACTATCGCTACTTCCCCGATCCGGACCTGCTGCCGCTCGAATTCGACCAGGACTTCGTCGACGCCCTGGCGACGCACCTGCCGGAGCTGCCCGACGAGAAGAAGGCGCGCTTCGTCGCCGATTACGGCCTCTCCGCCTACGATGCGGGCGTCCTCGTCGCCGACCGCGAGCAGGCGGACTATTTCGAGGCGGTGGCCAGGGGCCGCGACGGCAAGGCGGCGGCGAACTGGGTGATCAACGAGCTGTTCGGGCGCCTCAACAAGGAGGGCCTCGACATCGAGCGCTCGCCGGTCTCCGCCGACCAGCTCGGCGAGATCGTCGATCTCATCGCGGACAAGACCATTTCCGGCAAGATCGCCAAGGACCTGTTCGAGATCGTCTGGGCCGAGGGCGGCTCGCCCAAGCGCCTCGTCGAGGAGCGCGGCATGAAGCAGGTCACCGACACCGGCGCCATCGAGGCGGCGGTGGACCAGGTGATCGCGGCGAACCCCGACAAGGTCGAGCAGGCGAAGGCCAAGCCGACGCTCGCCGGCTGGTTCGTCGGGCAGGTGATGAAGGCGACCGGCGGCAAGGCCAACCCCCAGGCCGTCAACGCCATCGTCAAAGAGAAGCTCGGCATCGAATGACGCCGCGCGTCCGCCCCGTTCGCGCCGAGGATGTCGAGGCAGTGCGCGCGGCGCTCGTCGCCAGCTGGCACGCGACCTACGATCGGTTCCACGGGGCGGCGAAAGTCACCGAGATCACCGACCAGTGGCATTCGCTGGCCGCGCTCTCGCGTCAGGTCGACCAGCCGGGTGGCGTCTTCCTGATGGCGGAAGGGGAGGGCGGCGCCGTGCTCGGCTCCACCTTCGCCCACGTCGACGATGCGGGCGAGGCCTGCCTGCGCCGGCTCTACGTGGCGCCCGGCGCCGAGGGAACCGGGCTCGGTCGGCGGCTTCTCGACGAGACGCTCGCGCGCCTCGCCGAGCGTGACGTCTGGCTCGAGGTCGAGCCGCGCAACGAGGGCGCCATCCGGTTCTATCTGCGCGAGGGCTTCGTCCTCGATCGCCCGGCGGGGAGCTGCGGCGGGCGTGACGATCTCCAGGCGGTCGTCATGCGCCGCCCGTCGCGCGCGATCGCCCGCGCCGCATTGGACGCCGACGCGCAGGACCTGTTCGGCCTGATCACCCTCGCCTTCGCCGAGTATCCCGGCTGCTACGTCGATCCGCACGACGACTATCCCGAGCTCGTCCGCCCCGCGACGAGCGCCGCCGAGAAGGGCGCGCTCCTCTGGGTCGTCGAGGACGCGCGCGGGCGCGTGCGCGGCTGCATCGGCCTCAAGGCCTCGCACGAGGGCGTGGGCGAGCTGAAGACGCTCTACGTGCGCCCCGACCAGCGCCGGAAGGGGCTCGGCGCCTGTCTCGTGGGCCTGGTCGAGGAGACGGCCCGCGCCCGCGGCGACCGCCGGCTGATCCTGTGGTCGGACACCCGCTTCACCACCGCCCACCGCCTCTACGAGCGCCTCGGCTTCGCGCGAGACGGGGAGGAGAGGGCGCTGGGCGACGTGTCGGGCTCGTGGGAATATCCCTACGCGAAAGAGCTGTAGTTCGGACATCGGCGCTCCGTGCGCCGGCATTCGGCACATGCCGGGCATCGGGAGCCTGTCCTTTGCCAGCCGGAAGGAGAAGGCTCCGAGCCCTCGCGAAGCCGCCCGCTTCCTCCCGCCCGGCCCTTGCGCTACCCTCGCGCTCCGTACCCGCGAGGAGTCGCATCTCCCATGACCTCCGCACCCCGGTGGCTACTCTCGCTCGCCGGCGAGCCCACCTACCCGTGAGCGATCTCATCATCCGCGAGGCGCGCGAGGGCGATCTCGAGCCGATCGTGCGCCTCCACGCCGAGGACACGCTCGGCGGGCACGGCGACGTCTGGTCGGAGGAGACGCGCGGCGCCTACGCCGCCGCCTTTCAGCGGATCGTCACCAGCGAGGACCACGCGCTCTTCGTGGCCGAGCGCGGGGCTGAGGTGGTGGGGACCTTCCAGGTCTCCGCCATCCCCTGCCTGACCGGGCGCGGCGCGACCCGGGTGAAGCTCGAGGCCGTGCAGGTGCGGGCCGACCAGCGCTCGCGCGGGATCGGCGCGGCCCTGATCGCCGCGGCGGAGGACTGGGCCCGCTCCCGCGGCGCGGCCTTCGTCGAGCTGACCTCGAACGTCGCGCGCACCGGGTCCCACCGGTTCTACGCCCGGCTCGGCTACGCCCAGAGCCATCTCGGCTTCAAGAAGCCGCTCCGGGCGTAGGCGGCGAGCGACGGGGGCCGGCGCCTCTCAGGCCTCCTCCAGCTCCGCGAAGGCGCGCACCCACATCGCGCACACGCCGGAGCGGACGATGTCGTCGGCCCCGAACTCGACGATCGGCACCGGCAGCTCCTTCTCGCGGATCATGGCGATCACCTGGGCGAGGCCCGACGTCTCCTTGAGGTCGCACTGGCTGACGTCGCCGTTGACGACCGCGGTGCAGTCCTCCCCGAGACGGGTGAGGAAGGTCTTCATCTCGAGCAGCGTCGCGTTCTGCGCCTCGTCGAGCAGGATGAAGGCGTCCGACCAGGAGCGCCCGCGCATCACCTCGAAGGGCACCATCTCGATGTCCCCGTTCTTGACCGCGATGTCGAAGGCGCCCCGGCCGATCCGCTCGCGGATGGTCTCGACCACGGGCGCGGCCCAGGGCGCGAACTTCTCCTCCAGCGTGCCGGGAAAGAAGCCGAGCGAGCGGCCGGCGGGGACGTTGGGACGGGTGAGGATGATGCGGCCGATCCGCCTCTGGCGGTAGAGATCGGCGGCGTGCGCCGCGGCGATCCAGGTCTTGCCGGTGCCGGCGGGGCCGAGAACGATGGTCTGGGGATGGGTCTTGAGGGCGGCGATGTAGGCCGCCTGCGTCGCGTTGAGGGGCTTGATGGGAGCGAGGGTGCGCTCGTGGTCGAACTTTCCGCCGAGAACACCGCCATGCAGCTCGACGATCTCACCGGCTTCGAAGGAGCGACGGGTGCGGCGCTTCTGCTTGTCGTAACGCTTGCTCACGAGCCTGTCTCCCTTGCGGCGACGCGGGACCACCACCCCGGGCGCCGCGTCGAAGCGTCCGGAGCGTAGGGCGTGGAGGGGGATGGAAGGCGGGGGAACGGGCCGGCGACCAGGGACGAGCCGGCTTCTCTCGGAGAGAGCCGCGATCGCGTTCAGGAAGGTCGGCGCGACGCTTCACACGATCCTCGTCGGTTCGAGGGACCCGCTTCGAAAAGCAAGGTGACCGATTCGTATGACAGTTTAGTTCACGCGGCCGGCGGCTGGCGAGTCCGGCACGCTTGTCGCGCGACGGCTCGCACAGCACCGCTGGGGATAATGCACGTCGCGCCCGCGCCATTCCGCCGCGCCCGCGGATCGCGAAAGCGCCGCCGCCCGTTGGCCCGGGAACACGTCCGCGTGTGCGGACGCTCCCCCGACGAACCTGAGGAGATCATCCGATGGATTGGGCGAACTTCCTGGAAGCGCAGAACGTCATGACGATCGGCGCGTTCCTTCTGATCGCGATCGGCCTGTTCGCGTTCTTCCTGCGCCGCAAGTCGAACCGCGAGGCGGCGTCGAACGCCTTCTCCGGCGACCCGAACCGCTCGGCGCTCGCCAGCAAGGCCGAGCGCACCAAGCGCCCGACCGGCGTCGACGAGCGCTCACACGAAGCGGCGCGGCATCCGGAACGGTAGCAGCATCTGCACCCACCTCTTCGTAAATTGCGGCATCGACAGGCTCTCGTGCATGGCCCGCACGTCCTCGCCGAGGAGGCGGGTCGCGATCTCGGAGCGGGTGTAGAAGGGCGTGTCCTCGAAGGTCTTGAGCACTTTCGGCGCGCCGCCCGCGTCGGCGCGGGTCTCGCGCGGCATCCGCCAGATCGTCCCCGGCGGCAGCGGCGCGAGCGGCGGCGTGTCGACGTCGCGCACGGAGCCGTCGCGGCCGATGTCCAGCGCCAGCACCTGTCGCGAGCCGTCGAGGCGGATCACGTCGTAGAGGACGCAGGCTCCCCGCGAGGTCGGCGCCCGCGACCAGTTCCACCAGTCGAAGTCCGCCTCCAGCGGGCGCGCGCCGAAATTCATGTCGAAATAGGCGTCGCCCGAAAAGCTCACATTCGGATGCTCGAGCGTCACCTGCGCTCGCGAGGCCGGCGCGATCGGCCACCACATGTGCCGTCCGCCGGCGTCGAGCGCGAAGATCTGCGGCGTCTCGCCCGACGGCGTCAGCCGCACGGAGCCCTTGATGCGCCCCGGCACGGGCATCGTCCGCTCGTCGAACTCGACGACGAGGGCGTCGCCCTCCCAGCGCATCTGCGAGGGGCCGATGGCGAGCGAGGTCGCGTCGCGGGAGAGCGCGTCGCGGCGGCGCTCGGTGAGCGCCCAGCGCTTGTGGCCGTGGCCGTAGAGCACGACGTTCATCGCCGGGAAGGCGTGCGGGTCCGCCGGGCCTTTCCGCCGCGCCCAGGCGTAGTACGGGGAAAAGACGTTGCCGATGAAGGCGATGATGGTGAGCCCGAGCTTGCCGTCGTCGCTCAGGACGTCGACGTACCACCAGCAATACCCGTCGTCCGGGACCGTGCGGTCGAAGCGGAATCGCGGGAGATCAGATGCGCGGCCGTCCATCCCGACAGCGCCGCCATCGGCACGCCCGCCCCCGGATGCACGCTCCCCCCCGCCAGGTAGAGCCCCGGCAGCTTCGTGCGCGCGCCCGGCCGCTCGAAGCTCGCGTTCCAGCCGTGGCTCGCCCGGCCGTAGAGCGCGCCCCCGGTCCCCGGGAAGAGCCGCTCGAAGGCCGCCGGCGTCGTCGTGCGCATCGTCTCGGGGCTGCGTTCCACCGACAGGCCCAGCCGGGACAGATGCCGAAAGGTCGCCGTCTCGCATGTGGCGATCTCCTCTGTGCTGAAGGGACGCGCGTCGCCCACCGGCGGCGCGTTGACGATCATGAACAGCCGCTCCGGCGCGTCCGCATCCCCGTCCGCGCCGTCCGCGCGCCGGCCCTCGTCGTCGCGATCCTGGGCGCAGACGTAGATCGTGGGCTCCTCGGGCAGCCGGCCGCGCTTGAAGATCGCGTCGAACTCCGCCGGATAGTCGCGCGAGAAGAAGACGTTGTGCCGCGAGAGCGGGAAGCCCTGCGTCGGCGCGTTGAGCGAGAAGGTCAGCGCCGAGAGCGACCGGTCCTCGCGGGAGGCCGCCGGCACGGCGCGGGCGGCCTCGCGGCCGAGAATGCCGCCCGCGATCGCGCCCGAATCGGCGTTCGCCACCACCGCCGTCGCGGGCAGGCGCTCGCCGTCCAGGGTGGCGACGCCGACGACGCGGCCGTTTTCGACGAGCACCTCCCGCGCCTCACGGCCGAACAGGAAGGTCGCGCCCTTCTCCTCCGCGAGCGCGTGCAGCGCGCGGGCGAGGTTCTGCATGCCGCCCTCGACCATCCACACGCCCGCCTGCTCGACATGGGCGATCAGCATCAGCGTCGCGGGCGCGAGATAGGGCGAGGAGCCGCAATAGGTGGCGTAGCGGCCGAAGAGCTGGGCGAGGCGCGGATCGCGGAAGAAGCCGTCCAGCGCCGGCATCAGCGTGGTGAAGGGGCGGATCGCGAGGAGGCGGTGCGCGCCGAACATGCCCTGGCTCGCCATCAGCTTCGGCAGCGAGGGCTCGGCCGCGCGGATGAAGCTCTCGTCGAGCATCCGGAAGACCTCCTCGGAGGCCCTGCAGAACTCCCGGAAGCCCCGCGCCTCGCGGGCGCCGGCGAAGGCGCCGATCGCGTCGGCGGAGCGCGCGACGTCGGCGAACAGGTCGAGGCGCGCCCCGCCGTCCCAGGCGTGGCGTGCGAGGATATCGGCCCGGGTCAGCCGCACGCGCTCGTCGAGCCGCGCGCCCGCGGCCTCGAAGATCGCGTCGAACACGCCGCGCAGGGTGAAGACGGTGGGACCCGAATCCACGGCCGCGCCGTTCACCAGGACCTGGCGCATCTTGCCGCCGGGCGTCGGCTGCCGCTCGAGCACGGTCACCTTGCGCCCCGACGCGGCGATCAGCAGCGCCGAGACCAGCCCGGCGATGCCGGCGCCGATCACCACGATCTCGTCCGTTCGAGGGGGTCCGCTATTCACCGAAGCATCCTGACCGTTGACACGCTCGCAAGCTATGTCAGTCTAGGTTGACAGTCTATACCGACAAAACCGGTTGACAACGCCGACGGATCAGCAACTGGGAGGCTCTCCGATGAATCCCCGAACCGACGCCGGAACCCGGATCGAGGCGACACTCGACGCGGCTCTCGCGCATGCGGGCGGGGAGGGCGCGCCGCCGCTCCTCGCCGCGGCGATGCGCTACGCGGTGTTCCCGGGCGGGGCGCGCATCCGCCCGCGGCTCGCGCTCGGCGTCGCCGCCGCCTGCGGGAACGACTCGCCCGCGCTCGCGGAGGCCGCCGCGGCGGCGATCGAGCTCCTGCACTGCGCCTCCCTCGTCCACGACGATCTCCCCTGCTTCGACGACGCCGCGACCCGGCGCGGCAAGCTCGCCGTCCATTGCGCATACGGCGAGCCGCTCGCCGTGCTCGCCGGCGACGGGCTGATCGTGCTCGCCTTCGAGACTCTGGCCCGCGCCGGCCTCGCGAAGCCGCGGCGGCTCGCGCCGCTCGTCTCCACGATCGCCGCCTCGACCGGCATGCCCACCGGCATCGTGGCGGGACAGGCCTGGGAGAGCGAGCCCCAGATCGACCTCTCGCGCTATCACCGCGCCAAGACCGGCGCGCTCTTCTCCGCCGCGACCCGCGCCGGCGCCCTCGCGGCCGGCGGCGATCCGGATGCGTGGCGCCCGCTCGGCGAATATCTGGGCGAGGCCTACCAGGTCGCCGACGACCTGCACGACATCGCCTCGAGCGCCGACGAGATCGGCAAGCCCACCGGCCAGGACGCCGCTCACGGCCGCGCCAGCGCCGCGGCGCTGCTCGGCGTCGAGGGCGCCATCGACCGGCTGGAGGAGCTCGTCGCCGACGCCATCGCCTCGATCCCGCCCTGCGCCGGCGCGTCCGAGCTCAAGGCCGTGATCCGCGCCGCCTCCGCACGCTTCGTGCCGAAGAGCCTCGCCCGCGTCGCCGCCTGAGGCGTCGGAGCCGACGAGACGCCTCACCACCGGACGAGGGCCGATGCGCCTGCCCGATTTCGTGCTCGCGATTCGCGACCGGCTCCTCGCCGCGCCGCGGTTCCAGGCCTTCGCCGAGCGTTTCCCGCTGTTCCGCCCGGTGGCCCGGCGGCGCGCAGAGGACCTGTTCGACATCGTCGCGGGCTTCGTCTACTCGCAGACGCTCCTCGCCTGCCTGCGGCTCGACCTGTTGGAGACGCTCCGGGGAAAGCCGCTCACGGTCGCCGAGATCGCCGCGCGCACCGACCTGCCGGAGGAGGGCGCCAGGCGCCTGCTCGAGGCGGCCGCCGCCATCGGCCTGCTGCAGCCCCGCGCCAAGGGCCGCTGGGGCCTCGGCCGTCACGGCGCGGCGCTCCTCGGCAATCCCGCCATCGCGCCGATGGCGCTGCACCACCCGCTCCTCTACGAGGACCTCGCCGACCCGGTCGCCTGCCTGCGGCGCGGTCCCGGCGGCGGAGCTCTGGCGCGTTACTGGGCCTATGCCCGCGCCGCCGAGCCGGGCGCCCTCGCCGACGACGCCATCGCCCCCTACACCGACCTGATGGCGGCCTCCCAGCCCATGGTCGCCCGCCAGATCCTCGACGCCTACGACGTCTCGCGGCACGAGCGGCTGATGGACGTCGGCGGCGGCGCCGGCGCCTTCCTGCGCGAGGCCGCCGCCCGCGCGCCCAAGACCGCGCTCGTCCTGTTCGATCTGCCCGCCGTCGCGCGGGCGGCCGAGGCGCGCTTCGCCGCCTGGGGCCTCGCCGGACGGGTGAAGGCCGTCGGCGGCAGCGTCTTCGCCGATTCGCTGCCGCTGGGCGCCGATGCGATCTCTCTCGTGCGAATCCTGCACGATCACGACGATGCGGAAGCGCTCGCCATCCTGAAGGCCGCGCGCGCCGCCCTGCCGGACGGGGGCACGCTCCTCGTCGGCGAGCCCATGTCGCACACGCCCGGCGCACGGGCGGTCACGCAGGCCTATTTCGGCCTCTATCTCTACGCCATGGGCTCCGGCCGGCCCCGCACGCCCGCTGAAATCGCCGATCTCGTCGCACGCGCCGGCTTCTCCGGCTCGCGCTTCGTGCGCACCCGCATGCCGCTCGTCGCCAGCCTCGTCGTGGCGACAGCGTGAGCACCACGCGGGGGTCCGCATTAGCCGCATCGGGTGTTAGTTTAGATTGACATCAGTGACTGTCAGCCTAGATTTACATGCACAACGAATAGGCTCGGAACAGGGAGGGCCGCCGTGACCGTCACAAGAGCCGTCGTCCTTCACGAGCCGGAGCGCCTGAGCGTCGAGACCGTCGCGCTGGACGCGCCGGGCCCCGAGGACGTCGTCGTCGAGATCGCCTATTCCGGCATCTCCACCGGCACCGAGCGGCTGCTCTATACCGGCCGCATGCCCGCCTTCCCCGGCATGGGCTACCCGCTCGTCCCCGGCTACGAATCGGTCGGGCGGGTGATCGAGGCCGGGCCGCACAGCGGGCTCTCGGTGGGGCAGGGCGTCTACGTCCCCGGCGCGCGCTGCTACGGCGAGATCCGGGGCCTGTTCGGCGGCGCCGCGGCGCGGCTCGTCAGCCCCGGCGCGCGGCTCACGCCTCTCCCGGACGCCTTCCTCGAGCGGCCCGAAGGTCTCGCCCAGGGCACGCTGCTGGCGCTCGCGGCCACGGCCTGGCACGCGGTCGAGATCGCCGACGCGGCTCCGGACCTGATCGTCGGCCACGGCGCCCTCGGGCGCCTCATCGCCCGCATCGCGGTGATGAAGGGTCATGCCCCGACCGTATGGGAGACCAATCCCGTGCGGGCGGAGGGCGCCGTCGGCTACACGGTCGGCCATCCCGCCGACGACGAGACGCGCGGCTACGGCGTCATCGTCGACGTCAGCGGCGACGGCGATCTGCTCGACACGCTGATCTCGCGCCTCGCCCCCCGCGGCGAGGTCGTGCTCGCCGGCTTCTACTCGAAGCCGCTCTCCTTCTCGTTTCCCCCGGCCTTCATGAGGGAGGCGCGCATCCGCGTCGCCGCCGAATGGCAGCGTGCGGATCTCGACGCCACGGTCGACGCCGTGGCCTCGGGAGCGCTCTCGCTCGACGGCCTGATCACCCACCGCGAGGGGGCCGAGGACGCGGCGCGGGCCTACCGCACCGCGTTCGAGGACGCCTCGTGCCTGAAGATGATCCTGGACTGGAGGCGCACCGCATGAACGCCGTCACCCCCGTCGAGAAGAGCCTGCCCGAGAAGAAAGAGACGCAGATCATCGCGATCTACGGCAAGGGCGGCATCGGCAAGAGCTTCACGCTCGCCAATCTCAGCTACATGATGGCCCAGCAGGGCAAGCGCGTGCTCCTCATCGGCTGCGACCCCAAGAGCGACACGACCTCGCTGCTCTTCGGGGGCAAGGCCTGCCCGACCATCATCGAGACCTCCTCGAAGAAGAAGCTCGCCGGCGAGGACATCACCGTCTCCGACGTCTGCTTCAAGCGCGACGGCGTCTTCGCCATGGAGCTCGGCGGGCCGGAGGTCGGCCGCGGCTGCGGCGGGCGCGGCATCATCCACGGCTTCGAGCTGCTCGAGAAGCTCGGCTTCCACGATTGGGGCTTCGACTACGTCCTGCTCGACTTCCTGGGCGACGTGGTCTGCGGCGGCTTCGGCCTGCCGATCGCCCGCGACATGTGCCAGAAGGTCATCGTCGTCGGCTCGAACGACCTGCAGTCGCTCTACGTCGCCAACAACGTCTGCTCGGCGGTGGAATATTTCCGCAAGCTCGGCGGAAACGTCGGCGTCGCCGGCCTCGTGATCAACAAGGACGACGGCACCGGCGAGGCGCAGGCCTTCGCCGAGGCGGTGGGCATTCCCGTGCTGGCGGCCATCCCGGCCCACGAGGACATCCGCCGCAAGAGCGCCAACTACGAGATCATCGGCCGGCCCGGCGGCGAATGGGCGCCCCTGTTCGAGCAGCTGGGCCTCGCGGTCGCCGAGGCGCCGCCGCTGCAGCCGGCGCCGCTCTCGCCGGAGGGCCTGCTCGACCTGTTCAAGTCCGAGGACGTCGGCCGCGGCGTCGTGCTCGAGCCCGCCTCCTACGAGGACATGTGCGGCGTCGACGCCGTGACCCGGCCCTCGCTCGAAATCGTCTACGACAGCTGAGCGGGGGAGCGGCATGACCACGATCACCGAGACCCCGCGGCGAACGACGACGCTGATCGCGACCGTCGACCGGCCGGCTCCGAAGCCGCAGCCGGCGGCGCGTCCGGACGGGATCGAGGCGGCCGGATCGGGCTGCCACGGCGGCGCCGAGACGATGCGCGCCGCCGCCCGCGCCGCCGGCCTGAACGAGACGCTCGAGCAGTACGCTGCCGACTATCCGAAGGGGCCGCACGACCAGCCGCAATCCATGTGCCCGGCCTTCGGCTCGCTGCGGGTGGGCCTGCGCATGCGCCGCACGGCGACGATCCTCTCGGGCTCGGCCTGCTGCGTCTACGGGCTCACCTTCACCTCGCACTTCTACGGGGCGAAGCGCACGGTCGGTTACGTGCCGTTCAACTCGGAGACGCTCGTCACCGGCAAGCTCTTCGAGGACATCCGCGACGCCGTGCACGACATGGCGGACCCCGCGCTCTACGACACGATCGTCGTCACCAACCTGTGCGTCCCGACCGCGTCGGGCGTGCCGCTGCGGCTCCTGCCGGACACGATCAACGGCGTGCGCATCATCGGCATCGACGTGCCGGGCTTCGGCGTGCCGACCCACGCCGAGGCCAAGGACGTCCTCGCCGGCGCGATGCTGAAGTTCGCCCGCTCCGAGGCCGAGACCGGGCCGGTCCAGGCGCCGCGCGGCGGCCGCTCCGAGCGCCCCACCGTGACGCTGCTCGGCGAGATGTTTCCCGCCGACCCGATGTCGATCGACGCGCTGCTCGCGCCGATGGGCCTCGCGGCCGGGCCGGTCGTGCCGACGCGGGAATGGCGCGAGCTCTACGCCGCGCTCGACTGCGTGGCTGTCGCCGCGATCCACCCGTTCTACACGGCCTCCATCCGCGAGCTCGAGGCGGCGGGCCGGCCCGTCGTCGGCTCGGCGCCCGTCGGCCGCGACGGGACCGCCGCCTGGCTCGAGGCGGTGGGCAAGGCCGCCGGCGTCGCGCCCGAGCTGATCGAGGCGGCGAAGGCCCAGGCGCTCGGCGCCATCGAGGCGGCGCTCGCCGCGAAGCCGATCGCCGGCAAGATCACGCTGTCGGGCTATGAGGGCTCCGAGCTCCTGGTGGCGCGCCTCCTGATCGAGAGCGGGGCGGAGGTGCCTTACGTCGGCACCGCCTGCCCGCGCACCCGCTGGTCCGAGGCCGACCGCGCCTGGCTCGAGGCGCGCGGCGTCACCGTGCGCTACCGCGCCTCGCTCGAGGACGATCTGGCGGCGATGGACTACCACCGCCCCGACCTCGCGGTGGGCACCACGCCCGTCGTGCAGAAGGCGAAGGCGCAGGGCATCCCCTCCCTCTACTTCACCAACCTGATCTCGGCGCGCCCGCTGATGGGCGCCGCCGGCGCGGGCTCCCTCGCCCAGGTCGTCAACGCCGCCATCGCCGGCAAGAGCCGCATGGACGGGATGAAGGCCTTCTTCGAGGGCGTGGGGGAGGGCGACGCCGCCGGAATTTGGGAGGGCGAGCCGATCTCGCGCCCGAATTACCGCGACCGCTACCGCAAGCAGCGCGAGGCGCTCGAGCGCCAGCGCGCCAAGGCCCAGACCCCGACGGGAGACATGATCTGATGCTCGTCCTCGATCACGATCGCGCCGGCGGATACTGGGGCTCCGTCTACGTCTTCACCGCGGTGAAGGGCCTGCAATGCGTCATCGACGGCCCGGTGGGCTGCGAGAACCTGCCGGTCACCGCGGTGCTGCACTATACCGACGCGCTGCCGCCGCACGAATTGCCGGTCGTCGTCACCGGCCTCGCGGAGGAGGAGCTCGGCCAGACCGGCACCGAGGGCGCGATGCGCCGCGCCCACCAGACGCTCGACCCGGACCTGCCCGCCGTGGTCGTCACCGGCTCCATCGCCGAGATGATCGGCGGCGGCGTCACGCCCGAGGGCACCAACATCAAGCGCTTCCTGCCGCGCACGATCGACGAGGATCAGTGGCAGAGCGCCAACCGCGCCATGCTCTGGCTGTGGCGCGAGTTCGGCCCGAAGAAGGTCAAGCCCGCCAAGCCCGTGGGGGAGGGCGAGAAGCCCAAGGTCAACATCGTCGGGCCGATCTACGGCACCTTCAACACCTGGTCGGACCTCGCCGAGATCCGCCGGCTGATCGAGGGGATCGGGGCGGAGGTCCACATGACCTTCCCGCTCGGCTCCCACGTCGCCGACATTCCCAAGCTCGGCGAGGCGCAGGTGAACGTGTGCCTGCACCGCGAATACGGCCGGCTGCTCTGCGAGGCGCTCGACCGGCCGTGGCTGATGGCGCCCATCGGGCTCACCGCCACGACGGCCTTCCTGCGGGCGCTCGGCGCCGAGCTCGGCCTCGACCCGGAGCCCTTCATCGCCCGCGAGAAGCACACCACGATCAAGCCGATCTGGGATCTCTGGCGCTCGGTGACGCAGGACTTCTTCGCCACCGCGTCCTTCGCGATCGTGGCGAACGAGACCTACGCCCGCGGCATCCGCCGCTTCCTCGAGGACGACATGGGCCTGCCCTGCGCCTTCGCGGTGGAGCGCAAGCCGGGGGGCAAGACCGACAACGAGGAGGTGCGCCGGCTCTGCCACGAGAAGCCGCCCCTCGTGATGCTCGGCTCCTACAATGAGCGCATGTACCTCGCCGAGAAGGGCGGCCGCGCCGCCTTCATCCCGGCGAGCTTCCCGGGCGCCATCGTGCGGCGGCACACAGGCACGCCGTTCATGGGCTACGCGGGCGCGACCTACCTCGTGCAGGAGGTCTGCAACGCGTTGTTCGACGCGCTCTTCCACATCCTGCCCCTCGGCTCGGATCTCGACCGGGTGGAGGCGACGCCCTCGCGGCTCGAGCGACCGCTGCCGTGGTCGCGCGAGGCGAAGCAGACGCTCGACCGGGTGGTCGAGGACTATCCCGTCCTGGTGCGGATTTCCGCCGCCAAGCGCCTGCGCGACGCGGCCGAGCGCGACGCCCGTCGCGCCGGCGAGGACGAGGTCACCACGGAACGGCTGATGCGGGCCCGCGCGGCCCTCGGCGAAGGAGAATTCGCATGAATTTCCCGGCGATCGACCCCAATGGCGCGCTCGAGCACGAGCTCGGCGGCGCGCGCATCGCGGGCCTCTCGAGCGCGCCCGAGGCGGCGCGTCGCGAGATCCTCGCCGCCCGCAAGGGCGACGCGCTGGAGTACCGGCTGATCCTGGCCGGGCTCCTTCCCGTCTTCCTCGTCATCGAGGTCGCCTCGCGCCTGGCGCCCCGCCGGCGTGGGCCCGACGCGCCGACGGCGAGGCGCGGCTCCGTGTGGGAGGAGGCGAAGGCCGCCGCCTGCCGGGCCGTCCCGTTGGCCTTCATGGGCTAGCCGACGATTTCCCATTCCGCCGACGTCTTCCGACGCCGACGGAGGCCTGCCGCGGGGGAGACCCGCGGCGTCCGAGACCGCGGGACTGATCGCGGTCTAAGCCGAAGACTCATGACCAGGAGGTAAGAATGGCAGAGTCGACGACACCCGTCAGGGGCACGCTCACGGGCCTCACGGAAGGCGAAGCGAAGGAATTCCACTCGATTTTCATGTCGAGCTTCATCGCCTTCACCGTGATCGCCCTGATCGCCCACATCCTCGCCTGGATGTGGCGCCCCTGGCTTCCCGGTGACGAGGGCTATGCCGCGCTTCAGGGCGCGACCGAGTTCCTCACCACCATCACCCCGATGATCGGGTAAGGAGGTCCATCATGTGGCGAGTTTGGCTGCTGTTCGATCCGCGTCGGACGCTGATCGCGCTGTTCACGTTCCTCTTCACCCTGGCTCTGCTGATCCACTTCATCCTGCTGTCGACCGACCGGTTCAACTGGCTCGAGGGTCCGTCGGCTGCGGTGATCACGGTTCCGCAGAACTCGGCGATGCCCGGCTGACGCCGGGCGTGAGCCACGCTCGATAGAGCCTCCGCGGACGGGACGGGCGCGCCGCGCGCCCCCGCCCCGTTCGCTTTACCGCTTCGCGGCCGCGGAGCGGCGCGTCACGCTCGAACGCTCCCACGATGGGGGATTGCACATGTCCATGCTCAGCTTCGAGAAGAAGTACCGCGTTCGCGGCGGGACCCTGATCGGGGGAGATCTCTTCGACTTTTGGGTCGGCCCGTTCTACGTGGGCTTCTTCGGCGTCACCACGATATTCTTCTCCGTTCTCGGCACCGGCCTGATCGTCTACGGCGCCGCGATCGGTCCCACCTGGAACATCTGGCAGATCTCGATCGATCCGCCGGACCTCAGCTACGGCCTCGGCTTCGCGCCCCTCAAGGAGGGGGGGCTGTGGCAGCTCATCACCATCTGCGCGCTCGGGGCCTTCGGCTCCTGGGTCGGGCGCCAGGCCGAGATCTCGCGCAAGCTCGGCATGGGCTATCACGTGCCCGTGGCGTTCTCCGTCGCCGTCTTCGCCTATTTCTCCCTCGTCGTCATCCGCCCGGTGCTGCTCGGCGCCTGGGGTCACGGATTCCCTTACGGAATTTTCAGCCATCTCGATTGGGTGTCGAACGTCGGCTATCAATACCTGCACTTCCACTACAACCCGGCGCACATGATCGCGGTGACGTTCTTCTTCACCACGACCTTCGCGCTGTCGCTGCACGGCGGCCTCGTGCTCTCCGCCGCCAACCCCCCGAAGAACGACAAGGTGGTGAAGACCGCCGAGCACGAGAACACGTATTTCCGCGACATCATCGGCTGGTCGATCGGGACGCTCGGCATCCACCGGCTCGGCCTCTTCCTGGCGCTGTCCGCCGGGTTCTGGAGCGCGGTGTGCATCATCATCAGCGGCCCCTTCTGGAGCCGTGGCTGGCCGGAATGGTGGGGCTGGTGGCTCGACCTTCCGATCTGGTCGTAAGGGGAGGTCAGCATCATGGCCGACTATCAGAACATCTTCACGCAGGTCCAGGTGCGCGGGCCGGCCTATGCGGGCGTCCCGATCGCCCGCGGGCCCTGGGTGCGCTCGGGCAAGCCCGGCTTCGTCCACGTGCTCGGGCGCATCGGCGACGCGCAGGTCGGACCGGTCTATCTCGGCTGGCTCGGTCTCGCCTCCATCCTGTGCGGCTTCATCGCCATCGAGATCATCGGGCTCAACATGTGGGCCTCGGTGAACTGGGACCCGATCGAGTTCGTCCGCCAGCTGCCCTGGCTCGCGCTCGAGCCGCCGCCGCCGGCCTACGGCCTGTCGCTGCCGCCGCTCAACGAGGGCGGATGGTGGCTGCTCGCGGGCTTCTTCCTCACGGCCTCCATCCTGCTGTGGTGGCTGCGGGTCTACCGGCGCGCGCGCATGCTCGGCATGGGCACGCACATCGCCTGGGCCTTCGCCGCGGCGATCTGGCTCTACCTCGTCCTCGGCTTCATCCGCCCCATCCTGATGGGCTCCTGGGGCGAGGCGGTGCCCTTCGGAATCTTCCCGCACCTGGACTGGACGGCCGCGTTCTCGATCCGGTACGGTAACCTCTTCTACAACCCGTTCCACGCGCTCTCGATCGTGTTCCTGTACGGCTCGACCCTGCTCTTCGCCATGCACGGCGCGACCGTGCTCGCCACGACCCGCTACGGGTCGGAGCACGAGGTCGAGCAGATCGTCGACCGCGGCACGGCTTTCGAGCGCGGCGGCTTGTTCTGGCGCTGGACCATGGGGTTCTGCGCCACCGCCGAGTCGATCCATCGCTGGGCCTGGTGGTTCGCCGTCCTCACGCCGCTCACCGGCGGCATCGGCATCCTCCTGACCGGCACCGTCGTCGACAATTGGTACGAGTGGGCCGTCAAGCACGGCGTCGCTCCGCCGACCCCGGTCGCCTATCCCGTCCTGCCCGACCCGGCGACCCTGACCGGAGGTGCGCAATGAACCAGAGAACCGCCTGGAGCAACTTCTGGCTCGGCATGGGCGGCGCCGTCGCCGCCGTGATCGGGGTCGGGATCGTCTCCACCTTCGAATGGCCGGACACCGAGTCGGTCCAGACCGGCTATCGCGGCAACGGGATGGTGCAGGTCTACAACCAGGTCGCGCTCGCGAACCAGGTCGCCGAGACCGAGTTCCCCGAGCCCGAGCCGCCGATCGAGCCCGCCGGCATCCTGGCCTCCGAGATCTACGAGAACGTCCAGGTCCTCGGCCATCTCGACGTCAGCGACTTCAACCGGCTGATGCTGTCCATCTCGAACTGGGTCGCGCCGGAGCAGCAATGCGCCTACTGCCACGCCGAAGGCGAGGAGCTGTCGTCCGACAGCCTCTACACCAAGCGCGTGGCCCGTCGCATGATCCAGATGACGATGGACATCAACGAGACCTGGAACGAGCACGTCATGCCCACGGGCGTGACCTGCTACACCTGCCATCGCGGCCAGAACGTTCCGGAATACGTCTGGTTCGAGGATCCGGGCCAGTGGCGCGGGACCGGCCTCGTCGGCAATCCGGCGGAGCAGAACCTGCCCTCCGAGACGGCCGGCCTGTCCTCCCTGCCGTTCGATCCGCTGGTGACCTACCTCGCCGAAGGCCCGGAGGAGATCCGGGTCGCGGGCGAGACGGCGCTGCCGACGGGCAACCGCACCTCCATCAAGCAGACGGAGTGGACCTACAGCCTCATGATGCACATGTCGCAGTCGCTCGGCGTGAACTGCACCTACTGCCACAACAGCCGCTCGTTCGGCGACTGGGAGCAGAGCCCGCCGCAGCGCACCACGGCCTGGCACATGATCCGGATGACCCAGGCGATGAACCAGGAATACCTCGTCCCGCTCGGTCCGGAATATCCGGCCGACCGGATGGGGCCCGGCGGAGACGCGCCCAAGATCAACTGCACCACCTGCCACCAGGGCGCCTACAAGCCGATGTACGGCTACTCCATGATCGAGGCCCACCCCGAGCTCACGACCTTCGGGCCGCCCGAGCTCCAGGACCCGCCCATGGAGATGACGCCGGCCAGCGCCGACGCGCCCGCCACCAGCCAGTGACGAAGGGGACCGCGGCATGATCATGACCATCGTCGAGAGCGGAGGAAAGCTCCCGAAGGGAGCGGCGGCCGCGGTCTTCGCCATGCTGGGCTACGTCGCGGCGGCGAGCATCGTCGCGGGGCTCGGCGATCTCGGCGCGGGGCTGCTCGTCCTCGTCATGGGCGGCGTCACGGTGGGCGTCGTCGACTACATGATGTGGCGCGACGTCTCCCGGGAGGGCGGCGGGCCGGCCCGCGCGCTCGGGACCTACGTTCTCGCCGGGCCGGAGACGGAGGGCGGGCCGGAGAGCCCGGCCGCCGTCCACGCCTTCGACCCGGTGCGGCGGGAGGGCGGGGCGCCGGTGGCGCCTCCGGTCTCAGCTCCGGCGCCCGCTCCCGCGGCGCCGGCCGAGCCGGCTTTCGCCGGCCCGGGCGAGCCGGCCAACGACGAACCGGCCAACGACGCGACTACCCCGACGGCCGGCGTGGCGGTCGCGTCCGAAGCGAAAGCCGTCGCGGCCGACGCCGCGCCGGAGGAGAAGGCCGACGCCGTCGGCTCGCGGCCGCCCGCGCTCGCCGCGCCCCGTGGCGAGCCGGACGACCTCAAGCGCATCAACGGCATCGGGCCCACCAACGAGAAGAAGCTCAACGCGCTGGGCGTCTATCATCTCGACCAGATCGCCGCCTGGGACGACGCCCAGGTGCGATGGGTCGGCGCCTATCTCGCCTTTCCGGGGCGGATCGAGCGCGAGGACTGGGTCGGGCAGGCCAAGGCGATGGCGGGGTCCGACGCCGCCACCGCCTGAGCCGGCGCGGCGCGACGGACCGGGCCTGCGCCCGAACCGTCCGAAAGCATCCGCCATGACATCGAGCGAGACGATAGCGAGCCGTCGGCGCCTTGCGCCGGCGGCTTTCGCCGTTTCCGACGCCGCCGCCCGACGCCGCCGCCCGCCGCGTCGACCGGGACCTCACGCCGCCCGTGTCAGCCGCCTGCGGTTCGCGCGCACGCGCCGGCGATAGAGGCGCACGACGTCCTCCGCGGCAGTCGAGCCCCGGCCGGTCAAGGCGGCGCGGGCGACGAGGTATTGTGCATCGGCGAGCGCCGCGAGCTTCTCGGGCACGAGGAGGTGCGTCTCCTGCGCGGGAACGGCGCCGGTGGCGAGCCCCACGAGCCGCAGCCCGATCACCGCCTGCGCCTCGAAGCCGAGCCGCGCGCTCGCCATCCAGAGGTCGAGCCAGGGATCGAGGGAGAGCCGCTGGAGGCGGGCGAGGGAGGAGAACGCGCTCACGGTCATCGGGTCGCTTTCGTGGTGCGGCGCGGGAGGGGCCGCGGCGGGGTGGCAACCCGCCGCCGGGCGATCGGTTCGCGTCCGGCGGGATCAGCTTAACCCTTCGGTCGTTGTCGCGGGAGCCCCTCCCGCCGCATTTCCGGAGCGCTTCCGCTGCATGCCCGTCGACCTCGCCGCCCTGCCTCTCTGGCTCGTCGCACTCGTGTTCGCCGCCGCGGCGGCCGTCGTCTGGCTCGCCGGCACGCGGCTCGCCGGCGCCGCGGACGCCATCGCCGAGGAATACGGGCTCGGCCAGGCCCTGGTGGGCATGCTGCTGCTCGGCGCCGTCACCTCGCTGCCGGAGATCGCCGTCTCGGTGTCGGCCGGGCTCTCGGGTGAAGCGTCGCTCGCGATCAACAACCTGCTCGGCGGCGTGGCGATGCAGGTGGTGCTCATCGCCTTCGCGGACGCGCTGGTCGGCGGGCGCGCCATCACCGGCGAGGCGGCGCGGCCGAGCCTGCTGCTGCAGCCGGTGCTCTGCGCGGCGCTCCTCGCGCTCCTCGCCGGCGGGATCGCCGCGGGGGAGGTGGCCGTGATGGGCGTCGGCGCCTGGAGCGCGGCGACCTTCGCGGCGGGGATCGTCTTCTTGGTGATCGTCTCGCGCAGCCACGGGCGCGAGCTGCCCGCCGACGGCGGTCGGCGCGCCCGGCGCAAGGGCACGCACGGCCTTCCCGCGCCCGTCGCAATGGTGGGACTGCTCGCGCCGATCCTCGTCGTCGCGGGCTATCTGCTCGCACGCGCGGGCGACGTCCTCGCCGAGCAGACCGGGATCGGCGAGGCCTATGTCGGCCTCGTCCTCGTCTCCCTCGCAACGTCCCTGCCGGAGGTCTCGACCCTGTACGGGGCCGTGCGGCGCGGTCGCTACCGCATGGCCATGGGCGACATCTTCGGCACCAACATCTTCGATGTCGGCCTCGTCTTCGTGGTCGATCTCGCCTATCGCGAGGGTCCGGCCCTGGCCGAGGTCGGCGCCTTCTCCGTCGTCGCGGCGCTGCTCGGCGCGGTCCTGACGCTGATCTACGCCGCCGGCCTCATCGAGCGCGCGGACCGCAAGCTCGCCCGGCTCGGTGTGGACAGCTGGGCGGTGCTCGCAGCCTATGCCGGTGGTCTGGCGCTCCTGTGGACGCTCAGATGAGGAGGGGCGACGGCCCGATCCGCCGCCGGCGAGGGGAAGGCGCGGTGCACGAGGGGATGCCTCCTCGCGACCGCGCCCCTTCCTCTCCCGAGCGTCACTGCGGCTGGGCGGGGGCCGTGTCGTCCTCGGCAGGCGGCGGCGTGGCGCCGGTGGCCTCGACGGGCTGCGTCGGGGTCTCGACCTCGGCTTCGGTCTCCGCCTGACCCTCGGCCCGGCCCTGCTGGTCGAGGCGGGCGAAGTCCGGGGCCTGCTGGAGCTCCTCGCGTGTATAGTCGACGAGGATGTGCCGGATGTCGGTCCCGCCGGTCATGGCGAGGCCCCGGCCGGTCTGCGCGGCGGGCGGCTGCGTCGCGCCGGCTTCCTCGGTCGCCTCGGCCTCGCCCTCGAAGATCACCTCGATCGCCTCGCTGGGGATCGCGACGCGCTTCTCGCCGATGCCGAGAAAGCCGCCGACCCCCACGACGACGCCGAGGATCCGCCCGTCGGCGGTGACGAGCATGTCCTCCACCGAGCCGAGATCCTCGTCGCCGGCGGTGCGCACCTCGGCGTCCATCAGCTCGGAGGCCATGAGGTGGTTCTGGCCCTGGCGGGCGATGAAGCCTCCCTGGAGCTCGACGTCGCCGCCCATGGGTTGCGTGTCGGCCTCGACGGTCTCGACCTGGACCTCGACCGGCTCGGACGTGGTGTCGGTCTCGGCCTGGATCGGCTGCGGCTCGCCGGCCGGCTCGCCGGTCTGCGCCTGGCCGGTCGTGCTCCCCTCGGGAGCCGGCGGCATCACCTGCATCGTCTCCGTCGCGGAGGACGGCTGGTCGGACGCGCCGGACGTGCCGGACTGCGCCAGCGCGGGCCCCGCGAGGAGGAGCGCGGAGAGCGCGCAGGCGGTGGTGAACGAATGACGCTTCATCGGGGGATACTCCCAATCACGCTTCCTCCATGTGGAAGCGCAGCCCGAACGCCGGATGCGATCCCGGCGTTCCCGCCCTATCTGTGGAGAACCCGTGGCGAGAGCGCCCGGCGCGCATTCGGCTTTTGCGGTTTGTGATTTGTTCTCGTATAGAGGCGGGTGGCGTCCCGTTTGCGGGCGGGGTGCGATTCGGGTCGGTCGGGACGGAGTGGGCATGGCGAACGGGGACGATCTCTTCGAAGGCGGTGCGGCGCGCAAGCTGGAGGCGCAGCAGCAGGCGCCGGCCAAGCGCGGCGCGCGCGCGGCGGAGAAGGCGACCGGCGCGATCGGGGAGGCCGGCTACGACGCCTCCGCCATCGAGGTGCTGGAGGGGCTCGAGCCCGTGCGCCGGCGCCCCGGCATGTATATCGGCGGCACCGACGAGAAGGCGCTCCACCATCTCTTCGCCGAGGTGATCGACAACTCCATGGACGAGGCCGTGGCGGGCCATGCGAGCTTCATCGAGGTGGAGCTCGGCGCCGACGGCTTCCTCACCGTCACCGACAACGGCCGCGGCATCCCGGTGGACCCGCACCCCAAGTTCCCCGGCAAGTCCGCGCTCGAGGTGATCCTCACCACGCTGCATGCGGGCGGCAAGTTCGATTCGAAGGTCTACGAGACCTCCGGCGGCCTGCACGGGGTCGGCGTCTCGGTGGTCAACGCGCTCTCCGAGCGGCTCGAGGTCGAGGTCGCCCGCGGGCAGACGCTCTACCGCCAGGTCTATTCCCGCGGCCTGCCGCTCGGCCCGCTGGAGACGGTCGGCCGGGTGCACAACCGCCGCGGAACGCGAGTGCGCTTCAAGCCGGACCCGGAGATCTTCGGCCCGCAGGTGAAGTTCTCGCCGCTGCGCCTGTTCAAGATGGCGCGCTCCAAGTCCTACCTCTTCGGCGGCGTCGAGATCCGCTGGCGTTGCGACGCCTCGCTGGTGGTGCCGGGGGAAGGCTTCACCGAGGAGGCGACGTTCAAGTTTCCCAACGGCTTGAGGGACTATCTTCAGGCCGAGATCGAGGGCAAGGACCTGGTCGTCGACCAGATTTTCGCCGGAAAGGTCTCGAGACCCGGCGGCCACGGCTCGCTCGAATGGGCGGTGGCCTGGCTCGCCACCGGCGAGGACGGCTTCTCCTCCTCCTATTGCAACACGATCCCGACGCCGGAGGGCGGCACGCACGAGTCCGGGTTGCGCATCGCGCTGCTGCGGGGCCTGCGCGAGCACGCCGAGCGCGTCAACCAGACGAAGCGCATGAGCGCGGTGACGGCGGACGACGTCATGGTCACCTGCGCCGCCATGCTCTCGGTCTTCATCCGCGAGCCCGAGTTCCAGGGGCAGACCAAGGACAAGCTCGCGACGCTCGAGGCCTCGCGCATCGTCGAGAGCGCGGTGCGCGACGCCTTCGACCATTGGCTCGCCGCCTCTCCCGCGCAGGCCGGCAAGCTCCTCGACTGGGTCGTCGACCGCGCCGAGGAGAGGCTGCGGCGGCGCCAGGAGAAGGAGGTCGCCCGCAAGTCCGCGACGCGCAAGCTGCGGCTTCCGGGCAAGCTCGCCGACTGCACCCGGGCGGGGGCGGCGGGCTCGGAGCTCTTCATCGTCGAGGGCGATTCGGCCGGCGGCTCGGCCAAGCAGGCCCGCGACCGGCAGACCCAGGCGGTGCTGCCGCTGCGCGGCAAGATCCTCAACGTGGCTTCCGCCGGGCGCGACAAGCTCGCGGCGAACCAGCAGCTCGCCGACCTGATCCAGGCGCTAGGCTGCGGCACCGGGGCGAATTATCGCGACGACGACCTGCGCTACGAGAAGGTCGTCATCATGACGGACGCCGACGTCGACGGCGCCCACATCGCCTCGCTGCTGATCACCTTCTTCTACCGGCAGATGCCGCGGCTGATCGACAACGGCCATCTCTATCTGGCGGTCCCGCCGCTCTACAAGCTCACCCACGGCGCGAAGTCGGTCTACGCCGCCGACGAGGCCGAGCGCGAGCGGCTGACGAAGAGCGCGTTCAAGGCCAACGCCAAGGTGGAGGTGAGCCGCTTCAAGGGCCTGGGCGAGATGATGCCGGCGCAGCTCAAGGAGACGACGATGCATCCGGACAAGCGCCGGCTCCTGCGCGTCGCCATCGTCGCCGACGACCGCGAGGCGACGTCGGACGCCATCGAGCGGCTGATGGGCAACAAGCCGGAAGCGCGCTTCGCCTTCATCTCCGAGCGCGCCGCCTTCGCCGAGACGATCGATCTCGACATCTGAGGCCCGCCATCGCGTTGACCGAGCACGCTCCGCGAGGGAGGAGGACGAGCGGGTGACGCCGCTGGTTCCTGTCGGCAGAGCCCGGGCGCGGCCCGCCCGCCGCGCCGGGCGCCCGGAGAGAATCTCTCCCGCCCGCGCCTCGGACGGACCAAGTCTCCGCCGTCGCCGCGGAAAAAGGCCTCCCTCTCCGCGCGCGCGGCGTAGCCTTCCGCAACGTCGTTTCGCTGGAGGCCCGCCCATGACCGCGCACGTCTCGCGCCCCGATCGCCATCCCGCGCTCGCGCGTCTCGCCGACAAGCGGCTCCTGCGCGAGCTCTCCTATGTCGACGGCCGCTGGGTCGCGGGGGAGGCCGGCGCCGGTTTCGCCGTCACCGATCCGGCGAGCGGCGCCGGGCTCGGCTGGGTGACGGCCCTCGATGCGCACGAGACCGCGCGCGCCGTCGACGCGGCCGCGCGCGCGCAGGCCGGCTGGGCGGCGCTCCTGCCGCAGGAGCGCGCCGAGCGTCTTCGCGCCTGGCACGCCGCGATCCTCGCCGCCGCGGAGGACCTCGCGCTGCTGATGACGCTCGAGCAGGGCAAGCCTCTGGCCGAGGCCCGGGGCGAGATCGCCTACGGGGCCTCCTTCGTCGCCTGGTATGCCGAGGAGGCGACGCGCGTCGGCGCCGAGACATCGGCGAGCCATCTGCCGGGCGCGCAGAGCCTCGTCACCCGCGAGCCGATCGGCGTCGCCGCGCTGATCACGCCCTGGAACTTCCCCTCCGCCATGCTCACCCGAAAGGCCGCAGCGGCCCTCGCGGCCGGCTGCACGGTCGTCGCGCATCCCTCGCACCACACGCCGTTCTCGGCGCTTGCGCTCGCCGAGCTCGCCGAGCGCGCGGGCCTGCCGGCGGGCGTCCTCAACGTCGTCACCGGCGACGCCGAGACGATCGTCGGCGCGCTCGCCGACGATGTTCGGGTCGGCGCGCTCAGCTTCACCGGGTCCACCGAGATCGGCCGTCTCGTCGCCGCGCGCTGCGCGCCGACGATGAAGCACCTCGTCATGGAGCTCGGCGGCCATGCGCCGCTCGTCGTGTTCGAGGACGCCGATCTCGACCGCGCCGTCGAAATCGCCCTGGACGCCAAGTTCGCGACCTCCGGCCAGGACTGCCTCGCCGCGAACCGCATCTACGTCCACGCGCGCCTCTACGACGCCTTCCTCGCCCGCTTCGCGGAGCGGATCGCCGCCCTGCGCGTCGGGGACGGCCTCGAGCCCGACGTCGCGATCGGGCCGATGATGCACGAGCGGGCGGTGGCGAAGATCGCCGCGCAGGTCGCGGACGCGCGAGCGCGCGGTGCGCGGGTCCTCGTCGGCGGCGCGCCGCATCCGCGCGGCGGCTGCTTCGTCGCTCCGACGCTTCTCGCCGACGTGCCCGACGACGCGCTGATCATGCGCGAGGAGACCTTCGGCCCCGTCGCCGCCGTGACGCCGTTCGAGAGCGAGGACGAGGTCGTCGCCCGCGCCAACGCCACCGAGTACGGCCTCGTCGCCTATGTCGTCACCCGGGACCTCGGCCGGGCTTTGCGCCTCACGAAGCGGCTGCGCTTCGGCATGGTGGCGATCAACCGCGTGAAGATCACCGGCGCCCCCATCCCCTTCGGCGGCGTCAAGCAGTCCGGCCTCGGGCGCGAGGGCGCCCGCGCCGGGCTCGAGGAATTCACCACGCTCAAGTACGCCTGCCTCGACCTCGCCTGAGGCGCCGCGGCCCGGACCTGCCAGGAGACATCCCCATGAACGCACACGACAACCAGCTCACCGCCTGGGACCGCGACCACTTCTTCCATCCCTCGACCCATATGGGCCAGCACGCCCGCGGCGAGAGCCCGACGCGGATCGTCACCGGTGGCGAGGGCTGCACCATCGTCGATCGCGACGGCCGGCGCTCGCTCGACGCCTTCGCGGGTCTCTACTGCGTCAATGTCGGCTACGGCCGCACCGAGATCGCCGAGGCGATCTCGCGGCAGGCGCACGAGCTGGCCTATTACCACGCCTATGTCGGCCACGGCTCGGAGGTGGCGATCCGGCTCGCCAAGATGATCGTCGAGCGCGCGCCGGAGCCCATGAGCCGGGTCTATTTCGGCCTCTCCGGCTCGGACGCGAACGAGACCAACATCAAGCTCGTCTGGTATTACAACAACGTGCTCGGGCGCCCGGAGAAGAAGAAGATCGTCTCGCGCTGGCGCGGCTATCACGGCTCGGGCGTGATGACCGGCTCGCTCACCGGGCTTTCGCTCTTCCACGACGCCTTCGACCTGCCGCGTGCCCCCATCCTGCACACGCAGGCGCCCTATTATTTCCGCCGCCCGGACCTCGACATGTCGCAGGAGGACTTCTCCGACTTCTGCGCCGCCGAGCTCGAGGCGCTGATCGAGCGCGAGGGGCCCGAGACGATCGCCGCCTTCATCGGCGAGCCGCTTCTCGGCACCGGCGGCATCGTGCCGCCGCCGACGGGCTACTGGGAGAAGATCCAGGCGGTGCTCGCGCGCCACGACATCCTGCTCATCGCCGACGAGGTGGTGACCGGCTTCGGCCGGCTCGGCACCATGTTCGGCTCGGAGCATTACGGCATGCGCCCGGACCTCATCACGATCGCCAAGGGGCTGACCTCGGCCTACGCGCCGCTCTCCGGCTCGATCGTGGCGAAGGACATGTGGGAGGTCCTGGTCCAGGGCTCGGACGCGCTCGGACCCATCGGCCACGGCTGGACCTATTCCGCCCATCCGCTCTGCGCCGCGGCGGGCGTCGCCAACCTGGAGCTGATCGACACGCTCGGCCTCGTCGACAACGCCCGCGAGGTCGGCGCCTATTTCCGCGGCGCGTTGGCGGACGCGCTCGCGGGCCACGAGCATGTCGGCGAGGTGCGCGGCGACGGCCTGCTCGCGGCTGTCGAGTTCGTGGCGGACAAGGGCAAGCGCGTCTTCTTCGACGCCGAGGCCAAGGTCGGCCCGAAGGTCGCCGCGACCTTGGCGGCGCGCGGCGTCATCGGCCGCGCCATGCCCCAGGGCGACATCCTCGGCTTCGCCCCGCCGCTGTGCCTGACGAATGCGGAGGCCGACACGATCGTCGCCGCGGCGGCGGGCGCGGTGAAGGAGGTGCTGGGGTGAAGGGGCGCCGTTCGGGGGAGGCGGGCAGGGCGCCCGCCTCGGCCGACCTGATCAATCCAGGTGGAACTTCGCCCATTCGCGGTGCTCGGCCGCGATCTTGCGCACGGTGCCCGTCGCCGAGCGGTAGACCACCGTCTCGGTCTCGATCACCTCGGGGCCGAACTTCACGCCCATGGTCAGCGCCGAGTCGGTGACGCCGGTGGCGGCCACGATCACGTCGCCGGAGGCGAGCTCGGTGACGTCGTACTTCTTGTTGGGGTCCTTCACGCCCATGCCGTAGGCGCGCTCGCGCTTCTCCTCGGTATCGAGGACGAGGCGGCCCTGCATCTGGCCGCCGATGCAGCGCAGCGCGCCAGCCGCGATCACGCCCTCGGGCGCCGCGCCGATGCCGAGATAGATGTCGATGCCGGTCTTCTCGGGCTGGGTCGTGTAGATCACGCCGGCGATGTCGCCGTCGGAGATCAGCCGCACCGCGGCGCCGGTGGCGCGCACCTCGGCGATGAGATCGTGGTGGCGCGGGCGGTCGAGGATCAGCGCGGTGATCTCGGCGGGGGTGACGCCCTTCGCCTTGGCGAGAGAGCGGATGTTCTCGGTGGGCGTCGCGTCGAGGTCGACGACGCCGGCGGAATAGCCCGGGCCCACCGCGATCTTGTTCATGTAGACATCGGGCGCGGCGAGCAGCGTGCCGCCCTCGGCCATCGCCATCACGGCGATGGAGCCCGGCATGTCCTTGGCGCAGAGCGTCGTGCCCTCCAGCGGGTCGACGGCGATGTCCACCTTCGGGCCGGTGCCGTTGCCGACGCGCTCGCCGATGAAGAGCATCGGCGCCTTGTCGCGCTCGCCCTCGCCGATGACGACGGTGCCGTCGATGCCGAGTCTGTTGAGCTCGCGGCGCATGGCGTCGACCGCCGCCTGGTCCGCCGCCTTCTCGTCGCCGCGACCGCGCAGGCGCGCCGCGGACACGGCGGCGCGCTCGGTGACGCGCACGAGCTCGAGCGTCAGGATGCGCTCGATGAAGACGTTCGGGACGATGTGTGACGGCGGCTTCATGAACCGGACCTCCTTCTGAGCCTCGACGCGGGCGCGGGACGCCCGGCCATGACGACAACGGCGCTCACTCGCGCTCGATCCGGATCACCTGCGGCGGCTCTGCGACGTGCCCGTCGGCGTCGATGCGCGCCAGCGCCTCGCGGATCGCGGATTCGGTCGTCGCGTAGGTGATGAGCACCACGGGCACCGGCGCGCCGGAGCGGCCGGTCGGGTCGACGTCGGCGGTGCGGGCGCGGTGCTGGATGATGCTCTCGAGCGAGATGTCGGCCTGGGCCATGCGGGTGGCGATGCCCGCGGCGGAACCGGGACGATCGAACACCGAGAGGCGGATGTAGTAGCCGCCCTCGTGGCGCTGCATCGGCGCGCGCTGCGGCCTCTCCAGCCGCGCGGCCGGAACGCCGAAGGCGGGGCGCGTCGCGCCGACCGCCACGTCGCAGATGTCGCCGATCACGGCGGAGGCGGTGGCGTCTCCGCCGGCGCCCGGACCGATCAGGCTGAGCTCGCCCACTGCGTCCGCGTCGATGGCGACGGCGTTGAGCACGCCCATCACCTGCGCGAGCGAGGCGGTCTTGGGCACCATGGTCGGGTGGACGCGCTGCTCGATGCCGGTCTTCGTCCGCTCCGCGACGCCGAGCAGCTTGATCCGGTAGCCGAGCTCGTCCGCCATGGCGATGTCGATGGGCGCGATCTTGGAGATGCCCTCGACGTAGATCGCCTCCGGGTCGAGCGCGACGCCGAAGGCGAGGCTCGTGAGGATGGCGAGCTTGTGGGCCGCGTCGTAGCCCTCGACGTCGAAGGTCGGGTCGGCCTCCGCGTAGCCGAGGCGCTGTGCGTCGGCGAGGCATGCCGCGAAGGAGAGCCCCTCCGCCTCCATGCGCGAGAGGATGTAGTTGCAGGTGCCGTTGAGGATGCCCGACACGCGGGAGACCCGGTTGCCGGAGAGCGCCTCGCGCAGGGTCTTGACCACCGGCACGCCGCCGGCGGCGGACGCCTCGAAGGCGAGCGCGACGCCGTTCTCCTCGGCCAGGCGGGCGAGGGCGAGCCCGTGCTTGGCGAGCAGCGCCTTGTTGGCGGTGACGACGTGCTTGCCGGCGGAGAGCGCCGCCTCGACGAGCGCGCGGGCGGGCCCCTCGTCGCCGCCGATCAGCTCGACCACGCAATCGACGTCCGGGTCCCGCGCGAGCGCGGACGCGTCGTCGTGCCAGGCGGCGTGCGCGAGATCGAGCCCGCGGTCGCGGCTGCGGTCGCGGGCGCAGACGGCGGTGAGCGCGATCGGCCGGCCGGCGCGCGTCGCGAGGCTCTCGGCGTTGCGCGCGATCAGCCGCGCGACGCTCGCCCCGACGGTGCCCAACCCGGCGATCCCCACCCGCAGCGGCTCTTTCATCGAACGATGTCCTTCTTCCCGACCGGCGCGACGGTATTGCACCCTTTCGCGCGCGCTTTCAAGGAAGGGGGCGGGAAACACGCGCGGTCGCGTTCGGCAAACCGAATGTGTCTCCGCGCCCGCACGAGCCGCCTCGCAGCCGCTTGCACCGTGGGCGTTTGCGTGGAGCGCAAGGTCTGTGCGAGGCCATTGACGCGCCCCCTCCGTTCTCTTAAAAGAACGATCGTTCTTCCGTACAGACGCCACCGAGGGAACGCCGCGATGACCGACCGCACGCCCGGGTTCAACACGCTCGCCATCCACGCCGGGGCCACGCCGGATCCGACGACCGGGGCTCGCGCGACGCCGATCTACCAGACGACCTCGTTCGTCTTCGACGACGTCGACCACGCCGCCTCGCTGTTCGGCCTCCAGGCCTTCGGCAACATCTACTCGCGCATCGGCAACCCGACCTGCGCGGTGCTCGAGGAGCGCGTCGCCGCGCTCGAGGGCGGCACCGCCGCGCTCGCGGTCGCGTCCGGCCATGCGGCCGAGTTCCTGACCATGCACGCCCTGATGCAGCCGGGCGACGAGTTCGTCGCCGCCAAGAAGCTCTACGGCGGCTCGATCAACCAGTTCAACCATTCCTACAAGAACTTCGGCTGGACGGTACGCTGGGCCGACACCGAGGATCCGGCGAGCTTCGAGGCCGAGATCAACGAGCGCACCAAGGCGATCTTCATCGAATCGATCGCCAATCCCGGCGGCGTCATCGTCGACATCGCCGCGATCTCGGCCATCGCCAGGAAGCACAAGCTGCCGCTCATCGTCGATTCGACCATGGCGACGCCCTATCTCTGCCGCCCCATCGAGCACGGGGCGGACATCGTCATCCATTCGGCGACGAAGTTCCTCGGCGGCCACGGCAACTCGATCGGCGGCGTCATCGTCGACGCGGGCACGTTCGACTGGGCGGGCGACGAGCGCTACCCGATGCTCTCGAAGCCCCGCCCAGAATACGGCGGCATGGTGCTCGGCGAGACCTTCGGCAACTTCGCCTTCGCCATCGCCGTGCGGGTTCTCGGCCTGCGCGACCTCGGCCCGGCGCTCTCGCCCTTCAACGCCTTCATGATCCTGCAGGGCATCGAGACGCTGCCGCTGCGCATGCAGCGCCATTGCGACAACGCGCTCACCGTGGCGCGCTGGCTCTCGGAGCATCCGGCGGTGGAGTGGGTGTCCTATCCGGGGCTGCCGGGCGACAAGTACAACGCGCTGGCCGAGCGCTATACGCCGAAGGGCGCTGGCGCCGTCTTCACCTTCGGCCTGAAAGGCGGCTACGACGCGGGCGTGGCGCTCGTCTCGAAGCTGCAGCTGTTCTCGCATCTCGCGAATATCGGCGACACCCGCTCGCTGGTGATCCACCCGGCCTCGACCACCCACCGCCAGCTCACCGACGAGCAGCGCGTCGCCGCCGGCGCGGGCCCGGAGGTGGTGCGCCTCTCGGTCGGCATCGAGGATCCGGAGGACCTGATCGCGGACCTGGATCAGGCGCTGGCGGGGTGAGCAGGCACGGGGCGGGGGGCGTGACGCGCCCCCTTCCCATCCGCCCCGCTCTCCGCCAAGCTCCCGCAGCGTCACCCCGCCTCGGGAGCCCCCCATGATCGCCATCGGCGACGACAATCCGCTGCGGCACGTCCGCAGCGCCTACGTCAATCACGCGCTGATCGCCGCTTGCGTGATCGCCTTCTTCCTCGTCCCGGAGACGGCCATCGAGTACGCGCTGCTGCCGGCGCAGATCGTCGGCGCGGGCGGGCTCGGGCCGCAGACGGGGAGCGTGCCCGGCTGGGCGACGCTGTTCACCTACACCTTCCTGCACGCGGGCTTTCTCCACCTCCTCGGCAACATGGTCACGCTCTGGGTCTTCGGCGACAATGTCGAGGACGCTTTGGGGCACGTGCGCTACCTCGTCTTCTTCCTCCTCGCCGGCGCCGCCGGCGGCCTCGCGGAGGCGTTCCTCACCGGCGACCCCGGCATCCCGGTCGTCGGCGCGAGCGGGGCGGTGTCGGGGGTGATGGGCGCCTACCTGATGCTGCACCCGCGCGCGAAGATCTTCGTCCTCGTCGGCTTCCGCGTGCCGGTGGCGCTGCCGGCGGGGCTCTTCGTCGGCTTCATGATCGCGCTGAACCTGATGATGGCGCTCTCCGGCGACACGGGTGCGATGGTCGCCTGGTGGGCGCATGTCGGCGGCTTCGCGGCGGGGATGATCCTGGTCGGGCCGATGCGCTATCACGACGTCGCGCTGTTCCAGCCGGCCCACGCCTATCCCGACCAGACGAAGCGCTTCGCCTTCGCCCGGCGCTTCGTCATCGACCTCACCCCGAGGGTGGTCGCCGGCGTGGAGCGCTCCATGTCCGAGCGCGTCGCCGCCGTGGCGAAGGCGCTCGGGTTCTTCATCGCGATCATGCTCGTGGTGGAGCTGTTCGTGCCATAGACGCGCACCTCCCGGGCCTCCGGGACTCGGCATCGGTGGCGGGGAGAGGAAGGACGAGACGTCGGCGCGCGCTTTTCCTCCTCCCTTGTGGAGGAGGTGTCGGCGAAGCCGACGGAGGTGGGTCGCCGTGCAGCGCGAGCCCTCGTCGATGCTATCGTGCGGGATGTGTGCGTCGCTACCCTCGAGACAGTTCTGCACGACCCACACCCCCGGCCCCTCGCCACAAGGGCGAGGGGAGACCGTCGGCGCACGACACCTCGGGTCGCGACCGTCCTGCCGAAGGCCGGGGCGGGGGCGCGCGCTTGGGGAAGGTTCCGCGCCCCTGCCATGCGCGCGCCCGGCTTGCTCGCGCGGGCGCGGGGGCGCACAAGAAGCACCCGAAGGTCGAGACCGCCATGAACGACACCGCCTCGCCCGCCTCCCGCGCGGCGGCGCACGCCCCCGTGGCGGCGCCGGACGACGCCGCGCGGCATGCGCCGATGCGGTTCGGCGAGTTCGTCGCCATGGTCGCCGCGCTGATGGCGCTCAATGCGCTCGCCATCGACGTGATGCTGCCGGCGCTCCAGGACATCGGCGCGGCGCTCGGCGTCGCCGACCCGAACGACCGGCAGGCGATCCTGCCCGTCTACCTCCTCGGCTTCGCCATCGGCCAGTTCCTGATCGGCTCGGTCTCGGACCGCTTCGGCCGGCGCGCGGTGCTGATCGCGGGCCTCCTGTTCTACGTTGCGGCGGCCCTGCTGTGCACGCTCGCGCCGACCTTCGAGGCGCTGCTTCTGGGGCGCTTCGTCCAGGGCCTCGCCTCGGCCGCCCCGCGGGTCGTGACGATCTCGATCGTGCGCGACTGCTACGGCGGACGGCGGATGGCGAGCGTGCTCTCGCTCGCCATGATGTTCTTCCTCGTCGTGCCGGTGATCGCGCCGGCCATCGGCCAGGCGATCGTGCTCGTCGCGCCCTGGCGCGCCATCTTCGGCCTCCTCGCCCTCTACGGGCTCGGCATGCTGCTGTGGACCGCGACGCGCCTGCCGGAGACGCTCGCGCCCGAGCGGCGGCGTTCGGTCGGCCCGCGCGCCCTCGCCGCCGCCTTCCGCGAGGTGTTCGCCACGCGCCAGACGCTGGGCTACGCCCTCGCCGGCGGGACCATGTTCGGGGCGATGTTCGGCTTCATCGTCTCGGCCGAGCAGATCTTCGCCGAGCTCTACGGCCTCGGCGCGCTGTTCCCGCTCGCCTTCGCGGCGATGGCGCTGTCGATGTCGCTGTCGTCGCTGATCAATTCCCGCCTCGTCGGCCGGCTCGGCATGCGCCGGCTCTCGCACGGGGCGGTGGCGACCTTCACGGCGATCTCGCTCGCCCTGCTCGCGCTGGAGCTGGCGGGGGCGCTCACGCTGGCGCCCCTGATGATCCTGCTCGGCGGGGTGATGTTCCTCGTCGGCATGATCTTCTCGAACTTCAACGCGCTGGCGCTCGAGCCGATGGGCCACATCGCCGGTACGGCCTCCTCCGTCTTCGGCTCGGTGACGACGCTGATGGCGGCCCTGATGGGCGGCGCCATCGGCCAGGCCTACGACGGCACGGTGCTGCCGCTCGTCGCGGGCTACGTCGTCCTCGGGCTCACCACGCTCGCGATCCTGCTGGTTACCGAGAAGGGACGGCTGTTCGAGCGCGGGGCGTGAGGCGCAACCTCCTCACGCGGCCTCCTCGCGCGCCGCCCGCTTCGCGTCGCGCCGGCCCAGGACCGCGTAGATCCCCCCGGCGATCCCGGCGAGCACGCCGCCGGTCCCCACGGCCCAGACCGGCGCCGTCGCCGCCGCCAGCGGCCCGGCGAGGATCGGCGGCACGCCGCGGCCCAGAGACCGCAGCGAGGCGTAGATGCCGAGTACCCGGCCCTGGTCGCGGTCCTCGGTCGTCTTCGAGACGAGCGCCGTCAGGTTCGGCCGGGCGAGGCCGTTGAACACGGCGAAGAAGGGCACGAGCGCGTAGAGCTGCCAGGTCGTCTGCACGAGCGTGGTCGCGAGGATCGTCGCCGCGACGCCGAACAGCACGACAAGCACGACCCGCTCCGCGCCGTATCGCTCCTTCACGCGCTCGACGAGGAGGGTCTCGACGAGGACGAAGCCGATCCCGATCGCGGTGAAGAACAGGCCGATGTCGGTCGTGCCGAAATCGAGCCGCTCGATCAGGAAGACGTTGAAGAAGGTCGTGAAGAAGGCGAAGCCGAGATAGAAGGCGAGCCCGGTGACGTAGAGCGTGCGTCGCGGCCGGTCGTGGAAGGCGTCGCGCACGTTGGCGAAGGCGCGCGTGGCGTCGAGCCGGTCCTCCTTTCGCTCCGCCAGGGTCTCCGGCAGCGCGAAGAACACGATCGCGATGTTCACGAGGCTGAGCGCGGCCGCCAGGAAGAAGGGCACCGCGGGCGAGAACCAGGACACGATGTCCGGATCGGACAGGACGCCGCCCAGCAGCGGCCCGAGCACGAAGCCGGCCGAGAGCGCCGCCGAATAGTAGCCGAAGCCCTTGGCGCGCTTGTCGCCGTCGGTCAGGTCGGCCATGGTCGACTGCGTGATCGCGACGTTGCCGCCAGTGACGCCGTCGACGAAGCGGGCGACGAAGAGGAGCGGGATCGAGGCGAGGAGCGCGCCCGTCCCGAACAGCAGGTAGGCCGCCGTCGACCCGCCCACCGAGGGCAGGATGAGCTTGCGCCGGCCCCATCTGTCCGCGAGCTGGCCGAGCACCGGCGCCGCCGCGAACTGGGTCAGCGCGTAGGTCGCGCGGAGCAGCCCCAGGAGAACGTAGCCGAGCGCCACCTGCTCGGCCGTGTCCAGCAGGTAGAACTCCGAGGACGGGTCGGCGAAGAGGATCGGCAGGATCGGCAATAGGACGCCGAAATCGAGCTCGTCGAGGAAGACGGAGAACAGCAGGATGCGCTTCGCCCGTCGACGGGATCGGGGATCTCGGGGGGACGCGGTCTCGGCGGGCACGGGCGGTCTCGTCGCGAGACCGGGAGCCTCGCGCCTTTCCTTCGGGGGGGAGCGATGATCGGAGCGGGCAACGCGCGGGGGGCGGGGACGTTCGCCCGGGGCGACGACAGGCCGCGCGCCTCAGCCGCCGTGCCCGCCCGCGCCGAAGCGCTCGCGCAAAGCCGCGCAGACGTCCCCGCGCTCCACCGGCGCGGTGAACCAGACGACGTCGTAGGCCGCCGCCGCGTCGCCGAACGTCTCCATGAGGGCGGCGGGGTCGCGCGCGTCGGCGGGCGCCTCGACGAAGGCGATCGAGAGCACGTCGCGCCCGGGCGCGCGGGCGTCGAGATAGAAGGGAACGCCCTCGGCGCCGACATGCCCTGCGCCTGCGATCAGCACAGCCGGCCGGCCCGCGGCCTCCAGCAGCGCGTCGGCCATGCGGGCGTCGCGCAGGCGCTGCGCGGCGACGAAGGCCGGCACGGCCTCCGCAGGCAGGAGATCGCAATGGCCCTCGACGATGGCGCGCTCCATCCGCGCGGCGGCGGCCGCCGGCAGCGGGCGGTCGAGGCCGAGGCGGGCCCGTTCCGCGTCGCCGGCGCCGAGCGGATCGGCGAGCTCCGCCCGGGCCGCGTCGCCGCCGACGGCTTCCCAGCCGGCCTCGAGGGCTACGGACAGGATCGGGGCGTACATGCCGTAGTCGGGCCAGCCGCGGGCCTCCCACCTCAAGGCCTCGCCCAGATTCGGCACGTCCCGCGGCCGCGCGTCGGCGAGCGGGGCGTCCTCGTTCCCGCGGACCATCTCCAGGACGAGACGGCCGTCGACGGCGTCCTCCGCCGCCTCCGCGATCGCCCAGGCCTGGAGCGCGTGGTGGTCCGGATTGTCGTGGCGCTCGCCCAGCAGCACGACGTCGGCGGCGGCGATCCGGTCGGCCAGCGCGTCGGAGGTGAGCGTCGCGCCCGTGCGGGCGTCGCGGATCGTCCCGACGAGCGGGCCGCCGGGGGCGATGGCGGGGGCCGGCGCGGCGAGAGCCGAAGCGGCGAGGAGCGCCGCGAAGGCGGCGAATGCGATGCGGGTCATGCCCGCTGACATGGGCGAGCGGCCCTGGGACGACCAGCGCCCGCGACGACGGGTCCTGGGATTCGCCTCGCCTGAAACGGCCGCGCTTCCTCTGCGTTGTCCACGCGATCGCGCCACCGAGGAGGAGCCCGTGTCCCCCACAGCCGTCCCCTACGACCAGCCGCCCATCGCCGAGTACGCGCTCATCGGCGATTGCCACGGCGCGGCGCTGGTGTCGCGCACGGGCGCGATCGACTGGCTGGCGCTGCTGCGCTTCGACGACGACCCGACCTTCTTCCGCCTCCTCGACGGCGGCCAGAGCGGCGATCACGGCGGGGGCGCCTGGGAGATCCTCCCCGACGGCGTGATCGAGGTGCGCCGGGCCTATCTCGAGCGCACCAACGTGCTGCGCACCACCTTCGTCTGCGAGAGCGGCGTGCTCGAGGTCACGGACTTCATGCCGGTGGGGCGCACGCGCGAGGCGTCCGTGCACGACTACGTCTCCCTCAACGCCCCGGGCTGGGTGATCCGCCGGCTCGAATGCACCGAAGGGCGCGTCTCGGTGACCTCGCGCTTCTCGCCGCGGGGGCCGGGCTTCTCGAAGGACCCGCTCGCCCTCGTCGTGGAGGAGGGCCGCGTCGCCGCCGCGGGCGGGCTGATGCTCTGGTGCGGCGGCGCCATCGAGACCCGCGACGGCGAGGCGCTGATCCGACACGAGATCGCCGCAGGCGAGGTGGTGCCCACCGTGCTCACCCACGTCATGCCGCTGTTCGACCCGCGCGAGCGGGCCGAGGACCTGTTCCGCGTCACCTGCGCCTATTGGCGGGAATGGACGGAATACGTGCGCTACCGGGGCCCCTACCTCGAATGCGTCGTCCGATCGGCGCTGGCGCTGAAGTGCCTCACCTACGCGCCCACCGGCGCCCTCGTCGCGGCGGCGACGACGTCGCTGCCGGAGGAGCTCGGCGGCGCGCGCAACTGGGACTACCGCTTCTCCTGGCTGCGGGACGCCACCTTCGCGCTCTTCGCGCTGTCGGCGCTCGGCTACAGCGGCGAGGCGGCCCGGTTCTCGCACTTCCTCACGCGGCGCTGCCTGCGCGAGGGCTCGACCATGCGCATCGTCTACGGGCTCGACGGCGAGCCCTTCCTGCCGGAAAGCGACCACGAGCATCTCGCCGGCTATCACGGCTCGCGGCCGGTGCGCACCGGCAACGGCGCCGCCGAGCAGCGCCAGCTCGACGTGTTCGGCGAGGTGCTCGACTGGGCCGAGCTGCGCCATGCGCTCGGCGCCGAGCTCGGGCCCGACGAGAAGGCGCTGATGGCCTCCATCGCGGACCATGTCTGCCTGACCTGGCATCTGCCCGACCAGGGCCTGTGGGAAATGCGCTGCGATCCGCGCGACTTCGTGCAGGGCAAGGCCATGGCCTGGGTCACGCTGGACCGCGCCGTGCGCCTTCTCGGCGACCGGCCGCTCTGGCGCGAGAACCGGGACGCCATCCTCGCCGCCATCCGCGAGAAGGGGCTCGCGGGCGATCCGCCCCATCTCGTCCAGAGCTTCGGCCGCACCGAGACCGACGCCGCGCTCCTTCAGGTGCCGCTGCTCGGCCTGCCGCTGGAGAAGGAGATCTACGAGGCCACCGTGCGCAAGGTCGAGGAGGAGCTGAAGGTGGGCGATCTCGTCTATCGCTATCGCGGCGCGGACGGGCTTTCGGGCGAGGAGGGCGCCTTCATGATCACGAGCTTCTGGCTGGTGGAGGCCTATCTCGCCGTCGGACGCGGCGAGGAGGCGCGGGAGCTGTTCGAGCGGCTCGTCGCCCGCGCCAACGACGTCGGGCTCTATGCCGAGGAGATCGACCCGAAGACCGGCGGCTTCCTCGGCAACTTCCCGCAGGCCTTCACGCATCTCTCCCTGATCTCGAGCGCGGCGCTGCTCCATCTCTACGAGGCCGGCGGCGCCGAGGCGATCCGCGGCTCGAACACCGACCGCGCGCGGCGCCTCGTCGGCAAGACCGAGGGCTTTCGGGCGCTCGCCTACGCGCTGGTGCGCAACCGCTCGGTGAAGCTGTTCTCGTCGAAGGAGAGCGTTCTCACGCTCGATTGACCGGTCGAACGCCTCCGGACGAGGCCGGCGCGCAGGCGCCGCCGGGCGCCAGCGCCGCGGCGATCTCGGCGATGCTCCCGAAGACGTGCGCGGGCCCCACCCGCGCCAACGCCTCCGGCGTGTTGTATCCCCAGGACACCGCGCCGAAGGCGAGGCCCGCCTCGTGCGCCGCCTCGCCGTCGCGGATCTCGTCGCCGACGCACAGGACGTGGGGCGGCGGCACGCCCGCGCGCCTCACCAGCGTGCGGAAGACGCGCGCCTTGCCGAACAGCTTGGCGCCGCAGGCGAAGGTCTCGACGCGGGCCGCCGCGGGGCCGAGCGCGCGGCGGACCGCGACCTCGCCGTTCGAGCTCACGACCGCGAGGCGCACGCCCCGCGCATCGAGAGCGGCCAGCATCTCCGGCACGCCGGGAAAGAGCGCGATCTCCGCCGCTTCGGCGAGTCGATGGACATGCGCGGCGATGCGCGGCAGCTTCCAGGCCGGCACCTCCAGGTGAGCCACGATCTCGCGGGCGGACAGGCCGCGCATCGCCGCGACGTCGAGGCCAGCGGCCGCCGGTATGGCGAACCGCGCCGCGATGTCGTCGAGCAGCGTCGAGAACCATGGCAGAGTGTCCGCGAGCGTGCCGTCGAAATCGAAGATCGCGAGGCGGTAGGGCGGCGGAGCGGTCTTGACGGGAACGGGTCGCGTCGGCATGGCGGCCTCCTGACGAGCAGCGTGCGCCGCACCATCTCGCGGCGCAACCCGGAGGAACGCGCAGATGCGCTCTGTTCCTTGCGTCCACGCAATTGATTCTGGCCAAGGGCGGGAGCATTCTATGCGCATGACGCACGAACCCGGCTCCGCCGCCCCCGATGCGGCCTCCTCCACCCGCCCCATCGCGCCCGGTGCGCGAATCGGGCACGTCCATCTCAAGGTCGCCGACCTCGAGCGCGCGCTCGGCTTCTATTGCGGCGTGCTCGGCTTCACGCCGACGCAGCGCTACGGAACGGACGCGGCCTTCGTGTCGGCCGGCGGCTATCATCACCACATCGGGCTCAACACGTGGCAAAGCAAGGGCGGGCGTCCGCCGCCGCCCGGGGCGACGGGCCTGTTCCACACGGCGATCCTCTATCCCACCCGCGCCGATCTCGCCGACGCCCTGCGTCGCGTCCTCGCCGCCGGCTACCCGCTCTCGGGCGCCTCGGATCACGGGGTGAGCGAGGCGCTCTATCTCGACGACCCGGACGGCAACGGCGTCGAGCTCTACTGGGACCGGCCGGAGGCCGACTGGCCCCGCGACGCGGACGGGAACCTCGCCATGGTCACCCGCCGCCTCGACCTGGAGAGCCTGCTTGCGGAGCGGGCGCCGTCCGGGTCCTGACCCGCACGCGCCCATGCCGCGATGCCTGCCGCGCGCAGTCGGGCTGCGTCGTGCGCAGATGACAGGACACGCGTTTGCGCGCAGTCTCCCGCGCCCCGAGCCGCATCGCGCTCGGCAGAGGCGGGAGCGGCATGCGAGGGATCGGACGACAGGCGCGCGGGGAGGGCGGCGACGCCGGCATGGCCCTGCGGCTCGCCGCCTTGTCGGCCGCGGCGTTCGCCGGCGTCGGCGTGCAGGCGCCGTTCCTGCCCATCTGGCTCGAGGGTCGTGGGCTCGACGCGACGACGATCGGGATCGTCGTCGCCCTGCCGATCTGCGTGCGCATGCTGGCGAGCGCGCCGCTCACCGCGCTGACGGATCGCGGCGTCTCGGCGCGCCGCCTGCTCGTCGTCGCGCACCTCTCCCTCGGCCTCGCCTTCGCGCTGCTGTTCCTCGCGCCCGGGCCGTGGTCGATCGCCCTCGTCGTCGTCGTCGCGGCCCTGGCGCAGTCGCCCATCGTGCCCGCGACCGATCTCGTCCTCACCGACCAGGTGCGCGAGCGTCCGCGTCTCGATTACGGCCGCCTGCGCATCTTCGGCTCGCTCGCCTTCCTGGCGACGTCGGTGGGGATGGGCTACCTGCTCGAGATCGCCCCGCTCGACGCGGTCGTCGTCGCTCTCGTCGCGGCCGGCCTCGTCGGCGCCGCGATCGCCTTCGCCACGCCGCCCCTGACGCAGGAGCGGGCGAGCCCGGAGCGCCGCGCGCCGCCGGCGAGGCTTCCGCGGGCGCTCCTCCTCGTCATAGCCGCGGCGGGGCTCGTCCAGGCGAGCCATGCCGGCGTCTACGCCTTCGGTTCGATCCATTGGAAATCGCTGGGCTTTTCAGGCTCGACGGTTGGCTATCTCTGGGCCGTCGGCGTGGTGACGGAGATCGTGCTGTTCTACTTCGTCGGCCGCTCGGTCGGGCGCTCCTCGGGCCTTCTCCTGATCGCGCTCGGCGCCGGCGCGGCCGTCGTTCGCTTCGTCGGCCTCGCGCTCGAGCCCGGGCCGCTCGCGACCTTCGCCCTGCAGAGCCTGCACGGGCTGACCTTCGGCGCGACGCATCTCGGCGCCATGGCGGCGCTGACCGCGCTCGCTCCGCCGGGCGCGCGCGGCCGGGCGCAGGGCGCCCTCGCCGCCGTCCAGGCGCTCGGCATGGCGAGCGCCATGGCGCTCGGCGGGGTCGTCTACGACGCCGCCGGCGGGCTCGTCTTCCTGGCGATGGCGCCGCTCGGTGCGGCAGGGCTCGCGCTCGTGGCGGTCGCTGGGCGTGCGCGGCTCAAGGAAGGCTTAAAGGCTCTGCGGTAGGGTCGTCCGAGTTTCGAGGAGCTTGTGCGATCCCATGACCCTCCCGCGCGCCGAGCCGACCCGTCCCGACGATCTCCTGGAGCTTCCGCTCACACCCGAGGGCGTGCGCGCGCTTCGCCGGCGCTTCTACGGCGACGACGACGCGATCTCGCTCGACGAAGGCGAGACCCTGTTCGCGCTCGCGCGCGCCGTCGGCGAGCGCGGCTGCCGGGAATGGAGCGACTTCTTCTGCGAGGCGATCGCCGATCTCCTCGTCAACCAGATCATCCCGCGCGGCTACCTGTCGGAGGCGCAGGCCGCCTGGCTGATCGCGCGGCTCGAGGGGCGCCCGGCTCTGTCGAGCGAGTTCGCCGCGCTGATCAAGGTCATGGAGCTCTCCCGCTCGGTGCCGGATCGGCTCGCGGCCTTCGCGCTCGGCCTCGTCCGCGACGTGGTGCTGACGGGGGAGGGCGAGGCGATCACCGGCGCGCGGCACGAGCCGGGCCGCGTCACCCGCGCCGACGTCGACGCCCTGCGCCGCGTCCTCTTCGTCGCCTCGAGCGAGGGCTTCGGTCACGTCACCCGCGCGGAGGCGGACGTCCTGTTCGACATCGCAGACGCCACGGCCGGGGCGGAGAACGACCCGAGCTTCGCCGACCTCTTCGCCCGCGCCGTCGGCAATCATCTCCTCGCCGGGCCGGGCCGGCATGCGCCGAGCCGCATGCAGACCCTGCGCCGGGAGACCTGGCTCGACCAGCGGCGCAGCCTCGGCTCCGGCATCGCCGCGAGCTTCAAGTCCATGGCCGCCCAGGCCTTCGGCCTGGCCCCGCGCGACCCCGATCCCCAGCCGGAGACGCTCGACGTGGTCGCGCTGACGCCCGACCGGGTCGACGACGAGGAGCTCGCCTGGCTGATCGGGCGGATCGAGGCGCGGCCGGGCTTCTCCGCAGCGGAACAGGCGCTTCTCGCCTTCCTCGTGCGCGAATGCGAGAACCTCTCGCCCCGGCTCAAGGCGCTCGCCGCGCTCGCTGCGTGAGCGCCCGCTCTTGACGCGCGCGGCTCGCGACGCTTCCCTCCGGAGCCCCGCTCACGAGACAGGACGCTCCAGATGCCGCTCTACGCCCTCGACGACGTCACGCCCGAGCTGCCCGGCGAGGGCCGCTACTGGATCGCTCCGGACGCGCACGTGATCGGACGGGTGCGGCTGGGCGTCGACGTCGGCATCTGGTTCGGCGCCGTGCTGCGCGGCGACAACGAGCCGATCGACGTGGGCGAGGGGACGAACATCCAGGAGCACGCCGTCTGCCACACCGATCCCGGCGCGCCGCTGACCATCGGCGCGCACTGCACGATCGGCCACCACGCGATCCTCCACGGCTGCACCATCGGCGACAACAGCCTGGTGGGGATGGGCGCGACGGTGCTGAACAACGCGGTCCTGGGCAAGAACTGCCTCGTCGGCGCCAACGCGCTCGTGACCGAGGGCAAGACCTTCCCCGACAATTCGCTGATCGTCGGGGCGCCCGCGCGTGTCGTGCGCACGCTCGACGAGAACGCGGTCCTGCGGATCCGGCACTCCGCCGATCGCTACGTCGGCAATTGGCGGCGCTATGCCGCGGGCCTGCGCCGGCTCGACTGAGCCGGCGCGGCGGGCGCGATCACCGGGAAGCCGCGACCGTGGTGGGAGAGGCGACCACGCCGCCCAGGGAAACCCAGGCCGAATCCATGGCGCCTTCGCGCTTGATGTAGGTATAGCCGGTGGCCGCCCACGGCTTCACGGCGTCGAGCTTGTTGTCGAGGATCAGGTCTCCGTGATCCGTGCGCACGGCGAGGACGGCGTGACCCTCGTTGTTCTCGTCGAGCACCACGGTCATGCGCATCGCCCGGCGGGGAATGCCCGCGGCGGCGAGACGGGCGCGCTTCAAGAGCTGGTAATCCTCGCAATCGCCGTAGCCGGTCTCCGGAAACTCCCAGCTGTCGACGACGCCCCATTGCTGGGCGTCGGTCATCGGCCTGACCTGCCGGTTGACCTGCCGATTGACGCTCACGATCGTCTGCCAGATCGCCGGGGTGAGCTGGATCACTTCCGGCTCGTTGCGGTTCACCGCACATTCGGCCGGGTTGGCCGCACAGAAGCGCGACCAGGCCGGCACGGGCCGTGCGCCGCCCGTCGTGGCGAGCTGATAGGACGGCTCCGGGAACGGCGCCGCGCTCGCGCCGACCGGCGCGCCGGCGATCAGGGCGGCGGCGCCGATCGCCGCGGCGAAAGCCGCGATCTTGCGCCGAAGCCCCGACGCCCGCAGGATGATGTCTCCGGCGCCAGCGCCGACGTTCCGAATGTGCCGCATGACCGCGCCCCACGGTTCGTTGTTAAGCTTCTGTTTAGGAGGCTGCCATGGTCGGGCGCGGGGCTCAAGCCGCTCGGCACGATCACGGCTAACGATCCCGCGAGGCGTTGGTTCCGCGCAACACACTGATTTTCCAGCGCAAGCTTGGCCGTAAGCGGCGCAGGGACGACGCCTCCCTTGGGGAGAGGTCCCGAAAAGGGGAGGGGCCAGCCTCGCGGCTGGCCCCTCGTGCGATCCCGGTCGGGGACGGGGAGGGTGGGGACGTGACCGGGTGTCGCAACCCCGTGCGCGCGCCCGTGCGGCCGCGAGGCCGCCCGAGCCGGAGCGAATCAGTTTCGGTTGGCGGTCGCCACGGGCGAGCGGACGTGGCCGAGCGAGGTCCATTGCGCGCCGTCGGAGCCCTCGCGCTTGACATAGACGTAGCCGGTGTCGTGCCAGGGCAGGACGGCGTCGCGCTTGTTGTCGAGGATGAGGTCGCCGCGGTCGGTGCGCAGCATCAGCACGGCGTGGCCCTCGCCCTCCTCGTCGATGACCACCGTCATGCGCATGGCGCGCCGCGGCAGCCCCGCCTGGGCGAGCAGGTTGCGCTTGAGCAGCTGGTAATCCTCGCAATCGCCGAAGCCGCCCGTCGGGAAGGTCCAGAGGTCGGCGAGGCCGTAGGCTTCCCAGTCCGTGGTCGGTCGCACCGCCGCGTTCACGCGCGTGTTGACGTCGAGGATCGTGCGCCAGCTCCCGGCGTCGAGGCGGATGACGTCGGGCTCGCGGCGATCGACGGCGCATTCGCCCGGATAGGAGCGGCAGAAGTCGACCCAACCTTGAATGGGTCGCGCCGCGCCCGCATCGTAGCTCGCCACCGACATCGCGGGCAGCGCCTGCGCCGCGCCGGCGGCCATGAACGCGGCCCCCGCCAGAAGAGTGGTGATGATCGTCTTGCGCATGGTTCTCTCCCTGTCCGAGGGAGAGACTGGGCGCGGAGGTTGCGCCGTGCGCTGAAACGAATAGGCGCAATTCGAGCGATTCGGGCGCGGACGCGGCGCATGGCCCCTCTATCGCGCGTCAAAGCTGACGTGCGGTGACGCGATCGCGTCGAATTGAACGGTTTTCGGCAGGAGAGCGAGAGCGGGCGCGCCGAGGCGCAGGAGGCCCGGTCTCAGAGAACGATGTTCTCGTCGAACTTGTCGGGCGAGATCTGCAGCAGGAACTCGACGGCGATGCCGTTCTGGAAGTGGCGCACCACCCGCGCCGGTGTCGAGCCGACGAGGAGCCCTGCGCCGATCCCCGGGCGCTTGTCCGTGGCGATGCCCGCGCCCGAGATCGAGACGTCGATCAGGGTGGCCGGCAGGTCGATGCCCTCGTCGAGCTTGAGCACGACCTCCTTGTGCACGGGCGCGATGCGCTCGTGGCGGCGATCTTCGGGCAGCCCGAGCTCGTGGCGGTTGGCGAGCCAGGTGAGCTGGGAGGCGAGCTTGTCGCGCTTGCGCGCCGTCGCCTGGATGGAGAGCGCGAAGCCGCGCTCGGTGTGCCGGGCGATCACGCCCTCGACGCGCCCGATATGCTCGAAGTAGCACACGACCCGCTCGCCGATCTGCCCGCGCACGGGCGCGATCAGCGCGACGCCGCCCGGGGAGAAGTCCACGCTCTGGCAGGGATATTCCTGGTGGTTCTGCAGCATGTAGCGCCCCAGCAGGACGACCTTGACGCGGGCGTGCTGACGTCTGTCGGTGCGGCGCAGGGTCAGGGCGCTCTCTTTCGGCAGCGTCAGGGGCGAACCGGACATGCTTTCTCGGGCCTCGGCCAGATCACGGGTGCGGATCCGGACCATAGGGCCGTTTGGTTAAGAGCCGCTTTCCAGTGCGCCGCTCCGCGAGAAAGTCGATCAGGGGTTTCAGAGTCGCCCGCCCTGGTGCACGACGAAGCGCCGGCGTCGTTCGCCCGCGTCGAGCGGTGGCGCCATCTCTTGGAGCGGCCGGCCGGAGGGCCAGATCACCCGCATGGACACGGTCGTGAGCGCGCCGATGGCGTGATAGCCGATCCAGGACGGGACGACCCGCGCGGAGAGGCAGCCCAGCGCGCGGGCGTTGGGGCGTCCGCGATGGCGGAGCGGCAGCACGACGAGCTCGAGGTCGACGGTTTCCCCGGTGTCCGTGGCGCCGACGAGGCCGCAGAGCACCCCCGCGGTCTCGTCCACGACGATGTCGAGGTTGCGGCGCATGTCGTGTCGCGCGCGCTCGGGCCAGAGGTCGACGAGGCGGCCGTCGCGCAGCTCGCGGCCGAAGAGGGCGCACATGCGCGTGCCGGCGAGGCGGAAGCGAGCCTCGCGCTGGGCGTCGAGCTCCAGCACGAAGGTGTCGGCGAGGACGTGGCGGATCTCGCCCGGCTCGATCTCGCCACGCTCGGGCGCCGCGCGCTCGCCGCGCAGGGCGTCCCAGTACGAAAACAGCATCCGCGACGCGGGGTGCTTCATGCCTCGTCTCCCGTTCCGCCGGCGCGTGCCGCGGGCCGTATGACCCGTTGTGCGACACGCCCGGCGCGCATTCCTTCTTCGGCGAGTCGGAACGCGAAGGCCATGCCCCCCGTGCCCTGCGAACGGGGAAACCCTTGGTTAACCTTAACGAGAGCTTACCGTTGCCGAGCCGGGCCGGCGAGGGCACTCTGACCCGGCTTCTGGACTTCGTTTCGACGGGGAGGCCGGGACGGGACACGCGCCGGAAAGAGCGTGACGACCAAAGACGTTTCGAGCCTCGACACGCGACGGGGGAGGGCGACGAGCCCTCCCCCGTTTGCCTTTCGAGCGGAGGCGTCGGCCGCCCGCCCCCTCACCGCATCGCGTGACCGTGCTGGCCGTCGAGCTGGACGCCTTCGCTCGGCAGCGATTCCGCGGGCATGGCGTGGGCGCGCTCCACGTCCGGCGGCACCGCCTCCTTCACGAGAGACGCGAGCGCCTCCTCGAGGGGCAGGCTCGTCTGCTCCTGCGAGCCGAGCCGGCGGATGTTGACCGTGCGCTCGGCCGCCTCGCGCTTGCCGACGACGAGGATCACCGGGACCTTGGCGTGCGAGTGCTCGCGCACCTTGTAGGTGATCTTCTCGTTGCGCAGGTCGGCCTCGACCTTCAGCCCGGCGCGCTTCGCCGCCGCCGCCACCTCGCTCGCGTAGTCGTCCGCGTCCGAGGTGATGGTGCACACCACCGCCTGGCGCGGCGCGATCCACAGCGGGAAGTGCCCGGCATAGTGCTCGATCAGGATGCCGAGGAAGCGCTCCATCGAGCCGCAGATGGCGCGGTGGACCATGACCGGCATCTTCTTTTGCCCGTCGGCGTCGACATAGAAGGCGCCGAAGCGCTCCGGCAGGTTGAAGTCCACCTGCGTCGTGCCGCATTGCCAGTCGCGCCCGATGGCGTCGCGCAGGACGTATTCGAACTTCGGCCCGTAGAAGGCGCCTTCGCCGGGGTTGATCGCGGTCTTCACCCGGCCGCCCGCCTTCCGTTCGATGTCCTCGAGCACGCGCGCCATCACCGCCTCGGCGTGGTCCCAGGAGGCGTCGGAGCCCACCCGCTTCTCCGGCCTGGTCGAGAGCTTCACGACGATCTCCTCGAAGCCGAAATCGGCGTAGGTCGAGAGGATCAGGTCGTTGATCTTCAGGCACTCGTCGGCGAGCTGCTCCTCGGTGCAGAACACGTGCGCGTCGTCCTGCGTGAAGCCGCGCACGCGCATCAGCCCATGCATGGCGCCCGACGGCTCGTAGCGGTGCACCACGCCGAACTCGGCGAGCCGCAGCGGCAGGTCGCGGTAGGACTTCAGCCCGTGCTTGAAGATCTGCACGTGGCCCGGGCAGTTCATCGGCTTCAGGGCGAACCAGCGCTTGTCCTCCGCCTCCTCGCCGGCGGACTGGGCCGCGAACATGTTCTCGCGATACCAGCCCCAGTGGCCGGAGGTCTCCCACAGCGAGGTGTCGAGGATCTGCGGCGCGTTCACCTCGTCGTAGTCGGCGGCGAGGCGCCGACGCATGTAGGAGACGAGGTTCTGGAACAGGCTCCAGCCCTTCGGGTGCCAGAACACGACGCCCGGCCCTTCCTCCTGAAAGTGGAACAGGTCCATCTCCCGCCCGAGGCGGCGATGGTCGCGCTTCTCCGCTTCCTCGAGCTGCTTGAGATAGTGCTCGAGATCCTCCTTCGAGGCCCAGGCGGTGCCGTAGATGCGCGTCAGCATCGGGTTCTTCGCGTCGCCGCGCCAATAGGCGCCGGCCACCTTCATCAGCTTGAAGGCGTCGCCGATGCGCCCGGTCGAGGGCATGTGCGGGCCGCGGCAGAGGTCGAACCAGTCGCCCTGATGGTAGATCTTCAGGTCCTGGTCGGCGGGAATGGCCTCGACCAGCTCCACCTTGAAGCTCTCGCCCTTGGCCGCGAACACCTCCTTCGCCCGGTCGCGCGACCAGATCTCCCGGGTGAACGGCCGGTCCGCCTTGATCAGCTCGCGCATCTTCGCCTCGATCGCGGCGAAGTCGTCGGGGGTGAAGGGCTCCTCGCGATGGAAGTCGTAGTAGAAGCCGTTGTCGATCACCGGCCCGATCGTCACCTGCGTGCCCGGAAAGAGCGTCTGCACGGCTTCGGCCAGCACGTGCGCGCAATCGTGGCGGATCAGCTCCAGCGCGCGCGGGTCCTCGCGGGTGACGAACTCGATGGCGGCGTCGGCGCGGATCTCGTCGGAGAGGTCGCGCAATTCGCCGTCGAGCGTCATCGCGACCGCCTTCTTGGCGAGCGACTTCGCGATCGACTCGGCCACCGCGCGGCCGGACACCGCGTCCGGGAACTCGCGCTTGGCGCCATCGGGGAAGGAGAGGGTGATCATGGGTCGGGCTCCTTGCTCACTCCTGCGAACGAGGCAGGTAAGCGGGACGAGACGGCGTCGGGTGTCGTCAGCTGCGGGCCGCGCCGCCGTCGTCTGGCGCGCCCTCGCCGGCGGTGGAACGGGTCTCGGGCCCGTTCACGCCCCGCCAGCGGCCGTAGGCCCAGGGCGTATACCACCGGCCTCGCGCGGGCAAGGCGTCCGGCACGTTGTCGATGCCGTGCGTGCCGAACGGCCCGCAGCGGCAGATCCGGGCGACGCCCATCCAGCCGCCGGCCCACAGCCCGTAGCGGCCGATGGCCTCCGCCGTGTAGTCCGAGCAGGAGGGCAGATGCCGGCACTGGCGCCCCATCAGTCCCGACAGCGTCAGCTGGTAGCCCCGGATCGCCCCGCGCGCGGCCGTCCGCGGCGCGCGCCTCGCGGCGGCCTTGGCGGCGTCGAACAGGGCGTCGAGGCGGGTCTCGGGCGGAGGGGTGGCCATGACCGGAAGATGGGGGGCGGGGCGCCGGCGCGCAATCCGCGTGCGGCCGAACCCGTCCTCGACCCGGTACGCAAGCATTCAGCCTGCGTTCAGCGCGACGTCCCTATGAAACCCCACACGACGATGGCGGTTTCGACCCCCATCGACCGAAAGGAGAGCTGCGTTCGTCTCGACCTCCGCAGGACGAGACTCGAGCGTAGCGTTGAAGGAGCATGCACATGAGTGCGAAGACCATGATGAAGCGGCTCGGCCTCGCCGCCGCGACCTGCCTGATCGGCGGCGCGGCTTTCGCGTATCCCGCCCAGGTCTCGCAGGACCTGAACCTGCGCGCCGGGCCCGGGACGGGCTACCAGGTCCTGACCACGATGCCCGGCGGCGCGATCGTCGAGGTCGAGGGCTGCCGCAGCGGCTGGTGCCGCCTCGACTATCGCGGCCGCGAGGGCTGGGCGAGCGCCCGCTATCTCGGCGAGCCGCGGCAGGCGCGCCGGGGCCCGCCCGCGCACGCCCCGGCTTACGGCTATCGCGAGCGCGTGCGCCCGGCGCCGGGGATCACCTTCGAGTTCGGCTTCGGCGCGGACCGGGACTATGATCGCGACCGCCGCTGGCGCGACGACGACTGGGGCGACCGCGACTATTATCCCCGCCGCCGCGGCGACCGCGTCGTCGCCCGCCGCGATCGCGACGGCGACGGCTATTACGAGACGATCCGCATCCGCCGTCCGGACGGGACGGTCGTCGTGCGCCGCGACCTCGACCAGGACGGGCTGTTCGACGATTTCGTCCGTCGGTTCTGAGGACGGCGACCCGGCGTTCATCCGAATGCGCTGGACGCGAACGGCCCGGATCGCCCGATCCGGGCCGTTGTCGTCGGCATATCCGGAGCCCTCGCGCCCGCCCCGCGGCCGGGATATGGTGCGCGCCATGGCCGACCTCTTCTCCGACTCCGCCGACGATCGCCCGCCGAGACCCGCGGGAGACGCCGCTCCAGAGCACGACCTCGCCCGCCCGCTCGCCGACCGGCTGCGGCCGCGCACCCTCGCCGACGTCGTCGGCCAGGAGCACATCGTGGGGCCCGACGGCGCGCTCAGCCGGCTGATCGCGTCGGGCTCGCTCGGCTCGCTGGTGTTCTGGGGGCCGCCGGGCACCGGCAAGACCACGGTGGCGCGGCTGCTCGCGGGCGAGACGAAGCTCGACTTCGTGCAGATCTCGGCGATCTTCTCGGGCGTCGCCGACCTCAAGAAGGTCTTCGAGGCCGCCCGCCAGCGCCGGGCCATGGGGCGGGGCACGCTGCTCTTCGTCGACGAGATCCACCGCTTCAACCGCGCCCAGCTCGATGCCTTCCTGCCCGTGATGGAGGACGGCACCATCACGCTGGTCGGCGCGACGACGGAGAACCCGTCCTTCGAGCTCAACGCGGCGCTGCTCTCGCGCGCCCGGGTGCTGACCTTCCGCTCGCTCGACGAGACGGCGATCGAGCGCCTCCTCGCCCGCGCCGAGGCGGTCGAGGGGAGGGCGCTCCCCCTCGACGCGGACGCCCGCGCCGCGCTCGCGCGCATGGCCGACGGCGACGGCCGCGCGGCGCTGACGCTGGCCGAGGAGGTCTGGCGCTCGGCCCGGCCCGGCGAGGTTTTCGACACGGCAACGCTCGTCGAGATCGTCCAGCGCCGCGCGCCGATCTACGACAAGGGCCAGGAGGGCCATTACAACCTCATCAGCGCCCTGCACAAGACGATCCGCGGCTCGGATCCGGACGCCGCGCTCTACTATCTCGCCCGCATGCTCGACGCCGGCGAGGATCGTCTGTTCATCGCGCGGCGTCTCGTGCGCATGGCGGTGGAGGACATCGGCCTCGCCGATCCGCAGGCGCTCACGGTCGCCAACGCCGCCAAGGACGCGTTCGATTTCCTCGGCTCGCCGGAGGGCGAGCTGGCGCTGGCCCAGGCGGCGGTCTACCTCGCCACCGCGCCGAAATCGAACGCGGTCTACACGGCCTACAAGGCGGCGATGCGCACGGCCAAGGAGCACGGCTCGTTGATGCCGCCGAAGACCATCCTCAACGCGCCCACCAAGCTCATGAAGAGCGAGGGCTACGGCTCGGGCTATGCCTACGACCACGATGCGCCGGACGCCTTCTCCGGCCAGGACTACTGGCCCGAGGCGCTGGGCCGGCAGCAGTTCTACGCGCCGGTCGACCGCGGCTTCGAGCGCGAGGTGAGGAGGCGGCTCGACTGGTGGGAGAAGCTCAGGCGGGAGCGGCGGGGCGGGGCGGGGTGACGCGTACTGTCCCGATCCCGCCGAGGCCAGCTGCCGCACGCATCTCGTGCGGCAGGACGCCGACGATCGACGGTGTGAGCGTGCGGGACCGACGCCTGACCCTCTCCTTCCCTGTAGGGGAAGGTGGCTCGGCGAAGCCGAGACGGATGGGGCGCGGCGCGTAGCGACGCGTTCCGCGAAGCGGAAACGACCGGTGGCCGGCGGTGTCGCCCGTCGAATTCGGCTTCGCCGAACGCGCCTGCGGCGCGCCCCATCCGTCACCGCGCTGCGCGCGGCGACACCTTCCCCTACAGGGAAGGAAAGGGTTCGGCGCCCGCCGAGCACAACGGCGCGGCACGATCTGTGGGTCGAGTGGCCGGAGGGGAGGGAGTCGGCCAGCAGGGCCGGCGGATGGGGAGAGCCGGCGTGAAGCCGTGACGGCCCCTCCGGGCCGCTGACGCGGCCCACCTCCCCTGCGGGGAGATGGCGGCGCCGCCCTCACGGACGGCGCCTTCCTCGTCACCGCGTGAACTTCTTGTACTTGATCCGGTGCGGGATCGTGCTGTCGATGCCGAGCCGGCGCTTCTTGTCTTCCTCGTAGTCCTGGAAGTTGCCCTCGAACCACTCGACGTGGCTCTCGCCCTCGAATGAGAGGATGTGGGTCGCGATGCGGTCGAGGAACCAGCGATCGTGGCTGATGATCACGGCGCAGCCGGCGTAATCCTCGAGCGCGCCTTCCAGGGCGCGCAGGGTGTCGACGTCGAGATCGTTGGTCGGCTCGTCGAGGAGAAGCACGTTCGCGCCCGACTTCAGGATCTTGGCGAGGTGCACGCGGTTGCGCTCGCCGCCGGAGAGGACGCCGACCTTCTTCTGCTGGTCGCCGCCCTTGAAGTTGAAGGCGGCGCAATAGGCGCGGGAATTCATCTCGCGCTTGCCGAGATAGATGATGTCGTTGCCGCCCGAGATCTCCTCCCAGACGGTCTTGTTGGCGTCGAGCGTGTCGCGCGACTGGTCGACGTAGCCGAGCTTCACGGTGTCGCCCACCGTGATCGTGCCGGAATCGGGCGTCTCCTGGCCGGTGATCATCCGAAAAAGCGTGGTCTTGCCCGCGCCGTTCGGCCCGATCACGCCGACGATGCCGCCCGGCGGCAGCTTGAAGGAGAGGTCGTCGATCAGCAGCCGGTCGCCGTAGCCCTTGGTGAGGCCTTCCGCGTCGATGACGTTCTGGCCCAGCCGCTCGGCGATCGGGATGATGATCTGCGCCGTCGCGGGGCCCTTCTCCTGCGACTTCGCGACGAGCTCCTCGTAGCGGGCGATACGCGCCTTCGACTTGGTCTGGCGCGCCTTCTGCGAGGCCGAGACCCATTCGCGCTCGCGCTCGATGGTGCGCTGGCGCGCCTCGTCCTCGCGGGCCTCCTGCATCAGCCGCTTCTGCTTCTGCTCCAGCCAGGAGGTGTAGTTGCCCTCGTAGGGGATGCCGCGGCCGCGATCGAGCTCGAGGATCCAGCCGGTGACGTTGTCGAGGAAGTAGCGATCGTGGGTGACGATCAGGATCGCCCCCGGATAGGTGCGCAGGTGCCCTTCGAGCCAGGCCACCGTCTCGGCGTCGAGATGGTTGGTCGGCTCGTCGAGGAGCAGGAGATCGGGCTGCTGCAGCAGGAGCTTGCACAGCGCCACGCGGCGGCGCTCGCCGCCCGACAGGGAGCCGACGTCCGAATCGTCCGGCGGGCAGCGCAGCGCGTCCATGGCCTGGTCGACCTTGGAATCGAGGTCCCACAGGCCCTTCGCCTCGATCTCGTCCTGGAGCGCCGTCATCTCGTCGGCGGTCTCCTCGGAATAGTTCATGGCGAGCTCGTTGTAGCGATCCAGGATCGCCTTGAGCGCGGCGACGCCGTCCTCCACGTTCTGGCGCACGGTCTTGGCCGGATCGAGCTGCGGCTCCTGGGACAGGTAGCCGACGGTCGCGCCCTCGGCGACCCAGGCCTCGCCGTTCCACTCCTTGTCGAAGCCGGCCATGATCTTGAGCAGCGTCGACTTGCCCGCGCCGTTGGGGCCGAGAACGCCGATCTTCGCGTCGGGGTAGAAGGACAGATGGACGTTGTCGAGGACCTTCTTGCCGCCGGAATAGGTCTTCGAGAGACCCCGCATGTGATAGATGAACTGTCGAGCCACGGCCGGAAATCCTGCTGCGAGTGCTGTCGGGAAAGTCGCGCGCAGGCTTACCAGGGGAGGGGGGCGGCGGCAAGGCGGAGGGCGCCCTCCGGCCGCCCCCGCGACGTCCCGGCGCGCTTCCCCAGCGGCGCGGAACGGATAGTTTAAGCTCTTGGTTGTCGCCTGATCACGTCTCGGCGCCGTCCGGCGCACCCGAAACCGGAGTTCCGCCCGCCCATGGCAGACATCGATCCGCCGCGCTTCACCGAGGCCGCTCTCGGTCCCGTCGCGCTCGGCGCTCTGGCGATCGCCGCCGGCGGAGCGGCGCTCTACGCGTTCGTGCACGGCCGCCGGGTCGAGCGCGAGCGCCATCCCCCGCACGGCCGCACGGTGCGTGTGGACGGCGTGCGGATCCACTACGTCGAGGTCGGCCCGGCGGACGCGCCGCCGATCCTGTTCGTGCACGGCAACGGCGCCTGCCTCGACGACATGCTGCTGTCGGGCCTCGTCGGCGCCTGCGCCGGGCGCTATCGCTGCATCGTGCCCGACCGGCCGGGCTACGGGCATTCCAGCCGTCCGCGCGGGCGCTCCTACGCGCCGGAGGACCAGGCGGAGCTGATGAGCGCCTTCCTGCGCGAGATCGGCGTCGAGGCGCCCCTGGTCGTCGGCCATTCCTGGGGCACGCTCGTCGCCCTGGCCATGGCGCTCGATCCGCGCGCGCTCGTCTGCGGGGCGGTGCTGATGTCCGGCTACTACTATCCCCAGGACCGCTCCGACATCTTCGTCATGGGCCTCCCGGCGACCCCCGTCATCGGGCCCGCGCTGCTGTGGACGCTCGGCCTGCCGACGATGCGGCGCATGGCCCCGAGGCTCCTGGGCCACATGTTCGATCCGCTGCCCGTCCCCGAACGCGTGCTGGCGGACTATCCGTTCGCCTACGGGGAGCGGCCCTCGCAGATGCGCGCGGCGGCGGCCGAGCTCGCCGTCATGCGCGACGCCGCCACCGACCTGACTGCGCGCTACGCCTCGTGCGTCGTGCCGGTCTCGCTGCTCCATGGCGCGGAGGACAAGGCGATGGCGCCGGCGCTGCACACGCAGCGCCTCGCGGCCGAGCTGCCGGGCGCCCGCGTCGCGCTGCTTCCCGGGCTCGGCCACATGATCCATTATTTCGCCCAGGACGCCATCGTCGCCGCCATCGACGAGACGATGGGCCGAGCCTGTCGTCCCGCGGCGTCGTCGCCGGAGGTCGTCGCGCCGCGCGCAGCGGAGTGAGCGGCGCGCGAGAGTGATCCTTTGCGTGCGCCGCAGCGTACGTGTTGAGACGGCGGCGGAACTGCCGCAAGATCGAAGAAGCACGCGTGAGTGTGGGGGTCGTCTGCACGATGAGGTACCAGGAGGGTCTGACGTCCGAGTTCGGGCACGGCGCCAACGGGGCCGCGCTCGACTCCGTCAAGGACGCGTCGGCGGGCATGGAGGAAGCCGAGGGCGCGCGCGTCGCGATCGTCGGCGCCGGGCCCGGCGGTCTCGCCGCGGCGCTGCTGCTGGCGAAGCAGGGCGCGCGCGTCACGGTCTACGAGAAGGACGCCCAGGTCGGCGGCCGCACCAAGACTGTGACGGCGCCGGGCGGCTACAAGTTCGACATCGGGCCGACCTTCTTTCTCTATCCCCGCATCCTGGCCGAGATCTTCGAGGCCTGCGGCGAGCGGCTCGCGGACCATGTCGAGCTCGTCAAGCTCGACCCGCAATACCACGTCGTCTTCGAGGGCGGCGGGGATCTCAAGGCCTCGCCGGACGTGGAGCGCCTCGCGGCCGAGATCGCCAAGGTCGCGCCGGCGGACGCGCAGAACGTGCCGCGCTTCATGGAGGAGAACCGCAAGAAGCTCGAGCTCTTCCGCCCGGTGCTGGAGCAGGCCTTCGGTCGTCCGCTCGACGTCGTCTCGCCGACCATGCTGCAGGCGCTGCCGATGATGCGGCCCTTCTCCAGCGTCGACGGCGACCTCAAGCGCTATTTCGCCGACCCGCGGGTGCGCCTCGCCTTCTCCTTCCAGACCAAGTATCTGGGCATGTCGCCCTACCAGTGCCCGAGCCTGTTCACGATCCTCTCGTTCCTGGAATACGAGCACGGCGTCTTCCACCCGATCGGCGGCTGCGGCGCCGTGTCGGAGGCGATGGCAAACCTCGCGCGCAAGCTCGGCGTCGAGATCAAGCTGTCGACGCCCGTCGACGAGGTGCTCTACGAAGGCGACCGGGCCTGCGGCCTCGTCGTCGGCGGCGAGCGGGTGAACGCCGACGCGGTCGTCATCAACGGCGATTTCGCCCACGCCGCCCGCCGGTTGATCCCCGAGGAGCATCGCCCGCGCTGGCGCGACCAGAAGCTGAAGAAGGCGCGCATCTCCTGCTCCACCTTCATGCTCTATCTGGGGCTCGAGGGCGATCTCGGCGATCTCGAGCACCACACGATCCTGCTCTCGGACGACTACGCCAACAATCTCGCCGAGATCGGCGATTGCCGCCTGCCGACGAAGCCGTCCTTCTACGTCCAGAACGCGGCGCGCACCGACGCCTCCATGGCGCCAAAGGGCCATTCCAGCCTCTACGTGCTGGTCCCCGTGCCGAACCTGCGCTCGGGAACGGACTGGGCGACGCAGGCCGCCGCCTTCCGGGCCAAGACCTTCGAGCGCCTGAAGGTGCTCGGCCTCACCGACATCGAGAAGCGCATCCGCTACGAGCGGGTCATCACGCCCGCCGGCTGGGAGGACGAGTTCGCCGTGAACGAGGGCGCGACCTTCAACCTCGCTCACGATCTCGGCCAGATGCTGTATTTTCGCCCGCACAACCGTTTCGGCAAGGGCGTCTACCTCGTGGGCGGCGGCACGCATCCGGGCTCGGGCCTGCCGGTCATCTACGAGGGCGCGCGGATCACGACGAAGCTCCTGCTCGAGGATCTCGCCGCCCAGCGCGCGCCGAAGCGTTCCCTGTTCCGACGCGCGCCCGAGACGCCGGTCCGCGCTTGACGACAGAAAGGGCTCCCATGCCGCTTCGCTCCATGCTCGCCGGCGTCGCCCTCCTCGCCGCGCTGCCCGCGGCCGCCTCGGCGACGTCGCTGACGGTGCGCGTCTCCGGGGTGGCGCCGGGTGCGGGGCCGGTCTTCGTCGGCCTGTGCGATCGCGATCTGGTCCAGAGCCAGTGCCCGGTCGGCCGCTTCCAGCGCGCGAACGACGGCACGCTGTCCTTCCGTTTCGACGGGCTCCAGCCCGGGCGCTGGGCGGTGGCGGCCTACCAGGACGTGAACGGCAACGGCACGCTCGACACTCAACCGATCCTGGTCTGGCGTCTGCCGAGCGAGCCCTACGGATTTTCCAACGACGTGGGCCGCTACGGCCCGCCGACCTTCAGCGGCGCGGCCTTCCAATTGCCGCCCTCCGGCGGCACGGTGGCGGTCCGCCTCGCGCGCCTGCCGCTCGACGACGAGGACGCCGTCCAGCGGGCCATCGAACGCCAGAGACAGTGAGAGGAGCGTAACGTGAACGGGTCGTCCAAGAAGGTGGCGGTGATCGGGGGCGGGCTCGGCGGGCTCGCGAGCGCATGCGTGCTCGCCGCGCGCGGGCACGAGGTGACGCTCTTCGACAAGAACGCCTGGGTCGGCGGCAAGGCGGCGGTGCTGCACGAGGGCGGCTTCCGCTTCGACATGGGCCCGACCATCCTCACCGTGCCGCGCGTCCTGCACCGCATCTTCGCCGAGGCCGGCAAGCAGGTGTCGGACTACATGGACCTCGTGCGGCTCGACCCGCAATGGCGCTGCTTCTTCGACGACGGCACGCATTTCGACCTGTGCGAGAGCGTCGACAAGATGCGCGCCGACATGAACGCCTACGCGCCCGGCGTCGGCGCCGGCGACGGCTACGAGCGCTTCATCGCCAAGTCCAAGAACCTGCATGAGATCTCCGAGCGGTTCTTCTTCTGGAAGCCGGTCGAGGACCTGTTCGACACGATCAACATCAGGAAGAACTTCGACCCCGGCACCCTGCGCGACGTCTTGGCGCTTCGTATGGGCTTCTCGGTCGCCGGCACGATTCGCTCGCACGTGAAGGACGAGCGCCTCTCGCAGATGCTCGACCACTTCACGCAATACGTCGGCTCGAACCCCTACGGCGCCCCGGCCGTGCTGTGCTCCATCGCCCACATGCAGGTGGCCGAGGGCATCTGGTACCCGATGGGCGGGACCCGGGCCGTCGCCGAAGGGCTGGCCAAGCTCGCCACCGATCTCGGCGCGACCCTGCGGCCCTCCACCGACATCGTCGGCCTCGAGCTCCAGGGCAAGCGCGTCACCGGCGTGAAGACGGCCTCGGGCGAGACCGAGCGTTTCGAGAAGGTCGTGTCCAACATGGACTCGATCCGCACCTATCGCGAGCTCGTCGGCGGCGATGTCGGCAACCGCTACGACAAGAAGGGCTTCGAGCCGGCCTGCTCGGGCGTCGTGCTCTATCTCGGGCTGAACAAGCGCTACGACCATCTCGCGCACCACGACTTCGTCTTCTCCCGCGATCCGGAGGAGGAGTTCCACTGGATCTACGACAAGGGCGAACCCGCGCCGGATCCGACCGCCTATCTCGCCGCGCCGGCGGCGACCGACCCGTCGGTGGCGCCCGAGGGCGGGGAAGCGCTCTACGTCCTCGTCCACACGCCCTATCTGCGCCCGCATCACGACTGGTCGAAGATGTTCGCGCCCTATCGCGAAAAGATCATCGAGAAGCTCGAGCGCACCGGCGGCATGCCGGACCTGCGCGAGCGCATCGTCGTCGAGCGCCACCTCACGCCGCAGGACATCCACGATCGCTACAAGGTGCTCAACGGCGCGATCTACGGCCTCGCCAGCCACGGCAAGTTCCTCGGCGCCTTCAAGCCGGGCAACCGCTCGCGGGACATCGAGGGTCTCTACCTCGCCGGCGGCGCGGCGCATCCGGGCCCGGGCATGCCGATGGTGATGATGTCCGGCTGGATCGCCGCCGACGCCCTCGACCAGGACGCCCGTGGCGGCGGGCTGGCGAAGGCGTCGTGACGAGGCCGTGATGGGGGGCGCCGCCCGACACGCGCCGCGCCGCCATCTCCCCGCAGGGGAGGTGGGCCGCGGCGCAGCCGCGGACCGGAGGGGACGGGGCGGCGAGCCTCACGCCGGTTCCGGTGCGAGGCGTTCTCGCACGACACCGTTCGCGCCGCGCGCGCCGGAGTTCCCCTCTCCCTCGTGGGGAGGGGCTAGGGGTGAGGGGCGTCGTGCAGGTCTCGACCGTCCCGGAAGAGCGCGGCCATCGAGCGCCTTCCTTCCCTGTAGGGGAAGGTGGCTCGGCGAAGCCGAGACGGATGGGGCGCGGCGCGCGAGCGACGCGTTCCGCGAAGCGAAAGCTCCCCGGCGGCCGGCGGTCGCGCCCGTCGATTTCGGCTTCGCCGAACGCGCGTCCCGCGCGCCCCATCCGTCACCGCGCTTCGCGCGGCGACACCTTCCCCTACAGGGAAGGAAGGATGCCGGTGCGTCCAGCAGGGGCCTCGGAGCGTCGCGATCGCGGGAGACGCGCTGAATGCCCGAGGACGCCCCCGACCCCCGCGCCAAGGCGAGGCGGCTCGCCGAGAAGCTCCCGGCCGCCGAGCGCCCCACCGCCCTGCGCGACCCCCGGCGGCTGAAGTTCTTCACCTTCTACTTCCGCCGCTACTTCACCCGGCACATGAACGCGCTGCGCATGCCCCATTGGGGTGCGCCGAGCCTTCCCGACGAGCCCGCGCCGCTCGTCCTCTACACCAACCATCCGGCCTGGTGGGACGCAGCGACCTACATCCTCGCGGGACAGCGCTTCTTCGCCGACCGGCAGGGCTACGCCCCCATCGACGCCGAGATGCTCGCGGCCTACGGCTTCATGAAACGCATCGGCGGCTACGGCATCGATCTCGACAGCGCCCGCGGCGCGGCGAATTTCCTCGCCGCCTCCGCCGACATCCTCCTCCACGACGACGCCGTGATCTTCCTCGCCGCGCAGGGGCGCTTCATGGACGTGCGCGCCCGGCCGATCGGCCTGAAAGCGGGGGTGGCGCGGCTGCCCGAGATCGCGCCGCACGCGCTTTTCGCGCCGCTCGCCATCGAGTACCAGTTCTGGGAGCAGCGTGGGGCGGAGGCCTTCGTCGCCTTCGGCGCGCCGGAGCGCGGCGCGGACCTCCTCGCGCTGGACAGGGAGGCGCGCCGCGACCATCTCGAGGCGCGGCTCACCGGCGTCCTCGACCGGCTGGCGGAGGACGTCGCGACCCGCGATCCGGCGCGCTTCGAGACGCTGCTCTCGGGCGAGGCCGGGGTCGGCGGGATCTACGGGGTGTGGAAGCGCCTGCTCGCGGCGCTGAAGGGCGAGCGCTACGAGGCCGCGCACGGGCGCCGGCCGGAGACGGGAGAGACAAGGCCGTGACCGTGCTCGCCATCCTCGCCCTCGGCTTCGCCGCCTTCGGGGCGCTGCTCGGCGCCATCAACCTCGCCGCCATGCGCACGCCCGCCTACCGGGAGGCGGGGGAGGGGACGCGCGTCTCCGTGCTGATCCCGGCGCGCAATGAGGAGGCGAACATCGGCGCCTGCGTCGAGAGCGCGCTCGCCTCGCAGGGCGTCCCCGTCGAGGTCGTGGTCATGGACGACGGCTCGAGCGACCGCACCGCGGAGATCGTCCGCGCCATTGCCGAGCGGGATCCCCGCGCCCGGCTCGAGCAGGCCCCGCCGCTGCCCGAGGGCTGGACCGGCAAGGTCCACGCCTGCCAGCGTCTGGCGGATGCCGCGCGCGGCACGCATCTCCTCTACGTCGACGCCGACGTGCGCCTCGCCCCGCGCGCTGCGGCCTCGCTCGTCTCCCACCAGCAGCTGAAGCAGCTCGGCCTCGTCAGCGGCGTGCCCCGGCAGGTGATGAAGGGCTGGGGCGAGCTCCTCACCGTGCCGATGATCAATTTCCTGATGCTCGGCTACCTGCCGGTGCCGATCATGCGCACGCGGCCCGATCGCGGGCTCGGCGCCGCCTGCGGCCAGATGATGCTGTTCGAGCGCGCCGCCTATGACGCGATCGGCGGGCACGCATCGATCCGCCACCTGCTGCACGACGGCATCCAGCTCGCCCGGCGCATGCGCGACCACGGCCGCATGACCGACGTGGTGCTGGGCTCCGAGCTCGCCACCTGCCGCATGTACGAGACCTTCGACCAGGCCTGGGCGGGCTTCATCAAGAACGCGCACGAGGGGATGGCCTCGTGGGGACAGCTGCCGGTCTGGACGGCGCTCCTCGGCTTCGGCCACGTCCTTCCGCCGGTCCTGGTGATCCTCGCGCTTCTCGGCATCGGCCCGCTCGTCCCGGCGCTCGGCGCGCTCGTGCTGTCGCTGGGCCTGCGCGTCGCGATCACCCGCGCCACCGGCGAGAGCTGGTGGACCGTGCCGCTCCACCCGGCGACGGTGACCGTCGGGCTCGCGATCCAGTGGGCCTCGCTCCTGAAGCTCGGCCGCGGGCGCGCTTCCGGTTGGAAGGGCCGCGTCTATCCGGCACAATGAGCGCATGAGCACCGCCACCGCGCCGTTCCCGACGAAGACCCACCGCGACGAGAACTTTCCCGTCGCCTCGCGGCTGATCGCCCGGCCGCTGCGCGCGCCGGTCCTCGCCTTCTACCGCTTCGTGCGCGCCGCCGACGACGTCGCCGATTCCGACGCGCTCTCCCCCGAGGCGAAGCTCGCGCGCCTCGCCGCGATGGAGCGGGCGCTGCGCGCCGGTGACGCCGCCGAGCCCCTCGCCGCCGCGCTCCACGACGCCGACGCGCGCTTCGGGGCGGGGATCGAAGAGGCCTGCACGCTCCTCGACGCCTTCCGGCAGGACGCCGTGAAGTCCCGCTACGCCGATTGGGAGGAGCTTCTCGCCTATTGCCGTCGCTCGGCCGATCCGGTCGGGCGGTTCCTGCTGCGCCTCCACGGCGAGTCCAGGACCGCGCAGCCTTCCGCCGACGCGCTCTGCTCGGCGCTGCAGATCCTCAACCACCTCCAGGATCTCGTGAAGGACCGCGCGGCCCTCGAACGCGTCTACCTGCCGGTCCCCTGGATGGCGGAAGCGGGCGGGGAGGGCGCCTTCTTCGACCCCGCCGCCGCCGCCCGGCGCCGCGCCATTCTCGACGCCGCCCTCGACCGGGTCGACGACCTCCTCGCCCGCGCCGCCGAGCTGCCCGCGCGCGTGCGCTCGCGCCGGCTCGCGGCGGAGAGCGCGGTGACGCTCGCGCTCGCCCGCCGCCTCGCCGCGAAGCTGCGCGTCGGCGATCCCGTCGCGACCCGCGTCGCGCTCGGCAAGCGCGACTTCGCCGCCGCCTTCGCCGGCGTGCCGCGTGCGCTGGCGACCTCCGCCGACGCGGCGGACTACGCGGTGGTGAAGCGCGTCGTCGCGGGCTCGGGCTCCTCCTTCAAGCTCGGCATGGCGGCCCAGGCGGCCCCGCGCCGGCGGGCGAACTACGCGCTCTACGCCTTCTGCCGCGTCGTCGACGACATCGCCGACGGCGCGGCCCCGCTGGTCGAGAAGCGCGCCTTCCTCGACGCCTGGCGCCGCGAGATCGACGCGCTGCCCGGCGCGCCGACCCATCCGATCGGCCGCGAGCTCGCCCGCGCCATGCGCGCTTACGACCTGCCGCACGCGGAGTTCCACGCCATTCTCGACGGCATGGAGAGCGACGGCCGCCCGCGCGTGCGCATCCCCGACGCCGCCGCCTTCGACCTCTATTGCCGCCGCGTCGCCGGCGCCGTGGGGGCGCTCTCGATCCGCATCTTCGGCGCGCCCGATGCGCACGATTTCGCCCTCGTCCTCGGCCGCACCCTCCAGGTCGTCAACGTGCTGCGCGACATCGACGAGGACGCCGCCATCGAGCGCGTCTACGTGCCCCTCGACCGCCTCGCCGCGCTCGGAATCGCGGACGGCCCGGCGCAGGCGATGGTCGCCGATCCGCGCTTTCCGGAGGCCTGCGAGGCGCTCGCCGCGCAGGCGCGGGCCGGCTTCGCCGAGGCCGACCGGATGCTGGCGGGCCTCGACCGCAGGGCGCTCAAGCCCGCGATCCTGATGATGGAGGGCTACCGCGCGCTCTTCGCCAAGCTCGAGGCCCGCGGCTATTCCCGGCGCGGCGCGCTCGTGCGGCTGACGAAGCTGGAGAAGGCGCGGCTCCTCCTCTCCGCCCTGCGGAGCCGCCCATGAGGGAGCGCCCACGCCTCCACGTCGTCGGCGCCGGGGTCGCGGGGCTCGCCGCGGCGCTCGCGGCCGCGCGCGCGGGCGCGCAGGTGAGCCTCTACGAGGGGGCTCCGCAGGCGGGCGGGCGCTGCCGCACCGTCTCGCCGCCCGGCGGCTTCTCGCACGACAACGGCACCCACGCCCTTCTCGGCGCCAATCCGCGCGCGCTCGCGCTGCTGGAGGCGGTGGGCGCCCGGGAGAGCTGGATCGAGCCCGAGCCCGCGGGCCTGCCGGTCTACGACGCCGCCACCGGCCGTCTCGCGACGGTGGGCCTCCACCCGCTCGACTGGCTGCGTTCCTCGCTGCGCCCCGAAGGCCTCGGCCTCGCCGACCTGCCGCGGCTGGCGCGCCTGGCGCTGCCGATCGGCGACCGGCCGATCGGCGCGCTCTTCGCCGGGCGGCCGCTGCTCGAGAGCTTCGTCGAGCCGCTCACCGTCGCCGTGCTCAACACGCCCGTCGAGATCGCCTCCGCCCGCCGCCTCGGCCGGGCCCTGCGCCGCGTCGCCCGCCCCGGGGGCGCGCGCCTCTACGTCGCCGAGAGCGGGCTGGGGCCCGACCTCGTCGCGCCGGCCCTCGCGACCCTGGAGCGGCTCGGCGCGCGGGCGGCGACCGGGGCGCGCCTGCGCGGCGTCGAAGGACAGGGCGAGCGGCTGACCGCGCTCGCCTTCGCCGACCGGACCGTCCCGCTCGGACCTTCCGACGGCGTCGTCCTCGCGCTGCCGCCGGCCGAGATCGGCCGGCTCTTCCCGGCGCTCGCCGTGCCCGAGGACTACGAGCCCATCGTCAACGCGCATTTCCGCGTCGCCGGCCCGGAGCGCCCGCGCTTCGTCGGCCTGCGCGGGGCGCTCTCGCATTGGGCGCTGGCGCGGCGCGACCACGTCTCCGTCACCGTCTCCGCCGCGGGCGCGTCCGTCTCGGACGATCCGGAGAGCTTGGCTGCGCGTATCTGGGAAGAGGTCGCCCCGGCGTTGCGGGCGGCGGGCGTGGCGATCGGCGAGCGGGGAGAGGCGCGGGTGGTCAAGGAGAAGCGGGCGACGATCCGCCAGGCGGCGGGGCCGGACTTCCCCCGTCCGCGGGCGCCCTATCGCAACCTGCGCTTCGCCGGCGACTGGCTGAGCCTGCTGCCCGCCACCATCGAGGCGGCCGTGATCTCGGGCGAGGAGGCCGCCCGCGACCTCCTCGGCCGCGGCGCCCCGCGCGCCGCGAGCGCGCCGACGCTCGACCCGGTCCGGAGCGCGCGAGGGAGCGCGCCATGACGCGCCGGGCGCCCCTCACCGTCCTCCTCGCGGCCCCGCGCGGCTTCTGCGCCGGCGTCGACCGCGCGATCCAGGCGGTGGAGGACGCCCGCGCCGCCACCGATCGCCCGGTCTACGTCCGCCACGAGATCGTCCACAATCGCCGTGTCGTCTCCGATCTCGAGGCGAAGGGCGTCGTCTTCGTCGACGAGGTCTCCGAGATCCCCGACGGCGCGGTGACCATCTTCTCCGCCCACGGCGTCGCCCGCGCGGTGGAGGACGAGGCCGCCACCCGCGGGCTCGACGTGATCGACGCCACCTGCCCGCTGGTGCGCCGCGTCCACCACGAGGGCCGCCGCCACGCCGCGCAGGGGCGGGACGTCGTGCTCATCGGCCATCGCGAGCATGTCGAGGTGGAGGGCGTAGTGGGCCAGATCGAGGGCGCCGTCCACGTCGTCGCCTCCATCGCCGAGGTGGAGGCGCTCGCGCCCCGCGATCCGGCGATGCTCGCCTACATCACCCAGACCACGCTCTCCGTCGACGACACGAAGGACATCATCGCGGCCCTGAAGGCGCGCTTCCCCGCCATCGTCGGGCCGGACACGAAGACGATCTGCTACGCCACGCAGAACCGTCAGGCCGCCGTGCGGGCGCTCGCCACCCGCGCCGAGCGCATCGTCGTCTGCGGGGCGCGCAATTCCTCCAACACCAATCGCCTGCGCGAGCTCGCGAGCTTTCTCGGCCGCCCGGCGCGGCTGATCGAGGAGGCGCACGAGCTCGAGGAAGCCTTCGTCGAGGGCGTCTCCGTCATCGGCCTCACCGCCGGCGCCTCCGCGCCGGAAATCCTCGTCCGGGAGACCCTCGCGCGCCTCGCGCTCTGGCGCGAGCTCACGGTCGAGGAGGTCACCACCGCCACCGAGACGACGCGCTTCGCGCCGGTGGAGATGAGCGTTCTCGCCTAGCGAAGGCCGCTCCCGCACGCCGCCCTCCGCCGCTGTTCCCACGATCTCGCGAGTCCCTTTGACAATCGCCTCGCATCGCGCCAAACTCATTCGCATACGAACGACCTCGCGGCGACGAGCGTGCGGCGGACCAGGAAACGCGGGCCCGGAACAGGGGGTCGAGGAGAAGCTCCATGAGCGACACGACGCGCGCCTATCCGCGCGAGAGCCTCTCGGCGCATCCGCCGAACGACGCGCCCGCCTACGCCTCGACGCGCCTGCGCGCGCCCCGCCAGCCGCTCGTGATCCTGCCGCATACGCTCACCGAGCTGACGGGGCCGGTCTACGGGCACGAGAGCGCCGCGCCGGGCGAGAGCGACCTCACCGCCGGCCACGCCGGCCCGCCGCTCGGCGAGCGCATCGTCGTCACCGGCCGCGTCCTCGACGAGGACGGCCGGCCGGTCCCGCACACGCTGATCGAGATCTGGCAGGCGAATTCCGCCGGCCGCTACATCCACGTGAACGACCGCCACGACGCGCCGATCGACCCGAACTTCACCGGCGCCGGCCGCGTCGTCACCGACGAGAGCGGCGGCTACGCCTTCACCACGATCAAGCCCGGCGCCTACCCTTGGCGGAACCACCACAACGCCTGGCGCCCGGCGCACATCCACTTCTCGCTCTTCGGCCCGAGCTTCGTCAGCCGGCTCGTGACGCAGATGTATTTCCCCGGCGATCCGCTGCTCGGGCTCGACCCGATCTACCAGTCGATTCCCGATCCGCGCGCCCGCGAGCGGCTGATCTCGTCTTTCGACATCGAGACGACGACGCCAGAATGGGCGCTCGGCTACCGCTTCGACATCGTGCTGCGCGGGCGCGGCGCGACGCCGATGGAGGACCCGCACCATGGCTGAGCGCGGCGTCACGCCCTCCCAGACGGTGGGCCCCTTCTTCGCCTATTGCCTGACGCCCGAGGCCTACGACGCCCGCGGCATCGCCGGCAACGAGATCGCCACGCCGGATGCGCCGGGCCGGCGCATCCACGTCGAGGGCCGCGTCCTCGACGGGGCCGGCGAGCCGGTGCCGGACGCCATGGTCGAGATCTGGCAGGCGGACGGGGAGGGGCGCTACGCGGACGCGGCCGGCAACGCCGCCTTCCGCGGCTTCGCCCGCGCCGAGACCGACGTCGACGGCCGCTTCGTCTTCGTCACGGTGAAGCCCGGCCCGGTCCCCGGTCACGATGGCGTCTCCCAGGCCCCCCACATCGCCGTCTCGGTCTTCGCCCGCGGGCTGCTCAACCGCCTCGCGACCCGGATCTATTTCGACGACGAGCCCGCCAATTCCGGCGACCCCGTCCTCGCCCTCGTGCCGGCCGAGCGCCGCGACACGCTGATCGCCCGCCGCGAGGCCGAAGGCGTCTACGCCTTCGACGTGCGCCTGCAGGGCGAGGGCGAGACCGTCTTCTTCGAGATCTGAGGAGGCCGCCATGGCCCACCGTCACGTCCCAGCGAAAAAGGTGCAGGTCGGCATCATCGGCGCGGGGCCCGCGGGCCTGCTGCTCGCCCACCTCCTCCACCTCGCGGGCATCTCGTCGGTCGTGATCGAGGCCAAGAGCCGCAAATACGTCGAGGAGCGCATCCGCGCCGGCGTGCTCGAGCAGGGCACGGTCGACGTCCTGCGCGAGACCGGAATCGGTGCGCGCATGGACCGGGAGGGCCTCCTCCACCACGGCACGATCCTGAAATTCGCCGGCGAGGCGCGCCGCATCGACTTCCAGGACCTCACCGGCCAGGCGGTGATGGTCTACGGCCAGCACGAGGTGGTGAAGGACCTCATCGCCGCGCGGCTCGAGTCCGGCGGCGAGATCGTCTTCGACGTCTCGGATACCCGCATCGACGGCATCGAGGGCCGCGAGCCGACGGTCTCGTACCTGAAGGACGGCGCGCGCCACACGCTCGCCTGCGACTTCGTCGCCGGTTGCGACGGCTTCCACGGCGTCTCCCGCGCGGCCATCCCGGCGGACGTGCTGCGGGTCTACGAGCGCGTCTACCCGTTCGGCTGGCTCGGCATCCTGGCGAAGTCGCCGCCGGCCTCCGAGGAGCTGATCTACGCCAATCACGAGCGCGGCTTCGCGCTCCTCTCGATGCGCTCGCCGGAGATCAGCCGGCTCTATCTCCAGTGCCCGCCCGACGAGGAGATCGCCAACTGGCCGGACGAGCGGATCTGGGAGGAGCTGCAGGTCCGCCTCGCCGGCGGCGAGGGCTGGCGGCTGGAGGAAGGGCCCGTGATCCAGAAGGGCGTCACCGCGATGCGCAGCTTCGTCGCCGAGCCGATGCGCCACGGCCGCCTCTTCCTCGCGGGCGACGCCGCGCATATCGTGCCGCCGACGGGGGCGAAAGGCATGAACCTCGCGGTGGGCGACGTGCGTGTCCTCGCGCGCGGGCTCGAGGCCTTCTACCGTGACGGCGGCGAGGACGGGCTCGCCGCCTATTCGGACACGTGCCTGCGCCGGATCTGGAAGGTGCAGCGCTTCTCCTGGTGGATGACGCAGATGCTCCACACCTTCGACGACGCGTCTCCCTTCGACCGGCGCCGCCAGCTCGCCGAGCTCGACTACCTCACCACCTCCCGCGCCGCCGCGACGACGCTCGCCGAGAACTATGTCGGCCTGCCCATGGACTGGGGGCCGCAATGACGCTCTCCGCGCTCGATTCCGCGCTGACGGGGCCGCTCTTTTCGAGCGCGGCCATGCGCGCGGTCTTCGACGATCGGGCGCGGATCGCGGACATGCTCACTGTGGAGGCTGCGCTCGCCCGGGCGCAGGCCGGTCTCGGCCTCGCGCCCACGGGGCTCGGAGACGCCGTCGCGGCGGTCTCGCCGGACGCCTTCGACCTCGCCGCGCTCGGGCGCGAGACGGCGCATGCCGGCGTGCCCTCGATCCCCTTCCTGAAGGCGCTGCGGGCCATGCTCCCCGCGGATCTCGCCGGCGACCTGCACAAGGGCGCGACGACGCAGGACCTGCTCGACACCGCCCAGGCGCTGGCGCTCGCGCGCGCCTTCGCCCTCCTGGCCGCGGATCTCGACGCGACCCTCGCCGGCCTCGCGACCCTCGCCGAGCGCCACGCGCGCACGCCATGCGCCGGGCGCACCTACGGCCAGCACGCGACGCCGGTGACGTTCGGCTTCAAGGCCGCGGTCTGGGCCGCCGGGATCGCCGACATCGCGGCCGAGCTGCCGGCCGTCCGCGCAGGCGTCTGCATCGCCTCGCTCGCCGGCCCGGCGGGGACGCTCCCCGCCTTCGGCGCGCGCGCGCCGGAGGTGGCCGACGCCTTCGCCCGCGAGATCGGGCTCGCCCCCGCGCCGATCGCCGCCCATGCGCGGCGCGCGGAAGTGGCGCGGGCCGGGACCTGGCTCGCGACGCTTCTCGGGGCCCTGGCGAAGATGGCCGGCGATATCGCCCATCTCGCCTCGACCGAGGTGGGGGAGGCGGCCGAGCCCCACGCGCCCGGCCGCGGCGGCTCCTCCGCCATGCCGCACAAGCGCAACCCGGTCTCCTGCACGGTGATCCTCGCCGCGGCGAGCGCCGCCCGCGGTCACGCGGCGACGCTGCTCGAGGGCATGACCGCCGCCCACGAGCGCCCGGCCGGCGCCTGGCACGCCGAATGGCACGCGCTGCCGACGCTGTTCGGCCTCGCCTCGGGCGCGCTTCGCGAGGCGCGGACGCTCGCCGAGGGTCTCGTCGTCGACGCGGCGGCGATGGCGCGCAATCTGGATGTCACCCGCGGCCTCCTCTTCGCCGACGCCGCCGCCGCGGCGCTCGCGTCGACCCTCGGCGCGCAGGCGGCCGAGGCCCGGGTGACGGCCGCCGCCGACGCGGTGCGCACGCGCGGGATCGGCCTGCGCGCCGCGCTCGAGGAGGGCGGGGACCTCCCGGCCGAGGCGCTCGACCGCGCCTTCGATCTCACGCCGTACGTCGCCGCCGCCGCCGCCTTCGTCCCCCGCGCGCTGGCGCAGGTGGAGGCGGCGCGCGCGGACCTCGCGGAGCACGGGCGATGACGTCGCTCCACGCCGTCATCCCCGGCCGGAGCTGGCGAAGCCCGCGCAGGGGAAGGGGGCCCAGCGTGGCACGTCGCGGCGAAGCCGCGGCTATCGGCGGCGACCAGCCGCCTGGTCGGCGGCGACGGAGCGCCTTCGGCGCAGCATCGTTACGCTGGGTCCCCTTCCCCTGCGCCGCTTCGCGGCTCCGGCCGGGGATGACGGAAGGAGAAGCTTCATGAAGGACGACCCCCGCTACGACGCCGGCCTCGCCACCCGAAAGGCCGTGCTCGGCGAGGTGCATGTCGAGCGCTCGCTCGCCAAGGCCGGCGCCTTCGCCGGGCCGTGGCAGGACTTCATCACCCGCACCGCCTGGAACGACGTCTGGAACGACGAGACCCTGCCCTGGAAGACGCGCTCGATCATCGTGCTGACGATCTGCACGGCGCTGCACCGGGAGGAGGAGTTCAAGCTCCACGTCCGCCCGGCGCTGAAGAACGGGGTCACCGTCGCGGAGCTGCGCGCGCTGCTGATCCAGTGCGCCGTCTATGCAGGCGTGCCGGCGTCGAACGCCGCCTTCCGCTGGGTACGCGAGGTTCTGGGCGAGGAGGCCGACGCCCTCGCGCAGCCGGGAGACGGTTGACGCCGCAACTAATTTCATGCTGATTCACGCCCCGGATCGGCAGCGCGCCACGAAAGACGGTGCGTCATCACGCAGGGGAAAAGCCCGGGGAACGGGCCAGCCTAGGGAGAAACCGAGCATGTCCACGCGCTTCATCAAGGGCTTCGCTCTCGCCGCCACGGCGGGCGCGATGTCCATCGCCACCATGTCCACCTCGGCGCTCGCCCAGGAAGTGACGCTGCGTCTCCACCACTTCCTCCCCGCCGCCTCGCAGGCGCACCAGAAGTGGCTCGAGCCCTGGGCCGAGAAGGTCGAGGCCGACTCGGAGGGCCGCATCGACGTCCAGATCTTCCCGGCCATGCAGCTCGGCGGCCGCCCGCCGCAGCTCTTCGATCAGGCCCGCGACGGCGTCGTCGACATCGTCTGGACGCTCGCCGGCAACACGCCCGGCCGCTTCCCCTCGCTCGAGGCGCTGGAGCTGCCCTTCGTCCCGCACGCCACGGGCGAGGTGACGAGCGCCGCCGCGCACGAGTTCTACGAAGAGAACGCGACGGAAGAGCTCTCCGACGTGCACGTCCTCGCCGTCTTCGGTCACGGCCACGGCAATTTCTACACCCGCGAGAAGACGATCGTGCGCCCCGAGGACGCCGAGGGCATGACCATCCGCGTGCCCAACCGCGTGATCAACCAGACGCTCTCGAATCTCGGCGCCAACCCGCAGGGCATCCCGGCCCCCGGCGTGCCGGAGGCGCTCTCGCGCGGCGTCGTCCAGGGCGTCGTCTTCCCCTACGAGGTGGTGCCCGCGCTCAAGGTCGACGAGCTCACCGACAAGGTCGGCGCCTTCACCGGCGACCGCTCGCTCTACACCGCCGTGTTCCTGTTCGTGATGAACAAGGGCGCCTACGAGGGCCTGTCCGACGAGAACAAGGCGGTGATCGACGCCAATTCCGGCCTGGAGCTCGCCACCCAGATCGGCGCCAAGTGGGACGAGTGGGACGAGATCGGCAAGGCCGCCATCATGGAGAGCGGCAACGAGATCACCTACATCGAGGGCGACGCGCTCGAGGCCTGGAAGGCGGCCGGCCAGCCGGTGATCGACGCCTGGGTCGAGGAGCAGAACGCCGCCGGCCGCGACGGCGCCGCCCTCGTCCAGTCGGCGCAGGACCTCGTGTCCGAGCACGAAGCCGCGCTGAACTGAGGCGTACCTTGAACGCGACCGCGAAGCGGCCGACGGCGGCGCTCACCGCCGTCGGCATCCTCCTGGAGCGGGTCAGCGGCGCCGTCGCCGTGCTCGGCGGCGTCGCGCTGCTGGGCATGATCGTCGTCTCGGTGATCTCCATCGTCGGGCGCTCGATCCTGCCTGGCCTCGCCGATCTCGTCGGCCTCGAGTTCCGCGCGGCCTCGATTCCGGGAGACGTCGAGCTCGTGCAGATCGGCACGGGCGTCGCGGTGTTCTCCTTCCTGCCGTTCTGCCAGCTGCGGCGCGGCAACGTCATCGTCGACTTCTTCACGGCGGGCGCGCGGCTTCGCGTGCGCGCGGCGCTCGACCTCGTGGGCAACCTGATCTTCACGGCGCTCGCGGCGCTGATCGCCTGGCGGCTGGTCTACGGCCTCCAGGACAAGCTCGCCTACAACGACACGACCATGGTGCTGCGCCTGCCCGAGGCCTATCCCTTCGCCTACGGCGTCGCCTGCGCCTGGCTCCTCGCGATCGTGTGCGCCTATACCGTCTGGCGCTCGGCCGAGGAGGTCCTGACCAACCGCCCGATCGGGCCTCACGACATCGCCGAGCACTGAGGGGCGCGAACTTCCATGTCGAACGTCGCGCTGGGCGTCCTCTCCTTCGCGGTCCTGCTCGGGCTCCTCGTGATCCGCATCCCGATCGGCGTCGCCATGGCGGCGGTGGGCGCGGCGGGCTTCGTCTATCTCTCGGGGCTCACCCCCTTCCTCGCCTACCTGAAGCAGACCCCCTACGAGGTCTTCGCCAACTACTCGCTCTCGGTGATCCCGCTCTTCCTGCTGATGGGGAACTTCGCGGCGCGCTCGGGGCTCTCGGCGAACCTCTACAAGGCGGCGAACGGCTTTCTCGGGCACTACAAGGGCGGGCTCGCGATGTCGTCGGTGGGCGCCTGCGCCGCCTTCGGCACGATCTGCGGCTCCTCCCTCGCGACCGCGGCCACGATGGGCCGCGTGGCGCTGCCCGAGATGAAGAAGTACGGCTATTCCGGCGCGCTCTCGACGGGGTCGATCGCGGCCGGCGGCACGCTCGGCATCCTGATCCCGCCCTCGGTCGTGCTCGTCATCTACGCGATCCTCACCCAGCAGAACATCGCCAAGATGTTCCTCGCAGCAGCGATCCCGGCGGTGCTCGCCGTGATCGGCTTCATGATCGCCGTGCGGGTCTATCTCGCGCTCTCGCCGGAGAGCGGCCCGCCCTCCGAGGCGATCCCGTGGCGCGAGCGCCTCGCGCGGCTCGCGCGGGTGTGGCCGGTCGTCGTGATCTTCCTCGCGGTGTTCGTCGGCATGAACGGCGAGAACCTGTTCGGCCGGGCGCTGTTCACGCCCACCGAGGGCGCGGCGGTCGGCGCTTTCGGCACCTGCCTCGCGGCGCTCACCTACGGCCACCTGCGCCCCTCCGAGGTGATCGCGGTCTTGAAGGACACCGCCGTTCAGACGGCGATGATCTTCCTCATCCTGCTCGGCGCCGACTTCTACAACGCCTTCCTCGCCCGCACCCAGATGCCGATGGTCGCCGGCGACTGGGTGGCCGGGCTCGGCCTCGCGCCGGTGCTCGTGCTCCTCCTCATCGTCGCCATCTACCTCCTGATGGGCGCGATGATGGATTCGCTCTCCATGATCCTCCTCACCATCCCGATCTTCTTCCCCATCGTGATGGCGCTCGATTTCGGCCTCACGCCCGAGCACACGGCGATCTGGTTCGGCATCGTGGTTCTGATCGTGGTGGAGCTCGGGCTGATAACACCGCCCGTGGGGCTCAACGTCTACATCATCAACGGCCTGGCGAAGGACGTGCCCATGTGGGAGACGTTCAAGGGCGCGTCGATCTTCCTCGCCGCGGAGATCGTCCGCGTGGGGCTCTTGATCGCGTTCCCGGTATTGACGCTGTGGCTGGTGATGTAGGGCGACGCGGGCTCGGCCTGTCATCCCCGGCCGGAGCCGCGAAGCGGCGCAGGGGAAGGGGACCCAGCACGACTTTCCGCGCCGAAGGCGCTCGTTCGCCGCCGACCAGGCGGCTGGTCGCCGCCAGAGGGAGCGCCTTCGGCGCACTTCTTGCGCTGGGTCCCCTTGTATCTTCGTCGGCGACCTTGAGCGCTGCTAAGCTTGGGGTTGCGACGGGGTCGGTAGCAGCCGACCCCGTCGCGGGCGGGACGCGCTCGTGAGTCCCCTCTGGCCGACAACCGTGGGAAGCCTGGGACGCCCGCCCTGTCGCACGCGACCGCACAGTCGCTTGGTCTCCAACGATCGCATGCGCAAGGAAGGCTACCGTGACGACACCGATTTGTGGAGTGGACATCGGCATGGAGCGGCTCGACGCCGCCCTGTCCGGACAGGAGAACGCGAGGAAGCACCTCGTCGTCGAACGAACGCCCGAAGGCGTCGCACGTCTCGCGGAATGGTGCCGCGCGCACCGCGTCCGCCTCGTCGTGCTGGAGGCCACCGGCGGGTACGAGCGCCTCGTCCACCGCCTGCTCTGGGCGGAAGGGCTGCCTTGCGCCATCGCCAACCCCCGCCAGGTCCGCCACTTCGCCGAGGCCATCGGCAAGCTCGAGAAGACCGATCGCATCGACGCCGGCGTCATCGCCGACTTTGGGGCGACGGGAAAGCTGCGCCCCAAGGCGCCGGACGACGCGGCGCAGGCCCGCCTCGGCGAGCTCGTCACGCGTCGACGCCAGCTCGTGCGCGACAAGGTCGCCTGCCAGAACCGCGCACGCCTGGTCGAGGACGAGGCCGTGCGCGCCTCCATCGAGCGCCAGATCGACTTCCTGCGCGAGGAGGTCGCTTTGTTCGATCGCGAGATCGCCGAGCAGACCCGCACCGCCCCGCTCGCCAGCGCACTGCTCGACGCCTTCTGCGAGATCAAGGGCGTCTCGACCGCCAGCGCCGCCCTCGTCCTCGCCGACCTGCCCGAGATCGGGCTCCTCACCGGCAAGCAGGCCGCCAAGCTCACGGGAACGGCTCCTCTCGCCAAGGACAGCGCCACCATCGCCGGCAAACGCTCCACCCGTGGCGGCCGCGCCAGCGTCCGATCCGGCCTGTACCCGATCGTCACCGTTCTCGTCCGCCACAACCCCGACTTCGCCGCCAAGCACGCCGCCCTCAAGGCCAAGGGAAAAGCGCCAAAATCCATCCGCATCGCTCTCCTGCGCAAGCTCGTCGTCCGCCTCAACGCCATCGCCAGAGACGTTCGAAAAGCCCTTGCCGAAAGCCAGCACAATGCCGTAGCCGCTTGACAGACAAGACAGTCGCTTCCCCTCCGCGCCTGCGGCGCTCCGGCCGGGGATGACCGCGTGAACTCGGGCAGGGCCCCTCAAGCCCCCGGAGGCGGCGGCAGGAACTCCACCTCGTGCTGGGCGGACAGCGCCACCACCGCGCCGGGCTCCTGCTCAGGCAGATTGTGAATACCCCAGAACAGGTCGTAGAGCTTCCGGGTCGGCGTCACCCAGAACAGGCACTTCACCGGCTGGTCGGTCTTGTTGAAGATGCCGTGGGGCATGCCCTTGGGCATGCGGATCAGGTCGCCCGCCTGCGCCACCACCTCCTCGCCGCCGAGCATCAGGTCGAAGCGGCCCTCGAGCATGTAGATGTACTCGTCCTGGGTCGGGTGGATGTGCGGCGGCACGAACGTGCCGACCGGGAAGGTGGCGTGCCAGGAGAAATTGTGCTCGGTGACGTTCTTCGGCACGTAGATCTGGCCGAGGATGTTCCACTTCACCCCTTCCAGGCCCTCGCCGGCGGGCGTGATCCCGGCGATCTCATCGGTGCGCATGTCTCGGTCCCCCTCTCGTCTCGATACGCTCACACGTGCAGGAACCGGTCCTTCACGCTCGCGTCGGCCTTCAGCTCGGCGCTCGTTCCCGTCCAGGCGACCCGGCCCTTCTCGACGACGACGTGGCGGTCGGCGAGCGGGATCAGCGCGTCGACGTTCTTGTCGATGACGAGGATGGCCTGGCGCTCGCCCTTCAGCCGCCCCAGGCAGTCCCAGATCTCGGCGCGGATGAGGGGCGCGAGCCCCTCCGTCGCCTCGTCCAGGATGACGAGCTTCGGGTTCGTCATCAACGCACGTCCGATGGCGAGCATCTGCTGCTCGCCGCCCGAGAGCTGCGAGCCGAGGTTCCGCCGCCGCTCCTTCAGGCGCGGGAACAGCTCGTAGACCTTCTCCAGCGTCCAGCGCGGGGCGCCGAAGCGTGCGGCCGAGGTGGCGATCAGGTTCTCCTCGACGGTGAGCGTCGGGAAGATCTGCCGGCCCTCCGGCACGAGGCCGATGCCGCATTGCGCGATCCGGTAGGAGGGCAGCCCGCGGATCGGCCGGCCCTCGAAGGTGATCTCGCCGCCCTTGGGGCGCACGAGGCCGAGGATCGAGCTCACCGTCGTCGTCTTGCCCATGCCGTTGCGGCCGAGCAGCGTCACGACCTCGCCCTCGCCGATGTCGAAGGAGATGTCGAACAGGACCTGGGCCGGCCCGTAGCTCGATTCGAGATGGCGCACGGACAGCATCAGGCGGCCTCCTCGCCGAGATAGGCCTCGCGCACGGCGGGGTCGGCGCGCACCACGTCCGGGCTGCCGGTGGCGATCACCCGCCCGTAGACCAGCACGCTCACCCGGTCGGCCAGCGCGAACACCGCCTCCATGTCGTGCTCGATCAAAACGATCGTGTAGCGCCCCTTCAGGCCGAGCAGCGTCTCGACCACGCGCTCGCTCTCCTCGCGCCCCGTGCCCGCCAGCGGCTCGTCCAGCAGCAGCAGCTTCGGCCGCGTGGCGAGCGCGACGGCGAGCTCGAGCTGGCGCTTCTCGCCGTGGGACATCTGCCCCGCGATCACGTCGGCGCGGCCGCCGAGGCCCACGGTCGCGAGCGCCTCCATCGCCTGGTCGTCGAGATCGCGCTCGCGCGCCGGATCGCCGAAGAAGCGGAAGGACGAGCCCGAGCGCGCCTGCACCGCGACGGCGACGTTCTCCCGCGCGGTGAAGCCCGGAAGGATCGAGGTGATCTGGAAGGAGCGGGCGAGCCCCGCGCGCACCCGCTCGTGCATCGGCGCCTGCGTGACGTCCCGCCCGCCGAACAGGATCGTGCCGGAATCGGAGGGGGCGAGGCCGGAGATCTGGTGGATCAGCGTCGTCTTGCCCGCCCCGTTCGGCCCGATGATCGCGTGCAGCTCCCCGGTCTCGACGGCGAGCGAGACGTCGTCCGTGACGGCGAGCGCGCCGTAGTTCTTGCGCAGGTTCTTCAATTCGAGGAGCGCGCTCATTTCGCCCTCCGGAAGAAGCCGAGGATGCCGCCGCGCGCGAACAGGGCGACGAGGACGAGGAACGGGCCGAAGATCAGCTTCCAGTCCTGGGTGATGCGCGCGAGGATCTCCTCCAGGAACAGGAACGAGACGGCGCCGAGGATCGGCCCGACCAGCGTGCCCATGCCGCCGAGCACCACCATGATGATGAGCTCGCCCGAGCGCTGCCAGGAGATGAAGGCGGGCGAGACGAACTCGATGTGGTTCGCAAGGAGAAAGCCCGCGAGCCCGGCGATCATGCCGGCGATGACATAGGCGGCGAGCTGGTAATGGTAGGGATTGTAGCCGATTGCCTGCATGCGCACCGGGTTCTCCTTCGTGCCCCGCAGCACGCGCCCGAAGCGCGAGCCGACGATGGCGCGCAAGAGGCCGTAGACGCCGATCAGGCAGGCGAGGACGACGTAGTAGAACACCAGATCGTTCTCGAGCACGTCCGACCCGAAGACGAGGCTGCGGGTCGGCAGCGTCAGCCCGTCGTCGCCGCCGTATGGCGCGAGCGAGGTGGTGAGAAAGTAGACCATCTGCCCGAAGGCGAGGGTGATCATGATGAAGTAGACGCCCTTCGTCCGCAGCGAGATCGCTCCCGTCACGAAGGCGAAGGCCGCGCTCACGGCGAGCGTCGCGAAGAGCTGCACGAAGGCGTCCGGCACGGCGTGCGCCATCAGGATGCCCACCGCGTAGCAGCCGATGCCGATGAAGGCCGCGTGACCGAAGGAGACCAGCGCCCCGTATCCGAGGATGAGGTCGAGCGAGAGCGCGGCGATGGCGAAGATCATCGCGCGCACGACGAGCGAGAGCAGGTAGCCCTCCGCCCCGATCTGCGCGAGCGCCGGCGCGATGGCGAAGAAGACGAACAGCGCGAAGGCGAGCGCCTCGCGGCGCAGGAGCGAGGGCCGGGCCGCCGGCGGCGCCGCGGGCGAGGCCGCCGGCGCCTTGGTCGCGGGGGAGGCGGTGTCGAGCATGCGGTCCCGCTCCTCAGCGCTTCACGGGAAAGAGGCCGGCGGGGCGGAAGAACAGGACCGCGGCCATGAGGATGTAGATCAGCATCGGCGCGATGGCGCGCCCCACGGTGGAGGCGCCGCCGGGGTCCATGAACAGCCGCAGGACGTCGCCCGCGAAGGTGCGCCCCAGCGTGTCGACGAGCCCGATGATCAGCGCCGCGAGGAAGGCGCCGCGGATCGAGCCGATGCCGCCGATGACGATGACGACGAAGGCGAGGATGAGCAGGTTGTCGCCCATGCCGGGCTCGACCGAGAGAATCGGCGCCACCATCGCGCCGGCGAAGCCCGCGAGCATCGCGCCGAAGCCGAACACGATCATGAAGAGCCGGCGGATGTCGACGCCGAGCGCCGAGACCATCTTGGCGTTGGTCGCGCCGGCGCGCACCAGCATGCCGGCGCGGGTGTAGTTCACCAGCACGTAGAGCAGCGCCGCGACGCCGAGCCCGGCCGCGATGATGGCGAGCCGGTAGACGGGATAGAAGAAGCCTTCGAACAGCACGATCGAGCCCTGCAGGAGCTCCGGCACCGGCACGAAGAGCGGCGAGGAACCCCAGACCACCTTCACCCCCTGGTTCAGGAACAGGATGATGCCGAAGGTCGCGAGCACCTGCTCGAGGTGGTCCTTGTCGTAGAGGTGCCGGAACACCACCGCCTCGAGCAGCAGGCCGAAGACGAGAGCGGCCGGCAGGGCCATGACGAGCCCGAGCCAGAAGCTCCCGGTCCACGAGGCGAAGGCGAAGGCGAAATACGCCCCGATCATGTACTGCACGCCGTGGGCGAGATTGATGAAGTCCATTACGCCGAACACGAGCGTGAGCCCCGCGGCGATCAGGAACAGGATGATCCCGAACTGCAGCCCGTTGAGGGTCTGGACCAGGATGAGCGTGGTGTACATGGCGCGATGGTCCTCGCCTCGCTCCCTCCCTGTAGGGGAGGGGACGGCCGGCGTCGCCGGCCCAGGGGTGGGGTCCGTGGTGGCATGCTTCGGCTTCGCCGAACGCGCCTGCCGGCGCGCCCCATCCGTCTCGCCGCTACGCGGCGATCCACCTTCCCCTACAGGGAAGGAGAGAGGGGGCGGCGGGTCCGCCGCCGCCCCCGCCCAGATGCCTCAGCCGCCCATCATGCACTTGTCGGCGTAGACGTCGCCGTAATCGTCGAAGACCTGCTCGGCGATCTCGGTCTGGTACATGCCGTCGTCGCGCTGCCCGACCTGGACGAGGTAGAAGTCCTGAATCGGGTACTGGTTGACGTTGAAGGCGAAGTCGCCGCGCAGGGACTGGAAGTCGGCCGCGCGGATGGCGTCGAGCAGGCGCTCCTGGTCCGCGACGTCGCCCCCGGTCGCCTCCAGCGCCGAATCGAGCAGCATCGCGGTGTCGTAGGCCTGCATGGCGTAGGAGCCCGGCACCTTGCCGTACTTCTCCATGTAGGCGTCGACGAACTCGGAATTGCCGGGGGTGTCCATGTCGGGCGCCCAGGTCATCGCGCCGAACATGCCGAGCGCCGCGTCCTGCTGCGCGGGGAGGGTCGACTCGTCCACGGTGAAGGCCGAGAGGAAGGGGATCCGGTCCTTCATGCCGGCCTGATTGTACTGGCGCACGAGGTTCACGCCCATGCCGCCCGGCATGAAGGTGAAGACCGCGTCCGGCTGCATCGCCGCGATGCGGGCGAGCTCGGCGGAGAAATCGAGCTGGCCGAGCTGGGTGTAGACCTCGTCGACGATCTCGCCCTCGAAATGGCGCTTGAAGCCCGCCGCCGAATCGCGCCCGGCCTGGTAGTTCGGCACCATCACGAAGACGCGCTCGTAGCCGCGGTCCTGCGCGACCCTGCCCATCACCTCGTGGACCTGGTCGTTCTGGTAGGAGGTGACGAAGAAGTTCGGGTTGCACTCCTCGCCGGCGTAGGAGGACGGGCCGGCGTTCGGGCTGATCAGCACCTTGCCGGAATCCATCACGGGCTTGTGGATCGCCTGGAGGATGTTCGAGAAGATCGGCCCGACGACGAAGTCGACGTCCTCGCGCTCGATCAGGCCGTTGACGCGCGTGAGCGCGACGTCCGGCTTCTGCTCGTCGTCGGCGACGACCACCTCGACGGGAACGCCGCCGAGCTCGCCGCCGAGCTGCTCGACCGCGAGCTGGAAGCCGTCGCGCGCCTGCTCGCCGAGCGAGGCGGCGGGGCCCGACAGCGTCACGATGATGCCGACCTTCACGGGGTCGGCGTCCTGGGCGTGCGTCAGCGCGGTGGTGGCGAGGAGCCCCAAAGCCGCGAGACCGATGGTCTTCGAGAACCTCTTGGAAAAAGTCGACATGACGTGCGTACTCCCGATTGGCTGTTCCCCGCGCGATTTTCCGCGCTTGTTCCCGCCGCGCAGCCACCATGACGCCGCAAAGCCGTCCCGAAAAGCCCCTTTCGGCACGGTTCGCCGCCTCGACCCGCGGCCAAACCCGATCCGACCCGCTTGACGCGACCCGCCTCCAGGCCTGATATTTGAAGCTTAAAACAAGCCACGCGCAAACCACAAGCGCCAAAAGCCGCCGCGGGGCGGCGAGCGGGAAGAGCGGAGACCGGCATGGACGCAGCACCCACGCATCAGATCGTCCCCCACGCGCGCCTCTCCGGGCGGCACGCCCTCGTCACCGGCGGCGGACGGGGCATCGGCCTCTCGATCGCTCGGGCGCTGGCGCAGGCGGGCGCCACGGTCACGGTGCTCGGCCGCGACATGGCCTCTCTCGAGCGCGCCATCGCCGCCGGCTCGGCGCACCACGCCGTCACCGCGGACGTCACGCTCGAGGACGCGATCGTGCACGGCTTCGAGGAGGCGGTCGAGCGCGCCGGGCCCATCGACCTGATGGTCTGCAATGCGGGCGCGGCCGAATCGGCGCCTTTCCAGGCGACGACGAACGACATGCTGTGGCACATGATGGACATGAACTTCATGAGCGTCGTCTACGCGGCGCGCGCCGTCCTGCCGGCCATGGTCGAGCGCGGCTTCGGGCGCATCGTCGCCGTCGCGTCCACCGCCTCGCTCAAGGGTTACCCCTACGTGTCCGGCTATGTCGCGGCGAAGCACGCGACGCTCGGCCTCGTGCGTTCGCTGGCGCTCGAGACGGCGCACAAGGGCGTCACCGTCAACGCCGTCTGCCCCGGCTACACCGAGACCGACCTCGTCGCCCAGAGCGTCGAGCGCATCGTCGCCAAGACCGGGCGCTCGCCCGAGGACGCGATGAAGGAACTCACCAAGCACAATCCGCAGCGGCGGCTCGTGCGCCCCGAGGAGGTCGCCGACACGGTGGCCTGGCTGTGCGGCGAGGGCGCCTCAGCCATCACCGGTCAGGCGATCGCGGTCGCCGGAGGCGAGGTGTGATGCACGAGCGGGTGTATCTCGACCACGAGGCGAAGGCGCTCGAGGCCCCGGCGGAGCACGCCGCCGAGCTCCGGCTCTGGCTGCGCCTGCTCACGCTCTCCACCATGATCGAGGGCGAGGTGCGCCGGCGCCTGCGCGAGCGCTTCGACGTGACGCTCCCGCGCTTCGACCTGATGGCTCAGCTCCTGCGCGCGCCCGACGGGATGACGCTCTCGGACGTCTCCAAGCGCATGATGGTCTCGAACGGCAACGTCACCGGCCTCGTCGAGCGGCTGGTCGAGAGCGGCCATGTCGTGCGCCGCGTCTCCGAGACGGACCGCCGCGCCCAGGTGATCAGCCTCACCGACGCCGGCCGCGCCGAGTTTCGCGCCATGGCGGTCGAGCACGAGCAATGGATCGCCGAGATGCTGTCGGGCCTCGACGAGGACGAGATCGACACGCTGATGCGACTCCTCGGCAAGGTGAAGGCCTCGACCCGCGCCGCGATCGACCAGGGCCCGAAGAACCCGGGCCCGAAGAACGGAGCTTCCCGATGAAACCCGCCAACGCGGTGACACTTCCCGTCGCCTCCTACCGGCCGACGCACTTCCTGCTCGAGGTGGCGGACGGCGTCGCGCACGTGACGCTGAACCGCCCCGAGAAGAAGAACCCGCTCACCTTCGAGAGCTACCGCGAGCTCACCGACTTCTTCGCGGCGCTGAAGAAGGACGACGGCGTCGGCGCGGTGGTGGTCTCGGGGGCGGGCGGCAACTTCTCCTCCGGCGGCGACGTGTTCGAGATCATCGAGCCGCTCACCGAGATGGGCACGAAGGGCCTCACCGCCTTCACCCGGATGACGGGCGAGCTCGTCAAGGAGATGCGCGCCTGCCCGCAGCCGGTGATCGCCGCCGTGAACGGCGTCTGCGCCGGCGCCGGCGCCATGATCGCGCTGGCGAGCGACGTGCGCCTCGCATCCGCGAGCGCCAAGGTCGCCTTCCTGTTCAACAAGGTCGGCCTCGCCGGCTGCGACATGGGCGCCTGCGCCCTGCTGCCCCGCGTGATCGGCCAGGGCCGGGCGTCCGAGCTGCTCTACACGGGCCGCTTCATGAGGGCGGAGGAGGGCGAGCGCTGGGGCTTCTTCTCGCGCATCGTCGACGAGGAGGCCCTTCTCGCCGAGGCGCGGGCGCTGGCCGCCGAGATCGTCGCCGGGCCGAACTACGCCAACACCATGACGAAGCGCATGCTCGCCATGGAATGGGCGATGTCGGTGGAGGAGGCGATCGAGGCGGAAGCCGTGGCGCAGGCCCTGTGCATGACCACCAACGACTTCCGCCGCGCCTTCGAGGCCTTCGCCGCGAAGACGAAGCCCGTCTTCGAGGGCGATTGAGGAGGCCTCCATGCCCGACGAGAGCTTCCTCTCCTGGCCGTTCTTCGAGGAGCGGCATCGCGCCTTCGCCCGCGATCTGAAAGAGTTCGCCCGCGATCTCCACGTTTCGCACGACGACGTCGACGCCGCCTGCCGCACGCTGGTGCGCCGTCTCGGCGAAGCCGGCGTGCTGCGCGCCGTCGCGCCCGCCGCCTATGGCGGCGAGGGCGAGGGCTTCGACGTGCGCACGCTGTGCCTCGCGCGCGAGATCCTCGGCTACCACGACGGCCTCGCCGATTTCGCCTTCGCCATGCAGGGGCTCGGCACCGGCTCGGTGACCCTGTTCGGCGCGGACGAGCTCAAGCGCCGCGTCCTCCCCGGCGTCGTCAAGGGCGAGCGCATCGCCGCCTTCGCGCTCTCCGAGCCCGAGGCGGGCTCCGACGTCGCCGCGCTCGAGACCACGGCGCGGATCGAGGGCGACACCGTCGTGATCGACGGCGAGAAGACCTGGATCTCGAACGGCGGCATCGCCGACCATTACGTCGTCTTCGCCCGCACCGGCGAGGCGCCCGGCGCCCGCGGCCTCTCCGCCTTCCTGGTCGAGGCCGACGCTCCGGGCCTCACGGTCGCCGAGCGCATCGACGTCATCGCGCCCCATCCGCTGGCCCGGCTCCGGTTCGAGAATTGCCGCGTGCCGCTCTCTCACCGCATCGGCGAGCCCGGCGCCGGCTTCAAGGTGGCGATGGCGACCCTCGACGTCTTCCGCTCGACGGTCGGCGCCGCGGCTTTGGGCTTCGCCCGCCGCGCGCTCGACGAGGCGCTCCACCGCGCCCGCACCCGCCACCTCTTCGGCGCGCCCATGGGCGAGCTGCCGCTCACGCAAGCCGCGCTCGCCGAGATGGCGACCGACGTCGACGCCTCCGCGCTCCTCGTCTACCGCGCCGCCTGGACCAAGGACCAGGGCGCGCCCCGCATCACCCGCGAGGCCTCCATGGCCAAGATGGTCGCGACCGAGAGCGCCCAGTCGGTGATCGACAAGGCGGTCCAGATCTTCGGCGGCCTCGGCGTCACCAAGGGCGTCAAGGTGGAGGAGCTCTACCGCGAGATCCGCGCGCTGCGCATCTACGAGGGCGCCACCGAGGTCCAGAAGATCGTCATCGCCCGCGAGACGCTGAAGGGAGCGGGGGGATGAGGGAGGAACGCGGTTCGCCCTGTCATCCCGGATTGCGAAGCAAGTCCGGGACCCAGAGCCGCAGGAGCCGCTCTCAGGGTGCGCGGGAGCGCGCCCGTCCACGTGAGGCCGATGCAGGCGTTCGTGGCCGCGGCGTTCGCCCGCCGCGACTTCGAGCCCCTGTGGTTCTGGGTCCCGGACTGCCTTCGGCATCCGGGATGACAGCCCTTGCATCTCTCCCCATCGCAGCCCGGAGACGCGCATGACCCCCAGCGCCCATACGGACACCTTCGCGCGCGACAATCTCCCGCCGCGCGAGCTCTGGCCGGACTTCCTCTTCACCCTGCCCGAGCTGCGCTATCCCGAGCGCCTGAACTGCGTCGAGGCTTTCCTCGACGTCCATGTCCGCGAGGGGCGGGGCGATCGCTCCTGCATCGTCTCGCCCGGCGAGACGCTGACCTATGCCGCGCTGCAGGACCGGGTCAACCGCATCGCCAACGTGCTCACGAAGGATCTCGGCCTCGTGCCGGGCGGGCGCGTGCTGCTGCGCTCGGCCAACAACCCGATGATGGTCGCCTGCTATCTCGCGGTGCTCAAGGCCGGCGGCGTCGTGGTCGCGACCATGCCGCTGCTGCGCGCCCGGGAGATCGCCTATCCGGTGCAGAAGGCCGAGGTCGCCATCGCGCTGTGCGACGCGCGCCTCGCCGAGGAGATGCGCAAGGCCGAGCCGCTCTGCGACGCCCTCGAGCGCGTCGTCTATTGGGGCACGCACGACGCCTTCGGCCTCGAGGCGCTGATGGCGGAGGCCTCGCCCGAGTTCGATGCGGTCGACACCGCCGCCGACGACGTCTGCCTCATCGGCTTCACCTCGGGCACGACGGGCAACCCGAAGGGCACGATGCACTTCCATCGCGACATGCTCGCGATCTGCGACGCCTACGGGAAGCACGTGCTGCGCGCTGAGCCGGACGACCGCTTCATCGGCTCGCCGCCGCTCGCCTTCACCTTCGGGCTCGGCGGCATCGTGCTGTTTCCGATGCGCATCGGCGCCTCGACGGTGCTGCTCGAGAGGGCGGGGCCGAACGAGCTCCTGCCGGCCATCGCCGAGCATCGGGCGAGCGTGGTCTTCACGGCCCCCACCGCCTATCGGGCCATGCTGCCGCACCTGCCGGAATTCGACGTCTCCTGCCTGAGGAAATGCGTCTCCGCCGGCGAGCCGCTGCCCAAGGCGACCTTCGACGCCTGGGAGGACGCCACGGGGCTGAAGCTGATGGACGGCATCGGCGCGACCGAGATGCTGCACATCTTCATCGCCTCTCCCGAGGAGGAGATCCGCCCCGGCGCCACGGGGCGTCCCGTCCCGGGCTACGAGGCCAAGGTAATCGACGAGGAGGGGCGCGACCTGCCGCCCGGCGAGATCGGTCGCCTCGCCGTGCGCGGGCCCACCGGCTGCCGCTACCTCGCCGACGACCGCCAGACCAAGTACGTCGAGAACGGCTGGAACGTCACCGGCGACACCTACCTCATGGACGAGGACGGCTACTTCTGGTATCAGGCGCGCTCGGACGACATGATCGTTTCCTCCGGCTACAACATCGCGGGGCCCGAGGTGGAGGCGGCGATGCTCACCCACCCTGCGGTGGCCGAATGCGGCGTCGTCGGCGTGCCGGACGAGGAGCGAGGCGCCATCGTGCGCGCCTACGTCGTCCTGCGCGAAGGGCAGACGGGGGACGCCGCCATGGCCAAGACGTTGCAGGAGCACGTCAAGAGCGAGATCGCGCCCTACAAGTATCCGCGCTCCGTCGTCTTCGTCGAGGCCCTGCCCAAGACCCAGACCGGCAAGCTCCAGCGCTTCGCCCTGCGCCGGCAGGCGGCCGACGAGGCCTCGCGGGAGGCGCTCCGGTGAGCGAGCGCATCACCCCGCCCGCCCGCGAGAGCCTCGGACCCGGCGTGCACCTCGCGCCGGTGAAGATCCGCTTCGCCCATTGCGACCCGGCCGGCATCGTCTATTTCGCCCGCTGGTTCGACATGCTCAACGGCGTGATCGAGGATTTCTTCGGCGAGGCGCTCGGCCTCGACTACCACGTCCTCATCCGCGACCGGCGCCTGGGGCTCGGCTACGGCCAGGCCCACGCGGACTACCTCAAGCCCGGGCTGATGGGCGACATCGTCGATTTCGCCGTCCTCGTCGAGCGGATCGGCGGCGCCTCGATCACCCTCGCCATCCCCGGCTATCGCGGCCACGAGCCCGTGATCGCCGCCCGCCTCGTCATCGTCACGACGGATCTCGACGCCCACAAGGCGATCCGCGTGCCCGACGACGTGCGCGCGGCCTTGACCCGTTACCAGGAGAGAAGTCGATGACCGGTCTGCGTGAGCGTCTGATGGGGCAGGGGGAGACGGGCGGCCCGCGCGTGCTCCAGCCCGCCGATTGGCCGATGCCGAAGGGCTATTCCAACGGCATGGCGGCCGCGGGCACCCTCGTCGTCACCGGCGGCGTCGTCGGCTGGGATGCGCAGGGGCGCTTCCCCGACGGCTTCGTCGCGCAGACGCGCCAGGCGCTGGAGAACATCGTCGCGGTCCTGAAGGAAGGCGGGGCCGAGCCGCGCCACCTCGTGCGCCTCACCTGGTACGTCACCGACATGGACGCCTATCTCGCCTGCCAGCGCGACCTCGGCCGCGCCTATCGCGACGTGATCGGCCCGCACTATCCCGCCATGGCCCTCGTCCAGGTCGTGCGCCTGGTGGAGCGCGCCGCCCTCGTCGAGATCGAGGCGACGGCGGTCGTCGCCGGCTGAGGGCGAGGCCACGATCGCGCTCGAGACGGTGACGATGCGCGCCATCGGGGCGCGCGTTCGGATCGTCGAGCCCCGATTCACGCGCGCCCATCGGCAGCGGCGCCGCGGCCGGGGTGGCGCGTGATCCCGGCCGCGGCCTGATCGGCGCCGGCGTGGGAACGGCGGCGCCGTTTCACCGTCGACGACCACGACCTTCCGGTGCTGGGCTTGTGCTCCCCGGCACAATACGCAAGATCCTCAGTTGACGAGCCGCGCTGATCCGCATCGGCGCGGATTTGACTTGGGAAAGCTTCGCGGTCAGGCTGCGAGTCGCAGCAAAGCGCGAGCAAACCCCCCGTATTCGCGCCCGAGGGTTCCCACGTGCGTATCGTCGTCATCGGAGCCGGCATCATCGGCCTGGCCTGCGCCTACGCGCTCGTGCGCGACGGGCACGACGTGCGCGTCGTCGACCGGGCGCCGGAGGGCGACCGCACCTCTTTCGGCAATGCCGGCGGCATCGCCGTCACCGAGATCGTGCCGGCCTCCGTGCCCGGCCTGTGGAAGAAGGTCCCGGGCTGGCTCGTCGACCCGCTCGGACCGCTGGCGATCCGCCCCGGCCACGCGCCGCGGCTCGCGCCCTGGCTGCGCCGCTTCCTCGCCGCCGGACGCGAGGTCGACCGCATCGCCGCCGCGCTCGCTGCGCTCAACCGGCGCGTCTACGACGATCTCGTCCCGCTCCTCGCCGACATCGGCCTCTCCGGCGACCTGCACCGCGTCGGCGCGCTCACGCTCTACGAGCGCGAGGCGGCCTGTCTCGCGGACCGCTGGGAATGGGAGCTCAAGGCCCGCCACGGCTTCGCCCACGAGACCCTCACGGGCGAGGAGGCGCGCGCCCTCGAGCCCGCGCTCTCCCCGCGCATCGCCCGTGCGATCTACGACCCGAGCTGGTCGCACGTCTCCGATCCCCGCCGCATCGTGGACGGACTCGCGCGCTGGCTGCGCGAACGCGAAGTGCCCTTCCACCAAGCGGAGGCGACGGCCCTCGACCCGAAGCTCGACCGGGTGACGATTTCCCTCGATGACGGCACCGCGGGGGACGCCGACATCGTCGTCGTCGCCGCCGGCGCCTGGTCGGCGCGCCTCGCCGCCAGCGTCGGAGACCGCGTCCTGCTCGAGGCGGAGCGTGGCTACAACACCACGATCCCGGACCCGGGCGTCGCCGTCACGCGCCAGCTGATCTTCGCCGAGCGCAAGTTCGTCGCGACGCCGCTGTCCATCGGCCTGCGGGTCGGCGGCGCGGCGGAATTCGCCGGCCTCGACGCGCCGGCGAACTACGCCCGGTCCGAGCGCCTCGCCAAGCTCGCGAAGATCTACCTGCCCGATCTCGCGACCGAGGGCGGCTCCCGCTGGATGGGCAACCGTCCGTCCACGCCGGATTCGCTTCCCGTGATCGGCTGGTCTCCCGGCAAGGGCCGGGTGATCTACGCCTTCGGCCACGGCCATCTCGGCCTCACCCAGGCGGCGACGACGGGCCGGCTCGTCGCCGGCCTGCTTTCGGGCGCGACCGGCGACATCGACATGGAGCCCTATTCCATCGCGCGCTTCGCCCGCTGAGGGGGCTGGGCGCGCGACGCCCGCGCCTCGGCCGCGGCGCCGCCTCTCCGCCAGCCCTCCAGCAGCGCGGGCCGCAGGGCGTCGATCCGCGGCAGCGCGGCGTCTCCCACCGCAGGCGCCGGGGCGGGGATCGCCCCGGGCACGAAGCCGAGCGCCGCGAACGGCGCGAGCAGGGCCTCGTCGCGCGCGAGCACGTGCACGGGCACGGCGCGCGAGGCGTCCTCGCCCGTGATCAACGGCGCCGGCTGGTGGTCGCCCATCACGATCGCCACCGTGTCTGGCCCCAGCCGCTCGGCGACGAAGGCCGCCGCCGCGTCGATGGAATGGGCGACGGAGAGCGCGTATTGCACGCGCACCTTCTCCCGGTCGCGCCAGATCTCCCGCGGCTCCGGCGCACCGTCGGTCCAGCGCCGGTAGACCGACCCGTCGCCGAGGTCCTCCCACGGCACCACGTCCGGCACCGGCAGCCACGGCGCGTGGCTCGAGATCAGCGCCGCCATGGCGAAGACCGGCGGGCGGTCCGGCCGGTGGAGCTCCGTGTCGGCGAGGTGGTCGAGGGCGAACTGGTCCGGCACGATGCCCCAGTAGAAGAACGGGCCCTCGTAGCCCATGTCCGCGGCCTCGTAGGTCGCGTCGTAGCCGAGCAGCTTGCCCTCCGGCCAGGGCAGGGTGATCGCCGGCATCGACTGGACCGTGCGGTAGCCCGCGCGCGAGAAGTCGTCGACGAGGGTGCGCGGGTTCTCCGACAGGAAAAGGGCGTAGAGCGTCTGGTCGTCGATGAATCGGCCGGACGAGATGCTGGCGTGGTTGAGCCAGGACTGCCCGCCGGCGCTCGCCGCCACCATGCGGCCCGATGTCATGGCGAAGCCGGCCCCGCGCGCCGCCGCCTCGAAGGCGCCGAGGCGCGGCGCGATCGAAGCGGCGTAGGCGGGCGTGTCGAGGGCGGTGACGCCGTAGCTCTCGATGAAGATCAGCACCACGTCGCGCCCCGCGAGCGCGCCGAACAGGGCCTCGTCTGGGATGCCGTCGGCCGCGTCGCGGGCGAGGTCGGCGCGGAAGGCCGCGCGGCGCGCCAGCGCGAGGGAGACGCCCTCGACCTGCTGCGAGGCGGCGAGGCTCGCCGAGGCGCCCACCGGCCGCCAGCCGGGCAGGCCCTCCATGAAGGCCTTCTGCCCGCCGAACAGCGCGAGCGCGCCGGCCCCCAGCGCGAACATCGACGTCCGCGCCGCCGGCGCCGCGAACAGGCCCGCCACGCGGGCGAGCAGCCAGGCGAGGACGACATGCAGGGCGCCGAGCGCGACGAGAAGCGCCGCCACGGCGCCCCAGGCCCGCAGCGGCCCGAGCAGCGTCTCGGCGACGTCCATCGTCGCCGGCAGGAGCGAGACGTCGAGATAGAGGTTGAGCGGCCGGTCCACCATCGAGCGCGCGACGAGATCGCCGATGCGGATCGCCACCAGCAGCGTCAGCACTCCGGCGACGGCATGCAGGAGCCAGCCGGGCACGCGCCCCGCCTTCGCCCGCGTGAGCGCCAGCACGCCGAACGCCGCCCCGACCTCCAGCGCGAAACCGAGATGGAAGAGGCCGAACAGCGCGTCCGTGAAGGGCGGCAGGTTCACGGCGAGGCTCGCCGCGAACCACGCCGCCAGAAGGATCGCCGCCGCCGCGAGCGGGGAGGGGGAGCGGGAGGGGTCGTCGATGAGGGGCGCACGCGCCATGCCGGTTCCTTCGCCGTCGAAGGGTCTACGCGGGAGAGGGCGCGGCGGATGGGGGGAAGTCAAGCGGGGCTATGGGGTCACGGCCCGAGCACCGTCACTCCCAGGCCACGGGCCGCTGCGTCGAGGCGCTGGTCGCAGGTCGCCAGCGGCAATGCTCGACGCAGCGCCACCTCGAGATAGGCCCCGTCGTAGAGGGTCAGGCCGTGATCGTGCGCCAGCGTTCTCGTCGCCGACCAGGCGTGATCGGCCGTCTCGGTGTCGATCTCGATTTCGAGGTCGCTGAGATCCGCGATCGTCTGATCGGCGAACGCCATCGTACAGCGGCCACGCCGCACGGAGATGCGAAGCACGTTCGCGACTTCGAGCTTCCAGAGCGACGGCGCGATCGCGCCGCGCTCGATCGCATGATCCAGGACCGTGCGACCGGCCGGCGTCTGCTCGTCCTCGAAGAACCAGGAGAGCGCCATCGATGCGTCCAGGACGATCACTCCCCGCGCCGTCCTTCGTCGAGCATCTCGCGAATGCTCAGCCCGTCGAGCCGCACGCCTTTGCTTCGCGCCAGGATGCGCGCGCCGGCTTCTCGCGCTTTCCGGATCGTCGCCTCGGATCGCGTGGGCTGGATGACGACGTTCCCGTTCTCGACCGCGCATTCGACCGTCGCGCCCTTCGAAAGCCCGGCGTCGCGCACGACCTCCGCCGGCAGCCGCACGGCGAGGCTCTTGCCCCATTGCCCGATCGTCGACTTCGTCATTCGCGTTCTCCTCTGAGGATATCAATAGGATATCCCACCCGCGCCCGCAAGCCGCCTCATCCCCGCCCATCCGGTCTCCCCGCCGCGCCACCTTTGCCCCGCCGGCCGCTTCCGCTAAGCCTATCCGCGAAGCGGGCCCCGACGCCCGCCGCGGGGAGGGAACCGGCATGATCGACAAGACCGTCCCGACGCTGGAGGCGGCCGTCGCGGGCATTCGCGACGGCTCGACCGTGCTCGTCGGCGGCTTCGGGACGGCGGGGATGCCCTTCGCCCTCATCGACGCGCTCATCGCCCAGGGCGCGAAGGATCTCACCGTCGTCTCGAACAACGCCGGCAACGCGGATACAGGCCTCGCGGCGCTGCTGGCCACCGGGCGGGTGCGCAAGGTGATCTGCTCCTTCCCGCGCCAGCACGACAGCTGGGTGTTCGACGAGCTCTACCGCTCCGGGAAGATCGAGCTCGAGGTCGTGCCCCAGGGCAATCTCGCGGAGCGCATGCGTGCCGCGGGGGCGGGGATCGGCGCGTTCTTCGTGCGCACCGGTCACGGCACGCTGCTGGCCGAGGGCAAGGAGACGCGCACCATCGACGGGCAGGACTACGTCCTCGAATACCCGATCCGGGGCGACGTCGCGCTGATCAAGGCGCGTGCCGCCGACCGGCACGGCAACCTCGTCTACACCAAGACCGCCCGCAATTTCGGTCCGGTCATGGCGAGCGCCGCGGCGCTCACCATCGCCCAGGTTTCCGAAATCGTGCCCCTCGGCGCGCTCGATCCCGAAAGCGTCGTGACCCCCGGCATCTTCGTCTCGCGCGTCGTCGTCGCGCACGAAGAGACGCCCCCGTCCTGGTGAGGAGCGCCGCCGTGATGACGCCCGTGATCAACAAGCTCGACCGCAACGCCATGGCCGCCCGCGTCGCCCGCGACATCCCGGACGGTGCTTACGTCAATCTCGGCATCGGCCTGCCGACCCTCGTCGCCGACCACCTGCCCGAGGGGCGCGAGATCGTGCTCCACACCGAGAACGGCCTTCTCGGCATGGGCCCGCGCCCCGCGCCCGGCGAGGAGGATCCCGAGCTGATCAACGCCGGCAAGAAGCCGGTGACGACGCTGCCGGGCGCCTCCTTCTTCCACCAGGCGGACAGCTTCGCCATGATGCGCGGCGGCCATCTCGACATCTGCGTGCTCGGCGGCTTCGAGGTCTCGGTCGCGGGAGACCTCGCCAACTGGCACACCGGCAAGCCCGACGCCATCCCCGCCGTCGGAGGCGCCATGGACCTCGCCATCGGCGCCGAGCGCGTCTACGTGCTGATGGAGGCGCTGACCAAGGACGGCCGCCCGAAGCTCGTGCGGGAATGCACCTATCCGCTCACCGGCCGGGCCTGCGTCTCGCGGGTCTACACCGACCTCGCGACCTTCGAGATCACGCCCGACGGCGTGCTCGCGCGGGAGCTGGTGGAGGGCCTGACGCTGGGGGATCTGGAGGGGTTGCTGGGGGTGGGGCTGCGGGCGGGGTGAGGGCGCTCAGACGAAGGGATTGCGGATTTCCAGGCCGTTGATCACGCGCCCGTGCTGCATGTCTTCGGAATACATTACCCCACAACCATGGTTGATCACCGCGGCGAGAAGAAGTGCGTCGAAGAACGAGAAGCCGTCCGATCGAGCCAAGTCGACCCCGAGCCGATAGGTTTTCATCGTGATCGGGAGAGGCTTATCGACGGCGGCCAGAACACGGCCGATTACCCGGTTGATCCGATCCCAATCGGCGCCGTACTTTCGCCGAAGCACGTTCGTCGCCTCGTTCACGACCTGTACGCTGATGACGCCCCCGCTTCGGAGACGCTCACGCGCGATCTCGGCCTTGCGCCCGTCTTCTTGCGCATAAATGATGACGTTGGTGTCGAAGAACGCCTTCACCGCGCATTCGCTTCTTCGCGGTCGAAAACGTAGCCTTCGGGCCTGACGAGGTGCTCGGTGGCCATGGCGTCGACGGCGGCCTGCCGGCGATCGGCCTTGTCCAGGACGAGGCGATCACGACGAGCGGTAATTATTTCGACGTCGTCTCCGGGCGCGAGGCCGAGCTCGTCGACCACTGCTTTGGGTAGCCGTACGGCCAAGCTATCTCCCCACCTCGCAACGCGCATGGCTTCCTCCTCTCCTCTCAGATATCGTTGAAATGATATCATTGCCATGCCGAACCGTCCACGCTCGCATTGTCCCCGCCCGCCGATTGCGCTAATCTGAGCCGAAATCCGCTACAGCCGCAGAGCCTGCGCGCGGGGTTTCGCACGGAACCCCGCCTCTGGCGCGCGCGCGTGCGCTCACGGGAGGTCTCAACATGCGCATCGAGAACGATCCGAAGCTCGACTTCAAGGACGTGCTGATCCGGCCCAAGCGCTCGACGCTGGCCTCGCGCGCCGCCGTCGAAATCACCCGCACGTTGCGCTTCATGCATACCGGCTGCACCTGGACCGGCTTCCCGCTGGTGGCGGCCAACATGGACGTGACCGGCACGATGGGCATGGCGCGCGCGCTCCTCGCCCACGGGGCGATGGTCGCGCTGCACAAGCATTACCCCGCCGAGGCGCTGATCGACTTCTTCAACGGCCCCGATTCGGCCGCCGCCTTCTACACGGTGGGCACCGCCGAGGCGGACTGGGAGAAGTTCGCCGCGGTCAAGCGCCGGGCGCCGGTCGGCTTCCTGTGCATCGACGTCGCCAACGGCTACACCGAGAAGTTCGTCGAGATGGTCGAGAAGGCCCGCGCCGAGAACCCCGACGCGGTGATCATGGCGGGCAACGTCGTCACCGGCGACATGACCGAGGCGCTGATCCTGGCGGGCGCCGACATCGTCAAGGTCGGCATCGGCCCGGGCTCGGTCTGCACCACCCGCAAGATGACGGGCGTGGGCTATCCGCAGCTCTCCGCGGTCATCGAATGCGCCGACGCCGCCCACGGCCTCAAGGGCCTGGTCTGCGCCGACGGCGGCTGCACGGTGCCCGGCGACATCGCCAAGGCCTACGGCGCGGGCGCCGACTTCGTCATGCTCGGCGGCATGCTCGCCGGCCACGATGAATGCGAGGGCGAGATCGTGCGCGATGTGGTCGACGGCGTCGAGCAGCCGGCCAAGATGGTGTTCTACGGCATGTCCTCCGACACCGCGATGAAGAAGTACGCCGGCGGCGTCGCCGCCTACCGCGCCTCCGAGGGCAAGACCGTCACCGTGCCTTATCGCGGCCCGGTCGACGGGACGATGCAGGAGATCATGGGCGGCGTGCGCTCGATGATGACCTATATCGGCGCAACCAAGCTCAAGGAGGTGCCCAAGCGCACCACCTTCGTGATGGTGGGCGCGCAGCTGAACACGGTGTTCGGCAGCTGAGCGCGTCTTCTCCCGCCAAGGCGGGTCGAGCCGACCCGCGCGCGGCTTCGTCCGGCGCCCGCGCGGATTCGTCTGACGCTTGCGCGGCGAGCTCCGGGAAGTCCCGCGCCGGCTTCGGGGCGCTGAACAGGAAGCCCTGCACCTCCGTCAAGCCCACCGCGCGCGGGGCGTGCACGATCTCCTCGTAGCGCGGCGTCTCGCGGCGCGGCCCCGCCGCCGCCCGCCACCGCCGCAGCAACGCCTGCGCCTCCCGTGTCGGCGCGGGCCAGAGGCGTCGGGGGGAGGCGAACATGGGGGCGACCGGCTTCTTGTCGCACGTGCGAAAAAGATCCGTGCGACCTGCGAAGAATATGTAAACAGAGGTGCTTAGGAGGCCAAGTGCGGCGGCCGAAGCCGCGCGCCGCCCCCCGCGGGGGCCGTCCTCAGCCGGGCTCGTGCGCGCCGTCGGGGCAGGGCGCGCGCGGCGACGGCGCCATCGCCGCCTGGCGCGCGCGGGCGAAGGCGCGCGCCGGGAGGAAGCAGGGCATCAGCGTCGCCGCCGCGGCGAGAAGGAACACGCCTTCGCGCCCCAGCGTCGGCGACAGCGCCCCGCCGACGAGCGGCCCGATCATCGCCCCGAAGGTGAAGATCAGGAAGGTCGACCCGAACCCCGCCGAGGGGCGCTCCCAGAAGACGCGCAGGCTCCACACGCCGAGGAGCCCCGTCACGAAGATGAAGGCCGCGCCGAACACCGCCCCGGAGACGACGATCGCCGCGCCCGAGGCGGGGGCGAGGCCGATGAGCAGGCAGGCCGTGGCGATGGCGGCGTGCGTGCCGCGGGTGACGAGCGGGAGCCCGCGCCGGTTCACCGCGTCCCCGGTCAGCGCGCCGATGAAGCCCGATATTCCCGTGAGCGCCCAGAAGGCGATCTCCGGGCGCTGCAGCGCCCCGAGCGAGCCGCCGGCCTCGAAGATCGTCGCGATGGAGAAGGTCCAGTACACCGCCGTGGTCAGCCCCGCGATCAGCGCGCTGGCGTAGAGCGGCAGCGCCGCGGGCTTGATCAGGTCCGCGGCTCTGAAGGAGGGCGCCTGCGGCAGGCCGCGACCGGGCGGGTAGGGCGGCGCGAGCGCGATCGCGCCGGCCCCGAACAGCACGGAGGCCAGCGCGAAGGCGGCCCAGGCGTGCTGCCACAGGTCCGCCGGCACGAGCGCGAAGGGCGCGGCCAGGATCACGCCCGCGCCCGTGCCCGAGTTCATCACCGCGAAGAGCCGGTTGCGGCCCTCCTCCCGCGCCACGATCGACACCCAGTCGGAGAGTGCGGGGAAGACGAGCCCGGGGCTCGACCCGGCGAGCGCGACCCCGACGGCGAGAAGCACGAGCCCGTCGGCCAGCGAGACGATCGCGGCGCCGATCGACGCGGCGGCGACGCCGAGCACGATCGGCAGGCGCGGCCCGAAACGGCCGGAAGCCCAGGCCGCGGCGATGGTCGCGAGGACGTAGGAGGCGTAGGAGCCGCTGGCGACGAGCCCCTGCGTCGGCTCGTCCATCTGGAAGGTCTCGGCGATGCGCGGAAGGAACAGGCCGTAGCCGTAGCGCGCGATGCCGAAGGAGACGCCGACGAGCGCGAGGCCCGCGGCGGCCGTCCAGAACAGAGGGGGAAGGCGCATTTTTTCGCTCCGGGATGAATATACAGGCTTGTATAGCAGGCGCGATGTGATATGTCTAACCCCGCAACTGGGGATAGAGTCGCCCAGTCAACGTGCTAATCGTCCGATGTTCTAACCTCTCGCTACGGTAGTTTACCGAGCGAAAGAGCGGCGTATATTGCTCAAGTCGCGCAGAAACGAAGGCGTAGGTGACAATGACCGACAGCCGAACGACGATCGTCGAGCGATCGAACGAGCTTTTCTATCGATTGGGCTTCGTGGGGGTGAGCGTGGAGGCCGTTCTCGACGCCTCGGGCACCTCGCGCGGGACCTTCTACAAGCATTTCCGCGGCAAGCACGACGTCGCGCTCGCCGTGCTGGAGTACCGGGCCGACCTGTTCGAGACCGAGATCGGGCGGGCCGTGGACGGCGCGCCCGATGCGGCGGGCATCGCCGAGGGCCTGTTCGAGGCCCTGCGCGCCTGGCATGCGCGATACGGCGCGCGCGGCTGCCTGTTCCAGACCGCGGCCTCGGAATACGGCCGTCAGCACCCCGACGTCTTCCGCCTCGCCCGCGACCACAAGGTGCGCGTGCGCGGCCTGCTCGAGACCGCGCTCGCCCGGGCCGGGGCCCGGGACACGCGAGGGGCCGCCGAGCAGCTCCTGCTCCTGCTCGAAGGTGCGGTCGCGCTCGGCCAGTTCGACGATCAGCAACGCCAGATCGATGCGGCCAGGCGCGCCGCCTTGGCCTTGATCTCAGGCGTGAGAGCATGAACGCCTTCGCGCCCGACCACCCACCCCCTTCCCCCCCGGCCCGTTCCGTCCTAAACCCCGCACACGACGCGAACCGGCCGCGGCGGCGCTCGTTCCGCCACGGCCACAGGAACGGCCAGGCCAGACATGAACCTCTTCGCCCTATTCGAGGCCCGCGTGGCCGAGGCGCTCGCTCGGCTCGTGGAGGCCGGCGCGCTTCCCGCGGGGCTCGACCACGCCCGCGCGGTGGTGGAGCCGCCGCGCGATCCCGCGCACGGGGACCTCGCGACGAACGCCGCCATGGTGCTCGCCAAGGACGCCGGGACGAAGCCGCGCGACCTCGCGGAGAGGATCGCCGCCGACTTGCGGGAGGATCCGCGCATCGCAGCGGTGGAGATCGCGGGGCCGGGCTTCATCAACCTGCGTCTCGCGCCGTCCGTCCTGCACGACGTGCTGCGCGCGGCGGTGCGCGAGGGCACGGGCTATGCGCGCGGCGGCGCGGGGACGGGCGCGAAGATCAACGTCGAGTACGTCTCGGCGAACCCGACGGGCCCGCTTCATGTCGGCCACGGCCGCGGGGCGGTGTTCGGGGACGCGCTGGCGAACCTCCTCGCCTTCGTCGGCGAGGACGTGACGCGCGAATACTACATCAACGACGCGGGCGCGCAGGTCGACGTGCTCGCCCGCTCGGCCTACCTGCGCTACCGCGAGTGCCTGGGCGAGGACATCGGCCAGATCCCGGATGGGCTCTATCCCGGCTCCTACCTGATTCCCGTGGGCGAGGCGCTGGAGGAGATCCACGGGCCCGGCCTGCTCGAGCAGGACGAGGAGACCTGGCTCCCCATCGTGCGCGACACGGCCATCGACATGATGATGGGGATGATCCGCGCCGACCTCGCCGCGCTCGACATCAAGCACGACGTGTTCTTCTCCGAGCGCTCGCTCGCCGCCGGCGAGACCGACGACATCGAGAGCGCCATCGCGGACCTGCGCGCGCGCGGCCTGATCTACGAGGGCCGGCTCGAGCCGCCCAAGGGCGTGAAGGACGAGGAGTGGGAGGACCGCGAGCAGACGCTGTTCCGCGCGACCCGGTTCGGCGACGACACCGACCGCGCGCTGCTCAAGTCCGACGGGTCCTACACCTATTTCGCCGCCGACATCGCCTATCACCGCTCGAAATACCTGCGCGGTTTCTCGGAGATGATCGACGTCTGGGGCGCCGACCACGGCGGCTACGTCAAGCGCATGAAGGCGGCGGTGGCCGCCGTGACCGGGGGCGAGGGGGCGCTCGACGTCAAGCTCTGCCAGCTGGTGCGGCTCCTGCGCGGCGGCGAGCCGGTGAAGATGTCCAAGCGCGCCGGCGATTTCGTGACGCTGCGCGACGTGGTCGACGAGGTCGGCCGCGACGCGGTGCGCTTCATGATGCTGATGCGCAAGAACGACGCGACGCTCGACTTCGACCTCGCCAAGGTGGTCGAGCAGTCGAAGGACAACCCGGTCTTCTACGTGCAGTACGCCCATGCGCGCTGCTCGTCGATCTTCCGGCAGGCGGCGGAGCAGATGCCCGGCGTCGATTTCGGGCCCACGGTGCTGGCGCAGGCGGACCTCTCGATCCTCTCGGACGAGGCCGAGCTCGACATGCTGCGGCGGATCGCCCTGTTCCCGCGCACGATCGAGCAGGCGGCCGGCGCGCACGAGCCGCATCGCGTGGCTTTCTACCTTTACGACCTCGCCGCTTCGCTGCATCAATTATGGAACAAGGGCAAAGACTTGCCGCAATTACGGTTTGTTAATCAAGCCGACCGACAGTCCACGCAGGCCCGGCTGGCCCTGGCCCACGCCGTGCGGTGCGTCATCGCTTCGGGGCTGTCGATCCTCGGCGTGTCGGCGCCCGACGAGATGCGCTGAGCGGTCATCGGGCCGGGCGCGCGGGACGGCGCCGAGACTGACGGGGCCAGGGACGAGAAGGGTCGAGCGCGATGAGCGACAACGCGAGAAGGCGGCTTTCCATCGATCTCGACGAGATCGAGCGGCAGCTCCGGCAGGGCGGCGGCCAGCCGCAGGCGGGCGCCCCGTCGCAGAAGGCGGACCCGCTCTCCGAGCTCGCCCGCATCGTCGGCCAGGACGACCCGTTCGGCGCGCTCCTCGACGAGGACCAGGCCCGCCGCGGCCGCGCGCCGCAGACGGGGCAGGGAAGCGAGCGCCACGCGCCGCCGGCCGTCGAGCCCGATCTCTATCAGGACGACGTGCGGGCCGAATACGCGGCGCACGGCTTCGACGTCGACGACCCGTATGCCGAGGACGGGGCCGTTCGCGAGGACTACGCGGAGGCCGCGCACGACGACGGCTATGCCGAGGACGTCTACGACGACGGCTACGCCCCGCACGACGATGCGGCCGACTGGGCCGGCGACGGCGCGGTCTACGAGGAGGAGGAGGCGCCCCGCCGCGGGCTCGGCCGCAAGAGCCTCGTCACCGCGGGCGCGCTCGTGGTCGTCGCCCTGGTCGGCGTGGGGAGCGCCCTGTGGTTCGCCGGCAGCGTCGAGCAGGATTCCGACGCGCCTCCCCTGATCGCGGCCGATTCCGAGCCCGCCCGCGTCGCGCCCGCCGATCCCGGCGGCGTCGAGATTCCGAACCAGGACACCGCGCTCCTCGACGCGCGCGACGGTGGCGAGAGCCGCGTCGTCGACCGCGAGGAGCAGCCGGTCGACATCGCCGGTCTCGCGACCGAGCCGGTCGAGCCGGCGCGCGAGGCTCCGCGCGTCGTTCTGCCGAGCCCGGGCGCCGCGCCCGCGCAGCCGGCGGACCGGGCCGAGGACCCGATCGGCCAGGCCGTCGCGGAGGACGGCCTCGGCGCGCTCTCGAACGGCCTGCAGCCGCCGCTCGTCACCTCGCCGGCGGTCGCCGCCCTCGGCGAGCCGCGGCGTGTGCGGACGGTCACGGTGCGCCCGGACGGCACGATCGTCGCTCCCACGGGCCTGCAGCCGGCGACGTCCGCAGCCGCGCCCGCGCCGGAGACGGCGCCCGCGCCGGCTCCCGCGACGGAGCCGATCGAGCCGCTGGCCACGGCGCCCGCCGCCGAGCCCGTTCCCGTCGCGCCCGCCCCGGACGATCTGCCGTCCCCCGCGGCCGACGATCTGCCGCCGCCGACGCAGACCGCCGCCGCGGAGCCCCTGCCGGCGCCGCCCGTGCCGCCGCCGGCGCCCACGCGCAGCGCACCCACGCAAACCGCCGCCGCGCCCCAGCCCGCCGCTCCGGCGCCGCAGCCGGCCGCGCCGTTGCAGCTCTCGGCCTTGCAGAACGCCGCCCCGGCTGCGCCCGCGGCGCCGGTGGCAAGCGGCCCGACCGGCGGCTACGCCGTCCAGCTCGCCATCCGCGGCTCCGAGGATCGCGCGCGCCAGGCGTTCGACCAGCTCCAGGCGCAATATTCCGCGATCATCGGCGACGGCCAGCCGATCATCCGCCAGGCGGTGGTGAACGGGAACACGATCTTCCGCGTGCGCGTCGGCGCCTACTCGCTGGAGCGCGCGACGCAGGCCTGCGACCAGATCAAGGCCGCGGGCGGCGACTGCTTCGTCGCGCCGAACCGGTGACGCGGTCCCGGGCCGCCGAGCGGCCCGGGACGAGCGATCTTCAGCTCTCGAACGCCTGCGCCAGCGCCGTCATGGTGGGCTCGTCCGTCAGGTCGAGCTTCAGCGGCGTCACCGAGATGCGGCGCTCGTTGATCGCCCAGAGATCCGAGCCGTGGCCCGGCGTCGTCTGGGCGCGGGCGAAGGCGATCCAGAAATAGGGGTTGCCGCGCCCGTCGCGACGCTCGTCGATCTTGAGGAGTTCCTGGTTGCGCAGGCCCTGATGGGTGATCGCGACGCCCTCGACCTTCTCCGGCTCGCAATCCGGGAAGTTGATGTTGATCAGCGTGTGCTGCGGGACCTCGAGGCCGAGCACCTTCGAGACCACGCCCGCCCCGTGCGCCTCGGCGCAGGCCCACTTGATCGCCGTGCGCCCGCCGGCGCCGTAGGCCTGGGAGAGCGCGATGGAGCGCACGCCGAGCATGGTGCCCTCGATCGCCGCCGCGATGGTCCCGGAATAGGAGACGTCCTCGGCGACGTTCTGGCCGCGATTGACGCCCGAGAGGACGAGATCCGGCTTGCGGTCGGCCATGATGTGGCGGATCGCCATGATCACGCAGTCGGTGGGCGTGCCCTTGATGGCGAAATGCCCCTCCGACGTCTCGCGCAGGCGCAGCGGGTCGTTCAGCGAGAGCGAGTGCGAGACGCCGGACTGGTCGGTCTCCGGCGCGACGACGGTGACGTCGTCGGAGAGCTGGCGCGCGATCTTCTCCAGGCTCTTGAGGCCCGGCGCGTGGATGCCGTCGTCGTTGGTGCAGAGAATTCGCATGAGGTTCAGGCTTTCTCGATTCGGGTCGTGCCGCCCATATAGGGCGCGAGCGCCGACGGCACGGTGACCGAGCCGTCCTCGTTCTGGTAGGTCTCGAGCACGGCGATGAGCGCGCGCCCGACGGCGACGCCCGAGCCGTTGAGCGTGTGGACGAAGTGCGGCTTGCCCTCGCGGCGGAAGCGCGCCTGCATGCGCCTTGCCTGGAAGTCCCCGCAATTCGAGCAGGACGAGATCTCGCGATAGGTGTTCTGTCCGGGCAGCCAGACCTCGATGTCGTAGGTCTTCCTCGCCGAAAAGCCCATGTCGCCGGAGGAGAGCGTCATCACCCGGTAGGCGAGGTCGAGCCTGCGCAGCACCGCCTCGGCGCAGGCGAGCATGCGCTCGTGCTCCTCGTTCGACTGCTCCGGCGTCGTGATCGAGACGAGCTCGCACTTGGCGAACTGGTGCTGGCGCAGCATGCCGCGGGTGTCGCGCCCCGCCGCGCCGGCCTCTGCGCGGAAGCAAGGGGTGAGCGCGGTGAAGCGCAGGGGCATGCCCTCCTCCGGGAGGATCTCCTCGCGCACGAGGTTGGTGAGAGAGACCTCGGCGGTGGGAATGAGGCCGAGGCGGTTCTCGCGCGGGGCGTCGAGCTGGTCGCCCTTCACGGCCCAGAACTGATCGTCCTCGAATTTCGGCAGCTGCGCGGTCCCGTAGAAGGCCTCGTCGCGGACCATCAGCGGCGGGGCGACCTCGAGGTAGCCGTGCTCCTGCGTGTGGAGGTCGATCATGAACTGGCCGAGGGCGCGCTCGAGCCGCGCGAGCCCGCCCTTCAGCACGACGAAGCGCGAGCCGGAGAGCTTCGCAGCGGTCTCGAAGTCCATCAGGCCCATGGCCTCGCCGAGCTCGTAATGCTCCTTGGCGGCGTTGGCGCGCCGGGGCTCGCCCCAGGCCGAGCGCTGGACGTTGGCGCTCTCGTCGGGGCCGACGGGGACCTCGTCGCCGGGGAGATTGGGGATGCCGGCGAGCGCCTCCTCGAGGGCGGCGACGGCCTCCTTCTCGGCATGCTCGAGCTCGCCGAGCCGATCCTTCAGGCCGGCGACCTCGGCCATCAGGGCCTGCGCGCGATCCTCGTCCCTGGCCTTCTTGGCCGCGCCGATCTCCTTGGAGAGCGCGTTGCGGCGCTCCTGCGCGGACTGCGCCTCGGCGATGACGGACTTGCGGCGGTCGTCGAGCGCGATCAGCTCGGCGGAGCGGGGCGCGAGGCCGCGCTTGGTCAGCCCGTCGTCGAAGGCCTGCGGGGTCTCGCGGATGGCGCGTATGTCGTGCATGTCTCTCGAACCGGCGCCGGGACTGGAGGGCGGCGCCGATCGAGGGGCTCTAGCGCCTCAATCGGCCGCCTCGCGCGCGGCCTCGGCTTCCGCGCGCTTCTTCTCGACCATGCGGACGGCGAAGATGGAAGCCTCGTAGAGAAGCAGGGTCGGGATCGCAAGGGCGAACTGGCTGATCACGTCGGGCGGCGTGAACAGGGCGGCGATCACGAAGACGAAGACGATGGCGTATTTGCGCTTGTCCTGCAGGAAGGCCGAATCGATGATCCCCGCGCGCGCCAGCAGGGTGAGCACGACCGGCAGCTGGAAGCAGATGCCGAAGGCGAAGATCAGCGTCATGATCAGCGACATGTACTCGCTGACCTTGGGCAGGAACTCGATCGTCGGCGCGCCCTCGATGGCCAGCTGCTGCATCCCGACCGAGAAATGCATCAGCAGCGGCATGGCGATGTAGTAGACCACCAGCGCGCCCGTGCCGAACAGGACCGGCGTCGCGATGAGATAGGGCAGGAAGGCGTCGCGCTCGTTCTTGTAGAGGCCCGGCGCGACGAACTTGTAGATCTGCACCGCGACGTATGGAAAGGCGAGGAAGGCCGCGCCGAAGACGGCGACCTGGATCTGGGTGAAGAGGTACTCGAGCCCGTGCGTGTAGACGAGCCGCGCCAGCTCCGGCGAGCCGACGGCGTTCACGTAGGGCTGGACCAGGATGTTGTAGATGAACTTCGCGAAGCCGAAGCAGGCGAAGAACAGCACCACGAAGGCGATCAGCGAGCGGATCAGCCGCTGGCGCAGCTCGATCAGGTGCTCGATCAGAGGCGCGCGCGAGGCCTCGATGTCGTCGGGCTTGACCGAGAGCGTCACGGCTTGACCTCTTCCTTCTCGGCCGACGCGGACGCGGCGACGGGAACGGGCGCGGCGGCGGGCGGCGGGGGCGCGGCCTTGGCGCCGGGATCGTCGCCGGCGGAGGCGGCGGGCGCGGGCTTCTCCTGCGAAGGCTTGGACTCGCCCGCGTCAGGGGCCTTGGCGTCAGGGGCCTTGGCGTCGGAGGTCTTGGAATCGGAGGTCTTGGAGTCGGAGGCCTTGGTGAACGACACCTTGCCGTCGGGGGACTGGACGACCGACGCCTTGGCGTCCGATTCCTTGGCGAGGCTCGGCCCCTCGGCCTTCTTCTCCCCCGGCTTGCCCTCCACCGAGCGCTTGATCTCGTCGCGGGCGGCCTTGGCCGGGTTGAGGCCGGCCTGGGCGGCGCGATTGATGCCCTCGACCTCCTTGCGGACGCTGTCGAGCTCGGCCTCGCGCATGGCCTGGTTGAACTGCCCCTGGAACTCGGACGCCATGCGCTTGATCTTGCCGACGGCCTGGCCGACGGCGCGCAGGGTGCGGGGCAGATCCTTCGGACCGATGACGATCAACGCCACCGCGCCGACCAGCATCATCTCGCCCCAGCTCAGATCGAACATGGCTTCCTGCCCCGGGATCGCGCGCGGCGGGCGCACGCGTTACGTTGCGTCATGCGGAACGCGCCGCGCTGCAGCGGATGCAGCACGACATCTCTTCCGACGCGACGCCGCCTGAAAGGCGCGTCCTCAGCCCGCCTTGTTGGCGTTGGCGTTCTGCGCGGTCTGCGCGGTCTCGCCCGGCTGATGCTCGATCGAGCGCGCAGGCTCGTTCGACTGGTTCTGGACCGCCTGGCTCTCGTCGTCGGCCATGCCCTTCTTGAAGGCCTTGATGCCCTTGGCGACGTCGCCCATCATCTCGGAGATCTTGCCGCGGCCGAACAGCAGCACGACGATCAAGCCGACGACGATCCAGTGCCAAATGCTAGCGCCACCCATACCTAGTCCTCCACCGCCGGACGCCCGGCGTTCCTCTCGTGCGAGGCCGCCAACCTAGTGGCGACCCGTGGCGAAAACAAGAACTTCCGCCGGATCGACGTCGATTCCGACGTCCTGGCCGGCATCCGGACGATATGCCTCACGGCTGCGCGCCTGCAACGGCGCATCGAGGCCCTGCACGACGACGTGGACGAGGTCGACCTCGCCGAGGAAGCGCCGCGCGGTCACCCGGCCGGGGATGCAGAATCCCGGCGCGCGCAGCCGGATCGCCTGCGGGCGCACGCACACGATCGCGGCTTCGCCGTCCGCGATCCCCGGCGCCGCGAAGTGGCCGAGCGGCGTCTCCACCCGCCCGCGCGTCACGACGCCCTCCACCTCGTTGAAATCGCAGAAGAATCGCGCCGCGAACAGGTCCGCCGGCCGGCGGTAGATCGTCTCGGCGGGCCCCTCCTGCACGATCCGGCCCGACCGCATCAGCACGATCCGGTCGGCGATGCGCATCGCCTCCTCCGGATCGTGGGTGACGACGATGGTGGTGGCGCCCGTCTCGCGCAGGATGGCGACGGTCTCCTCGCGGATGGAGTCGCGCAACCTGCGATCGAGGTTGGAGAAGGGCTCGTCCATCAGCAGCACGCCCGGGCGCGGCGCGATGGCGCGGGCGAGCGCGACGCGCTGCTGCTCGCCCCCGGAGAGGACGTGGGGGAACTCGTTCATCAGCCGCTCGAGCCCCACCCGCGACAGCGCGCGCTTGGCCGAGGCGAGCGCGTCCGGCTTGGCCAAGCCCTTGAGGCCGAAGAGCACGTTGTCGAGGATGCTCATGTGGGGAAACAGCGCGTAGTCCTGGAACATCAGACCCACGCCCCGCGCCTCCGGCGGCACGAACCGCGCCTCCCCGCTCACCTCCTGCCCGTCCAGCAGGACCCGTCCGGCGGTGGGCCGCTCGATCCCCGCCGCCACCCGCAGCAGCGTCGTCTTGCCGCAGCCGGAATGGCCGAGCAGGCACACGAGCTCGCCCGGCTCGACGCAGAGCGTCACCCCGTCGAGGGCGCGGGTGACGCCGTAATCCACATGCACGTCCTCGAACGCCACCTGCGCCGGAATCGACGCGCCCGCGGTGCCCCGCTGGCCGAAACGGCCGAAGGTCAGGCGGTCGGTGAGCGTGGCGGGGGTGGGTTTCATGCGGGGCCGGGGTTTTCGCGGGGTGTGGGGGATATGTGCGATATCGGGGGGCGTTTGTCGACGGGGGGGGGCGCCGCGCTCGGCGAGCGCCGCGCAGAGCGGCGACGCCGCCTCGGCGGGATGCTCTTGCCCGGGACCGGGGCGGCTTTAGGGTGGCCGGGGCGGCGCCGAATCGCGGCCGGACGCCGCGAGACGCCCACACGACGGACGCGCCAAGGACCCCCCGATGCCCCGCGCCATGATCCTCGGCCTCGCCGGCCCGACCCTCTCGCCCGCCGAGGCCGCGTTCTTCCGCGAGGCGGACCCGTGGGGCTTCATCCTGTTCCGCCGCAACGTCGAGAGCCCGGCCCAGGTCGCGGCGCTCACGCGCGCCCTGCGCGAGGCGGTGGGGCGGGACGCGCCGATCCTGGTCGACCAGGAGGGCGGGCGCGTGCAGCGGCTCGGGCCGCCGCATTGGCCGAAGCATCCGCCGGCCGCCGTCTACGACCGCCTCGCGCTGCCGCTGGAGGAGAAGCTCGACCTCTGCCGCCTCGGCGCGCGGCTGATCGCGGCGGAGCTGGCGCAGGTCGGCATCGACGTCGATTGCCTGCCCTGCCTCGACGTGCCGGTCCCGGGGGCGGACGCGGTGATCGGGGACCGCGCCTATGCCGACGATCCGGCGCGGGTCGCGCGCTTCGGCCGCGCGGCGGCGGAGGGCCTCCTCGACGAGGGGGTGCTGCCGGTGATCAAGCATCTGCCGGGGCACGGCCGCGCCGGGGTCGACAGCCACAAGGCGCTGCCGATCGTCGAGGCGAGCGAGGAGGCGCTGGAGAGCGCGGACTTCGCGCCCTTCGTGGCGCTCGCCGACATGCCGCTCGGCATGACCGCGCACGTGGTCTACACGGCCGTCGACGCGCGGGCGCCGGCGACGCATTCGGCGCGGGTCGTCTCCGAGGTGATCCGCGGCCTGATCGGCTTCGACGGCCTCCTGATGACCGACGATCTCGGCATGCACGCGCTCGGCGGCGGCTTCGACGAGCGCGCGGCGAAGGCGCTCGCCGCCGGCTGCGACGTGGCGCTGCACTGCTCCGGCGCCATTCGCGAGATGGAGGCCGTCGCCTCCGTCGCGCCGGTTCTCGCGGGGGAGGCCGCCCGCCGGGCCGAGGCCGCCCTCGTCGCCCGGGGGCGCCGGGCCGCGCCCATCGATCTTGTGGACGCCCGCGCGCGCCGCGACGCGGCGCTTGCGACGCTTCGCTGAACGGGCGAGTCTCCTCGGTCGAACGGGGAGATTCGCACAGAGTGGACGCGCCGCGCACCATCGGCTTCGACGAGGAGGGCAGGGGCCCCGTCCGCGAGGACGGCGAGCCGGCGCTCGTCGTCGACGTCGGCGGCTACGAGGGGCCGCTCGATCTCCTCCTCGACCTCGCCCGCCGGCAGAAGGTGGACCTGCGCGAGATCTCGATCCTGGCGCTCGCCGAGCAGTACATCGCCTTCATCGAGGAGGCCCGGCGCCTGCGGCTCGAGCTCGCGGCGGATTATCTCGTCATGGCGGCCTGGCTCGCCTACCTGAAGTCCCGCCTGCTGCTGCCCGAGCCGCCGAAGGGCGAGGAGCCCTCGGCGGAGGAGCTCGCCACCGCGCTCGCCGAGCGCCTGCGCCGGCTCGAGCTGATCCGCGCCGCCGCGAAGGCCCTCGACGCGCGCGAACGGCTGGGGCGGGACGTCCACGCCCGCGGCGCGCCCGAGCCCATCGCCATCCGCACCCGCCCGCTCTACGAGGCGAGCCTCTACGACCTTCTGAAGGCCTATGCGCAGCAGCGCCAGAAGCAGGCGGCCTCGCGGGTGACCATGCGCCGGCGGGTGGTCTGGTCGCTGGTCGAGGCGCGCGAGACGCTGGAGCGGCTCCTCGGCCACGCCGTCGACTGGTGCGTGCTCGACGACTGGCTTCTCGAGTACATGACGACGCCCGCCCTGCGCGCCACGGTGCGGGCCTCGGCGCTCTCGGCCTCCCTCGAGCTCGCCCGCGAGGGCAAGGTCGTGCTGCGCCAGGACCGCACCTTCGGCCCGATCTGGCTGAAAGCCGAGACCCGCCGCGAGGACCAGCCTGCGCTGGAGGATGCGTGAGATGAACGCCGATCGCCGCTTCGCCGCCCTGTCCGACCGGCTTTCCACCGAGATCGCCGCCGCGCGGCTGCATTCCGAGCATCTGCGCATGGCGGAGGCGCTGCTCTTCGCCTCGGCCGAGCCGCTGACCGAGGCCGAGCTCGCCGAGAAGCTGCCCGCCGGCGCGCGTGTGGCGCGCCTCGTCGAGGACCTCGCCGCCTATTATTCCGGGCGCGGGGTGAACCTGGTGAAGGTCGCGGGCGGCTACGCCTTCCGCACGGCTTCCGACCTGTCGCACCTGATGGCCAAGGAGGTGGTGGAGCCGCGCAAGCTGTCCCGCGCCGCGCTCGAGACGCTCGCCATCGTCGCCTACCACCAGCCCGTCACCCGCGCCGAGATCGAGGAGATCCGCGGCGTCTCGACCTCCAAGGGCACGCTCGACACGCTGATCGAGGCGGGGTGGGTGCGCCTGCGCGGGCGCCGCCGCGCGCCGGGCCGGCCCGTCACCTACGGCACGACCCGCACCTTCCTCGACCATTTCGGCCTCGATGCGATCGATGCGCTGCCGGGCCTCGAGGAGCTGAAGGGCTCCGGCTTCTTCGAGGGCCGCCTGCCGCCGGGGCTCTCCGTCCCGCTCCCCTCCGACGACGACACCCTGCGTCCGGACGAGGAGCCGCTCGACGACGGCGACCTGTTCATGCCGCTCGAGGTGGAGGCTGACGAGGGGGAGGGAGAGGCGGACGAGGCCTCCTCCGGCGCGGCGGCGGGGCGCGGCGCGCGCTGAGCGACGCCGGGGCGGAGCGACCCGGCAGAATCTGCCGCCGACCCGGCGAAAATCGCCGAGCGCCCCGGTTTCTCGACGATCGGAACAAGGGAAAAGCAAGGGTTTTGGGCTGGCATCGGGCTTGCTGAGTGAGGACCGCCCGGGCGGTGTTCGCCCCGGGCGCCGAGCGAGCGAGGTCGATGCGCCCATGACGCTGATGTCCGCCCTGAGCGCCGCCGTCTCCGGCCTGCGCACGACGCAGGCGGGCATCGCGGTCGTCTCGCAGAACGTCGCCAACGCCGATTCCGTCGGCTACACCAAGCGCCGGCTCCAGCCCGTCGAGGCCGTGGCGGGCGACCGCTCCGCCGGCGTGCGCGCGGGCGAGATCCAGCGCGTGCTCGACCGCGTGGTCCAGCGCCAGCTGTGGCAGGAGAATTCCGGGTCCGGCTATACCGGCCTGCGCGCCACGATGAGCGGCGCTTTGGAGCGGCTCTACGGGCCGCCGGGCTCGGCGAGCGCCCTCGACACGCTGCTCAACGGCTTTTCGGGCGCGCTCGAGCGCCTGGTCGACGACCCCGCCTCCACCACCGCCCGCACCGGGGTGATCGGCGCCGGCCGCACGCTCGCCTCGCGCATCGGCGCGGTCGCGGAGGGCGTCCAGGCGCTGCGCACGGAGGCCGAGGGCCGGATCGCGACGCTGGCGGAGGAGGCGAACACGCTGCTCGCGGGCATCGAGCGCGTCAACCGCTCGATCCTCAGCGAGGGCCCGACGGCGCCGCTCGCCGACGAGCGCGATCGGCTGATCGGGCAGCTCTCGGCCATCGTCGACCTGCAGGTCCATCAGGGCGGCAACGGCTCGGTCACGATCACGACCGGCGCCGGGCAGACGCTGTTCGACGGCGCGCGCGCCCTGCGCTTCGAGTTCGAGGGGCGCACGCAGCTCGGGCCGCAGAACCGCTACGACACGACGCCGCCCTCTGTCGGCGTGCTCTCGCTCGTCTCGGCGACGGGCGCGCGCACGGATCTCGTCGCCGCCGGCGCGGTCCGCTCCGGCGCGCTGGGCGCGGCGCTGGAGATGCGCGACGAGACGCTGGTCCAGGCGCAGCTCCAGCTCGACGAGCTCGCAGCCGGGCTCGCGCGGGGCTTCTCCGACGAGCCCGCCACGGTGACCGGGACGACGCCCGCCTTCACCCTGTCCTCCGCCGCCTATCCGCTCACCGTCGAGATCGCGGTGGGCGGGACCTTCGTGCGCGCCTCCGCCGGCTCCGAGGCCGATCTCAACGCCGCGCTCGCGCCCCACGCGACGATCGCCGGCACGGCGGTCAACGTGCCCGGCGGCACGGTGCTCTCCGCGGCCACCACGCGCACCGGAACGGCGGGCACGGGCGCCTTCGCGTTCTTCGAGGATCCGGCGCAGCCGCCCGGCTATACGGGCGCGAACGACCAGATCACCGGCTTCGCCCAGCGCATCCGGGTGAACTCCGCGGTGGCGTCCGATCCGAGCCTGCTCGTGAACTCGGCCTTCGCCGGCGATCCCGCCCGGCCGGGCTTCATGCGCGACGGGCTCGCGCGCAGCCAGACCTTCGCTTCCCAGGCCGGGCTGTCGGGCTCGGCGCCGTTCCAGGGCGACGTCGCGAGCGCGCTGCGGCGGACGGTCGAGGTCCAGGGCGCCGCCGCGGCGACCTCGGCACGGCTCGACGAGGGCCAGAGCGTGGCCCTCGCCACGGTCGAGGGGCGCTTCGCCCAGACGTCGGGCGTGAACATCGACGAGGAGATGTCCCAGCTCGTGCAGCTGCAGACGGCCTACGGCGCCAACGCCCGGGTCATGTCGGCGGTGCGCGAGATGATGGACGTGCTGCTGCGGATCTGACGAGGACGTGTCGCGATGACCATTTCGCCTTTCTCTCCCGGATCCTTCGCCTCGCGCGAGAGCGCGCGGATGTTCGTCGACATGCGCCGGGCGGCCGAGACGCTCGAGAAGCAGATGGCGACGGGGCAGAGGTCCGAGACCTACAGCGGGCTGGGCTTCGAGCGGCGCACCTCGCTCGACCTGCGCGCGCGCCTCGCCTCGCTCGAGAGCTACGGCGAGACCATGACGAGCGCCGATATCCGGCTGAAGGCGATGGTCGACGCGACGACCGGCCTCGAGAAGCTCGCCTCGAAGACGCGCTCCGCCGCGCTGGAGCCGCTGTCGGGCATCGTCTCGGCCGACGGCGTGCCGCAGGAGCAGGCGCTCGCGCGCAACAACCTCGCCTTCGCGGTCGAGATCCTCAACACCGATCTCAACGGCCGCCATCTCTTCGCGGGCCGCGCCAGCGACACGCCGCCGGTGGCGCCCTATGCCGAGATCTTCGCCGAGCTGCGCACGGCGCTCGCGGGGATCACCGATCCGGACGCCGTCATGACGGCGGTGGACGCCTATTTCGCCACGACGACGAACTGGCAGCCCGCGGGTGCGGACAACGGCCCGGGCGATCCGCGCGCCAGCGTCACGGCGCGGGTCGACGAGGGCCAGACGGTGGCCGTCGGCGCGCGCGCCGACGAGCCGGCCTTCCGGCAGATGCTGGTCTCGCTCGGCGCCCTCGCCGCCGCCGACACGAGCGTGATGACCCCGGAGCAATACGCCGCGCTCTCGGCGCGCGCCGCCGACCGGCTCTCGCGCGACAATCCCCAGCCCGCCGAGGTCGCCGCCGATCTCGGCCGCGCCCAGGCGACCATCGCCGGCGTGCGCGAGCGCCACGAGGCGACGGGCGCGCTCCTCCAGGAGGCCCTCGACGGCGTCGAGACGGTCTCCACCGAGGAGGCGGCGGTCTCGCTCCTCAACCTGCAGACCCGGCTGCAGGCGAGCTTCCAGACGACGGCGATCCTGTCGCGGCTGTCGCTGGTGAACTACCTGTGATCTCGTGACGCCGCTGGGCTGAAATACGCATAGGATCGTGCCGCGTCGGTGTCGAATGGCAGGACCCGCCCGTCGAGCCGTTCCAGGATGACCTGGAGCATGGCGTGACGACGTCGGCGCACCTGTCCGGTCGGCATCGCGACCCGACCTCGAGAGGAAACGCGCCGGTCCAGCCGTGCACGCGCCGCCCGGCGGCGGGATTTTCGCATCCGCGCCCCGGCACGTCTCTTGCGGAGCCGGTCCGGTTTGCCCTATGGGGGCGCCGTGCCGAACCGCCGAGGCTGGAGGGCCGAATTGCCCGTCGTCGAGAAGTCCTCCCGCGCCATCGGCGCGGTGCGCCAATCCTTCGCGCCCTGGAACGACCCGCAGGCGCGCCCGCTGATCCGCTTCGAAGGCGTGACCAAGCGCTTCGCGGACGCGGTCGCGGTCGACGACCTGACGCTCTCGATCTACGAGAACGAGTTCTTCTGCCTGCTCGGCCCCTCCGGCTGCGGCAAGTCGACCCTGATGCGCATGCTCGCGGGCTTCGAGGAGCCCACCGCCGGGCGCATCCTCCTCGCAGGCCAGGACCTCGCCGGCGTGCCGCCCTACCGGCGGCCGGTGAACATGATGTTCCAGTCCTACGCGCTCTTCCCGCACATGAGCGTGGAGAAGAACGTCGCCTTCGGCCTCAAGCAGGAGGGGATGGAGAAGGACGCCATCGCCGCGCGCGTCTCCCAGATGCTGAAGCTCGTGCAGATGGAGCGCTTCGCCTCGCGAAAGCCGCATCAGCTCTCCGGCGGCCAGCGCCAGCGCGTGGCGCTCGCCCGCGCGCTCGCCAAGAAGCCGAAGGTTCTGCTCCTCGACGAGCCGCTGGGCGCCCTCGACAAGAAGCTGCGCGAGGAGACGCAGTTCGAGCTGATGGACATCCAGATCGAGCTCGGCACCACCTTCCTGATGGTCACGCACGACCAGGAGGAGGCGATGACCATGGCCGACCGCATCGCGGTGATGGACGCCGGACGCCTCGTCCAGGTGGGCACGCCGGGCGAGATTTACGAGCAGCCGAGAAACCGCTTCGTCGCGGATTTCATCGGCGACGTGAACATCCTGGAGGGCCGGGTCGACGCGCGCGAGGAGAGCGGCCTGTGGCGCATCGCGGCCGAGGCCGCGCAGGGGCCGCTCGCCGTCGACGATCCGGACGAGGCGCTCGACCCCGGCCAGGCCGTCGCGGTCGCGGTGCGCCCGGAGAAGATGACCGTGAGCCGCGAGCGGCCGCAGGGGCCGAACGCGCTGGAAGGCGAGGTCTGGGACATCGGCTATCTCGGCGACTGGACGATCTACCGCGTGCGCCTCGACACCGGGCAGATCGTGCGCGTCTCGCGCGCCAACATGACCCGCTTCGTCGAGCGGCCGATCGACCTCGAGGAGCGGGTCTTCATCGGCTTCGCCCCCGACGCCGCCGTCATCCTCTCGAGCTGAGGGGAGGGGAGATGGCGAGCCCGATCCGCAAGCATCGCGATGACACGGGACGGCGCGGCTGGGGCCGGCGCCTCGTCATCGGCGCGCCCTACCTATGGCTGTCGCTCTTTTTCCTCCTGCCGGTGCTGATCGTCCTCAAGATCAGCCTGTCCTATCCCGAGCTCGCCCAGCCGCCCTACGCGCCCACCCTCGACCTCTCGGCGGGGTGGGAGGGGATCGTCGGCTTCGTGGGCGAGCTCTCCTTCGACAATTTCGTCTTCATCACCTCCGACGACCTCTACGTCGCCGCCGTGCTGTCCTCGCTGCGGATCGCGGCGTCCTCGACGCTGATCCTGCTGCTCGTCGGCTATCCCATCGCCTACGCCATGGCGAAGGCGCCCGAGGGGCTGCGCGGCATCCTGGTGGCGGCGGTCATCCTGCCGTTCTGGACGAGCTTCCTCATCCGCGTCTATTCCTGGATCGGCATCCTGCGCCCGGAGGGGCTGCTCAACGGCCTGCTGATGGCGCTCGGCGTCATCGACCAGCCGCTGACCATCCTCAACACCGAGATCGCCGTCCACATCGGCATCGTCTACACCTACCTGCCCTTCATGGTGCTGCCGCTCTACGCCACGCTGGAGCGCATGGACGACAGCCTGATCGAGGCCGCGCAGGATCTCGGCTCGACGCCCCTGAAGGCGTTCTGGACCATCACCGTGCCGCTCTCCTGGCCGGGCATCGTCGCGGGCTCGCTGCTGTGCTTCATCCCGGCGGTGGGCGAGTTCGTCATTCCCGACCTGCTCGGCGGCTCCGACACCCTGATGATCGGCAAGATCCTCTGGGCCGAGTTCTTCTCGAACCGCGACTGGCCGCTCGCGTCCGCCGTGGCGATCGTGATGCTGGTGGTGCTCGTCGTGCCGATCGTGCTCTTCCGCGAGGCGGAAGCGCGCCGGATGGAGGAGGGCCGATGACGGGTCGTCTGTCGCCGTTCAACGTCGTCTCGCTGACGCTCGGCTTCGCCTTCCTCTACATCCCGATCCTGATCCTGATCGTCTACTCGTTCAACGCCTCGCGGCTGGTCACGGTGTGGGGCGGGTTCTCGACGCAATGGTATTTCGCGCTGCTCGAGAACGAGCCGCTGCTCGACGCCGCCTGGGTGACGCTGCGCGTCGCCTTCGTCACCGCCATCGTCGCGACGGTGCTCGGCACGCTGGCGGCGGTCGCGCTCACCCGCTACGGCCGCTTCCGGGGGCGGGCGCTGTTCACCGGCATGGTCTACGCGCCCATGGTGATGCCGGAGGTGATCACGGGCCTGTCCCTCCTCCTCCTCTTCGTCGCGATCGACGTGGACCGGGGCTACTGGACGGTCACCGCCGCGCACGTGACCTTCTCGATGTGCTTCGTCACGGTCGTGGTGCAGGCCCGCCTCGTCGCCTTCGACCGCGCGCTCGAGGAGGCGGCGATGGACCTCGGCGCGACGCCGCTCACGACCTTCTTCTCGGTGACGCTGCCGGTGATCGCCCCCGCGGTGATCGCGGGCTTCCTCCTCGCCTTCACGCTCTCGCTGGACGACCTCGTCATCGCGAGCTTCACGTCGGGCCCGGGCGCGACGACGCTGCCGATGCGGATCTATTCCTCCGTGCGGCTCGGCGTGACGCCGGAGATCAACGCCGCCTCGACCATCCTCATCCTGCTGGTGACGGTGGGCGTGATCGTCGCGGCGATCGTGACCAAGCGCTCGGTGATGATGCGCCAGGCCGGATGACGCGGGCCGGCGTCCGAATTGACTTCCCGCCGGCGCGTCGCACAATCCGCGCCCCGTCCCGCTCGCGCCTTAGGAGATCGCGGCCATGATCAGAACCGTTCCCGCCTTCTCCCGCATCGGCGAGGAGAACGCCTTCGCCGTGCTCGCGCGCGCGACGGCGCTCGCCCGCGCGGGCGCGGACATCGTCAATCTCGGCATCGGCCAGCCGGATTTCGCGACCCCGCCGCACGTCGTCGAGGCCGCGATCCAGGCGCTGCGGGACGGTCATCACGGCTACACGCCCGCGACGGGGATCCTGCCGCTGCGCGAGGCGATCGCGGCCGATCTCGAGAGCCGCACCGGCGCGGGCGTCGATCCGGAGCGGGTGATGGTGGTGCCCGGCGGCAAGGTCACCATGTTCATGGCGATCCTGATGTTCGGCGAGCCGGGGGCGGAGATCCTCCATCCGGATCCGGGCTTCCCGATCTACCGCTCGATGATCGAGTTCACCGGCGCGACCCCGATCCCGATCCCGATCCGCGAGGAGAACGGCTTCGCCTTCTCCGCCGCCGAGACGCTCTCGCTGATCACGCCCCGCACGCGCCTGATCATCGTGAATTCCCCCGCGAACCCGACGGGCGGCGTCACGCCGCGCGCCGAGGTGGAGGCCCTCGTCGCCGGGCTCGCGGCGCATCCCGACGTCGCGATCCTCTCCGACGAGATCTACGGCGCCATGACCTACGACGGGGAGGAGCACGTCTCGCTCCTCACCTTCCCCGAGATCCGCGACCGGCTGATCCATCTCGACGGCGCCTCGAAGACCTATGCCATGACGGGCTGGCGGCTCGGCTGGTCGGTCTGGCCGGACGGGCTCTACGAGGCTGCGCGCAAGCTCGCGGTGAACTCGTTCTCCTGCGTCAACGCCGCGACGCAATATGCCGGCATCGCCGCGCTCGCGGGCCCGCAGGACTGCGTGGCGGAGATGATGGCGGCCTTCGACCGGCGCCGAAGGCTCGTCGTGGAGGGGCTGAACGCGCTGCCGGGCGTCTCCTGCATCACGCCCAAGGGGGCGTTCTACGCCTTCCCGAACATCCGCGACACGGGCTGGCGGGCGAAGCCGCTGGCCTCGGCGCTGCTCGAGAAAGCGCATGTCGCGACGATCGGCGGGCCCGATTTCGGATTGACCGGGGAGGGGTACCTGCGCCTTTCCTACGCGGCCTCGGAGCCGGCGATCGAGACGGCGCTGGAGCGGATGGGGCGGTTCCTGCGCGAGGAACGTCCCGGCGCGTGAGCGGGCGCGGGACACGCGCCCGTGCGCATTCGCGTACCTGCGAAAGTCACGCTTGCTTCGGTGCGTGGCCGAGCCTAAGTCGACGCCCGACAAACTGCCTCAGCGGAAGACGAGCATGGCCGAGCCGGCGCGCGAGAATGAGGGGCCCCTCTCCGAGGACGATCTGATCGCGCGCTATTTCCGGCCGCTGGCCGGGGAGGGCGCCTTCGGCCTGCGCGACGACGCGGCCCGGCTCACGCCCGGGGCGGGGATGGAGCTCGTCGTCACCGTCGACACGCTGGTGGCCGGCGTCCACTTCTTCGCCGACGACCCGCCCGGCGCCATCGGGCGCAAGGCGCTCGCGGTCAACGTCTCCGATCTCGCGGCCAAGGGCGCGACGCCGCGCGGCTTCCTGCTCTCCGCCGCCCTGCCGCAGGACTACGCGCCGGCCTGGCTCGCCGACTTCGCCGACGGTCTCAAGGACGCCGCCGAGGCGTTCGGCTGCCCGCTGCTCGGGGGCGACACCGTGAAGACGCCGGGGCCTTTGACGCTCTCGGTGAGCGCCTTCGGCGAGACGCCGTCGGGGACGATGGTGCATCGCTTCACGGCGCGGCCGGGCGACCGCGTCGTCGTCACCGGCACGATCGGGGACGCGGCGCTTGGCCTGTTGCTGCGCACCGCCCCGGGCGCGTCCTGGACCGAGGCGCTCGGCGTCGACGGCCGCGTCTTCCTCACCGATCGCTACCTGCATCCGCGCCCGCGCCTCGCGGCGATCCCGGCGCTGCGGCGCCACGCCTCGGCGGCGATGGACGTCTCCGACGGGCTCGCCGGCGATCTCGCCAAGATGTGCGGGGTCTCGCGCGTATCCGCGGAAATCGACTTGGCGCTGGTGCCCCTCTCGGACGCCGCGAAGGCCGCGATCAAGGCCGACGGCGCGCTTCTGGACCGGGCGCTAACCGGCGGCGACGATTACGAAATTCTCGCGGCCGTGCCCGACGCCGGCCTCGCTCCGTTCCTCGACGCCGTCGATCGGGCGGGGGTGCGCGCGAGCGTGATCGGCTCGTTCGTCGCGGGCGACGGGCTGCCCCTTTTCCGTGACGACGGTGTGGAAAAGCGCTATGCGTCGGGCTCCTACAGCCATTTCTGAGCGGACCGGATGACGAAGCCTGCCGCGGGCGCGCTCGCCGAGCGCGCGACCGCGCCCCAGCCCCAGACCCAGACCCACGAGGTCGACGACGCCCTCGCCAAGCGCAACGCCGTGGTGCTCGCCGGCGCGCAGGCGCTCGGCGGGGCGAACCCGGCGATCGTGATCTCGCTCGGCGGCATCGTCGGCCAGCAGCTCGCGGAGAACGACGCCCTCGCGACGCTTCCGGTGAGCCTGCTCAATCTCGGGCTGGCGCTCGGCACTATCCCCGCCGCGATGGTGATGCGCCGCTTCGGCCGGCGCTCGGGCTACATCGTCGGCGCCGTGATCGGCGTGATCGCGGGCACGCTCGCCACGGTCGGCATCGCCCGCGAGCTGTTCGCGCTGTTCTGCCTGGGCACCTTCGTCGCCGGCTTCTACGGCTCCTACGTCCAGTCCTACCGCTTCGCCGCCGCGGACACGGCGAGCCCGGCCTTCAAGGCGCGGGCGATCTCCTACGTGATGGCGGGCGGGCTCGCCGCCGGCGTGCTCGGGCCGCAGGTGGTGATCTTCACCCGCGAGGCGATCCCGGGCGCGCCCTTCGCCGGCTCGTTCCTGGCGCAGGCGGGGCTCGCGCTGCTCTCGATCCTCGTCGTCTCGTTCTTTCGCGCCCCGCCGGCGCCGCCGCCGCGTCCGGCGGGTGCGGCGCCCGTCGACACCGGCCGGCCGCTCTCGGTGATCATGCGCCAGGGCCGGTTCCTGATCGCGGTGAGCGCCGGGCTCGTCTCCTACGGCCTGATGAGCTTCCTGATGACGGCGGCGCCGCTCGCGATGGTCGGTTGCGGCCTGCCCATCGAGACGGCGGCGCTCGGCATCTCCTGGCACATCCTCGCCATGTTCGGCCCGGCTTTCTTCACCGGCCGGCTGATCGAGCGATTCGGCAAGGAGACGATCACCGCGATCGGCCTCGTGATGATCGCGATCGCGGCCGCGATCAATCTCGGCGGCCTCAGCGTGGCGCATTTCTGGGGCGGTCTCGTCCTGCTCGGGCTGGGCTGGAACTTCGGCTTCATCGGCGCGACCGCCATGGTGACGGACTGCCACCGGCCGGAGGAGCGCACCAAGGTCCAGGGCGCGAACGACTTCCTGGTCTTCGGCTCGGTCGCCATCGCCTCCTTCTCGGCGGGCAAGCTCCTCGACGTCGGCGGCTGGGAGACGCTCAACTGGCTGGTGTTCCCGCCGATCACCGTGGCGCTCGCCCTCGTCGCGCTTCAGGCGCGCGACAAGCGGATGCGGGCCGCCTGAGGGGGCCGGCAGCGCCCGGGCGGGCCGGCCCCGGTCACCGATCAGCCGTCGGGCAGCATCACCTTGTCGATGACGTGGATGATCCCGTTGTCGGCGCGGATGTCGGCCGCGACCACGTTCGCGCCGTCGACGACGACCGCCCCGGTATGCGCGTCCTTTGCGATGGCGAGCAGGCGGTCGCCGCCCTGCTTGATGGTGCGGATGTGGATCGTGCGGCCGGGCAGCTGGTTCGAGGCGAGCTCGCGCGGCAGCACGTGGTAGGACAGGATCGCCGCGAGCTGATCCCTGTTCTCCGGCTGGAGCAGGCTTTCCACCGTGCCGGCCGGAAGCGCCGCGAAGGCCTCGTCGGTCGGCGCGAAGACGGTCAGGTTCTCGCCCGTGGCGAGGGCCTCGGCGAGGCCTGCGGCCTCGGCGGCCGCGAGCAGCGTGCCGAAGGTGCCCGCCTCCTGGGCGGTCTCGACGATGTTGGCGGCCTGCGTTGCCGCGCCCATGCCGAGCCACGCGAACACGGCGGTTGCGATCACGGTGCGCTTCATGTCCGTTTCCTCTCCTGTCGTGCCCCGGGACGGCCGGGTCCGGAAGACGGTACGGAAAGGGGGCCGATCACGGATCGTTCACGAAGGCGTGTGGCGCAGTGGGTCGCCCCGCCGCGCCCGGATCGCGGCGGATCGACCGATCGGGCGCCCCGTGCCGGCTCTGAGGCCGCCGTCTCGGCCGAATCCGGGGAAAAACGAAGGATTGCCCCCCAAGACTCATTTGCGCACCGCCGCAAAGTTTGGCACGACTTCTTCCGGAAACCTCAGAGGGGGCGAGCGCCGGCCCCGGCGCGTCGTGCACGCGTCGGCCTTGCAACGGACACGGCGCCGACCCCGATCCCAAGGACGGTCAGATGCTCGCACTCACACTCATCATCCTGGGCGGTGCGCTATCCATCGCCTACGGCCTATGGGCCATCAACGACGTCATGAAGCGCGACGCCGGCACCCTGCGGATGCAGGAGATCGCCGGCGCCATCGCGGAAGGCGCGCAGGCCTACCTCAAGCGTCAGTACATCACCATCGGCATCGTCGGCGTCGTGCTCTTCGCCGCGATCGTCTGGCTTCTCGGGATCTGGGTCGCCATCGGCTTCGCCATCGGCGCCGTCCTCTCCGGCGCGGCCGGGTTCATCGGCATGAACGTCTCGGTGCGCGCCAACGTGCGCACGGCGCAGGCGGCGGCGACCTCGCTGGCCAAGGGCCTCGACGTGGCGTTCAAGTCCGGCGCCGTCACCGGCATGCTGGTGGCGGGCCTCGCGCTGCTCGGCGTCGCGGTCTACTACACGATCCTCACCCGCGTGCTCGGCGAGGATCCCGGCGGGCGCGTGGTCATCGACTCGCTCGTCGCGCTCGGCTTCGGCGCCTCGCTGATCTCGATCTTCGCCCGTCTCGGCGGCGGCATCTTCACCAAGGGCGCGGACGTCGGCGGCGACCTCGTCGGCAAGGTCGAGGCCGGCATCCCGGAGGACGACCCGCGCAACCCGGCGACCATCGCCGACAACGTCGGCGACAATGTCGGCGACTGCGCGGGCATGGCCGCCGACCTGTTCGAGACCTACGCGGTGACCTTCGTCGCCACCATGGTGCTCGCGGCGATCTTCTTCGCCGGCCAGGGCGCGATGGAGACGATGCTGCTCTACCCGCTCGCCATCGGCGCCGTGTGCATCGTCACCTCGATCGCGGGCACGTTCTTCGTCAAGCTCGGCTCCAACGGGTCGATCATGGGCGCCCTCTACAAGGGCTTCGTCGCCACCGGCGTGCTCTCCATCGCCGCGATCGCGGTGGTGAACCTCGTCCTGTTCGGCGGCTTCACGACCGAGTTCACGGCGGTGGTGCCGACGCTGGGCGGCGGCGAGAACACGACGGTGTTCACCTCGCTCGACCTGTTCCTCGCGGCCGTGCTCGGCCTCGTGGTCACCGGCCTCATCGTCTGGATCACCGAGTACTACACCGGCGTCGGCTTCCGGCCGGTGCGCTCGATCTCGCAGGCCTCGGTGACGGGCCACGGCACCAACGTCATCCAGGGCCTCGCCATCTCGCTCGAGTCGACGGCGCTGCCGACGCTCGTCATCGTGTTCGGCATCATCGCCGCCTATCTGCTGGCGGGCCTCTTCGGCATCGCCATCGCGGTGACCGCGATGCTGGCGCTCGCCGGCATGGTGGTGGCGCTCGACGCCTTCGGCCCGGTGACGGACAACGCCGGCGGCATCGCCGAGATGGCGGGCCTGCCCAAGGAGGTGCGCCGCTCCACCGACGCGCTCGACGCGGTGGGCAACACCACGAAGGCCGTCACCAAGGGCTACGCCATCGGCTCGGCGGGCCTGGGCGCGCTGGTGCTGTTCGCGGCCTATACCTCGGACCTCAACTACTTCATCCTCGAGGCGAACCGCGAGGGCTCGACGCAGTACCAGTACTTCGCCGGCGTCACCCCGGACTTCAACCTGTTCAACCCCTACGTGGTGGTGGGCCTGCTCTTCGGCGGCCTGATCCCGTTCCTGTTCGGCGGCATCGCCATGACGGCGGTGGGCCGCGCGGCGGGCGCGGTGGTCGAGGAGGTGCGCCGGCAGTTCAAGGAGAAGCCCGGCATCATGGAGGGCAAGGACCGCCCGGATTACGGCCGCGCGGTGGACATGCTCACCAAGGCCGCCATCCGCGAGATGGTGGTGCCCTCGCTGCTCCCGGTGCTGGCGCCGGTCGTGACCTACTTCGTGATCTACGCGGTGGCGGGCAAGAGCCAGGCCTTCTCGGCGGTGGGCGCCATGCTGCTCGGCGTCATCGTCACGGGCCTGTTCGTCGCGATCTCGATGACGTCCGGCGGCGGCGCCTGGGACAACGCCAAGAAATCCTTCGAGGACGGCTTCGTCGACAAGGACGGCGTCAAGCACATGAAGGGGTCGGAGGCCCACAAGGCCTCGGTCACCGGCGACACCGTCGGCGACCCCTACAAGGACACCGCCGGCCCGGCGGTGAACCCGGCGATCAAGATCACCAACATCATCGCGCTTCTGCTGCTCGCCGTTCTCGCCCACAATTGAGGCGGCGCGCGGCGCCCGGCACGGGCCCTCTCCTCCGAGAGGGGGCCCTTTTCCGTTTCAGGAGGCACCCGCCATGGACACCCCGCAGATCGTCTTCGACGACTTCCTCAAGGTCGACATCCGCGTCGGGCGGGTGGTCAAGGCCGAGCCGTTCCCGGAGGCGAGGAAGCCCGCCTACAAGCTCACCATCGATTTCGGCGCGGCGATCGGCGAGAAGCGCTCCTCGGCGCAGATCACGAAGCACTACGCGCTGGACGAGCTGGAGGGCCGGCTGGTGCTGGCGGTGGTGAACTTCCCGCCGCGCCAGATCGGCAAGTTCATGTCCCAGGTGCTGACGCTCGGGGTGCCCGACGAAGAGGGCGAGGTCGTGCTGATCGAGCCCTCGAAGGACGTGCCCATCGGCGGGCGGCTTTATTGAGCGAGGCGACGGTCAGATCCGCTCGGCGGCGACGATCGCCAGCGTGACGAGGGCGAGCAGCGCGCCGGGGACGGCGAGGGCGACGCCGATGATCTGGACGCGCTCGAAGCCGCTCGCCTCGCGCCAGAGGGCGGCCAGGCGCGCGAACACACTGGATCGAGACCGATTGCGCGCCTCGTGAAGGTGCGCCACGCGAAACGCGATCTCGGCGAGGCAGGCGACCTCGTCGTCGTTGAAGCGGGCCTGCGGCCTGGTGCGGCAGGCGCTGGCCACCATGGCTTCGATCTCGAGAAGCAGCGCTGTGGCGCGAGCGCCCGCGTCCCGAATATCGGACGTCGCCCGAACGAAGGCGGCACTCCGCGCGGCTCGCTCGAGCAGGGCGTCGCGCGACCGGTCGGGGTCCCGCACGAGGTCAGGCCTTCTCGAAAGCGCGAGCGAACGCGTTCGCCATCTCGCGGTCGAAGCCGCGTTCCGTCAGCGCCCGCATCGTCTCTTCGTAGGGTGGAATGCTGTCGCGCACCATGTACGGCTTCAAGAATTCGGTGATCGTGCGGACGTCGTCCGCCCCGAACCCGCCCTCGAGCAGGAACTCGGCGAGGTCCACGGCCCGCGCATTGGCGAGAGCCTCGGCGATGATACGATCCGGCTCTCCGAGAATGCGCGCCCGCGGCCCAGTCGTGACTGGATGACCCAGATCGCCGGTCATCGTGATCTCCTGCTTGCGTCCGCAGTCGACGCTAGTTCAAATCAGGGCGTGCCGCAAGCTCGGATCTACACCCTCACGCCGGCAGCCGCACGCTCGCCCTCAAGCCCCCGAGCGGGCTGTCCTCGAGCCCGATGTCGCCGCCATGGGCGCGGGCGACGTCGCGGGCGATCGGCAGGCCGAGGCCGGAGCCGCCCTCGTCCTGATTGCGCGCCTCGTCGAGGCGCACGAAGGGCTTGAACACCTCGTCGCGGAGCTCGACCGGGATGCCGGGCCCGTCGTCGTCGACATGGATCGTCAGCCAGCGGCCCTCGTGGATGGCGGTGATGGCGATGATGTCGCCATGGCGCGCGGCGTTGGACACGAGGTTGAACAGCATGCGCCGGAAGGCGTCGGGGCGCACGATGACCGCGGCGTCGCCGTCGATGGCGAGCCGCACGGGATGGCCCTGCCGCTCGGCGTCGGCGGCGAGCTCCTCGAGCAGGGCCCGCAGGTCGACCTCGACCGCGGTCTCGCCGGCGTCGCCGCGGGCGAAGGCGAGGTAGCCCTCCAGCATCCGCGTCATCTCGTCGACGTCCCGGCGCAGGTCCTCGACCTCGGGCGTGTCCATCAGGGCGAGCGAGAGCTTGAAGCGGGTGAGGATGGTGCGCAGGTCGTGGGAGACGCCGTTGAGCATGGTCGTGCGCTGCTCTCGGGCGCGCTCGATGCGCCGCTTCATCTCGATGAAGGCGTGGCCCGCCTGGCGCACCTCGCGCGCGCCCCGCGGACGAAAATCGGCCTCGCGGCCCTTGCCGTAGCTCTCGGCGGCCTCGGCGAGCGTGAGGATCGGGCGGATCTGGTTGCGCAGGAACAGGATGGCGATGGCCATCAGCACCAGGGACGAGCCGATCATCCACAATAGGAAGATGTGCGAGTTCGAGGCGTAGGCCTGGCTGCGCCGGGCGACGACCCGCATCACCGCATTGTCGAGCTTGATGCGGATCTCGATGAGGTTCGAGCGCCCGAGCGTGTCGATCCAGAAGGGGCGGGCGATCTGCCGGGCGATCTGCTCGGAGAGGGCGGCGTCGAGGATCGAGAAGAACGGCTTCGGGCCGGGCGGGGGCAGCTCCACGCCGCGCTGGATCTCGACGTCGAGCCCGAGCCGCTGCGAGGCGATGCGCCGGAGCGTGCGGCCCTCCTCGTCCTGCGGATAGGTCTCCCAGACGTCGATGAGCGCGGCGATGTCGGCGGTGACGGCGGAGGAGAGCCGCATCGTCACCGTCTGCCAGTGCCGCTCCATGAAGACGTAGGCGATGATCGACTGCAGCAGCACGATCGGCACGATGACGATGATCAGCGAGCGGGCGTAGAGGCCCTTCGGCATCATCGAGCCGAGCCAGCGGGCGCCGCGGCCGTAGGCGCGCGCGGAGCCGCGCACCGGAGCCCACAGGGCGCCGAGCGTGCGCCGCGCCGCGCTCCTGCGCGGCTTGCGGCCGTCCGCGGCGCCGACGCCGTCCACGACGCTCACCGCTCCGCGACGAGCTTGTAGCCGACCCCGCGCACCGTCTGCAGCAGGAGCGGGTTCGCCGGGTCGATCTCGATCTTGCGGCGCAGCCGGTTGATCTGCACGTCCACGGTGCGCTCGTTCAAGGCGACGCCGGCGCCGGAGAGGTCCTCGCGCGGGACGTTCTCGTTGGCGCGCCCGCCGAGAATGCCGAGGATCTCGCGCTCGCGCTCGGTGAGCCGGATCGCCTCGTCGCCACGCCGCAGCTCGCCGCGATCGAGGCGGAAGGTGAAGGGCCCGAAGCGGATCTCCTCCCCCGGCCCCGCCTCGCCGACGGGCGCGGCCGCGATGCGCTTGAGGATGTTGTTGAGCCGCAGCACCAGCTCGCGCGGCTCGAAGGGCTTGGGAAGGTAGTCGTCGGCGCCGATCTCGAGGCCGGTGATCCGATCCTCGGTCTCGGCGCGGGCGGTGAGCATCAGGATCGGCGTGTCCGCCGTCTCTCGGACGGAGCGGGCGTAGTCGAAGCCGGTCTCGCCCGGCATCATCACGTCGAGGACGAGCGCGTCGAAGACGAAATGTTCGGACTTCGCCCGAGCCTCCGCGGCGCTCGCCGCCGCCGTCACGCGGAAACCGTTCTCGCCCAGATATTTGGCGATGAGGTCGCGCAGGCGCCTGTCGTCGTCGACGACGAGGACGTGGGGGGCGTGATCGGGCACCTCGATGCGGGTCTCGCCCGCGCCGGGCGCGACGGCGGCTGTCTCGCTCATTGGTGCACCTTCGGGCTGGCGGATGCGGAGCCGCGGAGCGGCGTAGTATTCGCCAGCCCGAGCGCCTGCCGCGACGGCCGGCGTCGCTTGCCCTTCGAGGGCCCGTATGAGACCCGCCGCGCGGCAGGTGCCGGGAGGACCGGACGGACCACGGGGTGTAGCGCCTGAGCCTGCCAGCCGGAGCGCCTTCCAATGAGCGATCCGCACGACCTCCCGGCTCGGGTGAGGGTACACCGAACCGGGAGACGTCGCCTATGCCTTTCACTGTTGGTTTCGACTGGGGCGGCGCGGGCCATGCGGCCTGCGTCCTCGACGAGACGGGTGCGGTCCGCGCACGCCTCGACGTCCCGCACACCGCCGCCGGCCTCGCCAAGCTCGTGGCCGCGCTCGCGCGCATCGCGCCCGTCGGCGAGATGCCGGTGGCGATCGAGCGCCCGTCCGGCCTCGTCGTCGACACGCTCGTCGCCGCCGGCCATCCGGTCGTGCCGATCCACCCGAACGTCGTGAAGGCCTGCCGTCCGCGCTATCGCGCCGCCGGCGGCAAGTCCGATACGGGTGACGCCTACATGCTCGCCGACATCCTGCGCACCGACGGGCATCGCTTCGCCCCGCTGCGCCAGGCCTCCGACGCGGTCAAGGCGCTGCGCGCCCTCGTGCGCGGGCGCGACGACCTCGTCGCCACGCGCGTCGGCCTCGCAAACCAGCTGCGCAGCCTGCTCGAAAGCTTCTGGCCGGGCGCCGCCGCGATCTTCGCCGACGTCGACAGCCCCGTCGCCCTCGCCTTCCTCGCCCGCTACCCCACGCCCGAGAGCGCCGCACGACTCGGCGAGAAGCGCATGGCCGCCTTCATGGCCCAGGCCCGCTACAGCGGCCGCCGCAGCGCCGCCGAGCTCCTCGCCCGCCTGCGCGCCGCGCCGATCGGCCTCGCCGGCCGGGACGAGAGCGAGGCCAAGGGCGAGATCGTGCGCGCCCTCGTCGTCGCCCTCGAGCGCATCGTCGCCGCGATCCGCGACCTCACCGCCCGCATCGAGCACGACGTCGCCGAGCTGCCCGACGGCCGCATCGTCATGTCCTTCCCGCGCGCCGGCCGCATCAACGCCGCCCAGATCCTCGCCGAGATCGGCGACGACCGCGCGCGCTTCCAGACCGCAGACCAGCTCGCCGCGGAGGCCGGCGTCTGCCCCGTCACCCACGCCTCCGGAAAAAGCAGGGGCGTCGTCTTCCGATGGGCCTGCAATCACCGTCTGCGCGCCGCCCTCACCTGCTTCGCCGACAACTCCCGCCATGCCTCCCCCTGGGCCGCCGACGTCTACATGCGGGCCAGGCAGCGCGGATGCAGTCACCCCCACGCCGTCCGTATCCTGGCACGCGCCTGGATCCGCATCCTCTGGCATGCCTGGCGAGATCGAGCCGAATACGAACCCGCACGCCATCTCGCCGCGCAAAAATGCGCCGCGTAGAAAAACAGAGGTGGACACGGGGTGTCTCATGCGGCCTCTCCGGTGGGATCGCCGCCGACGAGGCGCGCCACCGCGGCGCGCTCGGACGGATCGATCATGGCCAAGAGAAAGTCCACGACCGCGGCTCGGCCGTCGTCGGGCACCTCGGCGAGCGCCCGGCCGATGCGCTGCGTCTGCAGCCGCGCCAGGCGCCGGGCGAGCTCGCTCCCCTGCGTCGTGACGTGGAGCAGGCGCTGGCGCCTGTCGCTCGTGCCCGGGCGGGCCTCGACGAAGCCCTTCTCGATCAGCTCCTTGAGCACGCGGTTGAGGCTCTGCTTGGTGATCCGAAGGATCTCCAGGAGTTCGGCGATCGTGAGGCCGGGATTGCGGGCGACGAAATGCAGGACGCGATGGTGCGCACGGCCGAAGCCGTATTCCGTCAGGATCCGGTCCGGATCGCCGACGAAGTCGCGGTAGGCGAAGAAGAACAGCTCGATCAGGTCGTAGGCCGGCGCCTCGGGCTCGTCCGCGCCGGGCTCGCGCCCGTGCTCCCGCGCGTGCGCGCGCGCCGCGTCCCGCACGCGCCGGGACGCGGCGCCCTCGCTCGCCGCGAAGGGGAGGGGGGAGGTCTCACGCTGCGACCCGTCGAGGGCAGCGTCCGGGGTCCGCTCGAGGGGCTTCTCCAGAGGCGTCTTGTCCAGAGGCATCTTGGCCGTCGCTTGCGTCACGCCGAAAAAATCCGTTCGCTCGTTATGTCAGCCTTGTTGACATATCTCAGGCGGATTGTTACTCGTCAAGCCCGATCGGCGAAAGGATCGATCGTTCTTCCGCGCAGGCCGGCAATTGCGTGTCGCAAGACGCGATCCGGCCGACCGAAACGGGCGCTCTGCGCCCGCCCCAAGCTGTGAACCCTGAGGAGTCGTGGTTCCATGTCCGCTCTCACCTTCGATCAACGGGACGGCTACATCTGGCTGGACGGCGCGCTGGTGCCGTGGAGCGAGGCGACGCTGCACGTGCTCTCGCACGGGCTGCATTACGGCTCTTCCGTATTCGAGGGCGAGCGCGCCTATGGCGGCGCGATCTTCAAGTCGACGGAGCATTCCGAGCGCCTGCGCCGCTCGGCCGAGGTGCTGGATTTCGAGATCCCCTACACCGTCGCCGAGATCGACGCGGCGAAGGATATCGTCGTGCAGAAGAACGGCCTCGTCGACGCCTATGTCCGCCCCGTCGCCTGGCGCGGCTCTGAGATGATGGGCGTCTCGGCGCAGAAGAACACCATCCATCTCGCCATCGCCGCGTGGGATTGGCCGAGCTATTTCGACCCGGCGCAGCGCCTCAAGGGCATCCGCCTCGACATGGCCGAGTACCGCCGCCCGGACCCGAGGACCGCGCCCTGTCATTCCAAGGCGGCGGGCCTCTACATGATCTGCACGATCTCGAAGCACGCGGCGGAGCGCAAGGGCTACGCCGACGCGCTGATGCTCGACTGGCAGGGCCGCGTGGCGGAGTGCACCGGCGCGAACGCGTTCTTCACCCGCGACGGCGCGATCCACACCCCCATCGCCGACTGCTTCCTCGACGGCATCACCCGGCGTACGGTGATCGATCTCGCCAAGCGCCGCGGCTTCGAGGTGATCGAGCGCCGGATCATGCCCGACGAGCTCGACAGCTTCAACGAGTGCTTCATCACCGGCACCGCCGCCGAGGTGACGCCGGTGTCCGAGATCGGGCCCTACACGTTCCAGCCCGGCAACATCACCATGACGCTCATGGAGGACTACATGTCCGAGGTGCGTCCCAAGGCCCAGGCCGCCTGATCGAGGGGCCCCGGCGTCGGGCCCCGCGACCGCTCCCGCGCCCGGCGTGGGAGCGGCTCAACCCCGCAGCACGGTGGTGATGGTGCGTCCGTCTCGGTTGATGGTCAGCTCCCAGGCGCCGCGGCCGCGCGAGAGGGCGCGCTCGACGTCGCCGGTCGCCTCGATGCGCACCCGGTTGATCTCGATGAGCGCGTCGCCCGGCCGGAAGCCGTAGCGGGCGGCGATGGAGCGCGGCGGCACCTCCTGGACGACGACGGCGCCGACCATCTGCAGGATGCGCATCTCGTCCGCCACGGCGGGCGAGAGGTTGACGACGAGAGCGCCGTCGAGCGGCGAGCGCGCCTCGATACGGATCGGATCGCGCGGCGGGTCCTCCGGCGGCGGGATCAGCCGCACGGCGAGGTCCACGCGCTCGCCCCGGCGCAGCACGGTGAGCACGCTCTCCCCGTCCACGCCCGCGAGCGCGAAGCGATAGCCGAAGGCCTCGGTGTCGGCGATCTCCTGCCCGTCCACGGCGAGCACGACGTCGCCGCGGGCGAGGCCCGCCTCGGCCGCCGGGCCGTTCGGGTGAAGGTCGGTGACGAGAGCGCCGACGGGGCGCAGCAGGCCCACGCCCTCGGCGAGGTCCGGGGTGAGCGCCTGCAGGCTCGCGCCGAGCCAGGGCCTGCGCACCCGCTCCGCCCCGTCCTCCGCGCTCGCGACGACGGCGCGCACCATGCTGGCGGGGATGGCGAAGCCGATGCCGTGCGAGCCGCCGGAGCGCGAGAAGATCGCCGTGTTGACGCCCACCAGCCGCCCGCCCATGTCGAGCAGCGCGCCGCCCGAATTGCCGGGATTGATGGCGGCGTCGGTCTGGATGAAGAACTGGTAGTCGGAGATGCCGATCTGGGTGCGCGCCAGCGCCGAGACGATGCCCTGCGTCACCGTCTGGCCGACGCCGAACGGGTTGCCGATGGCGAGCACCAGATCGCCGACCTCGAGGGCGGTGTCGTCGCCCAGCGGAATCGACGGGAAGGTCTCGTTCGAGGCGATGCGCAGCACGGCCAGATCGGTGCGCGGGTCGCGCAGCACGATCTCGGCGTCGAGCTCGCGCCGGTCGACGAGGGCGACGCGGACCTCCTCCATGCCCTCGACCACGTGGTTGTTGGTCACGACGAGCCCGCTCGCGTCGACGATCACGCCGGATCCGAGCGAGCGCTGCACCCGCTCGCGGGGCATGCCGCCGAAAACGTCCTCGCCGAAGAAGCGGCGGAAGAACTCCTCGCGGGGGTCCGACGGCGCGCGGCTGCGCGTCTCGCCGTAGACGTTGACGACGGCGGGCGCCGCCTCGCGCACGAGGGGCGCGAAGGAGAGCTGGATCTGCGCGGCGCTGCCGGGGACGGCGCGGCTCTCCGCGGGCCTCTCCGGCGCGCGGTCCTGCGCCACGAGCAGGCCCGCCGGCGCGGCGACGAGCGCGGCGAGGGCGACGAGGAGGATCGCGCGTGTGCGTGTGCGCAGCATGGCTCGGAGCCCCGATTCGGGAAGGAACGCTCGCACATCGCTAGCGCATGGGCGCGGGGCTTGTCACCAGCGCCCCGCGCGCGGCTCAACGGTCGTCCGTCTCCACCGGGCAATCGTCCCGCGTGCCCCATTCCGCCCAGGAGCCGTCGTAGAGCGACCGCGCCGGGCGGCCGATCTTCTCGAAGGCGAGGGACAGGATCGCCGCCGAGACGCCCGAGCCGCAGCTCGTGATCACCGGCCGGCTCGGATCGACGCCCGCGCGGTCCAGCGCGGCGCGGATCGTGTCGGCGTCGGCGAGGCGGCCGTCCTGCACGATCTCCGCGAAAGGCACGTTGTACGCCCCCGGCATGTGCCCTGAGCGGACGCCCGGCCGCGGCTCCGGCGCGCGGCCGGCGAAGCGGTCCGCCGGACGGGCGTCCACCACCTGGGCCGAGCCGGTCTCGAGCGCGCGGCGCACGTCGGCGAGATCGGCGACCGCCGAATGGTCGACGCGCGGCGTGAAGCTGCGCTTCGCGCGCGGGCGCGCCGGGCCCTCCTCGACGGGCAGCCCGGCCGCCTTCCAGGCGGGGAAGCCGCCTTCCAGGATGGAGACGTCGCTCGCGCCGAAGGTCTCGAAGGTCCACCACACGCGCGGGGCGGAGAACAGGCCAGCGCCGTCGTAGACGACGATCTGCATGCCGTCGCCGATGCCCATCTCGCCGACCCTGGCGGCGAAGACCTCCGGCGTCGGCAGCATGTGCGGCAGATCGGAGCCCTCGTCGCGCACGGCGTCGATGTCGAAGCGGATCGCGCCGGGGATGTGACCCTCGCGGAACTCCGCCTCGGCGTCCCGCCCCATGGTGGAGAGGTAGTAGGAGCCGTCGACGACGACGAGCCCGGGCGCGTCGAGGTGGGCGGCGAGCCAGGCGGGGGTGACGAAAGGCGTGTCGGTCATCGGGCGCTCCTCCGGATTTTCGCGCAGCATAGCCGCTCGTTCAGGCGAGCGCGATGCGCACGCGGCGGTTCTGCTTGCCCTTCTTCTGGACGTCCGTGACGAGCACCCGGCCGATCTCGCCCGTCGCCTTCACGTGCGTGCCGCCGCAGGGCTGGAGGTCGATGTCGCCGATGGCGACGAGGCGCACCCGGCCCGCGCCGCGCGGCGGCTGCACCGACATGGTCTTGACGAGGCCCGGATTGGCGTCGAGCTCCGCGTCGGAGATCCAGCGCTCGGAGACCGGCGCGTCCCGCGCGATCAGCGCGTTGAGCCGCTCGGCGATGTCGTCCTTGTCGAGGCCGGCCTCGGGCAGGTCGAAGTCGAGACGCCCGTCGCCGTCGCCGATGGCGCCGCCGGTGACGGGGTAGGGCAGCACGACGGAGAGGAGGTGCAGCGCCGTGTGCACCCGCATGCGCTTGTGGCGCAGCTCCCAGTCGATCTCGGCGACGACGTCCTCGCCGATCAGGTCCGCGCCGACCGCCGGCGCGTCGGGCGCCGGGACGTGCACGATGGTGGCGCGGTCCTCGCCGTAGACCGCCTCGGCGATCGGGATCGCGGTCCCGTCCTGGCGCGTGATTCGCCCCGCGTCGCCCGGCTGGCCGCCGCCCCGCGCGTAGAACATCGTGCGGTCGAGGACGATGCCCTTCTCGGTCACGTCGACCACCCGGGCGGTGGCGCGCGTCAGGTAGGCGTCGTCTCGGAACATCGGGGCGGTCACGGGCGTACTCCTCGAAAGTCGCGGCTGTCTCGGGTGGCGGCGGCGAACGCTAGAAGCCGCATGCGCGCATGGCAAGCGCCGGAGCGCGGCCTCCCGGGCGTGCGCTTGCGCACACGCGCCTCCGGCATTATACGTATTTTGCGCCAGTCGCCGTTAATTCATTGTCCCGGATAACGAAAGTCGCTTCCGCCAATGATCCGGGACGGAGCCCTGCGCGTAGATCCGAGTGACGCGGCTTTCACGATCCTCGGCCGCTAAAGGTGACGTCAGTGACTCCGACCGGGCAGACCGAACGACCGCTCGACACGCTTCTCGCGAGCTATGCGCGTGGCTCGCTGAGCGCGCCGCTGCATGCGCTCGTGGCGAGCCATCTCGCGATCCGCCCCGAGGGCCGACGCTTCGTCGGCGCGCTCGAGGCCGCGACCGCCGCGGAAATCGAGCGCGTGACGCCGGTCTCGGTCCGCGACCGCGACGCCCGGCTCGCGGCGATTTTCGCCGAGGGCGACGAGCCGATCCTGAAGCCGCGGATGGAGCGCTATATCGGGGACGAGGTCGTGCCCTATCCGCTGGCGCGCTATCTCGGCGCCGGTCTGGCGCAGACGCCCTGGCGCACGCTGCTGCCCGGCGTGAAGGAATACCGCGTCGCCGACAACGAGGACGGCGAGGCGACGCTCTACTGGATCCGCGGCGGCCGCAAGATCCCCTCGCACACGCACGAGGGGTCCGAGTACACGCTCGTGCTCAAGGGCGCCTTCTCGGACATCCACGGCCGTTACGCCCGCGGCGACATCGCCGTCGCCGACATGGACGTCGATCACCAGCCCGTCGCCGATGCGGACGAGGACTGCTTCTGCTTCGCCGTCACCGACGCGCCCTTGAAGCTCACGGGCCCGATCGGCCGCATCGTCCAGAAGATCTTCCGGCACTGAGGGCGCGCGTCGCGCGCGCCCGTCTCCCCGCTCTTGCCATCCGGCCCGCGCCCCGTTCACATGGGCGCCGCCGGCCCGGAGAGGACGCGAAGGAGGAGACGCCGATGACAGAGTTCCACGACGCGCGCGACACGCAGGATCCCGCCGCCCGCGAGGCCGACCTGTTCGGCCGGCTGCCCGAGGCCATCGCCTCCGCGCTTCGCGCGCCCGGCTGGAGGGCCCATCTCGGCGCCGTCGATCCCGCCACGATCACGAGCCGCGAGGCGCTGGCGCGCCTGCCCGTCCTGCGCAAGTCGGATCTCCCCCGCCTGCAGAAGGAGAGCCCGCCCTTCGGCGGCTTCCTGCCCGACGGCACGCACGGCTTCTCCCGGCTGTTCACCTCGCCCGGCCCGATCCACGAGCCGGAGGGGGAGGGCGCCGATCCGTGGCGGGCGGCGCGCGGCCTCTTCGCCATCGGCTTCCGGCCGGGCGACATCGTGCTCAACACCTTCTCCTACCATCTGACGCCGGGCGGCTTCATCATGGATTCCGGCGCCCGCGCGCTCGGCGCGACCGTGATCCCGGCGGGTCCCGGCAATACCGACGCGCAGCTCGACCTGATCGAGGCTCTGCGCCCCGTCGCCTATGCCGGCACGCCCGACTTCCTCAAGATCCTGCTCGACGCCGCCGCGGAGAAGGGCCGCGACGCCTCCTCCATCCGCAAGGCCGTGGTCTCCGGCGCGGCGTTCCCGAAATCGCTCCAGGCGGAGTTCGCCGCGCGCGGCATCGTCGCCCGGCAGGCCTACGCCACGGCGGATCTCGGCTTCATCGCCTACGAGACCGAGGCGCCCGAGGGCATGGTGGTCAACGAGGACATCGTCTTCGAGATCGTCCGCCCCGGCACCGGCGATCCGGTGGCGCCCGGCGAGGTCGGCGAGGTGGTGGTGACCACCCTCGAGCCGCGCCACCCGCTGATCCGCCTCGCGCTGGGCGATCTCACCGCCGCGCTGACGGAGCCGAGCCCGTGCGGGCGCACCAACACCCGCATCAAGGGGTGGATGGGCCGCGCCGACCAGACCACCAAGGTCAAGGGCATGTTCGTGCGCCCGGAGCAGGTGGCCGAGATCGTCCGGCGCCATCCCGAGATCGGCAAGGCGCGCCTCGTCGTCACCCGCGCCGGCGAGACCGACGCGATGACGCTCAACGCCGAGACCGAGACCGCCACGCCCGCCCTGAAGGAGGCGCTCGCCGCCTCGGTCCAGACCGTGCTGAAGCTGCGCGGCGAAGTGGCCCTCGTCGCTCCCGGCAGCCTGCCCAACGACGGCAAGGTGATCGCCGACGAGCGCGACTACGGCTGAGCTTTCACGCAGCCGGCTGAAAATTTCAGCCGGCGGGCGACGATTTCCCCCTTTTCGACTCGGTGCTCGTCACCTACCTTCTTCGTCAGTCGAAACAAACGAAAGGAGGTGATCCAGTGTCTCTTTGTCAGCGCTGTCACCTCGCCGAGGCTGCCCGCTGAGGTCTTCGGACCCCTGATTGGCCTCACGCGTGAGCACCTCGGTGCTTAGCACGGCGAGACATCGTAGAGCCCGCCGGGAGGGAAGCCTCCCGGCGGGTTCGTCTGTTCGGGCCGTGCCTCATGCCGCGGCGTAGCGTCTCGCCGTGCGGCCGGGCACGGGATCGCCGGCCTTCCAGATCCAGCGGACGTGATCGGCGAAGTGCGACGCACCGCGTAGCAGCGCCAGTGGGACGGCCCTGGGCGCGGGGAGGGCGGCGGGCGCCTGCGCCGCGGCGCCGTAATCGGCGAGACGCACCGGGACGTCGGCGAGGCCGAGCCGGATCGCGGCCGCCAGACGTTGATGCCCGTCCGTGACGGCGCGCGTCTCGCGCTCGACGAGGATGGGCTCGCTCCACACGCCGGCGCGCAGGATCGCCTCGGTGACGGCCCTCACGCGGTCCGGGTTGGTTTCCTCCGTGGGTCGTAGGCTGGCGACCGGGAGGATCGCGCAGTCGGTTTCCATCGAGCGTCTCCTTTGCGGACTGGATCCGAGCCGCGTTTCAGACGGGCGCCGCGCGGTGCGCGGCCTCGTTCGAGATCCGCGTGACGAGCTCGAAGCGGATCACCATGAGCCCCGCCGCGGTGTAGAGTCCGATGCACAGCCCCCACCACGCCCCGATGGCGCCGTTGCTCGCGGCGAGCCACCAGGCCGCGGGAATGCCGACGCCCCAGTAGGAGGCGATCGCGATGATCGCCGTGGCGCGCGAATCCTTGAGGCCGCGCAGGGCGCCCATCGCCACGTTCTGCGTCCCGTCGGCCCACTGGAAGGCGGCGGCGACCAGGAGGAGGCCCGCCGCGAGCGCGACCACGTCCCCGCTGGTCTCGTCAGCGCGGCCGACGAGCAGTGCGGCGAGCGGCTCGCCGAAGCCGGCGAACACGGCTGCGGTCACGCTCGTCACGGCGATGGTGAGAACCAGCGCCTCGCGTCCGCAGCGGCGGGCCCCGGCGAGATCGCCCGCGCCGGCGGCTTGGCCGACCCGAACGGACGCCGCGTGCGAGAGCCCGACGACGACCATGAAGGCCACGTAGACGAGCTGGTTGCCGATCGTGTGCGCGGCCAGCGCGATCTCCCCGGAGCGCCCCACGATCAGCGCCACCATGGTGAAGAGCCCCGCCTCGACGCCGTAGGTCAGGCCGATGGGGAGCCCGAGCCGCAGCGTCTCGCCCGTGCGCGGAGCGCGCCACGGGCGAGCGCCGAGGCGCGGCAGCATCTCGGGAAGCCGCTTGCGGCACCACAGCCAGAGCCCGCCCGCCATGACGAGATAGGTGGCTGCCGTCGCCGCGCCGGTCCAGGCGGCGCCAAAGCCGGCGCGCTCGGCATCGCTCATGTCGCCCGCCACCAGGATCAGGGGCAGATTGAGAAGAGCCTTGATCGCGACGGCGGCGACGGTGATCAGGGTGATCGGGCCGGGGCGGCCGAGGCCGACGGTCAGGCCTCGCAGCACCGTCAGGGCGAGGCTCGGGACGAGGCCGAGGCAGGCCCAGGCGAGATACACCGACGCCGTCGATGCGACGGCGGGCGCCTGGCCCGTCGCACGCAGGACCGCTTCGCCCGCCATAAAGGCGGCGAGCATGGTCGCGAGCCCGAGCCCCAGCGCGACGACCAGCCCTCCCGCCACCGCCGCGCGGACCTCGTCGGGCCGACCGGCGCCGTGCGCGAAGGCGACGATGTTGCCCGTCGCCATCAGCACGCCGACGCAGGTGATGTTGACGAGGGAGAAGACCGAGGCGCCGAGGCCTCCCCCCGCGAGGGCCTGCGTCCCGAGGAAGCCGAAGGTGATCGTGTCGACCAGCGCCAGCGCGACGGTCGCCACCTGCGCGACCATCAGCGGCACGGCGAGGCGCAGCGTCGCCGCGAGCGAGGCGCGCCTCGACGGATGGTCAGGCCGCGACATCGGCGCTCTCCTCGCGTCGCGCGGGGGCGAGGACGGAGGTTCGTCGACGGGGTTCTGCATGTTCTCGGCTCCCTCGCCCTTCGCGGCGCCCGCGCAGCTGCTGGGGATGCGGACGTGAGGCGAGGCTCGGGAATGGCACGACTGGGCGCGATGCTACTAATGAGAAAAGATCCATCGCGAAGTGGAGGAGGATGCAACAATGAGACGTCGCATGCTGCCGCTCTCGGCGCTTCGGGCCTTCGAGGTGGCGGCGCGCCGCGGGAGCGTCAAGGCGGCCGCACTCGAGATGGGGGTCACGGACGGCGCGATCAGTCGGCAGGTGCGCGAGCTGGAGACCTTCGTCGGCGGCCCTCTCTTCGTCCGGTCGGGACGGGGGCTGGAGCTCACCGGCGTGGGCGCAGCGCTTTCCGCGAAGCTCAGCCAGGCCCTGGACCTGATCGATATCGCTCTCGACGAGGCGAGAACGGAGCTCTCGCGTCGGCCGAGCATCGCTGCCGAAGAGAGTCACCAGGTGCGTGTCAGAGCCGTCGCCACGCTCGCGGCCCGCATGCTGTTGCCGCGGATCGCCGCGTTCGAGCGCGATCACCCGCTGATCGAGCTCGTGCTGAGCGTCTCCGACTCGGCGGACGAGGACGATCTCGCCGAGAACGAACTCGTCTTGTGCTACACAAGAGACGCGCCCCCGCCGCGCGGGAGTGTCGTGCTGTTTCGAGACGAGGCCGAGCCCGTCGCCTCGCCGCGGGTGCTCGCGCGTCTCGGCGATATCCAGACCCCGGTGCAGCTGATGAGCCGCGCGCGGCTTCTCGGTGCGACGCCGACGGGCTGGGACTGGCAGGCCTGGGCGACCGCGCACGGCGTCGCCTGGTCGCCCGAGCAGCCGACGATGCGGTTCGAGACCGACGATCTCGCCATTCAGGCGGCCGTGGCAGGGGTCGGCGTGGTTCTCGCGGATGTTCGGCTCGCCGCGCGCGAGATGCGGGACGAGCGGCTCGTCCGGGTGTTGCCTGACGCTCCGCCGGTTTCGCTCGGATCGTTCGTCGCGCTGCGGCGACCGGTGCTCGACGCCGCCGCGACCGCCTTCCTCGCCTGGCTGCGCGAGATCCTGGCGCCGCCGCCCGCGTCGCCTCCGGCGCCGCTCACCCCCGCGCCTTCCCCTCCCGCACCCGGCGCACCACCACCGGGATCAGCGCCAGAACCGCCAGCCCCACCAGCGCCGTGATCACCTCCGGCGTCAGCACGCCGCGGGCGGAGAGCTCGCCGCCCTGGGCGATGACGCTCTCGAAGCCCGCGCCCACCGAGGCGAAGACGAAGGCGCCGGGAATGATGCCGATGAGGGTGGCCACCACGTAGGTCGAGAGCTTCACGCCCAGGAAGGCGGGGGCGAGGTTGACGACGAAGAAGGGGAAGGCGGGGACGAGGCGCAGGAAGAGCAGGTAGTTGAACGCGTCCTTGCGGAAGCCCTCGGCCATGCGCGCCACCGCGCCGCCGGCCTTCTCGCGCAGCGCGTCGCCGAGCGCGGTCCTGGCGATGAGGAAGACGCCCGTCGCGCCGATCGTCGCGCCGATCACGGCGAAGGCCGTGCCGAAGGCGACGCCGAACAGGAAGCCGCCGGTCATGGTCAGCACCGCGCCGCCGGGCAGCGAGGCCGCCACCACGACGGCGTAGACCGCCATGTAGGCGAGGGCGGCGATCACGAAGCCGTCGGCGACGAAGCTCTGCAGCCGTTCGGAATTCGCCCGCAGCGTCTCGAAGGAGACGTAGTCGTCGAGCCCCAGCGCGAAGGCGCCGGCGACGATCGCCGCGAGGGCGACGAGGGGCCCGAAGCGGCGCAGATACCCGCGCGGCGCGGGCGTCTTCGGCGTCTTCGGAGCGGTGGCGGAGGTGTCGTCGTCGATGTTCTGCATCACGGTCATCGGTCTTTCTCCCGGTCTCGCCGCCTCTTCGCGCCGGGTCCGGGGATCGTAACGCGTCGGCGCCTCGCGCGCCGGTCACGGTTTCGCGCGCGGGCCGTGACCGACGAAGGCCGCGATCCGCGGATCGCGGGCCGGGTCGAGCGCCGCCCGCGGGGCATCCTGCACCAGAACGCGGCCGTCCGCGACGAAGGCGAGGGCGTCCGCCCGGTCGAGCACGTCCTCGGGCGTGTGGATGGTGATGAGGACGGTGATGCCGCGCGCCCGGCGCAGGTCGTCGACGATGGCGATCATCTCGCGCCGCAGGCCGGGATCGAGGGCGCCGAAGGGCTCGTCCAGCAGGAGGAGCGGCTTTCGCGAGACGAGCGCGCGCGCGAGCGCCACCCGCTGGCGCTGCCCGCCGGAGAGCGCCTCCGGGCGCCGATCCTCCAGCCCGGCGAGGTCGACGGCGCCGAGCGCGTCGCCGACGCGGGCGCGGTCCTCCGGGGCGAGGCGCAGCGAGGGCCGGATGCCGAGGGCGACGTTCTGCGCGGCGGTGAGGTGAGCGAAGAGGTTGTTGTCCTGGAACATCATCGCCACCGGCCGCTCGGCCGGGGCGAGCGGCAGGAGGTCCCGCCCGGCGAAGGAGAGCCGGCCGCGATAGGGTGTCTCGAAGCCGGCGATCATCGAGAGCAGCGTCGTCTTGCCCCCGCCGGAGGGGCCGACGATCGCGAGCATGGAGCCGGCCTCCGCCCGGAGCGTGTAGGCGGCGGCGAAATCCGGATAGGCGAGGCGGCATTCGTCGACGATCAGCATCGGGCGGTCCGCGCGGCGAGCGCCGAGAGCAGGAAGGCGGTGGCGACGAGGATGAGCCCGATCGCCGCCGCCTCGTCGAGGCGATAGCTGCCGAGCCGCTCGTAGAGGAGATAGGGCAGGGTGCGCAGCGCGCCGCCGCCGAACAAGGCCACGATGCCGAAATCGCCGAACGAAAGCGCCGCCGCAAGTGCGAAGGCGCCGGCGAAGGGCCGGCGCAGGGTCGGCCAGTCCACGATCGCGAGCCGGGCGCGGCCCGTGAGCCCGAGCAGCGCGGCGAGGCGGCCGTAGCGCTCCTGCGTCGTGGCGAGCGCGGGGGCGAGGAAGCGGTAGGCGAAGGGGAGGGCGCCGATGGCGTTGACGAGCGGCAGCAGCAGGAAGCCGGCCTGCGTCGGCGAAACGAGGCCGCGCAGGGCCAGGAACAGCCCGGCGGTGAGCGCGAAGGGCGGGATCGCCAGCACGAGCGCCGGCAGGAGGTCGTAGGCCGCCGCGACGCCGGGCCGGCGTCGTGACCGCGCCGCCTGCGCCGCGCCGGCGAGGGCCAGCGCGAGGGCGCAGGCGAGGCCGGCCGAGACGAGGGCGATCGCGACGCTGACGCCGGCGGCGTAGGCGAGGTCGGCGTCGAGCACCCGGGGCAGCGCGGCGGCGCCGGTCAGCGTCGCGGCGAGCAGCGGCGCGAACAGGGCGGCGCCGAGGGCGAGGACGGCGAGATCGAGGCGGCGCAGGCGCGGATCGGCGGCGTCCGGCCGCGCGACGGGAAGGCTTTGCGTCGGCGCGACCGGCGCGCGGGTCACCGCCCAGTGCAGCGAGAGCGTCAGCGACAGGCAGATCGCGAGCTGCAGCCCCGCCAGCACCGCGGCGCGGGCGAAGTCGAGATCGACCTTCAAGGCCTCGAAGATCGCGACCTCGAGCGTCGCCTTGCCGGGCCCGCCGCCGAGCGTCAGCACGATGGCGAAGCTCGTGAAGCAGAGCAGGAAGACGAGCCCCGCGAGGCCGGGCAGCTCGCTCTTCAGGATCGGCCAGTCGAGATGGCGCAGCGTCGCGAGCGGCCCGAAGCCGAGGATCGCCGCGAGCCGCCAATGCTCCGCGGGCACCCGGGCGAGCGCGTCGAGGAAGACCCGCGCCGCCAGCGCCGCGTTGAGGAAGACGTGCGCGATCAGGATTCCCGTCCAGCCGAACGGGTTCGGCCGGGCGCTCGAGCCCAGGGCGTCGAGCCCGGCCGCGAGCCAGCCCGAGCGCCCGTAGACCGCCACGACGCAGAAAACGACGACGATGGCGGGCATGACCGCCGCCGCGCCGAGCCCGGCGAGGACGAGGTCGCGCCCGGGAAAGCGCCGCCGCGCCAGCGCCAGCGCCAGCGCGGCGCCGAAGCCGACGGAGAGCGCCGTCGAGAGGAGCGCCTGCGTCAGCGCGAAGACGAGGACGCGCCGCAGATACGGATCGAGCGCAAAGGCGCCCGCCCGCGTCTCCGCGGCGCCCACGAGCGCTCCGAAGGAGAGCGCCGCCAGCGCGGCGAGCCCGAGCGCGACGAGCGCGCCCGGATGGGGCAGGCGGGGCGTGCGGATGGTCACGGCCGGCCCGCGCTCAGCGCGAGGTCGCCTCGAGCCAGGCGTCGAGGAGCGCCCGGCGCTCGGCGGCGACGCGGGCGGGATCGAACAGGAAGGCCTCGTCGGGCGTGATCAGCCCCTCGAAGCTCTCCGGCAGGCCCGCGTCGGGCATGGCGGCGGGGTACATCCAGTTCCCCTCGGGGATCAGGCTCTGGAAGCCGTCGGAGAGCATGAAGGCGAGGAAGTCGCGCGCGAGCTCCGGCTCGTCGCTGGTGCGGGTCGCCGCCGCGATCTCGACGTGGAGGTAATGCCCCTCCGCGAACTCGGCCGCGTGGTACTTCTCCTCGCCCTCGACCGCGCGGTGATAGGCGGGCGAGGTGGCATAGGAGAGCACCATGTCCGCCTCGCCCTCGAGGAACAGCCCGTAGGCCTCGGACCAGCCGTTCGTAAAGGTGACGACGCGCGGCGACAGCGCCGCCCAAGCCTCCGGAAAGCCGTCGCCGAACACCGCCTCGGACCACAGCAGAAGGCCGAAGCCCGGCGCGCTGGTGCGCGCGTCCTGGAGCACGACGGTCGGCCCGTCGGGATCGGTGAACAGGGCCTCCAGGGTCGCCGGCGGCTCGGAGAGGCGCGTCTCGTCGTAGACGAAGGCGAGATAGCCCCAGTCGAAGGGCAGGAAGACCTCGTCCTCCCAGGCGATCGGCAGGTCGAGCCCGCTCGTGTCGGCCCCGTGCGGGGCGAACAGGCCCAGCGCGCGGGCCTGCTCGGCGAGGTTCATGTCGAGCCCGAGCACGACGTCCGCCGGGCTGTGCTCGCCCTCGAGCCGCAGGCGCCCGAGGAGAGAGCCCGCATCGTCGGCGGTCACCCACTCGAGATTGCAGCCGCAGCGCGCCTCGAATCGGGCCTCGATCGCCTCGCCCGGACCGTAGCGCCCGACGAAGGAGGAATAGGTGTAGACGCGCAGGGTGGGCGCGTCCTGCGCCGCCGCGGGTGTGGCGAAGCCGGCCGCGGCGAGGACGAGGGCGGCGGCGGGAAGGGTGGCGTGCTTCATCGATCGGCTCCGGACCATGGCGAACCCGGAGCGCACGGACGCGGACGAAGAGCGAAGAAGACTTCCGCCGCAAGGCGGTGAGCGCTCATCCCTACGCCGGTACGACCCGGATCAGGTTCGACGGGTTGGCGCGGGCGCGCGCCTCTCAGCCCCCTGCGGAGCACCCCGTGAGACGGCTTACAGTCGTAGACAAGGAGGCCGCTGCGCGCAAGGGGATCGCGCCCGCGGACTGATGCGGAATTGTCACAGGCGGACAGACAGAGGGCATGCGCAATGTCGCGGAGGCGAAAAATGCATCCGCCTCGCTTGCCCTTCAATTAGGCATGCGCTATATTTCAAAACGTGGCGTTGCTGACGCGCAGCGCCGCCAGCCCGGATGCGGGCTCCCTTCTTGGGCGTTTCCTCCCTAGACTCGGGCCGCTTGCGCGGCCCTTTTTTCTGGCCGCGTGCGACGGTTCCGTCTCAGGCGGCAGGGACGCTAACGCAGCAATTTCGAGGAATCAAGACCCAGTTCGGCGGACGATCGCTCCGATTCGACGCCGTTTCAGGGGGAAATACCCCGACGGAGCTCCTGGGCGACTCGCTCGGCGAGCTCGGCCCGCGCCTCCTCGGGGAGCGCCTTCCAGAGCGCGTGCGCACGCTCGAGATCGGCCGGGGCGTCCGCGAGGGTCCGGCCGGCCGTCGCCGGCGATTCGGTCGTCGCGGTCGTCGAGAGCCGCGAATCGGGCGCGTCCACGCGCGGCGGGGCGCCCTCGCGCACCGGCGAGAAGGCGAAGATCACGGCGATGATCGCGCTCGCGCGCAAAAGCGGCATGGTCGCTCTCCCGACGTCCCGTCTCTCTCTCGCAGGCCCGCCGTGAAGAGAGCGTTTCCGCGCGCCCTCGCCGGGGCCCGAGCGCCGCGCATGGTGAACGCTTCGTTCCGGCACGGTCGTTAACCGTGCGTTCGGCATACCGCCGACCGGACCGCGCCGGGAGACGTTCGCCTTAGGTTTCGTTTAAGCGAGCCCTGCGACAGTCGCGGCGAAGAAGACAGGGAGCGGGGCGCGAGCGCCGTCGAGTTCGAGCGTGTCGGGGTCCAACAGCGTGAGAGCGATCGAGGCACGTCTGGCGGATCTCGTGCACGAGTCCGTTCGCGGCGACAGCGTCGAGGCGCAGCGCCACCGGCGCTTCATCGTCACGCGGATGACGATCGGCATCGCCGTCCTGGTCCTCGCGCCGATCTACCTCGCCCTGCGCGGCCCGGTCACGCTCGCGGAATATCTCGCCTTCGGCTTCCTGGCCGCGCCGCTCGCGGCGGGTCTCGTGCTCGCGTTCACCGGCCGGCTCGCCCTCGCGCACGCGATCTCCGCCGCGGCCTTCGCGGGCGTCGTCTGCTGCATCGCCAGCGCGACCGGCGGGCTGCGCTCGACGGCGACGATCTGGCTGATCGCGGTGCCGCTCGAGGCGCTCGTGTCCGGGTCGCGGCGCTCGGCGCTGAGCGCCACCTTCGTCGCCGGCTTCGCCGTCATCGTCCTGGCCCTGCTCGAGGCGCTCGGGATCCAGCCGGCGCAGCAGCCCTGGTCGCCCGAGGTCGCCACGCCGATCTTCGCGCTGTTCGCCATCGCGCATGCGGGCTCCCTGGTGGTCTCGGTCTCCCGGGTTCACGACGCGCAGGCGGACGCCCTGCGCGGGCGCGAGGCGCGCGACCGCTCGCTGCTCCAGGTGATCGACGATCTCGTCGTCTGGCACGACAAGAACGGGCACGTGCTCTCCACCAGCCCCGCCGCCATGAAGCTCCTCGGCGCGCCGTCCGCGGCGCTGGAGGAGCGCGGGTTGTTCTCGCGGGTCCACATCCAGGATCGCCCGGCCTACCTGAAGGCGATCAGCGACGCGGCGACGGGCACCATCGCGGTGACGACGCAGTTCCGCATGCATTACGGCGATGCGCTCGGCGGCGAAGCCGGCCGCGTCGTCTGGATCGAGATGCGCGCCTACCGCATCGCCGCGCGCGGCGAGCGCGCCCGGGTCGTCTCGGTCCTGCGCGACGTCACCGCCCAGAAGGGCCACGAGACGGATCTCGAGCGCGCGCGCGTCGAGGCGGAGCGGGCGGATGCGGGCAAGGCGCGGTTCCTCGCCACGGTCAGCCACGAGCTGCGCACGCCGCTCAACGCCATCATCGGCTTCTCCGAGATCCTCTCCTGCGAGAGCATGGCCGGGGTCGGCCCCGAGCAGCGGCGCGACTACGCGCGGATCATCCACGAATCCGGCCATCACCTGCTCGAGGTGGTCAACTCCCTCCTCGACATGTCGCAGATCGAGACCGGGAATTTCGAGTTCGCGCCGGGACCCTTCGACGTCGCGCCGCTCGTGGAGGGCTGCGTCGACCTGATGCGGCTCAAGGCCGAGGCCGCGGGCGTGGCGCTCGCCTCCGCGGTCGAGCCGGGCCTGCCGGAGATTGTCGCCGACCGGCGCGCCTGCCGGCAGATCCTGATCAACCTCGTCTCCAACGCGGTCAAGTTCACGCCGGCCGGCGGCTCGGTCACGGTCTCGGTGAAGCGCCGCGGCCCCATGCTCGCCATCGTCGTCGCCGATACCGGCATCGGCGTGCCGGAATCGGCCCTCTCCAAGCTCGGCGACCCCTTCTTCCAGGTGCACGCCACCTACGACCGGCCGCACGAGGGCACCGGTCTCGGGCTCTCCGTGGTCCGCGGGCTCGTCGGCCTGCACGGCGGGACGCTCTCCATCGAGAGCGGGCCGGGGGAGGGGATGGTCGTCACCGTCGAGCTGCCCCTCGCCGGGCGCGCGCAGCGGGGCGAGAGCGCCCGCGCGCCGATCGCCATCACCGTCCGCGCGCGGCGGCGCGCGGCCCGTCCCGCGCAGACGGAAGCGGCCGAGCCCGCGCCCGCCGCCGCGGCCGATCTCGTCACCGAGGAGTTCAAGCGCAGTGCCTAACGTCATGGCGGCCCGTTCCGGGCGCGACACCACCCTGTCGAGCGCGCCCGCCCGGCGGCGCGGCCCCGCCAAGCGCCCGAGCCGTCTCGGGCTCCTGGCGGCGAGCGCGCTGCGCCATCCCGGGCGGCTCTTCGCCAGCGCCGTCTTCGCCGCCGGCGCGACCTACATCGTGCTGAACGCGCTCGCCTTCCAGACGGCGCGGCATCCGGCGCCGCTCTTCGCGGAGCCCGGCTCTCGCGGCACGGGCCCCGTCGCCGTCGCGCCCGCACCGGCGCCGCGCGTTCCGCAAGCCGTCCCCGCGCCGGCGCCCACCGTCCCGCCGCCGGTTCCCGACATCGCGCGCGCGCCGCTGCCCCCGGCCCGCGCGCCGATCGCGGGCCTGCCCGCGGTCCCGCCGGCGCCGCCGCCCGCCCCGACACTCGCCGAGGACGTCGACCCGATCGGCGCGCTGCTGCGCGAGGGCACCGCGGAGACCACCGCGTCCGTGACCCCGATCGCGCCCGATCCGCAGGTCGCGCGCGTGCAGGAGGCGCTCCTCGCCCTCGATTACGGGCCGATCACCAGGGACGGGCTCTTCGGCCCCAACACCAGCGCCGCCATCGCCGCGTTCGAGCGCGACGAGGGCCTCGAGGTGACGGGCGGGCTCGAGCCGGCTACCCTGCGCGCGCTCGCCGTGCGCTCGGGCGTCTCCATCGACTGAGCGCGCCGGCGGCGCCGCGTCGAGAACGGGGGACGCCGTTTGCGCCTGACATCCGAGTTCGTGGTCGCGGCCCTGATCCGCCAGGCCGGGATCGAGACCGTGCCCGCCGTGCTGCGCCGTCGCGGGGCGGCGGAGGCGGGCGCGATCTTCGTCAAGGTCGACCGGCTCGACGGGACGGCGGACCTCTACGGCCCGGCCCCCCAGGCGCTCCTCGACGAGGAGGCGACCGGCGAGCGTCTGTTCGCACCGATGATGACGGGCGCGACGCCGCTCGACGTCGAGGAGCGCCTGACGACGGAGATCCGCTTCGATCCCGATCTCTGGCTCGTCGAGATCGAGGACCGGCAGGGCCGCCCCTTCGTTCCGCTCGCGAGAAGCGAGACCTGAGAGCGCGAAGACTTGTCAGCTGTTTCCAACCTTGTCATCCCGGGCCGCGAAGCGGACCCGGGACCCATACGCTCGACATCGGGTCGAGCGCGCATGTCACGCTCGTCGCGCGACGGTCGATGCATCGATGCCGTGCGACGCGGCCTGAAAGCCGCGAAAGCAGCGTCGGCGGGTATGGGTCCCGGGTCGCCGTTCGGCGCTCGGGATGACACAGGTGAGCGCCGTGAGCTCGCCTCGTTATCGACTAAAAGGTGTGTCGCTCTCAGATGAGAGCACGAAGAAAAGCCGGCGGTCCCGAAGGACCGCCGGCCGTCTTCAGCCTGTGGCGAGGAGCCTTACTCCTCGATCACGACGTCGACCTCTTCGCCGGCGCCGAGCTCCTGGGCCTGCGGATAACGGGTCTCGTAATCCTGCATGCCCTCGAGATCGGACTCGGTGACGCCGCGGATCATCAGCTGGTCGCCGCGCAGCGACAGACGCTGCAGCGGAAGCGCGACCTCCTCCTCGGCCATGCCGAGGAAGCCGCCGGCGCCGATCACGACGAGGAACTCGTCGTTGGGCGTGGCGACGACGCGCTCGATGTCGCCGAGCTCCTGGCCACGATAGTTGTAGACCGTCTGGCCCTCGAGCTCGGTGATGGCGACGTTGCGGGTCTGGGCGTTGAGCGCGCCCGTGGCCTCGACCTCGCCTTCCTCGACCAGCATCTGGCGCGCGCGGTCCATGCCGTCACCGGCCTGGGCCTGCTGCTGCTCCTGCTGGGCCTGCATCTGCTGCTGCTGGTCCTGCTGCGCGGTCTGCATGCGCTCGTAGCGGACCGTCGGCTGGCCCTGCTCCTGCATGAACTCGACCTGCGCCTCGCCGGTGCGCTCGAAGGTCACCTCCGGACGGGCGCGGGAGATCGCGACGGCCGCCCGCTGCTGATCCTCCTGGATCTGCACCTCGGCCTGGGACTGCTGCACGGCCACGGCGGCCTGCTGCTGCGGCTGCTCGACCTGCACCTGCGGCTCGCCCTGGCGCACCATGACGTCGGGCTGGCCCTGCGCCACGTCGACCTGCGGCTCGGGCATGCGCACGATGATCTCGGGCTGCGGCTGGTTGATCGTCACCGTCGGCGGGGCCTGACGGACGATGATCTGCGGGTTCTGCTGGCGAACCGTCACCTCGGGCTCGGCCGGGTCGACCAGAACCTGCGGAGTGGGCTGCTCGATGCGCAGGCGCGGCGCCGTGCGCTCGACGACGATCTCGGCGCCCTCGGCCTGGGCCGTCTGCTGCTGGGTGCGCTGACCCTGCATCTGCGTCTCGGTCTCCATGGCCAGCACGAGAACCTGCTCGCCCGTGGCCTCCTCGAACTGGCCGCCCTCGGCCTCGGTCGCGGAACGAAGCTCGGCGACCTGCTGGCGCGTGATGTCCTGGACGTAGAGACGCCCGTCACGCAGCACGATGGCCTGCGTCGGCAGGAGACGGTTCTGGCCGCCCTGCACCTGCACCACGGCGTAGCTCTGGCCCGAGCGACCGATGACGATCTGCTCGACGGTGCCGATTCGATTGCCGTTGGCGCCGATCAGCGGCTGTCCGCGCATCTGCTGGGCGGTGACGCGGGCCTCCTGGCTCTGCATCTGGCCCTGCTGACCCTGCTGGTTCTGCTGGGCCTGCATCATCTGCTGCTGCTGGCCCTGCTGGTTCTGCTGGTTCTGCTGGTCCTGGGCCATGAGCGCTGCGGGCGCGAGCGCGGTCGAGCCCACGAGCGCAGCGAGGAACATGCGTTTCATCGCTGGGCATCCTTTCGTGTCTGCCGGATTGGCTGCCCTGCAAACACGCAACGCGCTCAACGGTTCCTCACTTCGATATGAATAGATAGGCTTCTTCCAAGATCAGCTCGGCAGTTTCTCGAAGTGAGACAGCTCCGAGATTTGATCAAAGCTAAAGGAATACGATCCCAAGCGCGAGCTCAAGCCTCCGAAGCGGTGCGGCTCGGTGGCGTCGTCTGTTCGCGGCGTTCGGGAAGGAGGGTCGAGAAGACGCGCGCGCCCGCGCGCTCGCGCGGGTCGGGGGCCAGCGCCGGCACGTGCCGGCCGGCGCGGCGGGCGCCGATGGCGACGTCGTGGAGCGCCTCGACGAGACGCGCCGCCACCGAGCGCGGCGCGCCCCGGAACAGCGACACGAGGCGGAAGACCACGGGCACCGAGCGGGCGATCGCCGGGTGCAGCGTCAGGAAGATGCGGATCGCCTCCTCCTCGCGCAGGCCGGCGGCGAGGAGCGCGAGGGCGAGGACGTCGTGGCGCTCGGGATCCTCGAAGCGCCAGGCGGGCGTCGCCGCGAGGCCGAGCGCCGCGGCGAGGCGCGAGCCGAAGGTGGCGCGGTCGCCCCGGTCCGCCGCCTCGATCAGGCCGGCGACGATCTCCGGCGTGGGACGGGGCCGGGAGACGGGCCGGCTCGCGGGGCGCGGCGCCGTCGCGAGGGCGAGGAGCAGGCTCGCGCGCCGCGCCTCGTCGGCATGAACGTAGAGGCTCGCCGCCTCGTCCGGCGGCAGGTCGCCCCGATCGAGCAGGGCGCGGGCGAGAGAGGCGCGCGTGCGGGCGCGCGCGACCAGGTCGGCGCGGGCGCGGCCCTGGAGCGGCGCGGCCGGGTTCTCGGCGAGCGCGCGGTCGATGGCCGGGTCGTCGCGGGCGAGCAGCCGCGCGATCTCGTCGAGCGCGAGATCGTTCCGGCGGGCGCGGGCCAACGCCACCAGCGGCTCCGGCCGGTCCGTGTCAGACAGGCTCGCGGGCGCGAGCGCCGCGACGCGCCGCGCCGCCTCGCCGCCGCGGGCGTAGAGCGTCGCGAGCACGGCCGGCGGCGTCTCCGGCAGCGCCGCCACGCGTCGCGCCACGTGCGCCGCCGTGTCCGCATCGACCTGCGGCAGGAGCCGCACGGCGAGCTCGCCGAAGGCGGCGGCCTCCGCCTCGCGCCGGCGGGAGGCGGCGAAGAGGTCGGCCTGCACGCGCAGGACCACGGGGGCGACCGCCCCGCCCTCCCGCGCGAGCGCGGAAAGCCGGGCCAGGTCCTCGTCGAGGGGCGGAGGGGGCGGGGTCATGGACGCGGTGCCGGGATCGCGGATACGCTGCGGGACGCCTACGATTAAGCCGTCCGCGTAAAGCCCGCGTTAACCGTGGCGGCGCGGATCCGGCGCACCCCGGGACGCAGGCCCCCGGCGCGATCGTGGCGGACGTGGTGATGACGCCCTCCGCGCTCCTGTCCGTCGCGGCGGCGCGGGGCTGCGTTCCGCACGCGGGCGCACCGATGCTGGACGGGCAGGTGCAGGCGATGGCGGCGTTCTTCGGGGTCTGATCCGGCCGCCGGCGTCCACGGCTTCGGGATTTCGGCTGGCCTCATCTCAGGGTTGCCAGCGGGAACAGGTCCGCGCAAGCTCGGCAAACGAGCATCCAGGGTTCGCGGTCGATTCGCCCGCGACCGCCACGGGAGGGGGCCATGAACCATCGATCGATCCTTCGAGCACGCGCGGCGGGTCTCGCCGTCGGCGCGGCCGCGGCGCTTCTCGCCGCTCCGGCGGCGCAGGCGCAGGCCCAGCGCCTGGTCGAGCCGCCGCCGACGGCGCAGATGCTGCGCTCCGGACCCCCGCCGGCGGCTCTCCAGCCTTTCCTCGCCGCGCCGCCCACGCCGACGCCCGGCATCCCGCAGGGCGAGGCCGTGCTCGATCTCGCCATCCGCTACGTCGAGGGCGCGATCTTCAACCCGGCGACGGGCACGAACGACACGGTGAACCTGCGCGCCTACCAGGACGTGCGGGCCGATCCCGCGGCGGACGCCGATTTCCGCTATGTCGGCCCCACCATCGAGACCGCGCCCGGCGAGACGGTCCGCGTCACGCTCCACAACGAGCTGCCGGAGACGAACCAGAACTGCCCCTCGCACGGCAACATCAACGTCCCGCACTGCTTCAACCGCACGAACCTGCATTCGCACGGGCTCTGGGTCAGCCCGACCGGCAACAGCGACAACGTGCTGATCTCGATCGAGCCGGGCGTGAGCTTCCAGTACGAGTGGAACATCCCGGCCGACCATCCGGCGGGCACGTTCTGGTATCACCCGCACCTGCACGGCGGCGTGGCGCTGCAGGTCTCCTCCGGCATGGCGGGCTTCATCGTCATCCGCGGGGACCGCCTGCCGACGCCCGACACCAACGGCGACGTCGACACGCTGCTCGCCGGCGCGGAGGTCGAGGAGCGCCTCGTGCTGCTCCAGCAGAACCAGTACGCCTGCTACGACGCGAACGGGACCCTCGAGACCAATCCCGACGGCACCTATCGCTGCGACCCGGGCCAGGTCGGCGTCATCGAGACCTACGACAATTTCTCTCCCGGCGACTGGGGCGCGTCCGGCCGCTACACCTCGATCAACGGCGAGATCCTGCCGACCTTCCCCGGCGCGGTGGCGGGACGGCTCGAGCGCTGGCGCATCGCCCATGCCGGCATCCGCGACACGGTGAGCCTGATGTTCCGCGAGAAGCGCGCCGGCGCCGGCGATTTCGCGAGCGCGGCCGATCCGGACGCCTGGATCGCCGAGAACTGCCCCGGCGAGCCGCTGCCGGCCTTCGCGCTCGCCGAGGACGGGCTCACCCGCGCAGCGCTCGACGAGCGGACCGTGAGCGTCCTGCAGCCGGGCTACCGCACGGACCTGCTGGTCGTCTTCCCGGAAGAGGGCGAGTATTGCGTCATCGACGCCTCCGCACCCGCCACCACCACGGTCTCGGGCGACGTCGAGAGCCGGCGCTATCTCGGCGACGTCTCCGTCGGCGCGGGCGAGACGGTCGCGGTCGCCGACCTCGCGGCCTCCGTCGCCGAGACGCTCACCGCGGCGGCCGAGCGCACCATGCCGGCGGACGTGGTCGCGACCGTCGTCGCCGACATCCAGGACGGGCTGAAGCTGACGAAGTTCGTGCCGCACCCGACCATCACGGCCGACGAGGTGACGGGGACGCAGTCGCTCGCCTTCTCCATCGACGTGAGCACGACACCCGTCGGCTTCCTGATCGACGGCCAGGCCTACGACCCGAACCGGATCGACCGGACGCTCGTCCTCGGCGGCGTCGACGAGTGGACGCTCACCTCGGGGACGAACCCCGCCGCGGGCCATCCCTTCCACATCCACGTCAATCCGTTCCAGATCGTGGAGATCCTGAACCCGCAAGGCGTCGACGTCAGCGAGACGGGCGAGGCGGACGACCCGCAATATGCCGGCCTCAAGGGCGTCTGGAGGGACACGCTGTTCGTCAAGCCGGCCTACAAGGTCGTGATCCGCACCCGCTACCAGCGCTATATCGGCGAGTTCGTGCTCCACTGCCACATCCTCGACCACGAGGACCAGGGCATGATGCAGAACGTCTCGATCGTCCTGCCCAACGCGGCGGGCACGGCCTCCGCGGGGGCGCACGGCGCGCATTGACGGGCGGGGCCATCTCCCCGCAGGGGAGGTGGGCCGCGAAGCGGCCCGGAGGGGAGGGCCCCCGCGACCACCTGGGGAAAACCACGCGCCGACGCTGCCTCCGGGCCGCGTCGGCGTTATGCTGGGCGAGCCCACCGGAGCCGACGAGCCATGCGCCAGTACCACGATCTCCTCCGCCGCATCCTCGACGAGGGTGTCGAGAAGGCGGACCGCACCGGGACCGGCACGCGCTCCGTCTTCGGCCACCAGATGCGCTTCGACCTTCGCGAGGGCTTCCCGCTCGTCACGACGAAGAAGCTGCACATCCGCTCGATCGTGCACGAGCTGCTCTGGTTCCTCGCCGGCGACACCAACGTGCGCACGCTCCAGGAGAACGGCGTCACCATCTGGGACGAGTGGGCGGACGCGGAGGGCGAGCTCGGGCCCGTCTACGGCAAGCAATGGCGCTCCTGGGCGGCGCCCGGCACTCCGGAGAATCCCGGCGGCGAGACCATCGACCAGATCTCCTGGGTCGTCGACGAGATCCGCCGCAACCCCGATTCGCGCCGGCTCGTCGTCTCCGCCTGGAACCCGGCGGACCTCCCGGCCATGGCGCTCGCGCCCTGCCATTGCCTGTTCCAGTTCTACGTCGCGGACGGGCGGCTCTCCTGCCAGCTCTACCAGCGCTCCGCCGACGTTTTCCTGGGCGTGCCCTTCAACATCGCGAGCTACGCGCTCCTCACCCACATGGTGGCGCAGGCGACCGGGCTCGGCGTCGGCGATTTCGTGCACACGTTCGGCGACGCGCATCTCTACCTGAACCACCTCGCGCAGGCGAAGGAGCAGCTCTCCCGCGAGGAGCGCCGCCTGCCGCGGCTCGTGCTCAACCCCAACGTCACCGACCTCTTCGCCTTCCGCTACGAGGACATCGCGGTGGAGGGCTACGACCCCCACCCGGCGATTCGCGCGCCGATCGCGGTCTGATCGATGGCGGATCCGCTCGAGGAGACGATGCTCGCCCTCGTGGCCGAGCGCGGGCCGGGCAAGACGATCTGCCCCTCGGAAGTGGCCCGCGCGATCGGCGGCCCCCATCCCGACGGCTGGGGGCCGCTGATGCAGCCCGTGCGCCGCACGGCGGTGCGGCTCGCCAAGGAGGGCAAGGTCGCGATCCTGCGCAAGGGGAGGCCGGTGGACCCGGACGACTTCAAGGGCGTCTACCGGATCGGGCTGCCGGGCGGGTGAGACGCGCCGACCCTTTTTCCTTCCCTGTAGAGGAAGGAAAAGGGTCGACGCTCTACGCCTAGCGCAGGCTCACGGCCCCGGAAACAGCGCGTCCGAGCGCCCGGTCAGCCGGTAGGCCAGGAGCCCGACATATTCCCGCACCGCGACGTCGAGCCGGCGCAGGCCGTCGGACATGGTCCGGAACGGGCGGACCAGCTCGTCGCCGCCGACGGCGCGGTAATCCACGGGATAGGGCGTGGCCGGAAAGCCCGCCTGGCGGAAGACGCCCATGGAGCGGGGCATGTGCCAGGCGGAGGTGACGAGGAGCCAGGTCTCGCCCGGCTGCGGCCCGGCGATCTCGCGGGAATAGAGCGCGTTCTGCCAGGTGTTCTTCGAGCGGTCCTCGAGCACGAGCCGCTCGCGCGCAACGCCCAGCGCGACGAGCACCTCCGCCATGCCCTGCGCCTCGGTGAACGCATCCGCGCCGACGATGCGGGCGCTGCCGCCGGACAGGACGAGCGGCGCCTCCGGATAGGTGCGCGCCAGCGCGGCGGCGGCGAGGAGGCGGTCGCCCGCCTCGTTGACCACCGGCTGGCCGAGCGCCAGCGTCGCGTCCTGCTGGATCGCCCCGCCCAGCACGACGATGCCGGCGACCGGCGCGTCGCTCCCGGCATAGGCCGGAAAGCGCGTCTCCAGCGGGTTGAGCAGCCAGGTCGCGATCGGCGAGAAGCCGAAGACGATCATCGCCGCCGCCGCCGCCCAGGCGAGCCCGAGCCCGACCCGCCGCGCACGCGCCCACGCGCCGAGCGCGAGGCCGGCCACGAGGGCGACGAGCATCAGGTTCGAGGGCGCGAGGAAGAACCAGGCGACCTTCGAGAGGACGAAGAACATGGGCGGCTCCGGGCGGGCCGGCCTCAGCCGCGCGTCGTGTCGGCCTCGTAGCGCGCCCTGGTCTCGGCGTTGGGCGGATAGAGGCCCGGCAGCGGCACGCCGCGCTCGACCTCGCGCATGATCCAGGCCTCGAGCCGCTCCTGCTCGACGGCGGCGACGGCGACCTCCTCGACCATGGCCTTGGGGATCACCACCGCGCCGTCGCCGTCGGCGACGATCACGTCGCCGGGGAAGATCGCGACGCCGCCGCAGCCGATCGGCTGCTCCCAGCCGACGAAGGTGAGCCCGGCGACGGACGCGGGCGCCGCGACGCCCGAGCACCAGATCGGCAGGCCCGTGCCGTGCACGCCCGCGCCGTCGCGCACCGTCCCGTCGGTGACGAGCGCTTTGACGTTCTTCCGGCGCATGCGCGCGCACAGGATGTCGCCGAAGATGCCGGCGTCCTCGACGCCCATGGCGTCGGCGACGCAGATCGCGCCCTCGGGCATCGCCTCGATGGCCGCGCGGGTGGAGGTGGGCGAGGCCCAGCTCTCGGGGGTCGCGAGATCCTCGCGCATGGGCACGAAGCGCAGCGTGAAGGCCTCGCCCACGACGCGGTCGCCCGCATTGTACCAGGCCTTCGGCCCGCGCATCCAGGAACGGCGCACGCCCTTCTTCAGGAGCACGGTGGTCAGCGTCGCGGTGGTGGCGGCGTGGAGGGCGTCGGCGATGGCTTTGTCGAGGGGCATGGCGTCGGGGATCCGCTGCTGGATTGGAGCGGAGCGCACCATAGCGGTGGAGGGCACGCGGCGGAAGGCGCGCGGATGCGCGGGCCGGGTGGGGCGGGCGTCAGCAGCCGATCTGCGCGCGGATCTCGTTCACCTGCGCGCGGGAGCGGCAGACGCGCTCGCAGGGGATGCCGTCGTTGTCGCCGTCGGCGCGGCGATAGCCGTTGCACCACAGGATCACGGCGTCGCGGCAGCTGCGGGCGTCCCCGCAGGTGCGTTGAGCGAGGACGAGGGGCGTCAGGTCGGGCTCGGCAGCGGGATCGGCGTAGGACGGCGGCGCGGCGAGGAGAGCGGCGACAGCGAGGAGGGCGAGGCGGGGTAATCGCGTCATAGTTGAAAGTCTCCGTAGGTTCGCGTTGCGCGAACCTGACGGAAACGATCAGTGCGGACAACTCAGGAGTGTTACGAAACAACCGGGTTCGCGCCTGTCGCGAATTCGGGTGCGATTTCGTCGCTCACGCCAGCAGCTTGCGCACCGCCTCTTTCCACCCGGCGAGCTTCTTCTCGCGCTCGTCCTTCGACATCGAGGGCTCGAAGCGCCGCTCGAGGCGCCAGCGGTCGGCGAACTGCTCGGGGGGCGGGTAGAAGCCGACGTCCATGCCGGCGAGATAGGCGGAGCCGAGCGCGGTCGTCTCCTTCACCTCCGGTCGGTCGACGGGGGCGGCGAGGAGGTCGGCGAGGCGCTGCATGGTCCAGTCGGATGCGACCATGCCGCCGTCGACGCGCAGCACCGTCTCGCCGTTCGCCGGCGCGTGGCCCGACCAGTCGGCCTTCATGGCCTCCAGCAGGTCCGCAGTCTGGTAGCAGACGCTCTCCAGCGCCGCGCGGGCGAGCTCGCGCGGGCCGGTGTTGCGGGTGAGCCCGAAAAGGGCGCCGCGGGCGTCCGGGTCCCAGTGCGGCGCGCCGAGCCCCACGAAGGCGGGCACGAGATAGACGTCCTGCGTCGGGTCGGCGCCCTCGGCCATCGGCCCGCTCTTCGCGGCCGCGTCGATGATCCCGAGCCCGTCGCGCAGCCATTGCACGGCGGCGCCGGCGACGAAGATCGATCCCTCGAGGGCGTAGGTGGTCTTGCCGTTCAGCCGATAGGCGATCGTGGTGAGCAGCTTCGATTTCGAGGCGATGGGCGTCTCGCCGGTGTTGAGCACGGCGAAGCAGCCGGTTCCGTAGGTCGATTTCACCATGCCCGGCGTGAAGCAGGCCTGGCCGATCGTGGCGCCCTGCTGGTCGCCTGCGACGCCGCGGATCTTGATCAGGCCGCCGAACAGGTCCGGCCGCGTTTCGCCGAAGTCGCCGGCCGAGTCGCGCACCTCCGGCAGCATCGCCTTCGGCACGCGGAACAGTGCGCACAGGTCGTCGTCCCAGCGGTTCTCGTGAATGTCGAAGAGGAGCGTGCGCGCGGCGTTGGTGGCGTCGGTGACGTGGAGCCCGCCGGTGAGCCGCCACAGCAGCCAGGTGTCCACCGTGCCGAAGGCGAGCTCGCCGCGCTCCGCGCGGGCGCGCGCGCCCTTCACCTGGTCGAGCATCCAGCCGATCTTCGAGGCGGAGAAATAGGGATCGAGCAGGAGCCCGGTCTTGGCCGTGAGCGCCGCCTCGTGGCCCTCCGCCTTCAGCTTCGCGCAGATCGAGGCCGTGCGCCGGTCCTGCCAGACGATGGCGCGATGGATCGGCTCGCCGGTCCTGCGATCCCAGACGAGCGCCGTCTCGCGCTGGTTGGTGATGCCGATGGCGGCGATGTCGGCGGCGGAGACGCCCTTGTCCGTCATCGCCTGGCGTACGGTCGCGACGCTCGTCTCCCACAGGTCGTCCGGCTCGTGCTCGACCCAGCCGGACGCCGGGTAGTGCTGCTGGAATTCCTGCTGGGCGATCCCGGCGACGTGCATGTGGTCGTCGAACAGGATGGCGCGGGTCGAGGTCGTGCCTTGGTCGATGGCGAGGGTGTAGCGGGCCACGGGCGTCCTCCGGCTCTTCGATGCGACGGGATGGCGATCGTCGTTCGTATTTTTTCGGTGTCTTTCGCGGCGAACTTAGCCCGGGGGAGGGGGCGTTGTCACCTCCCTCGGGACGCGTCTCGGAGTCCGTCGCATCCGCGCCGGCGAACGCGGCCGCCGGTGCGAGGAGCGGTGTCTAGGCGGAAGCTCTGCGGACGCGGAAGATTGTCCTTCCCTGTAGGGGAAGGTGGATCGCCGCGCAGCGGCGAGACGGATGGGGCGCGGGGCACGCGCGTTCGGCGAAGCCGAAATGGACGGTCGATCCGGACGCTGCCGGGGATTTCCGCTTCGCGGAACGCACCTTCGGCGCGCCCCATCCGTCACCGCGCTACGCGCGGCGCCACCTTCCCCTACAGGGATGGAGAGACGACGCATCCGCCTCACGCACAGGGCTGCCGATGGTCGGCTGAGATGCCGCGCCCCTCAGCCGCCCATGCGCTGCTCGAGGCGCAGGCGCGCGATCGTCCCGATCTCGGCCATCGCCGTCTCGAACTCCGCCCGCGGCTCGTTCTCGAGCCGCGCCTCGAAGGCGCTCAGGATCTCGCCCTTGGAGCGGCCGCGCACGGCCATGATGAAGGGATGGCCGAAGCGCGCCTTGTAGGCGTCGTTGAGGGAAAGGAAGCGGTCGCGCTCGGCCTCCGTCAGCTGCGTGAGCCCGGCGGAGGCCTGCTCGGCCTGGCTGTCGGGCGCCATCTCGGCCACCGCGAGGCGCCCGGCGAGATCCGGATGCGCGTCGATGAGCGCGCGCTTGCGGGCCTCCGGCGCCGCGTCGAGGACGCGCATCATCGCGGCGTGCAGGCCGGCCGCATCGGCCGTCTCCGGGCCGAGGCCGGCCTCCCAGGCCGCCTCCGCGATCCAGGGCGAATGCTCGAACACGTCGCCGTAGGCCGCCACGAAGAGCGGCTTCGACATCCGCTCGGGCGTCGTTCCCGCCGGCAGGTGATGGCGCGCCCAGTGCCGGGCGATGTCGAGGCGCGTCGCGCACCAGACCCCGCCCTTCGAGGTCGCGTAGTCGAGGAAGCGCGCCAGCGCCGCCGCGCGGCCCGGGCGGCCGACGAGCCGGCAATGCAGGCCCACCGACATCATCTTCGGCGCGCTCTCGCCCTCCGCGTGAAGCAGGTCGAACGTGTCCTTGAGGTAACTGAAGAACTGGTCGCCGGCATTGAACCCCTGCGGGGTGGCGAAGCGCATGTCGTTGGCGTCGAGCGTGTAGGGCACGATCAGGAAGGGCCGGCCCTGGCCGTCGCTCACCCAATAGGGCAGGTCGTCGGCGTAGCTGTCTGCGGAATAGAGGAAACCGCCTTCCTCCATGGTCAGCCGCAGCGTGTTTTCCGAGGTGCGGCCCTGGTACATGCCGAGCGGGCGCGCCCCCGCCACCTCGGCATGGACGCGCACGGCCTCGGCGATATGGTGGCGCTCCACGTGCTCGGGCGCGTCGCGGTAGTCGATCCATTTCAGCCCGTGGGAGGCGATCTCCCAGCCCGCCTCGTTCATGGCCGCGACGGCGTCCGGATGGCGCGCCATGGCGCTCGCCACGCCGTAGACGGTGACGGGGACGCCCCGCTCGGTGAAGAGCCGCCACAGCCGCCAGAAGCCCGCGCGCGAGCCGTATTCGTAGATCGACTCCATGTTCATGTGCCGCTGCCCCGGCCAGGGCTGGGCGCCGACGATCTCGGAGAGGAAGGCCTCGGAGGCGGGGTCCCCGTGCAGGACGTTGTTCTCGCCGCCCTCCTCGTAATTGATCACGAACTGGACGGCGACGCGCGCCCCGCCGGGCCAGGCGGCGTGCGGCGGGGTGCGGCCGTAGCCCACCATGTCGCGGGGATAGGCGGCGGCGCCGGGGTCGAAGACGGGCATGACGGTCAGCTCCCGCGATAGGTCGAGTAGCTCCACGGGCTCGCGAGCAGCGGCACGTGGTAGTGGCCGTCGGGCTCGGCGATCGAGAAGCGGATCGGCACGACGTCGAGGAAGGCGGGCTCGGCGAGCGTCGCGCCCTTCGTCCGGAAGTAGTCCCCGACGTGGAAGGCGAGCTCGTAGGTCCCGACCCGGTAGGCCTCGCCCTGGAGGAGCGGCGCGTCGGTGCGCCCGTCGGAATTGGTCGTCGTCTCGACGAGGCGCGTACGCGAGCCGTCGGGCTCGATCCGGTCGAGGGTCAGCGCGACGCCCGCGGCGGGGCCGCCATGGGCGGTGTCGAGGACGTGCGTCGAGAGGCGGGGCATCGTGGCTCCTCGGGTCGATGGGGCGCGTGAGAGAAGATGTCCGACGCGGGCGCGGGGGGCGTCAAGGGGGAGCGGTCGCCGAAGGACGCGCGCAAACGCCCCCTTCCCACGCGCCGCGGGCCGCTCTACGCTCGCGCCATTCGTTTCGCAGCGCAGCACCGCACATGATCGACGCCGTCACCACCGAATGGGCGAGCCAGCTCGGCCGCTGGATCCACGTCATCGCGGCGATCGCCTGGATCGGCTCGTCGTTCTACTTCATCGCCCTCGACCTCTCGCTCAGGAAGCGCGAGGGCCTGCCCAAGGGGGTGGGGGGCGAGACCTGGCAGGTGCATGGCGGCGGCTTCTACCGCATGCAGAAATATCTGGTCGCGCCTCCCGAGCTGCCCCGGGAGCTCACCTGGTTCAAATGGGAGAGCTATGCCACCTGGCTGACCGGCTTCTTCCTGATCGTGTGGATCTACTACGTCCAGGCCGAGCTCTATACCGTCGATCCGGCGAAGCTCGCCCTGACCGGCTGGCAGGCCGGGCTGATCGGCATCGCGGCGCTCGGCCTGTCCTGGCTCGTCTACGACGGGCTGTGCAAGTCGCGGCTCGGCCGGAACGACGTCGCGCTCGGCGCGGTGCTGTTCGGCTTCATCATCGCGATGAACGTCACCTTCCTGCAGGTCTTCTCCGACCGCGCCGCCTTCCTGCACACGGGGGCGATGATCGCGACCTGGATGTCGGCCTCCGTCTTCTTCGTCATCATTCCCAACCAGAAGATCGTCGTCGCCGACCTGATGGCGGGGCGCGAGCCCGATCCGAAGCTCGGCCGGCAGGCCAAGCAGCGCTCGCTGCACAACAACTATCTCACCCTGCCGGTGCTCTTCCTGATGCTCGGCACGCACTATCCGCTCGCCTGGTCGAGCGCCTACGCGCCGGCGATCGTCGCGCTGGTGATCGTGTCGGGCGCGCTGGTGCGGCACTTCTTCAACACGATGCACGCCGGCAAGGGATACGTCTGGTGGACCTGGGGCGGGGCGGCGGCGGCGATCGCGCTCGCGGCCTTCCTCTCGGTCACGGGGCGCCCGACCTTCGACACGGTGGACTGGGAGGCTGGCATCGACCGTCCGGAGGCGCAGACGGCGGCCTTCCAGGAGGCGATGGTCGTCATCCAGGGCCGCTGCGCCATGTGCCACGCGACCGAACCCGCCTGGGCCGGCATCGCCTCGGCGCCGAAGGGCGTGCGCTTCGAGAGCCCAGACGACATCCTTCGGCACGCGAGCGCGATCCGCGCGCAATCCGTTCTCACGGACGCCATGCCGCCGAACAACATCACGCAGATGACGCCGGAGGAGCGGCGGATCGTGTCCGCCTGGCTGGCGGAGCGCGGCCTCTGAGCGCCGCTCGACCCTCAGTCGCGCCGACGGCCGCCGGGGGGCAGGGGCTTTCCGCCCTGGGCGGCGGAATCGGCGCGCTCGGATCCCTTCCGGGCGATGTCGCCCGTGTCTTCCGACATCCCGCTGGAATTGAGCTTCGCCTGATCGCCGCCGGGCTCGTGGTGATCGGGGATCGACTGGGCGTGCTCGATCGCCTCGTCGCCGAGGCTCGTCTCGCCTTCCGCCTCGCGGCGTCGGCGGGCCGCGTCGAGGCGGCTCTCGTCGAGGTCCTGCGGGGGGATCGGGCGCTTGTCGTCGGGCATGGTGGGTGTCCTTCGCTGTCCGTTTCGGAGCCAAGCCGCGCACCCCGGCTGACGTTCCACGCTCAAGCCCGCGCCATCACCACCACCGAGAGCGCGTAGAGCACGAGGATCGTCGCCGATTCGAAGCCGATCCCGCCCGGACCCTGCTTCTCGCGCCGCACGAGGCCCATCAGCAGCACCCCGATCATCACGATGGTCGCCGAGATCACGAAGCGGTTGGCGTCGGCGATCTCGTGGTAGAGGGAGCCGTCGCGATAGGCGATGTCGGCGAAGGCGAGAAAGATCGTGTCGAAGGCGTTGCCGCCGATGATGCCGCTGACCGCCAGCGTCAGCGCCCCGCGTCGCACCGCGGCGACGGAGGTGACGAGCTCCGGCAGGGAGGTCGCGACCGCGGTCATCAGGCCGCCCACCGCCGTCTCGGCGATGCCGGTGCGCTCCGCGATGGCGATGCCCGTCTGGCTGATGCCGAGGCCCGCGACGCCCACCGCCAGCACGAGGAGCGCGAACTCGGTCCACAGCCGCGCGAGCGGGGTCTGCCCGTCCTCGCCCTCGTTGGTCTCCTCGGCCTCCTTCTGCTCGTCCTGCGTCTCCCGCGTCATGCGCGGGAACCACATCGGCTCTTCCTTGGCGAGCTTCACGAGCCGGATGCCGTAGGCGTAGCCGCCGAGGATGACGAGGGTCGCCGGGTGGACGCCGAGAATCGACCAGTCAGGCCCCGCCGTCGCGGCGAGCGGCACGGCGAGCAGCGCCACCAGCAGCGAGCCCTGCGACAGGTTCGCGGCGGAGGCCGCCGCATGCTCGAGATTGGCCTTGCGGTAGAACAGGTCGGCGATGGCGAGAAAGGCCGTCTGCACCGCGATGCCGCCGATCGCGTTGGCGATGGAGAGGCTCGGGAAGCCCTGATAGGCGGTGACGACGGAGGTGAGGATGCCCGGCAGCGAGGTCGAGCCGCCGAGCAGCACGGCGCCGACCAGCGCCTCGCCCCAGCCGATCCGGTCGGCGAGCACGTCCGCCCGCCCGGCCAGCATCGTCCCCGCGACGGCGATCACCGCCGCGCAGGCGAGAAAGCCCACGATGATCCAGACGAGCGAGACGGACGACAGGTCGAGCACGGTTCCCCCAGATAGGTCCGGGCCGGCAACCGAAGCGGTGCGTTGAAGGTTCCGTGCGGGTCGCCCCCCGCCGGTCCCTCACCCCTCGAACGCGGCGTCCGGATCCTGCGCGAGCGTCTCGAAGCAGTGGGTGCGCATGCGCTCGGTGAGCGCCTGGAGGTCGCCTTCGAGCGCTTCCGGGGCGATCGGCTTGCCGAAATGGACCGTGAAGCGCTGGCCGGTCTTGTTCAGCAGCTCGTAGAACACGGTCATGTCGCGCAGTTCGGTCGACACCCGGGCGAGGAAGTGGAACAGGCCGGAATTGCGAGCGCCCATGTGGATCGGCACGATCGGCGCCTCGTAGCGGCGCGCCAGCGCCAGCGCCGAGGACATCCACGGCCGCTCGCACAGGCGCTGCTCGTCGTCGTTCCAGTAGGCGAGGCGGCCGGAGGGGAAGAGCACCACCGCGCGCTCCTCCTCGAAGGCGCGGGTGGAGAGCCGGATCGTCTCGCGGGTCTTCTCGCGGGTCTTGAAGGCGGAGCGCCACTCGACCGGCACGATGATGTCGGCGAGCCGCGGGTTGAGGCGGATCGCGTCGCGGTTGGCGAAGATCGCGAGGTCGCGGCGGCGGCTCTTCACGGCGTTCCACAGGGCGATGCCGTCGGCAATGCCCGTGGGGTGATTCGAGACGATGACGACCTTGCCCGAGGCCGGCAGGCGCTCGAGGTTGCGGGTGACGACGTCGAGCCCCAGGCGATCCGAGACGTGGTCGAATACCGCGTGCGCCTGGAGCGGCGCGATGGTCTCGGCCATGCGCACCGCCTCCGGGTAGCGCAGGCCCCCTTCCACCAGGGGCTTGGCCGCGGGCCACCACCAGGCGTCCATGATCTTCTGGCCGCGCTCGGCGATGAGCGCGTCGACGATCTTCTGGGCGTCGGAGCGCGTGTCCCCGCCGCTGAGGAGGCCGGTGAGCCGAGCCTGTGTGCGCGTCAGAAGCTTCATGTCGTCGACACCCGTCGCTCCCGCCGAGACGCCTCTCGGCCCGATGATGGTGACTCCTGCCCACCGATCTTGACAAGTGCATGACGATCGTCGTCGTTCCCGCGAATGCCACGCTTGCGCGGGGAGCATGGCGGGCGCCGCCGGGCGCCCACGCGCCGCTTGCCCCCGGCCGCGGAGCGTCTATACGCTCCTGTCCATGTCCGACCCGCGCCCTCGCTTCCCCCACCGCCATCTCCTCGGCATCGAGGGGCTCTCGCCGCTCGACATCGAGGCGCTCCTCGATCTCGCCGACGAGGCGGTGGACGTGTCGCGGCAGGTGGAGAAGAAGAAGGCCACCCTGCGCGGGCGCACGCAGATCAACCTGTTCTTCGAGCCCTCGACCCGCACGCAGGCCTCCTTCGAGCTCGCCGGCAAGCGGCTGGGCGCCGACGTGATGAACATGTCGGTCGCCTCCTCCTCGGTGAAGAAGGGCGAGACGCTGATCGACACGGCGGCGACGCTGAACGCGATGCACCCCGACATCATCGTCGTGCGCCACCATGCGGCGGGCGCAGTGCATCTCCTGGCGCGCAAGGTCGACTGCTCCGTGGTGAACGCCGGCGACGGCGCGCACGAGCACCCGACCCAGGCGCTCCTCGACGCCTTGACCATCCGGCGCAACAAGGGACGGATCCAGGGCCTGACGGTGGCGATCTGCGGCGACATCCTGCATTCGCGGGTGGCGCGCTCGAACATGATCCTGCTCGCGGCGCTCGGCGCCAAGGTGCGCCTCGTCGCGCCCTCGACGCTGCTGCCGGCGGGCATCGAGGGGCTGGGCTTCCCCTGCTACACCGACATGCGCGCGGGGCTCGCGGGCGCCGACATCGTCATGATGCTGCGCCTCCAGCGCGAGCGCATGAACGGCTCCTTCGTGCCCTCGGTGAAGGAGTACTTCCGCTATTACGGGCTCGACGCCGAGAAGCTCGCCTGCGCCGCGCCGGACGCGCTCGTGATGCATCCCGGCCCGATGAACCGCGGCGTCGAGATCGCCTCCGACGTCGCCGACGGCGCGCAATCGCTGATCAAGGAGCAGGTGGAGATGGGCGTCGCCGTGCGCATGGCGGTGCTCGAGGCCCTCGCCTCGCACCTGCCGAACGGGTGAGACCATGGCCGCATTGATGATCCTCGTCGCCGGGCCCTACCGCTCCGGCACCGGCGACGACCCCGCGAAGATCCAGGCCAACGTCGACGCCATGATGGATACGGCGCTCGCCCTGTTCCGCGCCGGCCACCTCCCGGTGCTCGGCGAATGGTACGCGCTGCCGCTGATCGAGCACGCCGGCTCCGAGGAGATCGGCGATCCGATCTTCGACGAGATCTTCCATCCGATCGCGCGCCGGCTCGTCGAGAAATGCGACGGCGTCCTGCGCATCGGCGGGCCGTCGGCGGGCGCCGACGACATGGTGGCGACGGCCGAGGCCCACGGCAAGCGGGTGTTCCGCGCGATCGACGAGATCCCGGAGGCCCGATGACCACCCTCGTCCTCGCCGACGCCCATCTCGTCGACCCCGAGCGCCTGCGGGAGGGCCGCGGCTCCGTCCTCGTCGAGAACGGCCGCATCGCCGACGTCGTCTGGGGCGAGGCGCCGGCGGCGCCCGAGGGCGCGCGCGTCGTCGCCTGCGACGGGCGGGTGCTCGCGCCGGGGCTGATCGACATGCGCGTCTTCGTCGGCGAGCCCGGCGCCGAGCATCGCGAGACGCTGGCCTCCGCCAGCGAGGCGGCGGCCGCGGGCGGCGTGACCACCTTCGTCACCATGCCCGACACCGACCCCGCCGTCGACGAGCCGGCGATCGTCGACTACATGCTGCGCCGCGCCCGCGACACGGCGGTCGTGCGCGTGCTCCCCGCCGCCGCCCTCACCAAGGGCCGCGAGGGCCGGGAGATGACCGAGTTCGGCCTCCTCGGCGAAGCCGGCGCCGTCGCCTTCACCGACGGGGCGCGCTGCGTCACCAACGCCCGCGTCATGCGCCGGGCGCTGCTCTACGCCCGCGACGTCGGCGCGCTCGTGATGAATCATTGCGAGGATCCGGATCTCGTCGGCGACGGCGTGATGAACGAGGGCGAGTTCTCCGCCCGCCTGGGGCTCCTCGGCATCCCCAAGGAAGCCGAGACCATCGTGCTGGAGCGCGACGTGCGCCTCGCCCGCCTCGCCGGATCGCGCCTGCACGCGCCCCTGATCTCGTGCCCCGACTCGGTCGAGATCGCGCGCCGCGCCAAGGAGGGCGGCGTCGGCCTCACCTGCGGCGTCTCGATCAACGCGTTGACCTTCAACGAGAACGACATCGGCGGCTACCGCACCTTCTTCAAGCTCTCCCCGCCGCTCCGCTCGGAGGACGACCGCCAGGCGATGATCGAGGCGCTGGTCGAGGGCGTCGTCGACGTGATCGTCTCCGACCACGATCCGCAGGACGTCGAGACCAAGCGCCTGCCCTTCGCCGAGGCGGCGAACGGGGCGCTGGGCGTCGAGACGCTGCTCTCGGCGGCGCTGCGCCTCGTCCACGCCGACCGGATCTCGCTGCCGGCGCTCGTCGCGGCGATGACGTCGCGCCCGGCCGAGATCCTCGGGCTCGAGCAGGGCCGCCTCTCCCGCGGCGCGCCGGCGGACCTCGTCCTGTTCGACCCGGACGAGCCCTGGGTGCTGGACAAGCGCGATCTCAAGTCCCGCTCGAAGAACTCGCCGTTCGACGAGGCCCGCATGGAGGGCCGCGTGCACCTGACGCTGGTCGCGGGGCGCGTGGCGTATTCGGCGTGACGAAGCGCGCTCGTCGATATCTCCCCGAAGGCGAGGTGGGCCGCGCGCAGCGCGGACCGGCTGGGAGGATGGGTGTCGAGAGTGCTCGGCGGGCGCCCAACCCTTTCCTTCCCTGTAGGGGAAGGTGGCTCGGCGAAGCCGAGACGGATGGGGCGCGCGGCACGCGCGTTCGGCGAAGCCGAAACACGACGGTCGAGCTCGACGCTGCCGGACTTCCGCTTCGCGGAACGCGTCGCTTCGCGCCGCGCCCCATCCGTCACGCCGCCTGCGGCGGCGCGCCACCTTCCCCTACAGGGAAGGAGACACGACGCGTCGCTCGTGGGCGTCCCACCCGTGGACATCCTGCCTCAGCGGACGTGCTCACATGATCGTCGAATCCATGAACTGGGGCCTCGCCTGGCCCTACTACCTCGCCGCCCTCGTCGGGGGCTATCTCCTCGGCTCGATTCCCTTCGGCCTGCTGATCACCAAGGCGGCGGGGCTCGGCGACGTGCGCAGGATCGGGTCGGGCAACATCGGCACGACGAACGTGCTGCGCACCGGCCGCAAGGACCTCGCGGCGGCGACGCTCGTCCTCGACGCGCTCAAGGGCACCGCCGCCGTGCTGATCGCCTGGCAATGGGGCCCGCAGACGGCGGTGATCGCGGCCTTCGGGGCGTTTCTCGGCCATTGCTACCCGGCCTGGCTCGGCTTCAAGGGCGGCAAGGGCGTCGCGACCTATATCGGCGTGCTGATAGGCCTCGACTGGCGGGTCGCGCTGATCTTCTGCGCCGCCTGGCTCCTCGTCGCCTTCACGACGCGCTACTCGTCGCTCTCGGCCTTGGTCGGGAGCCTGACGGCTCCGCTCGCCTTGTGGCTCCTCGGCGAGGGGCAGATGGCGGAACTTGCAATTCTGCTCACAATCCTGCTTTGGTGGAAGCATCGCGAGAACCTGAGGCGGTTGCTCGCAGGCACCGAAAGCAGGATCGGGGGGAAATGACGGGCTCCTTCAGCGACGACCAGCTGCTCGATTGGCTGCGCCTGATCCGCAGCGAGAAGGTGGGCCCGCGGACCTTCCGCGCGCTCGTCAATCAGTTCGGCGGGGCCGGCGCGGCGCTGGAGGCGTTGCCGGATCTCGCCCGCAAGTCCGGCCGCTCCGCCCTGCGCATCGCGAGCCGCGCCGAGGTCGAGCGCGAGATGGCCGCCGCCCGCGCCGTCGGCGCCCGCTACCTCGCCTCCGGCGATCCGGCCTATCCCAAGGCCCTCAAGGCCATCGACACCGCCCCGCCGGTGATCTGCGTGCGCGGCGATCCGGCCGCGCTCGCCGCGCCCTGCGTCGGGATCGTCGGCTCGCGCAACGCCTCCGCCGCCGGGCTCACCTTCGCCGGGCGGCTCGCCCGCGACCTCGCCGCGGCCGGCTTCGGCGTCGTCTCGGGCCTGGCGCGCGGCGTCGACACCGCCGCGCACCGGGTCGCGCCGGCATCGACGGTGGCCGTTCTCGCCGGCGGGCTGGGCCGGCTCTACCCGCCGGAGAACGAGGGGCTCCTCCTGCGCATCCTCGACGAGGGCGGCGCCGTCCTCTCGGAGATGCCCTTCGCGTGGGAGCCGAAGGCGCGGGACTTTCCCCGCCGCAACCGAATCGTCTCGGGCCTGTCGCTCGGCGTCGTCGTCGTCGAGGCGGCGCGACGCTCGGGCTCGCTGATCACGGCGCGCTTCGCCAACGAGCAGGGCCGCATCGTCTTCGCCGTGCCGGGCTCGCCGCTCGATCCGCGGGCGGAGGGCACGAACGGCCTCATCCGCGACGGCGCGACGCTGTGCGCCGCCTCCGAGCACGTCGTCTCGGCCCTGATGCCGCTCGTCGACCGGAACTGGATCGCGTCCCTCGAGGCGCAGGACGCCTCAGGCGAGATCGTGGCCGAGACCCTGTGGGACGAGCTCGACTGGCTCGATTTCGGCGTGCCGCTTCCGCCGGCGCCGACGGCGCCGGTCGCCCTCGCCGACGCCGAGGCCGCGCCCGATGCGAACGTCGCCGACGGCGCGGTCGACCCGCACGAGCGCCTCGTCGCGCTGCTCGGCCCCGCACCGGTCGCCGTCGACGACCTGGCGCGCCAGGCGAGCCTTCCCATCGGCGCGGTGAACCGCGTGCTCACCGAGCTCGAGCTGGAGGGCCGGCTCGAGCGCCATGGCGGCAACGCGGTCTCGCTCGCGCCGCGGTACTAGCGCGCCGGGGCCGCCGCCCGCTGGAGAATGGCGAGGGGAGCCTCGATGTCGCAGGCGAGGCCGGCCGGCGCGAAGTCGAGCCGCACCTCGGCCTGCAGGTCGTGCGACAGGCCGCCGGCGATCAGCCGCGTGCCGAAGCCGCGGCGGGTCGGCGGCGTCACCGGCGGGCCGCCTTCCTCGCGCCAGGACAGGACGAGGCGCGGCTCGCGGCCGTCCGCCACACGCCAGCCGATGCGCACGCGCCCACCCTCGCGGCAGAGCGCGCCGTATTTCACGGCGTTGGTCGCGAGCTCGTTGAGCGCCATGGAGAGCGAGACGGCGGCCTTGGGGCCGACACGCAGGTCCGCGCCGACGATCTCCATGCGCGCGCCGCCGGCATGGGCCGCGACGGCGGTCTCGATCACCTCGCGCAGGCTCGCGCCCTCCCAGCTCTCGCGGGTGAGGATGTCGTGGGCGCGCGCGAGGGCGGAGAGCCGGGTGGTGAAGCTCGTGCGCGCCGTGTCCAGGTCCGTCGCCCCCCGCAGGCTCTGCCCGGCGATCGAGAGCACGGTCGCGAGCGTGTTCTTCACCCGGTGGCTGAGCTCGTGGACGAGGAGCTCGCGCTGGCGGTCCGCCGTCTTGCGGGTCGAGACGTCCGCGAAGGTGGAGACGGCGACGACGATCGTTCCGTCGCCGTCGCGGATCGGCGCGGCGCTCACCTCGAGATCGACGACCTGCCCGTCCGGGCGGCGGTACAGGAGGGGCTCGCGGTCGACGATCTCGCCGTGGAGCAGCGCGCGGGCGATCGGGTAGTCCTCGGGGCGATAGGGCTCGCCGTCCGCGCGCACGGCGCCGTAGGCCGCGTAGCCCGTGTAGTCCTCGGCCGGAATGAGGTCGTGGCCGAGGATGGCGACGGCGTGGGAGTTGTGGAACAGCGGCGCGCCGGAGGGGGCGCTCACCACGGCGACGCCGACGGGCATCTGCTCGAGGATCGCGCGCAGGCGGGCCTCGCTCTCCGCCAGCGCGCGCTTCGCCCGGCGTCGCTCGGTGAAGTCCCGCACGTAGCCGATGACCCCGATGATCACGCCCGTGGCGTCTCGCCAGGGCTGGTAGGTCGCCTCGACGACGCGCCCGACGCCGCCGAGCGTGACGGCCACCTCCGCCGTCTCGCCGCGTCCCTCCGCCATGACGCGGCGCTTGATCGTCACGAGCCGCTCGGCTTCCCCGGAGCGCTCCGCGATGTCGAAATCGGTGCGGCCGATGTAGTCCTCGACGCGCAAGGGGCTGAAGCCCTTCGAGACCCACACGTAGCGCAGGGCCGCGTCCTGGATGAAGATGTTGTCCGGCGAGCTCGCCAGCACGAACGAGAGCCGCGCCTCGCTCTCGGCGAGCGCCGCCTCCGCGCGCTTGCGGGCGGAGATGTCGCGGAAGATGCCGGAGACGCCGATCGTGCGCCCGTCGGGCGTGCGCACCGGCGCCGCGGTGAGGGAGACGTCGACGAGGCTGCCGTCCTTGCATCGGCGGACCGTCTCGACGGTCATCGATTCGCCGGCGAGCACGCGGTCGTAGATGGCCTCTCCGCCGTCGGGAAGCAGCAGCCGATAGTCCCGACCGATCGCCTCGCTCTCGTTGTAGCCGAAGAGACGCTCGGCCCCGGGATTCCAGGTGGTGATCGACCCGTCGGCGGCGTCGTAGCACACGATCGCGTCCGGCGACGACATCACCAGGGCCGCGAGGCGGGCGCGCTCGGCTTCGGCGTGCGATGCGGCGGCGCCGTTGCGGGCGTCCCGCGGCGAGGGCGGTCCATCGGGCATGCGAGCACTGGCTTCCGTCGTGGAACCGACAGTTTGCCACGTCGGCATGCCGCAAGGGAAGCCCGATCAACGCGCATCTATTGCCTTTCGGCGCGCCTTGCGTTCGGACACGACGATCTCCTGAGCCTCCTGGCGCGCCATCTCGAGAAAGTAGCCGAGCAGGGTGAGGTCGGCCTGGCGCGCGATGGCGGAAAGCTCCGCGGTGAGGCCGGCGATGTAGTGCGCCGCTTCCTCGCGGTTCAGGGAGGGGCCGCCGGATTCGCTGGCGTCGGTGGCAGAGGGTGTCGAGCTCATATCCTGTCCCGTGCTGACGTAGGCGCACGCGCGTCGAGCGCAGCCACAACCTATTCGAGCCGCGGATTCGGATACAGCAAAAAGTTGATCATCTCTGACGTGTTTTTACGCCGCATCTCACAATGTGAGAAGCGTGATCATGACCGGCATTGTCATCATCGCAGCAAGTGTTTGAATCGTAATGATTTCCGCCATCAGAGGCGCATCGCCCCCCATCTGCTTGGCGAGGATGTAGCCGCCGCTCGCCGTCGGCACGGAGGAGGCGATGGCGACCACGACGAGATCGTCCCCGGCGACCCCGAAGCCGCGCGCGAGGCTGACCGCCACGACGGGTAGGAGAATCATCTTGGTCGCGATGGCGATCCAGTGCGCGGCGCCCGGCCGGGCGAGGCGGCGCATGTCGAGGCCGGCGCCCACGACGATGAGCCCGGCGCCCAGCGCCGCGCCGCCGAGGATCTCGACGAAGCCGAGGAGCGGACCCGGCACGGGAAGGCCCGTCGCGTTGAGGAAGACGCCGATGGCGGAGGACCAGATGAACGGGTTCGTGACGATGGCCGTCAGGATCTGCCGCGCGCTCTGCGGCGGGCCGCCGGCGAAGCGCACGAGGACGCCGATGGCGAGCAGGTTGAGGAGCGGGATCATCACCGCGATCGCGACCGCCATCAGCGCGAGCCCGCGCTCGCCGAAGAGGCTGCCGGCGACCGCGAGGGCGACGAAGGTGTTCCAGCGCGTCGCGCCCTGGAAGATCGAGGTGAAGCTCGGCCCCGTCACCCCGACGCGCCGCTCCATCGTCCGGCGCAGGGCCATGAGGCCGCCGGCATTGACCAGGATCGCGGCGACGAGCGCCGCCCCGACGTCGCCGACCGGCACGTCCGCCAGCTCGGCCTTGGCGAGCGTCGCGATGATGATGGCGGGAAAGAAGACGACGTAGGTCACCTTCTCCAGCCCCGGCCAGTGCTTGTCCTCGACGAAGCCCGTCACGCGCGCGAGCCAGCCCGCCATGATCACGAGGAAGACGGGGACGAGAGAGGCGAGGACGCTGGACATGTCTCGAAACGGGCTCGGCGCGCGGGGCAGGGGCCCCGTGCATCGGTCCCAGGGCCCGGCCAAGTCAAGCGCGCGGGGGCGTTGTCCGTATGGGGGATTATCGCCCCGGCGCCGCTACACGGCGCCGCCGTCGTCCGCGCCGTCCTCCTCGCGCCGCGCCGCGAGTCCCGCGAGCCGGTCGAGCGCGCCCTGGAGGATGTAGGCGGCGGCGATCTTGTCGACGACCTCGCCGCGCCGGGCGCGCGAGGCGTCCGCCTCGATCAGCATGCGGGTGACCGCGACGGTGGAGAGGCGCTCGTCCCAGGGCACGATGGGGCAGGGCACGAGGGGGCCGAGGTTGCGCATGAAGGCGCGGGTCGCCTGGACGCGCGGGCCCGCCGTGCCGTCCATGTTGAGCGGCAGCCCCACGACGATCCCCTTCACGTCGAACTGCGCGACGATCGCCGCCAGGCGTGCTGCGTCCGGCCCGAACTTCGTGCGCCGGATGGTCTCGAGCGGGCTCGCGATCCGCCGCTCCAGATCCGAGAGGGCGAGGCCGATCGTCTTGGTGCCGAGGTCGACGCCGATCAGGCGCCCGCGCGGCGGCAGGGTCGCGGCGAGCGCCTCCAGCTCGGCGCTCACGAGCCGAACCCGTCTTGGCGGGACGCCCTCGCCCGAAGGCGCGGAACGGCGGTATCGTGCGATCGGCGAATCACATCCGGAATCCTGGCTCGCCGGCGGAGCGTCCGCCGGGCGGGCGCGTTCTAATCCAAACCACGAGGGAGCGCGACCCATGAAGATCACCTGGTTCGGACATTCCGCCTTCCGGCTCGAGTTCGGCGACGCCGTGGTGCTGATCGATCCCTTCCTGAGCGGCAATCCCGCTTTCGAGGGCGACGTCGCCGAGGCCGCGAAGGGCGTCACGCACGTCCTGATCACGCACGCCCACGGCGATCACGTCGGCGACACGCTGACGATCGCCAAGGAGAGCGGGGCCAAGGTCGTCACCAACTACGACCTGTGCATGTATCTCGCCTCGCAGGGTCTCGAGAGCTTCGACCCGATGAACACCGGCGGCACCGTCGACCAGGGCGGCTTCACCGTCACGATGGTGCGCGCCGACCATTCCGCCGGCCTGGTCGAGCAGGGCGTGACCTTCCCGCTCGGCAGCGCCAACGGGCTGATCGTGAAGGCGCCCGGCGAGCCGACGGTCTACCACATGGGCGACACCGACATCTTCTCCGACATGGAGCTGATCGCCGAGCTGCACGAGCCGGACGTCGTGCTGATCCCGGTCGGCGATCGCTTCACCATGGGGGCGCGGAGCGCCGCGCTCGCGATGAAGCGCTTCTTCCCGAGGGCGAAGGCGGCGATTCCCTGCCATTACGGCTCGTTCCCGATCATCGACCAGACCGCCGACGCCTTCGTCGCCGCCATGCAGGACACCGACATCCAGGTGATCGTCCCGCACAAGGGCATGCCGGTGCGCGTGGGGGCGTGACGCGGGACGGCCGTTAACCATGCGAACGGGTCGCGCTGGCGCGACTCGGGACGCTTTGGCAGGGTCGCGCGTTAAGAGAACCTTAACCAAGAGGTCGTGCCCCCTTGCCCGAGATCGCGCCAGACAATCGGCCGGACACCGCCCCGCGGCGTCGATGCGTGCCGCGGGAGGACCTGATCCTGCCCGTGCTCGACCTCGGGCGCCGTCCGGCCCGCGCGCCGGGCGCCGCGCCGACGGTGATCGGGGCGGGCGATCTCCTGGTCGCCGCGCGCGCGGGCGCGCCGCGATCGCGCCCGCCGCTCCCGGCGGAGCGCCCGATGCGCACGACGCCGACGCTCGCCGATCTCGCACGCGTCCTGCGGGGCCTTCGGCGCTCGGCGAACGACAATCGCGTGCGGATCACCGTGTGGTCGGCGATTCTCCTCCTGCTGCTGACGCATGCGGCCGCGGTGCGCATCGCGCCGCAGCTGGAGCGCGTCATCGAGGTTCCGCCGCCGGCCTATCCCGGGCGGATGATCAGCGCGCTGTGACCCGCCTGGGCGGGCCGGATCAGCCGTAGGCCGCCTCCAGCATCGCGCGATAGTCCGCCGCGGACGCCTCCCGCGGGTTGGTCGCGGCCGAGTGGTCCTTCGTCGCCGCCTCCGCGACGGCGGGGAGGTGGCGATCCGGCAGGCCCATGGCGGAGAGCGTCGTCGGCAGGCCGAGAGCCGCGGTGAAGTCCCGGAAATAGGCGGCGAGGTCGGTACCCGGCGCGAGGCTCAGACGCTCGCGGATCACGTCGTACTTCGCCCCGACATGGCCGTCGTTGAAGGCGAGCACGTGCGGCAGCAGAACGGCGTTGAGCGTGCCGTGGTGCAGCGACACGTCGGGAAGGCCGCCGAGGGGATGGGAGAGGGCGTGCACGGCGCCGAGCCCCTTCTGGAAGGTCAGCCCGCCCTCGAGCGCCGCCATCATCATCTCCGACCGCGCCTCCCGGTCCGCGCCGTCGGCCACGGCGCGCGGGAGGTATGCCAAAGCGCGCACGAGCCCGTCGAGGGCGATCGCCTCCGCCGGCGGGTTGAAGCGCGGGCTGAGATAGGTCTCGAGGCAATGCGTCACCGCATCCATGCCCGTCGCCGCCGTGAGGCCGGGCGGCAGGCCGAGCGTCAGGTCCGGGTCGCAGACCGCGCGCTCGGGGATGAGGTGGGGCGAGACGAAGCCGAGCTTGCGCCCGTCGGCTAGCGTGATCAGCGCCGCGCGGCCGACCTCGCTGCCCGTTCCCGCCGTGGTCGGCACCGCGATGACCGGCGCGACGGCGGGCGTGATCAGCGGGACGCCGCCGAGGATGGCGGCGTAGCGCGCGAGCGGGCCCTCGTGCGTCGCGAGGAGCGCCACCGCCTTGGCGAGATCGATGGGCGAGCCGCCGCCGAGCGCCACGAGGCCGTCGCAGCGCTCGGCGCGATAGAGCGCGAGCGCCTCCGCCACGGCGGCCTCGGTCGGGTTCGTGGGCGTCTCGCCGTAGAGCGGGGCGTCGAGCCCTGCGGGCAGCGCGGCGCGCAGGCGATCGACCAGATCGGTGGCGAGGAGGCCGGCGTCGGAGACGATCAGCGGGCGCGATACGCCGAGCGCCGCGAGGTCGTCGGCGAGACCGGCGAGGGCGCCCGGCGCGAAGCGGATCGTGGTGAGATAGGTGATCGGGAACACGGGAGGGGCCTCGTCGGGGCGGGAACCGGAATGCGGCCAAGGTCGCCCGCCGCAGGGCCCCTGTCCATGGCGCGAACGCGCAAGCGGGAAGGGGTGCGCGCGCGAAAATCCCCGCCCGCGGGTGGGGGTGCGCGGGCGGGGAAGTCTGGAGGCGAAAGCCGCTGTTCTGATCCGCGGCTTCACGGACGGAAATAGGCCGGGCCCGCTGAACCGGGGATGAAGGTGCGCGCTCCGGGCGGGCCGGCCCGCATCGGCACGGGGTTCCGCCTGCGGCGATCGGTCCCGTTCCCGAAGCCGCTTCGAAAAACGTTCGCCATGGAATAACCTGATCCACGCGCGCATGTACCGGGCGGACCCACGCCCCGCAGAACGCGGCCGCGGATCAGGAATCTCATGGTCAAGACCAGCGCTCTCTTCGCCCTCGCCGGCGCCGTTCTGATGGGGCTCTCGCTCCTCACGGACGTTCCGATCTCCCCCCTCGTCCCGACCGCGACGCTCGTTCTCGCCGCCGTGCTCTATCTCGGGCGCGAGGTCTCGGCCTTCATCCGCATCCTGATCGCGCTGATCGCCGGCGCGCACGTACTGCTCGGCGCGCTCTACGTGCTCGACGCGCTGGGCGCGATGCCGGCCTTCATGGCGGACTTCACGCCCACCGTCTCCATGCCCGCGGCCGCGGGCGTGTTCGCGGCGGTGGTGGCGGCGGTGGGTCGCCTGCCCGTGATCCGCCAGATCACCATCCTCACCGACCCGTATTTCACCTCCCGCGAGGTCGGCGTCGTGCGGATCTGGCCGTTCCCGGCCGTGCGCGCGCAGGAGCGCTACATCGGCACGACGATCCTCGCCATCGTCGTGATCATGCAGTTCGCGCTCGTCGCGATCTCGGTGCGCCTGTCCTACTGGAACCGCGACTGGTTCAACGCCATCCAGGAGCGCGACGCCGAGACCTTCTGGCGCCTGCTCCTCACGGTGTGGGTGTTCTGGGTCGTCGTCGCGGTGACGATGGCGATCTACCAGTACGCGGTTCGCATGACGCTCGACATGCGCTGGCGCGCCTGGCTGACCGAGCACTACACCGCGCGCTGGCTCTCCGACGCGACGCAGTACCGGATGCAGGTCTTCGGGAACCAGACCGACAACCCGGACCAGCGCATCCAGGAGGACGTGCGCAAGTTCACCTCGCTCACGCTGTCCTTGACGCTCGGCATCCTCGCCCAGGTCTCGACGCTCGTCTCCTTCTCCGTGATCCTGTGGACGATCTCGGCGGACTTCACTTTCCCCGGCACCACGGTCGAGGTGCCGGGCCTCCTGTTCTGGATCGCGCTCGTCTACGCCATCGTCGCCACCTGGGTGACGCACCTGATCGGCCGGCCGCTGATCTCGCTCAACTTCCTGCAGGAGAAGTACGAAGCCGATTTCCGCTTCTCGCTGGCGCGCATGCGCGAATACGCCGAGCAGGTCTCGCTCTTGCGCGGCGAGAAGGCCGAGCGGGCCTCGCTGGGGCGGCAGTTCGCGCTGGTGATGGACAACTTCTTCAAGCAGGTGGGCGTCTCGAAGCGGCTCATCGCCTTCACCTCGTTCTACGACTATTCGAACTCGGTCGTGCCCTACGTCATCGCCGCGCCCTTCTATTTCGCCGGCACGATCCAGCTCGGCGTGATGACGCAGACCGCGGGCGCCTTCGCCCGCGTCGAGGGGGCGCTGTCGTTCTTCATCAACGCCTACCAGACGCTCGCCGAGTACAAGGCCGTGGTCGACCGCCTCACCTCCTTCGAGGGCTCGATCGACCGCGCCCGCACGGCGGCGAAGAAGACCGGCGAGATCGCGCTCCTCGACCACGACGAGCCGGACCTGCGGCTGGAGGGCCTCGTCGTCCGCCTCGCCGACGGCGCGCCGATCGTGCGCGCCGAGCGGCTCTCGCTCGAGCCCGGAATTTCCGTGCTGGTCGCCGGCCCGTCCGGCACCGGCAAGTCGACGCTCTTCCGCGCGATCTCCGGCATCTGGCCCTTCGGCGAGGGCGCCGTGAAGCGCCCGCGCGGGGCGGAGATCATGCTCCTGCCGCAGCGCCCCTACCTTCCCGGCGGCACGCTGCGCGGCGCCGTCGCCTATCCCGCGCCGGAGGACCTCTACGAGGACGCCGCGATCATCACCGCCCTCGAGACGGTGCGCCTCGCGCACCTCGCCCCGCTCCTCTCCGAGGACCGGATCTGGGCGCAGACCCTCTCGCTCGGCGAGCAGCAGCGCCTCGCGGTCGCCCGCGCGCTGCTGGCCAAGCCCGACTGGCTCCTCCTCGACGAGGCCACCGCCGCCATGGACGAGCCCACCGAGGAGGCGATCTACCGCGTTCTGATGGAGGCGCTCCCCGACACGACCGTCGTCTCCATCGGCCACCGCTCGACCCTCAACGCCTTCCACGAGCGGCGCGTCGACATGGTGATGGGCAAGGACGGCCTCCACGAGCCGGCGGACGTGGGGGAGGCGGCGGAGGCGGCGGAGTAGAATCTCCTTCCTGTAGGGGAAGGTGGATCGGCGAAGCCGAGACGGATGGGGCACGCCGCCAGGCGTGTTCCGCGCAGCGGAAACCGGGCGTCGCTCCTCCGCCGGGTCGAGACCACCCCCGGCCGGCTTCGGCTTCGCCGAACACGCCTGCGGCGTGCCCCATCCGTCACCGCGCTTCGCGCAGCGCCACCTTCCCCTACAGGGAAGGAGGACGGCCGGCGCTCACTCCATGAGCAGCGCCAGCGGGTCGCAGTCGACCTGCATCCAGCGGCTGGCGACGGGGCCGGGGAGCTGGGCGGGGAGCGCGAGCGGCGACGGCTCGTCCGCCTCCAGGAAGGCCCGCAGGGCGTAGAGCCGCCGGCGCAGGCGGGCGGCCTCGTCCGAGGCGGGCGGCGCGAGCGCCTGCGCCTCCGCCGCCGCGAGCGCGAGCGTGAACAGCGCGCCGCGCCGGCTCGCCGGCCGCAGGTCGCTCGCCCGCAGGGCGATGTGGGCGAGGCTCAGGTCCGCCTCCCGCACGATCCGCGCGGCGTGCTCGCGCTCCTCCTCGTATCGCGCGTCCTCCATCACCCGCTCGGCCTCCCCCCGCCGCACGAGAAGCCGCTCCGCCTCGGCGCACAGGGCCGCGAGCGGACACGCGAACGAGTCGTCCGATGCATCGTGGGGCATGGAAGGGGGACTTTCGTTGTGTTGCGCCGTCGGGGAGAGGTATAGTCGAGATTGAACGTTAAAGCAAGATGCTGCATCTCACTTTCTGCGAGTTCCGCGTGCCGAGATCCTCGATCAGCAGCGAGCAGCTGCGCGCCGCCCGGGCGCTTCTCCGTTGGGAGCAGACGGATCTGTGCCGGGAATCCGGGGTGTCGCTGGCGACGATCCGGCGGCTGGAGGGGAAGCCGGGGGCGCTGGCGGCGCATGCGTCGACGGTGGGGAAGCTGGTGGGGGCGGTGGAGCGGGCTGGGGTGCGGTTCGTGGAGGCGGATGGGGAGGGGGAGGGGGTTAGGTTTACCAAAGCGAGGCGTGTGTAGGATCCTCGTCGACGCTCAGCGTGGAGGGGTCGATGCCAAGGGCGGTGAGGCTGGCGCGGATATCGGTCGCCTGGATACCGCCGCCTATCGCCGCGCGGAGATAGTGGCCCGCCAACCCGCGCTGCAGTTCACCGAAGGCTTCGGGCAGCTGTTCCGCGGGTCCGCGCACCGCTGCGAGCCCCTTTGCGAAAGCCTCGGCCCCAGCAACGTGGTTGCCGGCCGCCGCGAGCACGGTGCCCAGCGATCCGTATGCCCGAGCGAGGTGTGGCAGGAATCGCGCCGGATCGTCGGTGGCAAGCTTTTCCCGGATGTCGACAGCGCGGCGGGCTGGCTCTAGCGCCGCCCGCACCTCGCCAGCGAATCCTAAAGCAATAGCGTAGTTGTTTAGACCCGTTGCAAGATCAGGTAGAAAGCGAGATGGCTCGGCGGCTATGAGCCTCTCGTAAATTTCGACAGCGCGGCGGGCGGGCGCCAGCGAAGAAGGCCCATCGCCGAATGTACACAGGCACCCAACGAAGTTGCTTAAGGTCGTGGCGAGGCCTGCCAGGAAGCGGTCCGGCTCGGCCGCCGCCAACGTCTCAAGTATATCTATGGCGCGGCGGGTGTGCTTCAGCGCTGCATTAGTTTCGCCGACTTGAATAAGACAATTTGCGCAAATGGTAAGGCTTGTAGCTAGGTCGCCGTGGTAGAGTATCGGCTCGGTTGCAGCGAGCTTATCGAAGTTATTGACGGCGCGTCGTGCATGTTCCAGCGCTGCGTGCATGTCGCCAACTTCGGCCAAACTGACCGCGTAATTTCCTGCCGCGCGAGCCAAATCCGCTTCGTCAACTGCGGTTTCTAAAACTCGGGCGTTCACGTGGACCGAAAGGCGAGCGAGATGGATGTTCTGTTCAGGTATTTGCGCATCGATTCTTCGGATCTCTTCTGCATTAAGAAGAGGAAGGGTGGTCTCAAGCGCTTTGACTATTTGGCTCGCGCTATCGCGCGCCTTCTTGCCATGAATGGGTGCTTGTGCGCGCGACAGAACCGTAAGCAATGCTCCGACATCTCCGAAAAAGAGGTCTTGCTCGGCGGTCACCAACGTTGCGGCTACGAGTTCCTTCCAGGTTGGCTCCACACCTTCGGCCAGCTGCGTCATCATCTTGTTCATCACGCACAGCTGCTCACCAATGAGGTCCGGCTCGATCTGCCGCAGCCCGTCTTGCGTGGTCGGCCCATCGGGGCCGACCAAGGGCAATGCGAACCCATACAGCCGCTGCGCCGCCGCCAGCGTCTCCTCGCTCGACCCAGGCGCCAGCCGCACCCGGTACGGATCGGCGTCCATCAGCGTCCGCGCGCCGTCGAGCGTCGCGCCCTGGACCAGCGTCACCTGCGCCATCAGCCGGTGCATCGAGACGACGCGTGGATCGTTGTGCACGATGGCGTCGGGGTCCTCCCCCGGCTTCGCCACCGCGCGCTTCCAATGCCGGCGCTCCTGCGCGGCCATGGCGGCGATGACGTCGCCGCCCTCGGCAGAGACGCCGAGCGCCGCGAGATAGGCGCTCATGGCGACGACGAGCGGGCGGTCCGCGTCGAGGGCGGCGGGGCCGTCGTCGGACGGGGGCGGATGCGGGACGTCGAGCCAGGCGAAGGCGGCGGCGAAGGCGCGGCGGGCGTCGGCGTGGAGCCGGGCGCGCTCCTCCGGCGTCAGCGGCGTCGCGACCTCCGCATGCGGCGCGCGGTCGAAGATCGTCGCGGCGGCCTCGCTGTCCGTGAACCCGTCCCACCAGCCTTCCGCCGAGCGGGCGAGCGCGAGGATGCGGATGCGGTGGCTCATGCCGGCCGCGAACCGTGTCAGCTCGGCGAGGCGGCCGAGCTGCGACTCGGCGTAGTCGACGACGAGGAGGACGCCCTCCTTGCCCTCCGGCAGGTCGAGCAGCCCGCGCAGGCTCTCGTCGTCCGCGCCCTTCATCGCGTTGCCGACGAAGGAGGCCTTCCAGCCCGGCGTCAGCGCCGCGATCGCCTCGATGGCGAGGCGCGTCTTGCCGAAGCCGCCGCCGGCCACGTAGAGGCGGCCGCGGGGATACGGCTTCTCCGGGTCGCGCGCCCAGTCGAGCAGCCGCCCGCGCGTGTCGTTGCGGTCGAGATAGGGGACGATGCCGTAGCGCGCGAGGAGGAGCCCGGTCGGCAGGGTCTTCAGCCGCTCGACGACCTGCGGCAGGGTGACGTTCGCCGTGCCGGGATCGATCGCCGCCTCGCGGCGCAGGGCGAGCAGGCGGGCGACCCGCCGCTCGATCTCGTCCGGCAGCCCATCCACCGCGCCGCGCAGCTCCGCCAGCGCCGTCGCCAGATCCTCCTGCCGGCCCAGCACCTCCAGCACGGCTTGCTGCTCGAGCACGATCCGCAGCGCGGCGTTGCCGGCGATCTCATCGGCCATCGCGGTGCGGAAATGCGGCCACCAGCCGGGGAAGCGCGTGTCTCCCGCGCGGAAGAAGGCGGTGAAGGCGTCGAAGCCGGGGGCGTCGGGGGCTTGGGCGGCGGCTTCGTCGAGGGTGAGGGTCTCACTGACGGCGCGCAGGTCGGCCGTCTCCTGGCCGGCGACGAGCGCCCGCACGCGCGGCTCGACCGCCGGGGCGGCGTCGCTCGGGGTGTCGAGGGCCGTGCGGGCGAACAGGCGCAGGGCCTCGACGAGATGGCGGGGCTGCGTGTCGTGGGGGAGGGCGGCGAAGGCGTCGACCGTCGTCAGCAGGGCACGCAGCTGGGCGCGGCGGACCGCGCGGGCGAGCTCCAGCGCGTCGGGGTCGGGCTGCGCCGGGAACAGGCGCTCGCGCAGCTTCGCGAGGCCCGCGGTCGCGACATTGCCGCCGACGCCGCCGAAGGCGCTCGCCAGCAGTGCGGTTGGCGCGAAGTCGTCCGTCATGCCGCCCCCGAATGCGCGATCCGGGGATATGCTACCACGCTCGCCCGCGACGCGAACCCGAAAACCCGCTTACCCCACCAGCAGCACCACCCCCGCCAGCGCCACCGCGCCGCCGGCGCCGCGCGTCGCCCACGCGGGCGCGTCGCGGCCCAGCGCCCGCCCGAGCGCGATGCCCAGCGCGTGCAGCGCCGCGGTCGCGACCAGGAACCCGCCCACATACCAGCCCGCGCTCGCGCCGAGCGGCAGCTCCGCGCCGTGGGCGTAGCCGTGAGCGGCGGCGAAGGCGCCGCAGAGGACGGCGCCGATCGCCAGCGGCGCGGCGAGGCGCAGCGCCACCGCGAGGCCGAGCGCGGCGACGGAGCCGGCGATGGCGGCCTCGGTCCAGGGAATCCAGGGCCCCACCATGCCGGCGAGCGCGGCGGCGATCATGGCGGCGAGGAAGGCGGCCGGCCAGGCGAGCGTCGCGCGCCCGCCGACGAGGCCGGCCCAGAGCCCCACCGCGATCATGGCGAGCACGTGGTCGATCCCGAGGATCGGATGCGCGAGCCCGGCGAGGAAGCCGCCGGTCGGATGGTGGCCGACATGCGCCAGCGCCGGCGTCGCCGCGAGAACGAGCGCGGTCGCCGCGCCGAATGCCGAAATCTTCATCATCGCCCCCTCATTGAAGAACGTTTCGCCGCCCTGGGCGCTCACGCCGCCTCGGCCGAGAGCCCCCCGGCCTCCTCGATGAACCGCGCCACCGCGTCCACGCCCTCGCCCGCGCGCATGTCGGTGAAGACGAAAGGCCGCTTGCCGCGCATGCGCGCCGCGTCCTCCTCCATCACCGCGAGGCTCGCGCCGACATGGGGGGCGAGGTCGATCTTGTTGATGACGAGGAGGTCGGAGCGGGTGATGCCAGGCCCGCCTTTTCGCGGGATCTTCTCGCCGCCGGAGACGTCGATGACGTAGATGGTCAGGTCCGCGAGCTCGGGCGAGAAGGTGGCGGCGAGGTTGTCGCCGCCGGATTCGAGCAGGATCAGGTCGAGGCCGGGGAAGCGCCGCGTCATCGTGTCGATGGCGGCGAGGTTGATCGAGCAGTCCTCGCGGATGGCCGTGTGCGGGCAGCCGCCGGTCTCGACGCCCATGATCCGCTCCTCGGGGAGCGCGCCGGCGACGGTGAGGAGGCGCGCGTCCTCCTTGGTGTAGATGTCGTTGGTGATGGCGACGAGGTCGTAGCGCTCCGCGAAGCGCTTGCAGAGCTGCTCCATCAGGGCCGTCTTGCCGGAGCCGACCGGGCCGCCGATCCCGACGCGCAGCGGGCCGTGGGGGGAGGGGGAGGTCGGGGCCATCAGGACGGGTCTCCTCTAGGATCGGAACAGGCGGGTATATTGCGTCTCGTGCAGGAGCGCGCCGAGATCCGCGCGGAAGACGGCCGCGCCGAGATCCTCCAGCGTCTCGCCCTCCGCCGCGCGGGCGCGCGCCGCGATCGCAGGCAAGAGCGAGGCCACGACCTGCTGGCCGCCCGTCTGCCCGATGATCCCGAGCCGCACGGCGGCGGAGACGAGGTTCTGGATGAAGCCGAGCGCCTGCGCCTCCAGCGTCTCGCCGAGCGGAAGGCCGTGCCCGCCGGCGACGAGGCCGAAGGCGACCGGGTAGGGCGTGTCCGCGACCGCGTGCGCGCGATAGGCGTCGAGCGCCGCGCAGGGCCAGGAGGCGGTGCAGATCTGCAGGAAGGCATTGCCCTGGGTGATGGTCTCGAGCCGGCGCTCGGCCGAGGGGGAGAGGGCGATCGCCAGCTCGGCGAGCTCCGCCAGCCGGGCGGGATCGGCGTGCGCGCGAAAAGCCTCGGCGCAGAGGATCGCGTCGTTGCGCGGCGCGCCGTGGGCCAGGAGATCGCCGAGCCACGCCTCCAGGCTCGCGGCGTCCACCACGTCCCCCGCCTCGTGCGCCCATTCGAGCCCGTGCGAATAGGCGAAGGCGCCGACGGGATAGGCCGGCGAGGTCCAGATCAGGAGCGGCAGAGACAACGCCATCGCCCGGCCCCCGCCCGCGGATCAGTCGTGATGATGGTGGTGGTGGCCGTGGGAATGGCCATGGTCGTGCCCGTGGCCATGGTCATGATCATGCGTATGGTCATGGGAATGGGAATGCGCGTGGCCGTGATCGTGGCCGCAGCCGGCATGTTGGAGGTGGTGCCCATGCGCGTGACCATGCCCATGGTCGTGCCCGCAATCGTGCTCGTAGGCGCCGCGCTCGGGCTGGAAGGGCCGCTCCACCTCCCGCGCGCTCCCGCCCTGTCCGCGGACCATCTCGGCGAGCACGTGGTCGCGCTCGATGTAGATGGCGTCCGCCGTGATCTCGGCCGGCGTGTGCCGGTTGCCGATGTGCCAGGCGAGGCGCACGAGCCGCAGCGGGTTCTCGGCGGTGATCTCGAGCAGCGGCTGGGCCGCGGCCTTCACCTGGACGAGGCCGCCGTCCTCCAGCTTCACGGCGTCGCCGTCGGCGAGCACCGTCGCCTTGTCGAGGTCGAGCAGGAAGGCCAGGCCCCGGTCGCCGGTGAGCGCGATGCGCCGGCGCTGGCGGCCCTCGTGATCGAGGGTGACGGTGTCGACGACCTTCTCGGCGCGGACGGCGGGCTTGCGGACGACGGAGATGGCGCGCTGCATGGTCTCTCGCGGGCGTGTCGGGGCTGGCTCGGCCGAAAGGCCGGCCTTCGGATCGCGCGGACGATAGCCGAGCCCCGCCCGAGAGGGAAGCCGGACGCGCCGCCGCGCCGCGCTCGGCTCATTCGGCCGGTTCGCAGACCCAGCCGTCGGCGGTGAACTCGCAGTTCGGCCCGTTCGCCTCGGCCCGGCCGGGATCGCCGAAATTCACTGCGGGAAGCGACTGCGTCGTCTCGGCGTCCGTCTGCGGGGCGGCGTTTCCTGTCGGGTTCCCGGTCGTGCCGAGCGTGGGGCTGATCTGCTCGCGCGCGGCGTCGACCTGCTCCTCCAGCGCCTGGAGCTGCTCTTCGAGCGCGGCGATCTGCTCGCGTGCGGCGGCTTCGGCCTCGCGGGCCTGCTGGATCCGCGCCTCGGCCTGCGCGGCCTCTTCCGTCGCCGTCGCGGCCTCCTCGGAGAGGTTGGCGAGCGTCTCGCGCGCCTGCGCCTCCTCGCCGCGCAGCTCCTCGAGCCGGCCGCCGACCTGGGCGACCTCCTCGGAGCGGGCGGCGAGATCGTTCTCGAGCTGGGTCAGCTCGGCGCGGGCGGCCTCGATCTCCTCGCGCCAGCCCTGGATCTCCTGCTCGCGCTCCGTGTAGCGCGTCTCCTGCGTGGAGAGCTCCTCCTCCAGCGCCGCGAGGCGCTCCTCGCGGGTGGCGACGTCGGTCTCGAGCGCCTCGGCGCGCTCGGACAGCGTCGTCTCCTGCGCCTGCGCCTCCTCGAGCCGCGTCTCGGCCGCCGTCACCTCGGCCCGGACGGTCTCGAGATCGCCCGTGGCCGCCTGCTGCTCCTCGAGCGAGCCGATCGCGGCGGCGCGCTCCTCCTCGAGCGTCGCGAGGCGGGCGGCGTAATCCTGCTCGGTCGTGTTCGCGGAAACGAGCGCCCAGATGGCGATCGCCCAGCCGATCGCGGCCACGATCGCGAGCGTCAGCGGAATGGGGCGGGTGAACTCGTTTCGCGTGTCGTCTGCCATCGCGCGTCTCCGTCGGGGGCTAAGAGCGCGACGGCAACGCTCGGCGGCGCGCGACCGTTCCGCGCGCCGCCGAGAGCGGGATCACTGCGTGACGTCGTCCGAATCGTCGTCGAACTGCTCGAGATACGCGATCAGGTCGGTGATCTTCTCGTCGTCCTTGAGGCCGGCATAGACCATCTTGGTCCCCGGCACCTCGCCGCGCGGATCCTTGATGTAGGTGCGGAACGTGTCGTGGGTCCAGGTGACGTCGTAGTTCTGCATCGCCTGGGAATAGTTGTAGCTCTCGACGCTGGCGGCCTCGCGGCCGAACAGGTCGTTGAGCACGGGGCCGACCAGGTTGCGGGCGTTCTCGCCGACCTGGTGGCAGGCGCGGCACTGGTTGAAGGTGCGCTGGCCGGCTTCCGGATCGCCGGCGGCGTCCTGGGCGAGCGCGACGTGCGGGGCGGCGAACAGGGCGGCCGCCGTGGCGGCGAGATACAGGTTTCGCATGGGTGTCTCGTCTCCCTCTCTCGTTCGTGCGGTCGCGGGGGCGCGACGCGCGGCCGGGCATCACCGGCCCGAAACAACGCACGAGACCGGTGAAAAGCACAGCCGCGCGGGAGAGTATGGAGCGGGGGAGGCGATGTTCAACCCGCGCGCCGGCGAGGCCGGACCGGCAGAGGCGGGCCCGGCGGCCGCGCGCGGATCAGGCGCGCGCCTTGGCCGAGGCGGATTCGCCCAACGCCTCGAACGCCTTGGCGACGATGCCCGCCGCGTCGAGGCCGGCCTTGGCGTACATCTTCGCCGGCTTGTCCTGGTCGAGATAGACGTCGGGCAGGACCATGGGGCGGACCTTGAGGCCGCGGTCGAGGAGGCCGGCCTCGGCGAGCGCGTGCAGCACGAAGGAGCCGAAGCCGCCGATCGAGCCTTCCTCGACCGTGATCAGCACCTCGTGCTCGCGGGCGAGGCGGGCGACGAGGTCGATGTCCAGCGGCTTGGCGAAGCGCGCGTCCGCCACCGTGGTGGAGAGCCCGCGCGCGTCGAGCTCCTCGGCCGCCTTGAGCGCCTCCGCGAGGCGGGTGCCGTAGGACAGGATCGCGACGCGCGTACCCTCCTTGACGATGCGGCCCTTGCCGATGGGAAGCGGCACGCCGCGCTCGGGCATCTCGACGCCGACCCCCTCGCCGCGGGGATAGCGCAGCGCGATCGGGCCCGCATCGTGGGCCGCCGCGGTCGCGACCATGTGGACGAGCTCGGCCTCGTCGGCGGCGGCCATCAGGGTCATGTTCGGCAGGCAGCCGAGATAGGCGACGTCGAAGGAGCCGGCATGCGTCGGCCCGTCGGCGCCGACCAGCCCGGCCCGGTCCATGGCGAAGCGCACGGGCAGGTTCTGGATCGCGACGTCGTGGACGATCTGGTCGTAGGCGCGCTGGAGGAAGGTGGAATAGATCGCGCAGAAGGGCTTGTAGCCCTCGGTGGCCATGCCCGCCGCGAAGGTGACCGCGTGCTGCTCGGCGATGCCGACGTCGAAGGTGCGGGTCGGAAAGGCTTTGCCGAACAGGTCGATGCCGGTGCCCGACGGCATCGCCGCGGTGATGGCGACGATCTTGTCGTCGGCCTCCGCTTCCTTGATCAGCGACTGCCCGAAGACCTTGGTATAGGCCGGGGCGTTAGCCTTGGGCTTGGCTTGCGCGCCCGTCACCACGTCGAAGGTGACGACGCCGTGATACTTGTCGGAGGAGGCCTCCGCCGGGGCGTAGCCCTTGCCCTTCTGGGTGACGACGTGGACGAGGACGGGCCCGCCCTCCGTGTCGCGCACGTTGCGCAGCACGGGCAGGAGGTGGTCGAGATTGTGCCCGTCGATCGGGCCCACATAGTAGAAGCCCATCTCCTCGAACATGGTCCCGCCGGTCCAGAAGCCCCGCGCGTATTCCTCCGCCCGCGCGGCCTTCTGCGAGAGGCCCTTGGGCAGGCGCCTCGTCAGCTGCTTCGCCGTCTCGCGCAAGCCCCGGTAGGTCTTGCCGGAGACGAGGCGGGCGAGATAGGCCGACATGGCGCCGACGGGGGGGGCGATCGACATGTCGTTGTCGTTGAGGATGACGACGAGGCGCGAATGCATCGCGCCGGCATTGTTCATGGCCTCGTAGGCCATGCCCGCCGACATCGCCCCGTCGCCGATCACGGCCACCACGTTGTTCCTCGCGCCCGCGAGGTCGCGGGCCACCGCCATGCCGAGCCCCGCCGAGATCGAGGTGGAGGAATGGGCCGCGCCGAAGGGGTCGTAGGGGCTCTCCGCGCGCTTGGTGAAGCCCGAGAGCCCGCCGCCCTGGCGCAGCGTGCGGATGCGCTCGCGCCGCCCGGTGAGGATCTTGTGCGGATAGGCCTGGTGCCCGACGTCCCAGATCACCCGGTCGGAGGGCGTGTCGAAGACCGAATGCAGCGCCACCGTCAATTCCACGACGCCGAGCCCCGCGCCGAGATGCCCGCCCGTCACCGAGACCGCGTCGATCGTCTCCGCCCGCAGCTCGTCGGCCACCTGCCGCAGCTGAGCGTCGGTGAGCCCGCGCAGGTCGGCGGCGTCGCGGATCGTGTCGAGGAGGGGGGTGTCGACGGGCATGGAACGCGGATCCTCGCAATGAACTCCGGCGGGAGATAGGCCTCGCGCGCCGCGAGGTCAAAGCCGGCTAGAAACGGATACGAAGGGAAAGGCGCGGCGGTTCCGCACAGGCGCGACGATCGCGGGCGGCCGACGTCAGGCGTCGACGTCGAGCGGGCTCGCCCCGCGGACCGCGCCGTCGGGGCCGAGATTGATCTTCTCGATGCGCGCCTCGGCGCTCTTGAGCAGCGTCTCGCAATGCTTCTTGAGCGCCTCGCCCCGCTCGTAGATGCGGATCGAATCCTCGAGCGGCACCGAGCCCTGCTCGAGCTTGCGCACGATCTCCTCCAGCTCGGCGAGCGCGGCTTCGAAGGGCATCTGCGCGATGTCGGGGGGGCTCTGGTCGGTCATCGAGGAGGTCGGCTCCGGGCTGCACGATGTCGGGCCCAAAGCCATAGCGTCTCGAAGCACCGGAGGGCAAGCTATCGCGGCAGCGAGGTCGGCACGGGCGGGTGTACCCGGCCGTCGATCGACGGGGTTATCTCTCTCTTCGCGTAGCCGGCAGCCTCCAGCCGCGCTCGCGCGTTCGAGGTCAGCGGCAGGCTGTAGCTCTCGCCGTTCACCCAGATCGCGCGAACATCGTCGTCGACCGGCACGCCCAGATCCACGAGCACGCGCAGCGGGTCCGTTTCCTGCCGCTAGAGGCGCGCGTCGATCACCTCGATCGTCTCCCCCTGGCCGGCGAGCGTCGTCTCGATGCGCGCGAGGTTGTGCGACGTCCGCCGCGCTTCCGCCGTCAGCTCGCCGACGCTGCGCGACAGGCCGAAGCCCTCGGCGATGAGCACGCCGTTCCCCAGAAGCAAGATCGGAACGCCGATGGCCGCCGCGAAATCGGCGGCCGATTCCCAGGTCAGTCGCATCGGTGGCCCTCGTCATGATTTGCAACCTAAAACGATGCGCGTGCCTTTCAAGTGGCACTCGCCGAGGGCGGCGGCTATGTCGGCTATCGTGCTTCGGCGAGCACGGTCCTTCGCCGCGGACCTCGCGTGCGCGAACGCCCATCCCCCCGTGACCCGCCTCCGCGCGGCCCCGCCGTGACGCCGCGCCGCTTCACAGGGCGGGCCCCGCGCCCTAGCCTTGCGCCGCAACAGGACCTTCCGGAGCGGAATTCGATGGACGAAACGAGCCCCCTGACGATGACGAAGTTCGGCGTCGGCCAGCCGGTGCCGCGCACGGAGGACCCGGTCCTCCTGCGCGGCGAGGGCCGCTACACCGACGATCTCGCGCTCGAGGGGCAGCTCCACGCCGTCATGGTGCGCTCGACCGTGGCCCACGGACGGCTGACGGGCGTCGACGTCTCGGCGGCAAAGGACGTCCCCGGCGTCGTCGCCGTGTTCACCGGGGCCGATCTCGCCCACATCAACCCGTTGCCGGCCACGCTCGCCGCCAATTTCAAGAACCGCGACGGGTCGCCGATGGCGATCCCGCCCGCGCCGGGGCTCGCCGTCGACACGGTGCGCTACGTCGGCGATCCGATCGCGATCGTCGTCGCCGAGAGCGTCGCCGCCGCGCGCGAGGCGGCGGAGGCGGTCGTGCCGGACATCGAGGCGCTGCCCGCGGTCCCGACCCCGGAGGACGCGCTCGCGGAGGGCGCGCCGCGGATCCACGACGGCGTCCCCGGCAATCGCGCCCTCGACTTCGCCTCCGGCGACGAGGAGGCCTGGCAGGCGGCGCTGGCGAAGGCTGCTCACGTGACGCGGCTCTCCGTCGTCTCGAACCGCATCGTGGTGAACCCGCTCGAGCCCCGCTCGGCGCTCGCGAGCTACGACGCCGAGAGCGACCGCTACACGTTGCGCGTCGGCTGCCAGGGCGTTTTCCCGCTGCGCAACCTCCTGGCCAAGACCATGGGCGTCGCGCCGGAGACGGTGCGCGTCCTCACCGGGCAGGTCGGCGGGTCCTTCGGCATGAAGTCGGCGCTCTATCCGGAATACCCGGCGCTGCTCCACGCCGCCAAGGCGCTGGGGCGCCCCGTGCGCTGGCTCGACACGCGCTCCGAGAGCTTCCTGTCGGACCACCACGGCCGCGCCATCGCCATGGAGGGCGCGCTGGCGCTCGACGCCGACGGCCGCTTCCTCGGCGTGAAGATCACGGGCACGGCCGATCTCGGCGCCTATCTCAACCCCGTCGCGCCGCTCTTCTCCACGGCGAACATCGGCAAGAACGCGGTCAGCGTCTACCGCACGCCGGTGGTGCGGGTGGAGATCGCCTGCGCCTACACCAACACGACGCCGGTCGGCCCCTATCGCGGCGCCGGGCGGCCGGACGGAAACTACGTCATGGAGCGGCTGATCGAGACGGCCGCCGCCGAGACCGGCCGGGACGCGCTGCACTTGCGCCGGATCAACCACATTCGCCCGGAGGACCTGCCCTATGCGACGCCGGCGGGCACCGCCTACGACAGCGGCGACTTCCCCCGGGTGCTCGAGGCGGCGCTGCGGGCGGCCGATATCGACGGCTTCCCGGCGCGGCGGGCGCAGAGCGAGGCCGAGGGCCGCCTGCGCGGGCTCGGCGTCGGGCAGTATTGCGAGGTGACCGCCCCGCCCATGAACGAGATGGGCGGGCTGCGCTTCGAGACCGACGGGACCGTGACCATCCTCACCGGCACCCTCGATTACGGGCAGGGCCACGCCACCGCCTTCGCCCAGGTGCTCTCGACGAAGCTCGGCGTGCCCTTCGACAGGATCCGCCTCCTGCAGGGCGACAGCGACCAGCTCGTCGCCGGCGGCGGCACCGGCGGCTCGAAGTCGCTGATGGCGTCGGGCGCCGCGATCGTGGAGGCGGCGGACATCGTGATCGAGCGCGGCAAGCCGCTCGCCGCCCATGCGCTGGAGGCCGCGCCCGTCGACATCGTGTTCGAGGACGGCGCCTTCGCCGTCGCCGGCACCGATCGACGCATCGGCGTGATGGAGCTCGCCGAGCGGCTGCGCGCCGGCGCCTTCCCCGACGATCTCCCGAAGTCGCTCGACACCACGCACGTGCACGAGGCCTCGCCCTCGGCCTATCCGAACGGCTGCCACGTCTGCGAGGTGGAGATCGACCCGCAGACGGGGATCGTGCGCGTCGTGAAATACACCGCGGTCAACGATTTCGGCGTCGTGGTGAACCCGCTCCTGGTGGAGGGGCAGCTCCACGGCGGCGTCGTGCAGGGCATCGGCCAGGCGCTGATGGAGCGGGTCGTCTACGATTCGGAGGGGCAGCCGATGACGGGCTCGTTCATGGATTACGGCCTGCCGCGGGCCGACGACGCGCCGTTCTTCTCGGTCGCGAACGAGGAATTCCCCGCGACCACCAACCCGCTCGGCGTGAAGGGATGCGGCGAGGCCGGCTGCGCGGGCGCGCTGCCGTCCGTGATGAACGCGATCGTCGACGCGCTGCGCGCGCGCGGCGTCGCCCACATCGACATGCCGGCGACGCCGCAGCGCGTCTGGCGGGCGCTGAACGGGCTCGGATAGGGGCGCGCGCGTCCGCGGCGAATCGGGTAGGCTCGCGCACGAAGCATGAACGTGCCGGGCTCCTCCGGCGGGAGGGTCGATGCTGCGCCGCGTCGTCATCGGGATCGCGCTCGTTCTGGCGCTCCTCGCCGGAGCGCTCGCCCTCGTGCCCGTGCTCGTGCCGGCCGAGACGGTGCGGGCGCGGCTCGCCGACCAGATCGAGAGCCGCACGGGCTGGCGCGTCGCCTTCGACGGGCCGGTGAGCCTCTCCGTCTTCCCCGAGATCGCGCTCTCCGCCGAGCGCCTGCGCGTCGAGAGCGCGCCGGACGCGCGCGACGCGCTCGCCGCGGACGTCGAGCGCGCCGCCTTCGGGCTCGCGCTGGCGCCGCTCGTGTCCGGGTCCGTGCGGCTTACCGAGATCGCGCTGGAGCGCCCCGTCGTGCGTCTCGTGCGCGGCGTCGGGCCGGCGCCGGCCGCGATCGGCGAGGGCGCGCCGGCGCTGGGCTGGCTGGAGGACGTGGCGGTCGACCGTCTTTCGGTGACGGAGGGGCTGCTCGTGCTCCGCGGCGCCGAGGGCGAGACCCGCGTCTCGGACCTCGCGCTGACCCTCGCCATGCCGAACCCGGCGCGCGAAGCCACGCTCGAGGCCACGGGCCGGCTCGACGGGCGGGTGCTCGAGGTCGCGCTCGGCCTCGATGCGCCGACGGCTCTCGCCGCCGGCGAGCCCGCCGCCGTCACGCTCGCGCTCGATGCGCCGGACCTCCTCGCCGCGCCGCTCTCGCTCGAGGGGAGCCTCGTCCGCGGGACGGGGCGCGCGAGCCTGCGCGATCTCGCGCTGGCCGTCGGGGAGAGCCGGCTCTACGGCGCGGTCGACCTCGTCACCGCGGGCGACGGCCCGCCGGCGATCGACGCGCGGCTCGAGGGTCCGCTGCTCGACGTCGACGCCCTCGCGGCCCGGAGCGGGGCAGGGGGCTCGGACGCCATCGACCTCGCGGCGCTCGGCGCGCTCGTCGGCGACGTCGAGCTCGCGCTCGAGCGGCTGCGGATCGCCGGCCGCGAGGTCGCGCCCGCCCTGCTGCGCGCCGAGCTCGAGGAGGACGCGGTTCTTCTCGTCGTCGACGATTCCGGTTTCGGCGGCGGGCGCCTCTCGGGCGAGGCGCGGATCGGCCGCGACGGGGCGCGGGCGCGCGTCTCGGGATCGCTCGCCGCGCGTGGCGTCGACGTGGCGGCGCTGGCGCCGGCGGAGGTCCCGCTCTCCGGGCGGGTCGCGGCGGACCTGCGCTTCGCCATGGCGGGGGAGACGCGCGCGGCGCTCGTGGGCAGCCTCAACCTCGCGGGCCGGATCGCGCTCTCCGACGCCGAGGCCCGCATCCCCGCGCTGGCCGGGCTCGTGGCCGAGCCCGATTCGGGCCGCATCGGGGACATCGCGCTCGTGCTCGACGTCGCCGACCTGACGGAGCCGGTGGCGCTCTCCGGCGCGGGCGTGTGGCGGGGCGCGCGCTTCGAGGCGACGGGGTCGGCGGCGCTCAGGCCGCTGCTGGTGGGCGAGCCCGGCCGGATCGGGGTCGAGATCGTCTCCGAGCGCGTCGCGCTGGGCTACCAGGGCACGCTCGCGCCGAACGGCGCGCTCGCCGGTTCGGCCTCGCTGCGCACCGCCTCGCTGCGCGGGCTCCTCGCCTGGCTCGGCCGGCCGGTCACCACGCCGGGCGGTCTCGGGCCGTTCTCCGTCGCGGGCCGCATCGACCTCGCGCCGGGAGCGATCGCCCTCGCGGAGGCGCGCATCGCGCTCGACGGGACGGAGGGCGCAGGCGCCGGCCGGCTGGTTCTCGGCGCGCGGCCGCGGCTCGAGGCCTCGCTCGACCTCGATCGGCTCGACCTCAACCCCTATTTCGGCCTCGCCGCCGGCCCCGCGAACGCCGGCGGGGGCTGGAGCGAGGCGCCGATCGACCTCGCCGCCCTGCGCGGCTTCGACGCCGATCTCGACCTGACGCTCGGCGCGCTGCGCTTTCGCCGCATCGAGACCGGCCCGGTCGCCGCCGCTGCGCGGCTGGAGAACGGCCGGCTCGAGGCGGACCTGCAGGAGCTCGCGCTCTACGGCGGCGGCGGCAACGGCCGGCTCGTCGTCGACGCCACGCCGGCCGCGCCGAGCCTCGCCGCGCGCTTCGTGCTCGCCGGCCTCGACGCCCGCGCCTTCCTCGCGGCGGCGACGGGGCTCGACCGAATCGAGGGCCGCGGCGATCTCTCGCTCGACGTCTCCGGCCGCCTCGTCACCCAGCGCGCGCTGATGGAGAGCCTCTCCGGCTCCGCGCGATTCGCGGTGCGCGACGGCGCCATCCGCGGCGTCGACGTCACCCGCGTCGCCGAGCTCCTGCGCACCGGGATCGTGGACGGCTGGCGGCTGGCGGACGGCGCCCGCACGGAGCTCTACGCCTTGGAGGGCTCGTTCGCGGTCGCGGATGGCCGCGCGAGCACGCAGGACCTGCGCCTCGTCGGCCCGCTCGTCGACATGACCGGGGCGGGGACGGTGGACCTGCCGGCGCAGCGGCTTTCGCTGCGGGTCGAGCCGCGCGTCGCCTTCGAGCGGCGGCGCGGCGACGGGCCTAGAGGGGCGGGGCCTGGGCGGGAGGGGATCGAGCTCGTCGGCTTCGGCGCGCCGATCCGGATCGAGGGGCCGTGGGCGAGCCCGCGGATCTACCCGGACATCGCCGGCATCCTCCAGGATCCGGTGGGCGCCTACGAGCAGCTGCGCGGGCTCGGCGCCGGGATCTTCGGCCTGGACGCGCCGCCGGCGGGGGAGGCCATCGAGCGGCTCGTGGGCGAGGAGGCGGCGCGCGGCATCGAGCGGCTCATCGGCGCGCCGCCGACGGCCGCCACCCCGCAGGAGCCGTCGCCCTCCGCTCCGCCGCCTCCCGATCCCGCGGCGGAGGCGGCGCGGGGCATTATCGATCTCCTGATGCGCAACCGATAAGCGCATTTATTGTCGTGCGGCAATCCGCGAAAATCCCGAAACCGGACCTGTCCGGTCTTTTCCGGAGGCGTGGCGGTTGACCCAACGGCGAGAGCCCTTTCTAAATACGGCGAAACGCGGCACCGCCGCGCTCAACGGGAGGACTTGATGGCCGATACGCTTCGCCGCTCGCTCATCGCCGCCGCCATGGCCGGCACGATGGCGTCGCTCGCTCCGCTCTCCGCCACGGCGCAGGAGAGCCAGGACTATCTGCTCGCGACCGCCTCGACCGGCGGCACCTACTATCCCGTCGGCGTCGCCATCGCGACGCTGGTCAAGGTGCGCCTGCAGAACGCGCACGGCATCAACATGTCGGCGATCTCCTCGGCCGGCTCCGGCGAGAACATCCGCCTGCTGCGCGACGACGAGGCCCAGTTCGCCATCGTCCAGGGCCTGTTCGGCGCCTATGCCCGCCAGGGCTCGGGCCCGATCGAGGAGGCCGGCCCGCAGGAGAACCTGCGCTCGATCTCGATGCTGTGGTCGAACGTCGAGCATTTCGTGCTGCGCGCCGATCTGGCCGACACGGGCACGATCGCCGACATGGAGGCCGCCACGGGAGAGGCGGTGTCGATGGGCCTGCAGAACTCGGGCACGCTCGGTTCCAACACCGTGATCATGGGCAATCTCGGCATGCCCCTGACCGAGTACGAGCTCGTCCACATGGGCTACAACCCCTCGGCCGACGCGATGCAGAACAACCAGATCGTCGCCATGTCGACGCCGGGCGGCGTGCCGGTGGCGGGCGTCACCCGCGCCTTCGCCGCGCTCGGCGACGGCATCACGTTGCTCGACTTCACCGACGAGCAGATCACCGAGGCGAACGGCTCCTTCGAGAGCCTGTGGACGCCCTACACCATCCCGGCCGGCACCTATCCCGGCCAGGAGGCGGACATCACCACGATCGCCCAGCCGAACTTCCTCGCCGTGAACGAGGACGTGCCGGAAGAGACGGTCTACCTCATCACCAAGGCGATCTTCGAGAACCTGCCCTTCCTGCAGGCGATCCACCCCGCCACCAACGCGATGAGCCTCGACGCCGCCCTCGCGGGCCTGCCGTTGCCGCTGCATCCCGGGGCGCTGCGGTACTTCGAGGAAGCGGGCCTGACGATTCCAGATCGTCTGCGTCCCTGATCCACGATTCAAGCGGGGCGGCGTCGTCGAGCGCCGCCCCGCCTCGCTACTCCGCGTTCCGCCCGGCGTCGAAAAACACGTTGCGTCCTCGCGGTTTATACGGCATCGCGCGGCTCCATAGACCCGCGACACGAAAGACGCCTCCATGACCGACGCTCCCCGGTTGGACCCCGCCGGCGACGAGAATCCCGTCACCCGCAAGGACGTCGAGGGAGAGGTCGAGGCGCATGTCCGCGCCTTCGAGGGCACCTGGATCGGCCGCGTCGCCTGGGTCGTCGGCATCGCGCTCGCGCTCTACCACATCTGGGTCAACACGCTCGGCGCCTTCGACCAGATCTGGCTCACCGCGATCCATTTCGCGGGTTTCGCCTTCCTGTGCGCCCTGCGTTACCCGCTGTTCCGCACCCGCTCGCCCGGCGCGACCCGCGCGGTTCTCGCCTTCGACGTCGTCTTCGGCCTCGTCGTGGCGGTGGCGACGCTGTGGCTGATCTCGAACCAGAACGCGATCTACGACCGCGGCGTGAAGCTCTCGCAGCTCGACTACGTGCTCTCCTTCATCGTCATCGGCGGCGCCATCGAGCTGACCCGGCGCGCCACGGGCCTGATCATCCCGATCCTGATCGTGATCGCGCTCACCTACGTGGTCTGGTGGGGGCCGGAGGCGCCCGGCGTGTTCCGATTCGCGGGCCTGTCGCTCGAGACGCTGCTGTTCCGCTCGGTCTTCTCCGACGAGGGCATGTTCGGCTCGATCGCGCTGATCTCGGCGACCTTCGTCTTCATGTTCATCCTGTTCGGCGCGTTCCTGGTGCGCTCGGGCGCCGGCGAGTTCATCATCGACCTCGCCCGCGCGGTCGCGGGCCGCTTCGTCGGCGGGCCGGGCTTCGTCGCGGTGCTGTCGTCGGGCCTCACCGGCACGATCTCGGGCTCGGCCGTGGCGAACACGGTCTCGACGGGCGTGATCACCATCCCGCTGATGAAGCGCGCGGGCTTCCCGCCGAAGTTCGCCGCCGGCGTCGAGGCCGCGGCCTCCACCGGCGGGCAGCTGATGCCGCCGATCATGGGCGCGGGCGCCTTCGTGATGGCGACCTACACCCAGATCTCCTACCTCGAGATCGTCGCGGTCTCCTTCCTGCCCGCGATCGTCTACTTTCTCTCGGTGGCCTTCTTCGTGCGCATCCAGGCGAAGAAGCTGAACCTCACCGCGAGCGACCCGGACGCGCCGACCGCGTGGCAGGTGCTCAAGAAGGGCGGGCCGTCCTTCCTCATTCCGGTGACGCTGCTGATCGGCCTGCTCGTCGCCGGCTACACGCCCGTCTACGCGGCCGGCTTCGCCATCGTCGCCTGCATCGTCGCCTCCTGGTTCACGCCGCACCGGATGGGCCCGAGGGCCGTCCTCGACGCGCTGGCGCTCGGCTCGCAGAACATGATCATGACGGCGGTGCTGCTCATCTCCGTCGGGCTCCTGATCAACGTCATCGCCATGACGGGCGTGGGCAACACCTTCTCGCTGATGATCAACGAATGGGCCGGCAACAGCCTGATCATCGCGCTGGTGCTGATCGCGCTCGCCTCGCTGGTGCTCGGCATGGGCCTGCCGGTGACGGCGTCCTACATCGTGCTCGCCACCCTCTCGGCGCCGGCGCTCCATGCGCTGATCCAGAACAACGCGCTGATCGACGTCCTCGTCACAGGCGGCGTGCCCGAGGCGGCGCGCATGACGATGATGCTCGCCGACCCGAACGCCATGACGGCGCTCGCCGCGCCGATGTCGCGCGAGGCGGCCTCCGCCTTCATCGCCTCGATGCCCCCGGAGGTGCTCACCCTCGTCTATCCGCAGGTGCTCGACCCCGTCACCGTCAAGCTGGCGCTGCTCTCGGCCCACATGATCATCTTCTGGCTCAGCCAGGATTCGAACGTGACGCCGCCTGTGTGCCTCACGGCCTTCGCCGCGGCGGCCATCGCCAAGACGCCGCCGATGGCCACCGGCGTCGTG